>NZ_JAMHFY010000024.1 GCF_023897015.1 Desulfosporosinus nitroreducens | reverse complement strand
GTTTTCAAAGACCATCATTTTCTTTGGCTGTTTAGGCCGGAGTTGTATCTTAGCATTTCCAACTTGCGTTGTCAATAACTAATTTCAAACCTTTCGATCAAGTTGCACAAAGTATTAACTTCCTGTTTTATGACCGTTTAGATTCTGCCAACTTTTTGGCCGGATGCACATCTTAGCATTTTCAACTCTTGTTGTCAATAACTAATTTGTATTGTTTCGATTGAAAGGTTCGAAGGTTTTACCCCCGTAGCTATTCAGTCATTGTGCGTCGTTTTGGCGCTTTGTTAGAATACATCCTTTAGCTTGTTCTGTCAACTATTATTTTTAATGTTGTTGTTATTTGATCATATAACCTCGATCATATAAGCCACATACAGCATAAGGTATCTGTAGCTAATGTAAGGCCAAAGCTCATTATTGTAACTTTATCTAACTCTTAACCAAAAAATATAACGCTAATATAATTCCTAATATAATTCTATACCAACCGAACACCTTAAAGTCATGCTTTTGGATATATCCTACCAAAAATTTAATTGATAAAATTGATACTATATAAGCAACTATCATACCCGTTAATAAAATCAAAATTTCACTATTTGTAAACACAAAACCAAATTTTAATATTTTTATCAAGCTTGCACCAAACATAATAGGAATAGCTAAAAAGAATGTAAATTCTGCTGCAACCGTTCTAGAAGTGCCTATTAATATAGCACCAAGTATTGTAGCGCCTGAACGAGATGTGCCGGGGATTAATGCTAAAACTTGAAATACTCCTATGAGCATTGCAGTTTTATAGGTAATTTGCGAAAGATTATTGATCCTTGGCCTTAAATTCTTGTTTCGGCTCTCGATTACGATAAACAATATTCCATACAGAATTAAAGTGACCGCAACAGTCTGATAGTTATAGAACTGTGCATCAATTTGATCGTCATACAAAAGTCCAATGATTGCCGCTGGGATACAGGCTGTAAGAATTTTCAACCACAGTACTAAAGTATCTTTTTTTACCGCTAACTTCTTTTGAAAAGACACAGGGACCAACTTGTTCCAGTACAAAACTACAACAGAGATGATTGCACCAAGCTGAATAACAACGAAAAACATTTCTTTAAACGCTTCACTCATATTGAGCTGTATAAACTGGTCAACTAAAATCATATGCCCAGTACTACTGATAGGTAACCACTCAGTGACTCCCTCGACAATCCCAAGAATAACTGCCTTCATGATCTCAATTAATAACATTGCTCTGATCTCTCCTTATTCAATACCTTGTTTCTTAAAGTTCACTATGCATAGCGAATTTCGGATAAGATTGCATTTTTCTTTGCTTCCCAGTTTATCTATGTTCAGCTTTAGCTAACGAGTTCACTCAAGCTTTATCGATGATACTATATCAAGCTTTGAGGATTTTAAGGCCGGAATTATCGATGCCATAAGCATTAGGGTTACACCTGCCAGGACATAAATTATATATGAACTAAAAGGGAAATGTATGTCCTTAGAATTGTTTGTTCCGGCCAAGATAACGATCATTAAGGTTCCCGCCATAACCCCTAGTAATCCGCCTATCGCTCCCCCTGTAATTGCTTCAATAAAAATCATCTTGACAGTTTGAACCTTGCTCATTCCCATAGATCGAAATACGGCAAGGGAACGCTTACGTACGAGAAAGCTTATCAGGAGATTGTTCAGGACTCCAAAAACTCCGATGATGATTGCTAAAACTGAAAAGCCCGACATAAGTAAAGTGACTTGTTGATTGGAACTCATGTATTCTTCCTGAAGTTCGTTTTTTGTGACCAGGTAGGGCTTAAGTCTTATAAATTCCGTTTCAATTTTCTTCAGCACATCCTTCGGATTTTGAGACGTCTTTATAAAAATATCAGAATAATACTTGAGTTGCATATCTGCTTTTAAAAATCTTTGAGATACTAAGCCAATGTTTTTATTCGTAGCAAAATCATCAAAAAAGCCAATCACCGTATAATCTTTTTCGCCGCTTTTCATTTTGAGTTTGATCAGATCTCCTTCATTCAAATTAAGCTTTTCCTTCAAAGTGTTGGTTATTAATATATTACGTCCTTCATCAAGTCGTTCAAATTCAGCTTGAATATCCCCGTCCATATTGATGTTCCAGAAATTTAAAATCTTGTTTTTATCTACCCCTTTTATGCGAGATATCCTATCATTTTTATCGGCGATTTCTACTCTGTAAGCTTCATAATCCCCATAGACTTCTTTCACTCCATCAATACTAAGCAACCTGTTCTCGATATTTCTATCCGCTTTGTTCGTATACATTTCAATATCATATGAAACATTTTTAAACTGATCTGTTATGCTTATGACATTATCATAACTGGCGGTATTGATCAAAAGTAAGCAGGCTATACCTATAGCGAGCATCGATATGTTATTAATGATATTTTGATTCTCGCGCAAATTCTTGGCGGCAAGAATCCCTATGTTCCCAAAAACAAAGACATATAACGTTTCAAAGACTCTGACAAAAGCTGAAGTAAGATTAGGTACAAGCATTACGATGGCAGTAAGGGTCATTAGCATTCCTACGCTGCCCAAAATAGGCCTTAAGTTGTCCGAATCTATGAGGGAAGAAATAAACGCAATGACCATAAAAACTATCCCAAGTATGGTCCAAAGCCTTCTTTGTTTTGCATTTTTTTGCACAGAGTTTAAAACAATATCCTTGATCGGAATTTTTGATACTTTTAAGATAGGAATGATGGAGCTTACGAAGCAAAGAATTATGGCCATTAAAAAAGCCATTACAAAATTAACTCCTGAAAATTGAACTGTAGCATTAAATTCCATTCCCTCAGAGCCATTGACCATTTTGCTTAAGGCATAAGACATAAGATATAAGATTCCTACTCCTACACCACATCCCAAAAGCCCACCGACAATACCATATATAATACTTTCTCCTAATAATAAATAGTTTGTCATTCTTTTTGTAGCACCAATACTTCTAAAGGTCCCTATTATTGGTAGCTTTTCTGTCGTAATAACTTTGAATGAGGAGTAAATAATGAATATGCTCATAAAAAAAACGATGGATGACAGCATGAGAAATACTGCGGATATCATCATGGTTTCCTGCTTTATTTCTTCAAGAGGAAAAAGTTCAAATACCTTGTAATTGTTATAGTCATCGGACAACAGCTCAATCATTTCCTGTTTGTCTTCAGGCTTAAGCAGCTTGATATAGATAGACCCTACCTTGCCTCGCGCATTGTTGTAATTACTCAAAAAGTCCCTGGGTACTATGGCAGAAGCTGATTTTGTATTCCCCTTAAATAATCCTGTTGAGGAAGCTATTCCACATATTGTAAACCTCTGTCTGGATGTAGTCCCACCTTGTCCAAATTCCAGATCCAGGCTGTCTCCGGCCTTCAACTGATACTTCTCTGCGGCTGATTCTCCAATAATGATTTTTCTGCCTTCAAAAGGATATAGATTATACTGCTGCTTAATTGTAAATGGGTTCATTTTTTGAACGTCTTCGATAGATGCTCCTGTCATGTTAATACTGATTTCTTCATTCCTGTTTGGTTTATAAACTGCGTTTTCCTGAAGCTCCCCAATAATGTATTCCGCACGATTTTTATATAACTCCGCTTTATCCATATAGAAATACGGGGAGGAGGATTTTTCGCTTGGGGTGATTATAATATCCGCATTTCCAATTGAATCTCGAATCCCTTTAATAATCATTTGTTCTAGACTTCCGGAAATAGCAATTGAAGCGAAAAACACTCCCGAGGAAAGCACGATTGCCAAGATTATCAGAAATGAACGTAACTTTTTTTCACAAATACCTTTAACTATGAACTTGGTGATTATGCCCATTTCATCACTCCTAAAGTTTCCCTGTTGTAACTGTCAAATTATACGCTAACTCTTCTTTAACGTTTTCAAAGTTTATTTTGACATCAACATTAAACTCTGGAAGCAAAAAGCTGTCTGGATTTTCAATCGATATCCGAACAGGTATTATGGTCTCATTGTTCTTCAGAACCGCTTTGTCAGCAATGAACAAAACTTTCCCTTGGTAATTCCGTGATTTATCTGCTTGAGGGATTATTGTAACTTCCGCTCCTATCTTAACATCCTTGATAAATTCTTCAGCTACATTTGCCTCTACCACTAAACGGTCCTTATTCAGGATACTCAAAAGTTTTTTCTCCGGGTCAGTAATTGTATCCCCTTGAACGCAACCAATTTCGGATACCACCCCATTTGGAACATCTGTCAGAATATCATTGCGGCTTATGTAGCTTTTGTTCATTTTTTCCTGCATAGCTTTGATATCAAGCTCCAGGGAGGTAACTCTGGGACTTTTCAGATCTATTGATGTTTTAAGCTGATCAAGCTCATCTTGAATTTTCTTCCGGGTGGTTTCCTCGGAAAAAACAGCATCTTGGACAGATTTTTTCTTTTCATTGACAGTTTCCTTAAACCCATTAAGCTCACTTTGGGACATTGCGCCAGCATTATAAAGTGCTTCTCTAGCTGTTAAATCCTCTTGAGCTCTATTCAATAAATCCTCGGCATGTTTCTTATCATTTATATATTTCATGATCTCAGGGTCAGAGTTATTTTCCAGCCTGCTCTTTTCCACCTCATAATCCTTATTTAAACCCGCTAATTCTATTTGCAAAGTCCCTAAATCAAGTTCCTTGTTACGGATTTCTGTTAGATAGTTTTGAGAGTCTATGCTAAGTAAAACATCTCCCTGTTTTACACTTTGCCCTTCAATAACATTAATCTTAGTAACTTGTGCCAAAAAATCGATCGTTATATTTTTCACCTCTGTTGACTTAACCGTACCAAAAGCTTCTATTACCTGCTTTGTTTCAACTTGGGTAACATTTTCATCGTTAGTTTTATCAGTTTCTTTACTGCACCCTGATATAATTAATAAGAATATCCCGATAAGTCCTATAAATAATACCTTTTTCATAATTGACATACCTTCCCGTCTTTTAAGTTAATGATTCTTTGGCCGTAATCTGCGGCCTCCTTTGAGTGGGTTACCTGGACAATAGTTCTTCCTTTTTCCATATTAATTGTTTTTAGAAGTTCCATAACCTCAGTTCCGGTTTTCGAGTCAAGATTTCCTATGGGTTCATCTGCTAAAATAATCTCAGGCTCATTAATTAGTGCTCTGGCAATTGCCACTCTTTGTTGCTGACCCCCTGATAATTCTTTTGGAGTATGGTTTCTTCTATCAGATAAACCTACTATATCTAAAATCTGTTTTAGCTTATCTTTATAGTTCTTAATTTTTTTCCCGTCCAGCAGAACAGGAAGTAAAATGTTTTCTTCAACGCTTAAATTAGGTATGAGATTGTAAAATTGGAATACAAAACCTATTTCTCTTCTCCGCATCGAGCTTTCATCTTTATCCTTCATCTTGGAAATCTCTTGACCATTTACCCTAATGCAGCCCGAGGTTGGTTTATCAAGCCCACCAATTAAATATAAAAGAGTACTTTTACCTGAACCGGATGGTCCCATAATCGAAACAAACTCTCCCTTGTGAATATGTACATTAATATCCTTCAAAACTTCTACTTCTACAGTCCCTAACTTATATGCCTTCCATAAATCTACTGTTTCGATAACTAAATCCATTATACACCTCAACTATTCTAAAATTGGCAATAGCAAATACACCTATTTTTAGCCTAGAGCGCAATAAGAGTTACTAACTAGTCTTATATTATTTAGACGCAGAATTCTGATTTCATACTTCATTTTCGCTTGAACTCTTAAGCTTTTCTTATTTAGGATAAATTGAATATCACTAAAACAAAAATTCTCACAGCTTTCCTAGATATATTCTAGACTAAGCCTATTGACTTTCTCTAAACAGTTTATTAACAAATTATTAACTATTTATAACGTTGAGAAGAATTATCCCTAATTAACACTGCTTAGGTGCATCTAAACCAAACTCTGAATAAATTCTCTATTCATCTCTTGACTCTCCTGTTAGGGGAGCATTTATATTTGAAATCAGCAAAGATAATGTGTAAGGGGAGATCATTGTGTATCGAATAGGAACGTTTTCGAAGATCAACAAAGTCACTATCAAAACTCTAAGGTATTATGACGAAATTGGCTTGCTTAAACCTGCTTTTGTGGATGAAGAGAACAGCTATCGGTATTACACCTCAGATCAGTTGCCCTTATTACACAAAATCATCGCACTTCGGCAGATAGGCTTTTCGATCGATGAAATTTCAGCTATACAGCAAGGTCAAAATAGCATCAAAATTTTCGAACAAAGAGAACAAGAGCTGAAAGCAAGCATCGACGAAAGTCAGCGGCAACTAGGTCAAATAACGCATTATCTTGCAAAAATGAAGGAGGATTTTAATATGAATTATGAAGTTGTGTCGAAAGAATTGCCGGAAGTTATTGTCTTTTCTAGACGTATGGTAATACCTGACTATAACTACTACTTCGAGATCATTCCCAAGATTGGCGAAGAGGTTAAAAAATCGAATCCAGAGATAAAATGCACTGTTCCAGAGTATTGTTTCATAATTTACCATGACGGCGAGTATAAAGAGAAAAATATTGATGTTGAATTCTGCGAGGCTGTAACTTCTTGGGGAAAAGACACCAAAACAATTAAGTTCAAAAAAATTGAGAAAGTACCCAGCGCTGCCTGTGTTTATCACAAAGGTCCCTATAGCAGTATTGGTAATGCATATGCTCATCTGTATAAATGGATTGAAGAAAATGGTTTTCTAGCAAACGATAACCCAAGGGAATCATATATTGATGGAATTTGGAATAAAGAAGACGAAAATGATTGGCTTACGGAATTACAAGTTCCGATAATGAAAAAATAACCGGAGCTGAAATCCAACACATAGCAACATGCAAAAAGCCCCAGCAAAGCTGGGTTTTTTTGCATAACAACTTATAAGACTCATTTCTCTGTTAACATCCGTCTTTATCTAATGCTTGTACTGCCGAATAAATCCGCAGATAGTTACAATACAGTTTGTCATAAGCGGAGGCATTCTTTGCATTAGGCGAATACTCCTCTCCTTCCCTCAGAGAAAGGAATCTTTTAGAGAAGTCTGTATAGCTATTAGCCCAACCCAAGCGAACATAACCCGCCGCTGCTGCCCCCAAAGCCGGGAGAAATTCTGAATCCTTGGGAACAACCACGTTACAATGACATACATCCGCTATTATCTGGTTCCAAACACGACTTCTACTCCCGCCGCCGATCAAGGTGATTCGCCGAATTTCTTTTTCGCCCAAGAGAAGCTCCATGACTTGACGGATCGCCATGGCAACCCCTTCTAGAACAGCCGCACACATTTCTCCTCGCTTGGTTGTCGATTTAAGACCAATAAAAGATCCACTGGCATCCGGGTCTTGGATCGGACAGCGTTCACCATGCAAATAGGGTAAAAAAACAACCCTCCTAGTACTCGGGTCAGTATTGGCCATAATCTCTTCCAAATAAGCAAACCCCTCTTTGCCCTCCGATCGATTAGGGTCCCCAAACACGGACAACGCCCAGTGGTGAACATTTCCCGCATTGAGTAATGGAGCAATGGCAATCATTACATCTTTGGGCGCATGAGCCAAATGGAATACTCCATTGCCAACCCGACTGACGGCAGCTGTAGGCAAGGCAACCCAGCCGGTTGTCCCCAAATAAGCATACATCTCCCCAATCTCGGTTACCCCTGCCCCCAACGTCGTTGCCCCAGCATCTCCAATTCCACATAACACCGGGGTTCCAATCTTGAATCCGGTCAATGAAGAAGCCTCTTCCATTACATAACCCGCAATTTCATCAGGACCTAATAGTTCGGGGAGATAGGATGTCACTAACCCAAACGAGTTAAGCCATGTGCTTAGCCATGATCGATCAAGTAAATTCATCATTCCTGCAGTGGCCGCTGAAGTAGGATCTGTGACACTTCGACCAGTCAATTGGCGGATGACATAGTCCTTAGCACTAATCAAGAAACACTCTGTTTTAGAAAAATAATCGGGCTCATTTTCTCGAAGCCAGACCATTTTTGGAAATGTCATCTGTCCATCGATATGGTTTCCAGTTTTTTGCCGAATCGCTTCTTCTCCAAAGCGCTCTAAGATTTGTTTAGCCTCTGACTCGGCGCGGGAATCCGAATAAAGAATCGCTCGTCTAACCGGATTACCCTTACCATCGATTGGGATGCAGTCCTCCATCTGTCCACTCAACGTAATTGCTTGAATTTTTTCCGCCGGGAACCCACTTTCCCACCAATCCTGAGCGATCTCTCTGACAGCTTGCCACCACTCTTCCGGCTCCTGCTCAACCCTGTTCCCTTCGTGGTAAGTATGAATAGGTTTTGTCATTTCCCCATGAATTACTCCGTCCTGAGAGACAAGAATTCCCTTGGCATTCGTTGTACCAATATCGAACGAGGCAATATACTGCATATAATCACCTCCTACGTTTATCCGAACTGACCGCCACTTATCTTCCCTTTCCCAAGTGAAATAAGTGGCGGTCAGCCCTTGGAATGTTTTTTTGTTCACTTTCTCCCAAGTTTTTGCAAGATCACCGCAGAAATCACAATGACTCCAGTTATAACATCCTGCATAAACGTTGGCACTTCAAGAATCGTTAGTCCATTCGCTAATATCCCTATGATGGCGGCACCTACAAAGGTCCCCCAGATATTCGGCACTCCTTCTTTAAACGTGGTCATTCCTAAAAAGGCTGCAGCATAAGCCGGTAAAAACAGGCCGTTTCCACCGGTGGGATGAGCCGAACCTAAGCGAGAAGCCATTAAGATCCCAGCTAAAGCAGCCAGAGCGGCACATATGGCAAAGGCCAAATTTTTATTGGCATGCACATTAATCCCCGCAATTCGCGAGGCTGCTTCATTCCCTCCCAACGCATACAAACGACGTCCAAAAGCAGTGTTTGCCATTACGAACCAAAATATAACCGTCAACAAAATCATCACAAATGAAAGTACAGGAATCCCAAGCCATTCTGACTGACCCAAATAGCGAAACGATTCTGGAATATTCTCGAAGATGGTGGTCCCTCCCGTAAACCAGAAAGTAAAACCTCCTAATATCGTTCCCATGGCCATAGTTGTAATAAACGACAACACTCTAAAACGAGTCACAATCCAACCGTTAATAAACCCTATGGCAAAAGCAACCCCTAAGGGGATGAGGAATACTGCCCAAAAAGGCAACCCCTGAACCGCCAATTTAGCAGAAAAAACCCCCCCAAAGCTGGCCATAGCACCTACGGAAAGGTCAAATTCCCCAATAGCCATCACCAAGGTAGCTCCTACAGCAATAATAACAAGAAAGGAAATTTGGCGACTGATATTAACCGCATTGTCCCAGGTTGCAAAAGAAGCGGGGCTTAAAACACTGAATCCGATTACAATTAAAATTGCCGCGATAACCGTTCCATACACGCGAAGTAGCTGAAGCCAATTTGGTTTACCCTTCTCCTTCAATTGAAGGCTCACTCTCCTTTCTTGGATAATAACAACACTGCAGTACAGATTCCTGTGTCAATCCCTTGGTCGCAAATTCCGTGATCGTTTCTCCGTCATGCATAATTACCAGACGATGAGCCACTTCTAACATTTCTTCCAAATCCGATGATACATACACAACTGCCCCACCTTGTTCGGCCTGATTTCTCAGTAAACGATGAATTTCACTGCGAGTCATCACATCGACGCCTTGGGTCGGTTCGTCACACAAGAACAATCCCGGACGGGACATTAAAGCTCTGGCAAAAACCACCTTTTGTTGATTTCCTCCACTCAGGGCTTGAACAGCTTGCCCTGCCCCATTAGCTTTTATTTTCAGTTCAGTAATACAGTCTTCCGTATCTCTAAGTTCTTTAGTATGAGCGATGATTCCTCTCGCCGTGTAATTTTTAAGAACAGGCAAGGTAATATTTTCACGAATAGACATATCCATGATCAAAGCCTGTCCTCGGCGATCCTCAGGAATAAGTACAATTCCTTCTTGCAAAGAAACCGCGGGGGAAGGTTTGGATAAATCCTTCCCGTTGATCGTTATTTCCCCCCTGCATTTCGGCCTAATTCCGTAGATCGCCTCTAGGAGTTCGGTCCGTCCCGCGCCTGCTAAGCCAAAAACACCCACTATTTCCCCCTTGCGAACGGAGAAGGCAGCTTCTTTTACTCTCTTGTCGACTGTTCTTAAACCTTTTACCTCCAAAACGAAGGGTTCCGAATTAACCTCTGCTTCTTTTTTCACGTCACTGGATAATATCTCTCGACCAGCCATGAGCTTGATCAAGCTGTCTTTGTTAACATCGTCCTTAATTACTGTCCCCGCCAGTTGACCATTACGAAGCACCGTGATTCGCTCAGCAAGCCGAAAAACTTCATCCAAACGATGGGAAACATAGATGATGGCGGTTCCCTGGGATTTTAGGCAAAAAAGCAAACGAAACAACATTTCAGTTTCCTGGTCAGTTAACGATGCCGTCGGCTCATCCAGAAAAAGAAGTTTGCATCCGATCCTTACTGCCCTCAGAATCTCCAATAAAGTACGTTCCGTTGGCGACATATCCTGAGCCTGTTTTTCCAAGGGAACCTCTATGCCTAATTGGACTTTTAGCTTTTCAGCTTCTTCACGCATTATGTCCCAGCGAATACCGAGCCACAATTTCCGTTTGGGATAATCGGCTCCAAGATATAGGTTTTCCAGACCCGTAAAATAAGGCACAAGATGACGATCTTGGTGAATGACGCTGATTCCCAAGTCACGGGCATTCCGCGGATTTCTTATGTCCACCTTTTCCCCTTGCCAGAAAATATCCCCTCCGTCAGGCTGATAAACTCCAGTTATTAACTTAATGAAGGTAGACTTTCCGGCACCATTTTCTCCAACCAGCGCGTGTATTTCACCCGCTTCAATAGTTAAAGATACGCCAGAAAGTGCATAGTTTTTGCCAAACGTCTTATCTAAGTTTCTCACCTGCAGTAGCGACATCCACTGATCACTTCCCTGCATTCTCTTTCGTTATCAACGTAGCGGGTGCATAAAGTTCCGTACCTTCTACCTGTTTGCCTTGGAAAACAAAATCTATCTGGTTGGCCACTATTTCAGCCATGCCAGGAAAATTCTGTTTGACCGTAGCAATCAATGGCGAACCTTTTTTAATCATATCAATCGCTTGGCTGGTCCCGTCTATGCCAACAACCACGATGTTTTTCCGTCCTGCTGCCTCAATGGCCTGGGAAGCTCCAATAGCAGGCTCATCCCAACCAGCCCAAACTGCTGTCAATGATTCTTCGGTTTTGTTGGCCAGCAATAAATTTTCCATCTGTTGACGAGCGCTTTCGATCGGTCCAGGAACTTGGACTTGTTGTTCTGTAACGATTTTGATCTCGGTTGTTTTCTGGAGAAGCACATCAAGCTCCTGAGTTCTTTTCAGCACTCCAGGATGTGGTCTGTGCGTGAGAACTACGAGGTTCCCTTTATTGTTCATCGTTGTAAAGAGATATTCTGTAATCATCTGGGCCATTGCTTGGTTGTCGCTGGTTGCATTCATAGTCATTCCTTCGATATAACCGGAATCACACCCAAAGACCGGAATCCCCTTTTCTTGTGCATTCTTAATTTGATCCTTCAATTGATTCGGATCTGTGCTCACAAGCACGATAGCATTTACTTTGCTCGAGATCAGATCCTCCATCCGGCTTGCCAGTTGAGCAAAGTCCCCTTTGGTATCTACGACATTAGCTTTCAAATCACGCTCAGCTACTTGGGTTTTCAAGTTTTCGACCATTTCATTTGTAGTAACGGACGATAAATAAGGAGTCAAAATTGCGACCGTCTTTTGTTCCTTCTCTGGTCCTTCAGGGGTTGTTGTAGGTTTTCCTCCACCACACCCTGTGAGGCTAAATGCCAGCGCCACCAGGATAAACAGAGATAATAATTTTTTCATACTCTTTGCCTTCTCTCTTTTCAATCAATTCCGAGACTACCACTTCTTCAAGTCGGTGTTCCTTATTCTGCTTCGGTGACGATAGTCTCCGGTGGAGAGTATCGCCGAAGCCGTGGTCCCAATAGGAATGCCTACCGGCGTAGGATAGAGTATCGCCGAGCGCCTTTCCCAATAGGAACACTTAGCGCGAAGGAGGTAGCCTCCCCCAACGTTCTGCTCTGCCTAATTCTTAAGGCTAGCTAACCAAGAAAACACTTCTTTTTCCTGCTCTATCAGGTCTTGTCCCTCTAGTCCTTTTTGGTCGAGCTTAGCAAAAGCCTTCACTAAAGCACTGCCTACAACAACTCCGTCACAAACCTTTGCTAACGCGCGGACTTGTTCCGGTTTCTGAATCCCAAAACCAACACAACGCGGAATTTGAAGACTGTTCCCTAAACTTTCAATGAACTTATTAACGCTGGCAGGGAGTTCAACCTCTCCTCCCGTAATCCCATTTCGCGATATGACATAAGCAAAGCCTTCCGTAACCTGAGAGACGGCCTGAATGTCCTGCTCACGACTCGTTTGGGCGATCATTGGGATAAAATCCAATTTGTTGCCCACCCTCTTTTTCGTTCTCATGCGCAGACCTTGACCTTCTCTCCAAGGCAAATCCGGCAAAATAAACCCATCAACCCCTGCATCAGCAGCATCCTCCGCCAATTGATCCCACCCGTAGCGAAGAAGTGGGTTAAGATAACTCATTAAAAGAAGCGGAGTATCATGGGTTCTGCGAAATTCCCGGACAAGTTCCAACGTTTTTTTCACTGTCATCTGAGCGTTCAAAGCCCTCTCAGCGGCGGCTTGAATGACCACTCCATCTGCCATAGGATCACTGAAGGGGACCCCCAGTTCTAACACATCCACACCGTGATCGGCCAGTCCCTTCAAGCGACGAAGACTTGCTTCCACGGAGGGATCTCCTGCCATTATATATGAGACTAGACGGGTTACCCCAGTAGGCTCACTTTTAAAAACTGCTTTAAGCCGCTCACTCATGATTTGCCCCTCCTTCCAAATACTGAGCCAGAGTTTCTACGTCTTTATCTCCTCTTCCAGAGAGATTAACGACGATCACCTGTTCCTTCGAGAGCCCTGGTGCGAGTTTTGCCGCATAAGCAACAGCATGGGCACTTTCTAGGGCAGGCAGTATGCCTTCTGTTTGACAAAGCAGGGTGCACGCGTCCAAGGCTTCTTGATCAGAAATACTGACATAGTCAGCTCGCCCAGTCTCCTTTAAATTACTGTGTTCAGGACCGACGCCCGGATAGTCAAGCCCTGCAGAAACGGAGGTTGTTACAACGATTTGTCCATCATCATCTTGCAATAAATAGCTATACGCTCCGTGCAGAACTCCTGGCTCACCTAGACAAAGTGTAGCCGCATTTTCACCCGTCTTGTTCCCTGTTCCTCCAGCTTCGACTCCGATCAGTCTTACCTCTTTATCATCGATAAATGGATGAAAGATCCCAATAGCATTACTTCCTCCACCGATACAAGCAATGATCGCGTCCGGTAGTTTTCCCAGCTCGTTCAACGCCTGCTCCCGCGTCTCCCGCCCAATCACTGTTTGAAAATCTCGAACAATTGTCGGATAGGGATGGGGTCCGGCTGCTGTTCCAAAACAGTAAAACGTTTCCTCGACATTCGTAACCCAATCTCTGAGCGCTTCATTGATAGCATCTTTCAGGGTACATGAACCGTGGGTCACCGTGCGAACTTCAGCACCCAGTAATCTCATTCGCAAAACGTTTAAATTCTGCCTGCGCACATCTTCCTCTCCCATATAAACCACACAAGGAAGAGCAAACAGCGCGCAAGCCGTGGCCGTTGCTACCCCGTGTTGACCTGCTCCAGTCTCTGCAATCACCCGTTTCTTGCCCATACGTTTAGCAAGCAAAACCTGCCCCAGTGTGTTGTTGATTTTATGAGCGCCCGTGTGATTGAGATCTTCTCTCTTAAGATAAATTCGAGCACCACCTAATTGTTCCGCAAGGCGCTTAGCTTCGTAGAAGAGAGACGGTCGTCCAACGTACCTTTGCAAAAGCTCTTTAAATTCCTGCTGAAAGCTCTCATCTTGGCAAGATTCCATATAAGCCGCTTCCAATTCTCGTAAAGCAGGCACTAACGTCTCTGGAACATAAGCACCTCCATATGGGCCAAAATGCCCACTCGTTTCGTAGCCGTCATCGGATAGCACATGTGTCTTTTCCTTAACCATTTGAACTCTCCTTTCATGCAGTTGCATATTCATTTTCCATGTACCATTTGATGCTTGTGCTTAAATCAGGTAAATAAAAAAGAGCATTCAATCCTAAAAGGACGGAATGCTCCGTGGTACCACCTTAATTCGTATAGGGTAATTATTTTTACAAATCCAATCACTGCTGATCGGACTTATGCAAACAAACCACCAAATACCTCTAATCTATCAGGTACGGAGAAAATTTTCTCGATACCCTTGTCTCTGTAACGGGAAACCCCCGGATCACCTACTAACTGTAACAGCTTTCGGATCACACCTCTGAGAACCATTCTGTCTAAGAGATTTGTATCAGACTCTCACCGCCTCTGACTCGCTAAGACATTCCCATAAGACATACTATTTCTCATCATCAGTCATTGTGTATTAATATTTTCATTATAATACTAGTTATTATATGACAGGTGATTATGGCTGTCAATATCACAGGACAACAACTTATTACAGCTTCCGAATATTTCCCAGTAACCGATTGAGCATTGTTTTAAGATTTATTGCTTCCTCTAGCTTAATGCCAGAATTACAAAACATTTTTTGAGGTAGTTCAAGAAATGATTCCTGTAGCATTCTTCCTTTTTCCGTCAAGTAAACCTTGACGATTCGTTCATCGTCTTTATCTCTTACTCTCTCAATCAATTGGGACTTTTCGAGTTTTTTTAGAAGAGGGGTGAGTGTGCCTGAATCAAGCAAAAGCTTGTTTCCAAGCTCAGAGACACTGAGCGAATCCTGCTCCCATAATACCAAGAGTGTAATATATTGAGTGTAGGTTAGCCCATGAGAGTTCAGGTATGGCTTATACAAGGAAATAATTTCTTTCGAGCATGCATAAAGTGCAAAACACAGCTGATTGTCGAGCTTGAGCATGTCTTTTGAGTTCCCGTCCAATTTACAAGCACTCCTCAATCGAAGTCGTCATGCTTTCTGGGGATATGGTGGGCTCAAAACGGCCTGCGATTTTTCCGTCCTTGCCGATGAGGAATTTAGTAAAGTTCCATTTTATAGAGCTATCGGAGAACTGCTTTCCATATTTCTGTTTCATCATAAGTTCAAAGGCCTTGTTTTTAAGGCCTTTTCCAAAGCCGTCAAACCTTGTGTGTTCAGAAAGATACTGAAAGATCGGATCTGCATTTTCATCCCGCACATTTATCTTAGCAGACAGTGGGAACGTAACCCCGTATCTTATCTTACAAAACTCCTGAACTTCACTATTTGTCCCTGGTTCCTGCTCAGAAAACTGGTTACATGGGAAACCAATTACCACCAATCCCTGATCTTGATAGGTTTCGTAAAGCTTCTCCAATCCCTCATATTGTGGCGTAAAGCCACATTTACTGGCGGTGTTGACGAGCAACATCACCTTTCCTTTATAATCAGAAAGAGAGACGGTCTTTCCTTCAATAGATTGAAACGAATAATCATAAATTGACATGTTAATCACCTTATCCTTATTTATATTTGATACAATCATATTGTACACAATGCAATATGATATTGCAAGCAGAACTTTAATTTCTATTCCTCTTCTTAGGCTTTGAAAACCTTTTCAATACAAATAAGTTCCGGTGGATTATTAATCTGATTTGTGAAGCAAATTTTGGCTACATTATACTCCTTTTGGTTTAATGTTGCAGTAAAGTCCTCCAAAGCCCTTAGTTCCATTTTACCATTCTCATGTCCCGAATATACAACTAATAAAATCATACCGTTAGGTTTGAGCAACCCTAAACATTTCTGTAGAGCTTCAATAGTTGTCTCCTTTTTCGTAGTAACCTCATGATTTCCCTTTGGTAGATATCCTAAATTAAATATTACTAATTGAGCAACACCTTCCTTAACATATTTATCAATATTTTCGTGACCAGTAAGTATGATTTCAGCTCTTTCAAGAAGCTTCAATTCCTTTAGTCTTTTCTCAGTATTAATTGCAGCCTCTTCTTGGATATCAAAAGCATAGACTTTCCCCTCTTCTCCAACTAAATGGCATAAAAATGCAGTATCATATCCATTTCCCATGGTACAATCCACTGCTATATCCCCGTTACCTAATTTCGATTTGCATATTCCCTTTGCTATCTCGATAGCATTTTTAAAAATATTCTTCATACTTTTAGTTTCTTCTCCTTATTTTTATCGAAAGACCATACAATTCATTCTATCAAAATTATCATTAAAGATGAAGATTTGAGAATGCTACTGCAGGAATTGATTCAATCTTCACAGCTTCTAGACAATACAGCCGCACCAGCCCATTAACGTCAGTGAACTCGTTCACCTAAAGCTGAACATCGAGACGTGGGGGACTCTACCCCTACCGAAGCAAAATAAGGAACACCCACTTATATAGAAGTGAGTGTCTTCTTCGAATTTGATAAACTAAGTTAAAAAGAAGGTGTCAATATTGGGATTTTTTCAAGATATGATAGGTATGGGGGATATGACCGAACAAGTTATTGCGACAGATCTTCTATTAGCTTCAAAATCAGGTGTTATTAATTATGCCATGACAATCTCTGAAGCTGTAACTCCTGAAGTAAGGGATGTACTCCGCAGACACTTGGATGTCGCTATTGAGACCCATGAAAAAGTTGCAGCTTATATGATGAAAAATGGGTATTACCATGTAACCAACCCACAAGAGCAGATTAGAGTGGACATGCAAGCAAGTGATACAGTATTAGATATACATAGACCCTGAGTAAATCTTTCTAAGGAATATCAACCGAATGTTGAATAAAGGACGATTCATGAGTCTTCTGAACAAAAAGACCTGTATTAAAAAATTCGTAGATCGATACAACTCCCCCGAATGGACAAATCGCATGTAAGGAAGCCGATGCGACAAAAGGAATTGTAATTCCGATTTCCTTTAAAGCTTGATTCATCGTAATCAGGACGACTAAAAGAACAAAAATAATTATGTACAAATGGTCTATGCCATAACCTAACTTTCTTAGTTCCCGAAGCGATCGGCTTAGGGATTTGTGGAGCTTGTAATGATGGTTGTTCCAAAACATAACTCTCCTTTCTTAATCTACTCAATCAATTATCGAGTCTACCTGAACCCTTTTGATTCAGGGGATATTTTAAATAGTGCCTTGATTTTGTGACAAAATAATGTCGTTCTCCTATAAAGTTTAAAGAAAACTCGGCTGGCGCCCGAAGACACTGTCTTCGCACGTGTTAACTTAGCGAAGAAGCCGCAGGCCCTGGCGACCGCCATAGTTGCACTTATGCTTGGAAAGTAATAACGACAAGTTTATACTTCTGACTTTGTAAAACAAAACAGAATGGGCTGTAAATCCATTCTGTTGTTTCATTATCTTCATAACTCGTCGGGATTGGGTCAATTCACCAATAAACTATTATGCTATAAAGAATTAGTTAGCTTTACTGGTCGAGTAAAAAACTGCACTTAGAATAATAAGGCCTCCTAGGACTTCTTGGATTGTTGGTATTTCTCTCACTATCAACATTGCGAAAATAATGCCATAGACCGGTTCAAGGCAAGAAATAATACCTGCTGTTTGTGTCTTGACGGTCTTTAATCCATTAATAAAGAGTGAATGAGAAATCCCAGTAAACACTACCCCCAAAAGAAGGAGTAATAAAATCTCTTTCGGGCTTAAAACCGGGTGCTGTATGACAAAAAAAGGAATTAAAATAATTGTAGCCGTAACTTGTTCATAGAAAGCAATGACAAGGCTCGAATAGTCTTTGACAAATTTTCTGTTGAGCATTGATAAGACTGCATAGGTAAGTCCGGAGAGCATTCCCCACATAACCCCTTGGGTCAAGTTATTCCCCAAGTCGAACGTTGGAATCACAAGCATAACTCCTAAGAATGTCACTATCGCAACTAGGCGCTAAGGATATTTCAGCTGAACAAGCTGCCGCTTACGCCGCAGACATACTTAAGAAGGCCTATAATGTTGACTTTACAAGTTACACTGCTCATGCAAGCTTTTCGAAAAACCCAATGCCAAACTCAGACAACTGGACAGTAATATTCCACGCTCCCAACGAAGACAATACTACCAACAGGTATATCGCCAGTGTGGACTCTGTGAACGGATCCATGCTTGATGCAAGTTCCTTCAACCTTTCTTATTTAGTAGATAACAGTAAAAATCTAGAAGGTCCCGAGTGGAGAAATAAGGCTGAAGAAGATATCGCCAGATTAATGCCGGAAGAGGTCTCCATAACCAGCAGTAAAGTGATTTATGCAACCCCCGAAACTGGCGTCATGGTTGTTAGTGAGTTATCCGACGGCTCTGCATGTGCAGTTCGCTTAACAGGTGAAAACAAGGAAGCAGCTGTCTATATTTTCTTTCCTAACGGATATGATGGAAGTTTAGATCTTGAACCAATAGCAGAAAATGCAGTAGGATAATGTAAGGTGGGACGTGTTGTTTAAAATAGAACTTTTAAACAACACGTCCCACCTTTATCTATAGCACCGCCAGATGACTCTTGACATCTGTTCCACAAAAAAGGGACGTTGCTAAAGGGAAAATACAATCAACAGATAGTTTTTATCATATGTATATTTGCGCTAGTAATAATAGTCAAATTTGTTTATTTAATTTTTAAGAAGTTGTGCTTGAAATAAGACATGGGAACTCATAATGGGTAAATATTGAAACATTAATTTCGGGAATATTTTTGATAACTATTTTAAGTTTTGTAAGTTATAAACCAATTACTAAATTATTTTTCCGTACAAAGCAAAGGGGAGCATCGCTTACTACTTCAAAAATTTGCGACACTCCCTGTTTTAATTTGCTCTCTTGTCTTCTAGTATTCGAAAACATCTACCGGAACATCAAGAGCTGAAGTATCACCATCTATTACTATCTCTGCAACTGACCACACATTGGGAACTACATTGTGTAAATAGTACTTAGCAGCGGCTACTTTTCCAATGTAGAAATTATAATCAAAATGTCCTTCTCCCACTTCTTTAGCCCTCTTATCAGCCAATACCGCTTGGTCAAGGATCTGCCTACCACAGAATAGCTGGGCAGAAGCGGTCAAGATACGACGGGAATAGAGAGGAATCATGCTCATATTGGTTTTGGTGTATCCGTTCAAGGCCTTAAGCATAGCTTGATAAGCGTCAAGTGCCTTGCCCAGGTTAGAAAATTCCTTGTTTAAGGCTTCATTGCCTTTATTCGCTACGTAGAAATCGACCATTTCTTGTACCCAAGCCCCAAAGACAGTGCCGCCCTTCATGTTCATCTTACGGCCAATCAGATCCATGGACTGGATATAATTAGTTCCTTCCCAGATGGAGTAAATCTTCATGTCGCGAGCGATTTGGGACAGGTGATACTCTTCACAGTAGCCATACCCGCCATAGGATTGGATTGCTTCGCCAATGAGCCACCATCCTTCATCAGAAGGATAGGCCTTGCAAAGCGGGGTGGCTATATCGATCAGGTCGTTGGCAGCTTGCCTTACTGCAGGATCAGGATCGCGATGCCTCTGGTCAAAAGCCAGATAAACCCTGTACATCATGGCCCGCATGGCTTCAATATGTGCTTTGCCCATCATCAGAGTGCGCTTAATATCCTCATGGTTAATAATGGATACCCGACCAGCTTTGGGATTTGTCAGCAAGCGGCCCTGAACTCTTTCTTTAGCATTATCTCGGGCATTCGCAAAGGCGTTGATAATACAGGACAGCGCCATATGACCTGTTTCTATCCGGGCCATGTTCATCATTTGAAACATCTGGGCCATACCTTCCCCCTTGCCCTCGTTTTCACGTGGGTCTTTACCCAGCAGCCAGCCTCGACAATTATCGTTTTCCCCAGCAGATAAAGCAGCTGTGACCGAACCATGCTGGCCCATTTTATGCTCTATCCCGGTGTTTAGAAAATCATTGTCTTCCAAGCTTCCATCTTCGTTAACCCATAACTTAGGAACTACAAATAGAGAAATTCCGCTGGTACCGGGTTTAGCACCTTCTATACGAGCTAAGTAGAGGTGAATGATATTTTCCGTAAAATCATTGTTGCCACCAGTTATGAATATCTTATTGCCTTTGATCTTAAAGATCCGCGGATCGTCAGTCGGATAGGCTTTAGAAAGAATATCGCCTACATCGGACCCTGCTCCGGGCTCAGTCAAACACATAGTTCCAGCCCAGGTTCCATTCATCATATTAGGAAGGAACTTAGCTTTTAATTTGTCATCGCCAAAGCTTTGAATTAGACCGGCTGCCCCACTGGTCAGCAGCACATAGGGCATAAAGGTGGGATTTGCCGCACAAATCAGCTCCCAAACAGCGGCATTCAACATTTCCGGTAATACCATAGCATCGGGTGAATCATCAATATTGCTGGTACCCCAGCCCTCTTCCTGCAACTTGTGGAAAAGAGGTCCTAAGCTAGGCGGGGTAGTTACCTTACCGTCAGCAAAGGTAGCTGGATGAGTCTCGTTTTCGCCATTGGTCGGCTCAATTACTGCCTTGCACATTTTTAAAACTGGATCTAAGACTGATTTAATATCATCCTTGGAATAATAATCTGCAAACTGCGGGTAGTTAAAAACCCCCTCAGTTGGAAGCCATTCTTGAATAATAAATTCAAAATCTCTAATATTATTAACTGCAAAATTAGACGCCATGTTTACATTCCCTCCAGCCTAAATTTTTTCACGAATTTCTTACACCATCTATATCTCTCGAGTCCACAGAGAAGCCATAGCTGCTCCGCCACCTACGCAAAGGGAAGCGCCGCCAACTGTTTTCCCAAGTCTCTCCAGTTCATAATAAAGACTGACAATGATGCGCAGTCCGGTAGCCCCAACCGGATGTCCTAATCCAATTCCAGAACCATTCGTGTTAATGTTGCCATCCTGCTCGAACGTACCTATGTTGAAAGTGATGCCTGCTTCATCTTTTATCTTCTTGCCAACACCATCACTTGGGCGGCAAAGGCTTCGTTGATTTCCCAGTAATCAACGTCTTCATACTTTATTCCAGCTTCTTTCAAACATTTGGGTATAGCAACAGCGGGACCTAAGCCCATAACACTAGCTTCTACCCCTTCATCACAGATATTTATAAGTTTCATTAGAGGTTTAATTCCCAGTTCCTCAGCCTTTTTCTTGGTCATCAAAACGACAGCCGCCGCTGCGTCATTTAGACCAGAAGCGTTGCCAGCAGTTACAACACCGTCCTTTTTAAATGCAGGTTTCAGCTTGGCCATACTTTCGAAGCTTGCACCTCGAATAGAATGTTCGTCCTGCTTGAACACGTATTCTTTCTTCCCCTTTTTGACTGAAACAGGAACAATCTCTCTGACAAAACGACCTTCGTCAATAGCCCTTATTGCCCTCTGATGGCTAAGTAGAGCTAGCTCATCACATTCTTCTCTGGTAATTCCATACTGTTCAGCGATATTTTCAGCAGTTCCTCCCATATGGGAACCGGCTAGTTGGCATACTAGTCCATCTGCAAGCATGGCGTCCTGAAGTTTGACATCGCCCATTCTTGCACCCCATCTGGATGTCGTAGAGATGTAAGGGATATTACTCATACTTTCAGTACCAGTTACTAGCGCTATTTCGTATTTGCCTAGTTGCAGTTTCATAGCAGCGATTTCCACGGCTCTCATTGCAGATGCACAGTTCTGGTTGACCATACAGGCACTTGATTTAGGATCCATACCAATCTCCATAGCCACAATACGGGGGGGACACGAGCCATTACCATGACCTAAGCACATTCCAGCCACGATTTCATCGACCTGTTTCGGATCAATTCCCGCACGTTTTATAGCCTCAGCAGCAACAAGCTTGGTCAATTCATTGGCGGGCACTGGTTGGAGCGACCCTCCATAAGAACCAATAGGTGTTCTGCAAGCGCTAACCATTACAACTTCATTAAGTTGCATTACCATAATTTAAAACCCCTTTAATATTAATTAGCCCTCCCCAAATTCAGCAGATCTACAGCCTTAGGTTCTCTTGTTGGATCGCACCCAAATCTTATTGACATCCGCTTCTTTGATCAATTCATCACGCAGATCAGGATGAGCAATATTTATTAAGGCCTCGGCTCTTTGCCACGTACTCTTTCCCTTCAGCATTGCTATTCCGTATTCAGTGACTACATAATAATTAATACTCCTAGGCACGGTAACAATCGACCCTGGACTTATAGTAGGCGTAATGCGGGATTGCAACTTGCCCTCACTGGCAACGAAGGTCGAGGTAAGACAGATCAACCCCTTACCTCCTTTAGATTTATAAGACCCATAAATATAGTCTAACTGGCCGCCAGTTCCAGAAATCTGCCGTGTACCTGATGATTCCGATGCCACCTGACCATAGAGATCTACTTCTATCGCATTGTTAATGCAGATCATATTATCGTTTCGGCATATTATGTCAGGTTCATTCGTATAATCCACCGGGTAACTTGCACAAATAGGATTGTTATTCAAAAAATCATAGAGCTTGTTGGTTCCCATGGCAAAGGTATAGACCATCTTACCTTTATCAAGCTGTTTGCCCAGACCCGTAATTCTTCCAGCTTCGTACATATCCACAAATGAATCGACCAGCATTTCTGTGTGAACACCTAAGTCTTTTAAGTCCGATTGGGCGATCATTGCGCCAACTGCATTGGGCATAGCCCCAATTCCTAACTGTAAACAGGCACCATCTTCGATTTGTTCCAGAATAATTTTGGCGATTATCTTATCCACATCTGAGATTGGGGTTTCGGGGAGCTGAATAAGAGGTCTATTGTCACCCTGAACAAAATAGTCGATTTCGGATACATGTAAGGTCTCCCTGGAGCCACCTAAACATCGGGGTACGGACTCGTTTACTTCAGCAATCACGATTTTAGCAGCATCACAGAAGGCATGTGTTATAGAATTCGATGTGCCCAAGTTTACATAGCCATGTTGATCAGGAGGAGTAACCTTGATCAAAGCTACATCAACCGGTACCCAACTTCGGTCAAAAAAACTGGGACCTTCATGATAGGTCAGGGGAATATAGTTGCACAAATTTTTATCATGCAGTTTTCTGCTGGCTCCACTAAAATGCCAGTCATTATAAATAAAATGTTTCCTTTCCGGATCATTGACAATAGTTTGGGGTATAAACGGACAGGTAACTGTTCTAATATTAACCCCTTCTAATTCATCACACCTCTTGGCCAAAGCGGCATCCAAAACATGTGAAGCCATCATGAATTCACCATAATGAACAACATCACCTGATTTCACGACCTTAACTGCTTCGTCAGCAGTGACAAATTTACGCTCGTACTCCTTTTTATAATCCAAATCGACCCCTCCCTAATTATTTATTCTCAGAAGATTTTGCCCCAACTGCCCCCTCTATTAATTCACTCAATATGCAAGAATAGATCCAAATTTCTGACTTTTTTTAATAATTATTTAATGAAAACAAAAAAGGCCAGGAAAAACCCTGCCCCTAGTCAAATCATCTAATGAGATTATTTAGAACCATCTTAAAATAATGCCGCATTGATACATTTTCGATGTCTCCTATTGGAGACAATATGCTCTCATAAAAGACGCCTTGTCTCGATCAAGCAACCCGACGATCGTTCAGATTACAACTCCCCAGACAAAACCTCACCACCAAGCCCATGCTTCGTAAGTTTCTTATACAGAACAGATCTGTGAATCCCCAAGATTTTTGCAGCTTGCGCCTTATTGCCCTTGGCACGCCTCAAAGCGTCAACCAACAACTCTTTTTCAGCAAAATTTCTGCCTTCCTCGAATCTGCTATGTTCTCCGCTCTGAGGATCATTCACGCTCATTTTGGCCTGCAGTATTCGAGCCGGTAAATGTTCAGGTAAAATAATCGGCTCATCAACCATGTTCATCGTTCGTTCCAAAACGCTCTCTAGTTCTCGGACGTTACCTGGCCATGCATAGTTTTGTAATATTTGCATGGCTTCTTGAGAAATACCTTCCACATCTGTCTCTAATTTTTGGTTTAATTTAGTCACCATGTAATTTGCCAGTAATCTAATGTCCCCAGACCTTTCCCGTAAGCAAGGTAACTCAAGAACCATAACATTTAACCGATAGAAAAGGTCCTCCCGAAACGTCCCTTCCTGCAACATTTTTTCTAATTTGCGGTTAGTAGCTGTAATAATACGCACATCGATTTTGAAAGGTTGCGTTCCGCCTATCCTTTCAATTTCACGTTCCTGAATGACACGTAAAAGCTTGGCTTGCATTGTTAGGCTCATATCCCCGATCTCGTCCAAGAAGATAGTACCATGGTTCGCCAGTTCAAATTTACCGGGTTTGCCATCTTTGCTTGCTCCGGTGAAGGCCCCTTCAACATAACCAAACAGCTCAGATTCTAAGAGCTGTTCAGGAATAGCGGCACAGTTAACCTTAATAAATGGTCCATGGCGCCGCACGCTATAATTATGAATAGCATGAGCGAACAACTCTTTTCCCGTTCCACTCTCCCCCGTTAACAGAACGGTTGAGGTTGTACGAGCAGCCCGTTGAGCTAAGCGTATGGTTGCTGTAATTTTAAATCCTTCTCCGATAATATCATCAAAAGTATAAGTAGCGCTGTGAATTTTGCGCAACTCTTCTTTATAAAACTTCAGGTCATTTTCCAATTGGGCCAGTTTTCGGGCGAAGACATGGGCTAGACCCATATCCTTAAAGAGGGTCTTGCCAAGTGCGCCAATTGTCTTGCCATCTTTTTTGATGGGTGCCCGGATAATCATAAAATCCCGGTCTCCAACTTTCCAGTAGTCTACGAATTGGGCCTTACCCGTACGCACAATGTTTGGAAGTTCTGAATGTGGGGTTAGTTCGCAAATATGCCGTCCCAGAGCTTGTTCCCTTGTTACCCCAAGGACCTCTAAATAGAAGTTATTAATCATAGTCACGTGGCTATTTTCGTCGACAACAACCATACCTTCATACGGATTTTCTATAACCGCTTCCAATGTAGCTGTTAGCTTTTTGGATTTGTTAAGCTCTTGTTCTAACCTCTCCAACTTGCTTGCCTGGTAAT
This sequence comes from Desulfosporosinus nitroreducens, assembly GCF_023897015.1. Lineage (GTDB taxonomy): Bacteria > Bacillota > Desulfitobacteriia > Desulfitobacteriales > Desulfitobacteriaceae > Desulfosporosinus > Desulfosporosinus nitroreducens. The sequence continues at coordinate 49,562 of NZ_JAMHFY010000024.1, read as the reverse complement.
CAAACAACGGCCAAAGCTTGAGTACTCCGATCATCCGTCTCGTCTCATCAGTAACTGGGACTTCGTTCACTTTTAGTTTTAAGAAAAGGGTGATCGCCTCTTGAACCGAACTACTCGAGGGCAAGCACATCGGAACCTTACACACGAGCTCCCCTGCTAATTTTTGCATATTCTTACGAGCTCCGGCCTGCAGCATAGCAGCCTGATCTAGAAGACCCACCAATAATCCGTCTCTGTTTAAGACATAAACACAGTCTAACGATTGGCCAAATTCTTCATAGACTTCATAAATATTTCGATCTTGAGAAACCTTTGGGAAATCAAGTGTAATCATGCAATCCATTGTATCTATCCCAGACCCAATGATCATATCCGAGAAAACACCCACCTCGCATCCCCCTTTTCCATCCTTGGATTGAAATAAATCTGGCAACTATCATAGAAGAGTCATTAATACTTCGACGCTCTCGTTTTCTAGTTCCTTTTCATCCAGGTAACGGCTAAACATTATAGTTTGCCAGCGTGGAATTAATACGTTAAACATTAGACCCTAGATTGATTATATCATTTCATTGAGGCCAATTGTGATAAAACAAGCTGTTCGCCCAGACTTCCTTCAGCCTGGGTGGGATGTGGGAAAGCCAGTTCTTATCAGTATATAGTTAGAGCCCATCCCTTCTTAACTTAAAAACAAGAAGCTAGAACATCCAAACATCTGTCTGAATGCCCTAACTCTTACCTATTATCTGAGCCATTATTTAATTGATCGGTATCTCTAGCATTTCATCATAGCTTTTTGAATATGTCATTCTTTGGACATCTAGTTCCAACTCATCCCCCGCACCCAAGAAACGCAGCGTTCTTGTATGAATAATGGTACCATCCTGAAGTTTATCATAATTGTCCATAATGGTTTCTTCTAGGGGGACTTTCTGTCCATCAATCATTAAATATACCCGACTTAAGATAAGGCTCTCTTCACTGCTAATGGTTATATGCGTCTCTCCCTGGGAAGTTTTAATTTGATCTATCTCTACTATTTGCCCTAGAATATTTAACTTCTGCTTCTCGCTATCGTTAGTTCTCCCCAACTTAAACTGTCGATTCACATCGTGATCTGCTCCAAACTTGACCAATTCTAGTTGGAGTTGCTCTAAATCTGAGGGTAAAGGATCATAATCACTGTGAAAAGTAATCCCTTTCATGTCAGTGCTCATCCCACCCCCTTGTACGGGAACTTCTTTTCCATTGGCAATAAGCTTTAGCGTTAGATCTGTCGGTCGAAGTCTCTCTCCACTGAGCTGCCCTTTAGCTAATTCGAAAATATTTTGTATAGAACCCTCGATCACTGTTTTTGTAGGGGATGCAAGAATAGATTCAATTTTAATATGGGCTTGATCAACTTTAATCGTCTCATTGAGAGTCTCTTTTAGTGTATGTCCCATAGCAGTATTCCTGTTTAAAGTAAAGCTGATCTCAGCAGGCGTTTGTGTTCCCTTGCGTATTTGCGAAAATCTTAAGGTTAAGCCTTTTTCAAAAGGCTTTGGAGGCTCAAAGCTGGCGAGATATTTTATTTCAGTTTTCTCTTCATTAATAATACCCTGGGAATTCTGATGGTAATATTCTCCCCAAAAGCCTTTTAAGGACATTATAGATAAGATGTCATTTTCTTCGACGTGCCCTGATGGATCTTTTACGGTATAGAACACTAAAAGTTGATTTTCATCTAACATTACGTAATCAACTGTTAATGAGACTCCATTGTCGAATACAAAGCCTTTTCCCACCGGTTGTCCTTTACCAAGTTCACTTAATTCTTTCAAAGAATCGTTCATGACCTGATCATACCCTAGGAGCTGTTTACTATAAAAAGCAATTACATCATAATTAAACGATAGTAATAGAGTAACCACCATAACCATGGCCGCGACATAAACTTTAGCTCTGTTTCTTAGTCTAAATTGTTTGTCTCTATTTAAGGCAGTTCGCAGTCGACCCTCCAACTCTTCGGGAACTTCAATTTGATCAATTTTACACTTTTGTGTTTTAAGAATATCTTCTATATTGTTCATCAGTTACTCACTCCCATGCTCTGTTTTAATTTTAGAAGCCCAGTGTGAATTCGTGATTTGACTGTTCCTAACGGAATTTTTAAGATAGCAGCAATAGATTCATAATCCATATCAAGGTAATACCTTAATTTTAGAACTTCCAGGTGTTTTTGATTGAGCTTTTTCATGTGTTTTTCAATATCTAGTTGTTCATCCTTTACTTGAAAGACATCTTCGTGGGGGCCTTCCTGAATATTGCTGATCAATATGATCCTATTCTTTCTCCTTAAGTTATTTTTACAACAATTAACTAGGATTGCTTTACTCCAACTATAAAAAGCATTATTATCGTTAAGCTTCTTAATATTTTCATAAACTTTTAGTATCATATCTTCCATGACGTCTAATGCGTCATCTTGGTTCTTCATAAAGGTATAGGCGAGGCGATAATAATCCTGTTTTTGCCTCATGATGAGTTCTATAATCACCTCTTTATCCCCCATTTTTGCTCGTTTTATCATCTGGGCAAACTCATTTTCCAAAGCTTTCACCTCACTTCTATACCTATGAGTTCTATCTTACCTAATAAGTTCATTTTACGGGCGAAATATTTTTAAATATTCACTGGTATGTACTGCAATTCAAATAGTTAAGTCGAAAAGAGCACCCATTAATTGAGTGCTCTTCATAATTCTATCCCTCATACCCTTGCTAATATCCATTTTCTTCATTGGAGCATTACTTTCATAACTCTTCCCGATTTTCCAGGATCGAGTTCGCTTACCATCTTGATCATTAGTGCTTACCCTCTGACCGAAATCCTATGTCATTGTTATCTTAGCCATTTATAAGATTACTCATTTTCTCCAGATCGCATATCTTCCTAAACATCGGCCATTTTGAATTGTGTTTCTTAAGAATCGATAACCGCTTCCACCTGACAGCGCACATAACGATGTAAAGGCGTACCTGCAATGCGATCGCGATTAGTATTTTTGGTCAATCGATTAACCCCCACTCCGTATATCTCTCCGTTAAATTCCAACCCAAAGCCATGCGGAATGATCACCATTCCGAGGCGAGTGTCCGTGGTGGTTTCCAGTTCAATGTTCACAGACCCTGCTTCAGTGGTAACCTTCACGATTTGTTGGTCATTTAGGCCCAGCCCCTCGGCATCCTCCGGATTCATAGCCACGGTACAAGCTCTTCGCCCACGGTTCCACTCAGGATTCCGAATTAAGGTATTGGCATTCTCATCCATGTGCCGTCCTGCCAAAAGAACAAAGGGGTACTTACCTTCAGACTGAAGTTGTTCTTCTTCATACTCTGGGGTTATGCCAGTAACCCATTCTTCGACTTCTGGTATATATAAGTTGATGCGATTATCCTCCGTTTTTAGGTTGGCAAAGTTGTTGTCTGGGTCCACCTTACCGATCCATAAACCTTCCGGATGATCAAGGATTGCTTGAAAGATGTCATCACCCATAGTGAGACCGAGTTTGAAGCCAGCCCGAACTGCATTTTCCTTGAAACTCTGGGGGACAGTTTGAAGCAGAGCCCACATCCAGGCTAAGTTAACTGATCCCATTTCTTGGCCTAGAGTTTTAGCCACCACAAATGGCATTATTGCCGCTGCCTTCGGTTCCGATTTCATATAGGCATATAATGCCTGACCATATTCTATTCGGGATTTTTTAGCAGCAGAATAAAGTGATTCTGGGATTGCCGGAATAAAGCCTAGTTTATCGGCCAGACGAGTAAAGATTTCACTTCCTTCGAGGAGTTCCCCCTCTGGTTTCACGATGGGCTGACGCATTTGGCAATATATTTCGGGATAATTGAGCTGGAAGTAAGTAGTATCCCATCTCTCATAAAGCGAGCGATCTGGCAGTACGTAATCTGACATCTTAGCTGTTTCCGTCATGGCAATATCAATAGTAACCAATAGATCCAGCTTGGAGAAGGCTTGTTCATAGGCCGTCGTGTCAGCAAAAGAGCGCACAGGGTTACTGGAAGAAATAAGTACCGCCCGTAGCCGTTCGGGGTGGTTATTGTCAATTTCTTCTGGCATTGCGTTAGGTGGATGCATGCCTAGAATTGTAGGGAAACCGGTTGACATGGTTTTCCAGTGCTTAGGATTCCGATCATCCGTGTGTGGTCCCATGGTCATTAAATAACCTGGAACAACATTCCCCCCTGGAACAAAAAGGCGTCCACAGATGGCGAGCAGTATGATTTGTAAATAAGTCGTCACTGAACTATGCCTGCCCATAAGTACCCCAAGGTCCGCATGAAGTGATGATTTTCGCGTGGCAAAAAGTCGTGCTACTTCTTTGACTTGATCATAGTTCAGTTCACATACTCTGCAGGCCTCCCTGGCATCAAAATTCTTAAACCAGGGATCGATTTGCTCAAATTGACTCACATGCAGATCAATATATGGTTGATTTTGCCATCCTTCCTGTAAGATGATGGCGATCAAAGCACGAGTTAGCAGGGCATCGGTACCCGGACGCAAAGCCAGATGAATATCTGCTTTTTTTGCAGTCTCTGAAGGACGGGGATCTATGACTACTAGCATTTTTCCTGGGTCTTTGGACATCTTATCAAGGTATCTTCTGGCCTGAGGCATCTGATGGCTCATCCAACCGTTCCAACCGATGGCTAACAGGAGATCCGTCTGATCGTGATCGAAGATCGTAAAATTATATTGCCTGCCTATAGTTCGACCATAGCCCCAGTATAAACCGGTAAGTTCTCCAGCCAAGGCATTATAGTAGTATTTCGAGCCCAAAGAACGTAAAAGACGAAGTCCGAAAACTGCTTCAGAATGACCTCCCAAGCCTCCCAGACCCATAAAGGCCAAGGAACGTGGCCCATGCTCATCTACGATGGTTCGTAGTTTTTCCGCGATCTCTGTGAGTGCCTGTTCCCAGGAGATGGGCACGAAATCCTTCCCCACTTTTTTCAAGGGGTGAGTAAGACGATCACTGTGATGCTGGTAATAAGCGATATTGAGCCCCTTTCGGCAAGCATATCCCTGGCTGCGGGGATTATCTTTGTCAGGTTTGACCTTAACAATTTGGTTATTCTCCACCAACGCCTCGAGACCGCAATTTTGGGCACAAAGCACGCAACTGGTCTTTTTCCATTCGCTCAAGTTTAGCCCTCCTCGTACTTCATATTAGTTCATCTTTCTTATTCGCTCGTTCCTAATCTCTCCTTTCCTCTGTGAACCTTTTAAATCAAAATAGAAGGGCTAAAAAATCGCTTCACTAAACAATACTCCGAATAGACTCCTCCCGTATGTACACTTGTTAGCCTTTTCTACTCTGTTTTCCAAACCGTTTACCTTGATGTTAGTAAAGTGTATCTCTAACGACAAAGGCCCGTAAAAACTCCTCGACACGTTCGGGTGAGCCATCGAGTTGCAACGATTGAACATACTGATCTCTCTCACTCCGTTTAACAGCCAAAAATGTCGCCCACGCTTCGGGAGATACCGTCACTCGGACGTCCGGATCTGCTTGCTCTCCTTTACTTGTTGACCATCGATCACCATCAAACGATAAGACATGGGCTCCCCCATGCGTGAAACACATCAACCATGTTGTAGGTTGAGGCAACTTACGGCCTCGTTTATTGAGGGAATCTGTAATGACATCCATCGCTAGATCAGGGCGAACCACTTCGCCTGGCAATGGTGGCCGCATTGCATGTTTCAGGCCCCACTCCTTCATTGCCTCCACCACAGGACGCAGGTCTTGACCTGCACGCGTTAGCCTGTACCAAACCTCGCGATGGCCCGGCTGTTCCTCTCGTTCAACAATACCAGTCTCCTCAAGTTGCCGGAGTGCAAGCGTAAGTCCCTTAGGCGTGACGTTGCTTGAGTACTGCAACAGGTCACTAAACCTTTGGGGCCTAGTGAGCAAATCTCGAATGATAGTAAAAGACCATTTACCACCAATTACCTCTAATGAAAAAGCCACAGGACAATAATGGTTGTACTTTCGTGTCATTGTGAATTACCTTTCTGAAAGTAAGTATACTAATTATAGTATCTTTATTATACTAATAATAAATTTCTTAACGCCAGCTGTCAAGTCTTCTCGATTAATTTACTGTCAATTTAACCTTACAACTCCATTGGTATTTCCAGCACCTATTATGGTGATGGATTCAATGACCTCCTCAGCTAACACATATATAAATTTATCAGTAACATACCCGGCGTCCGGCACTTATCCGGACGGCTTACGAAATGATTACTCAGGAATTTTATGTTTAGGTTTCTGTGTATCTTAATTTTTGGTATAATATCCTAAAAAGGATGAGGGTAGATTAATGTTTCGAACAATTCTATGGTTTACATATTTTTGGATACACCTCATAGCCATTCAACCAACACTGTTAAAAGTTAACCTATTAGAGAAAATGGGAAAAACCGTTGAACATGACCAGCTCACAAACCAAACGGCAAAGAAATGGGCTCATACTCTCGTTAAGCTTGCAGGAGTTACTGTTACCATCAGCGGGGAGGAGAACATCCCTTCTGAAGGCCCAGTTCTTTTCGTCAGCAATCACCAGGGGAATTTTGACATCCCTATTCTCTTGGGTTATATTGATAAGCCTAAGGCCTTTATTGCAAAAGTTGAGCTTCTAAAATTACCCCTAATTCGAACCTGGATGACTCATTTGAAGTGTGTTTTTATGGACCGTTCAGATATACGACAATCTCTTAAAGTTATAAACCAGGCTGCAGAACATCTTAAAGAAGGATATTCTATGGTCATTTTCCCTGAAGGCACTCGCAGCAAAGGTGAAACTCTAGGCGAATTTAAACCTGGGAGCTTGAAGTTGGCGTTGAAGTCTGGTGTTCCCATTGTTCCGATTACGATTCGCGGTTCGTATAAGATAATGGAACAAAACGGCTTTAAAATTAAGCCAGCCCATGTAGAAATAACTATTTTTGACCCCATCCCAACTGCCAAACTAACCAAGGAGCAAGCCTCGGAATTGCCGGAAAGGGTCAGGAAAATTATCAATCGAGGCCTCTCTCATTAAAATCTTGTACTAAGTTGATCTAAAATTAGGTTCCTAATAAGTCTCGGAATGCCAATTTCCATTTATTTCTACGATTAATTTTAGAGGAAATTTCCGTATCATGTCGAATACATTATGTCGACGCAAAAAAACAAAGGCTGAATCTAGGATACCTAGAGCGGGGGATCTTTTTTTATGGGGTGAAACGCATACTAAATGCGTAGGGCTTACACCTTGTGCCCGAATCCGTCAACTAACCTCGTAAGCTGAGAAAGGTGAAAGAAATATGCATTTGTCTCCAGTCATATTACGGTTAAAAGGTTCGGTACATACTAGAATCAAACATTTTAATTGGACTCAGAAAAAAACGTTGCTCAAACGATTTATCAACAGTACCTTAAAAAAAGTCTCATGGAAATCACCACGCGTCGTTGGTGGCTTATCTATTGTGGTTATCCTAACTGGCGGTCTCACCTATTATCTTTCGACAACAACTGCCGCTGCTGCGGTTATGATTAACGGTCAACAAATTGGGTTAGCCAAAAATGTTGATGCCGGTAAAAACCTCGTCGAAACAATTCTAAAACAACAAGGCGAGCCATTTGGAGTAGTTGCCAAAACCCATGACCAAATCACCTATGAAACCCTCAGAGTTAATCCTGCAGTCTATTTCGAATCTTCTTTAAACGAGGAGATGTTAGAAGAAAAATTAGGGTTTTATCTTGAAGGTTATAAGTTAGAAGCAGACGGTTCAGTTGTCGCATATCTGCCTAGTAAAGAGGATTCCGATAAACTTCTTGAAGAGTATGAAGACTATTATGTTAAACCCAGTGAGGAAAACAAGGTAACTTCCGTTAGTTTTGCCGAACAGGTTAGTGTTGAAGCAACAGAAGTCCAACCAGATCAAATGAAACCACTTGAACAAGCTTTCAAAGAGTTGATTGACGGTAAAGTAACTACAAAGGATTATACTGTACAACCCAACGATTCTTGGTGGCTAATTGCCCGCAAAAACGATATGTTAACGGATGAAGTATTAGCTGGTAATCCGGGAACGAGCAAGGATACGAAATTGCAGCCCGGCCAAATTATTAAACTAGTTTCTACAACTCCTTATCTTACCGTTGTAAGTGAAGGGACATTTACAGGTGCAGAAACTATTCCCTATGATGTCGTAACAAATAATGACAATAGTTTAAAGGTTGGACAAACGAAAGTAATTGAGCAAGGCAATAATGGTTCAAAAACAGTAACATATTCTTATGTTCAAAAGAATGGTATCGACGTTACCAAGCAGGTGGTAGATGAAAAAGTAACACAAAATCCAGTCAATCGCGTCATTGCTCAGGGCCCCAGTAAGCAACCAGTCATGGTAGCTTCTACCCTATCTCGCGGAAGCGGCGGTTCTTCAAATATCGTAGACCGTGCACTTAGCTTGCAAGGTACGCCTTATGTTTTTGGCGGAACAACAAAAAGTGGTTTTGACTGTTCAGGTTTTACAAAGTACGTCTTATCAAGTTCTGGTATATCTCTTCCTCGAACCTCTTATGCACAATTCGCTTCCGGAACTCCAGTTAGTAAAAATGACCTTCGTGCAGGTGATTTAGTATTCTTTTCAACCTACGCTAAAGGTGCCTCTCATGTAGGTATTTATATTGGTGGAGGGCGTTTTGTTCACGCCAGCAACCCCCAAAGCGATGTTAAAACATCCAGTCTTGGTGACAGCTTCTACTCCTCTCGTTATCTTGGTGCTCGCAGGTATTAATAGAGATAAAAATAACTTTTCAAGAGTAACAACGATGTTGTTACTCTTTTTCTTTGGTCTAACTATCGAATTAGAATTTGCCTCTAACGTTGATAAACTAAAGCAGTATTAGTCATTTCTTGGTGCTATCCAAATAAATATGAAACATAACTACCCTTTAAGCAAAGGAGGTTATGTTTTATATTTATAAAAGTTAAAGAAATATGGCAATCAATCTTTAGGAAAGAAAATATATCTGCTCAACTTAATAACAAGGACTTTTCCGACACCTTACAGGATGTTTTTAACTTACTTAAATACCTCAAAGTTAATGATTCATTCCGTATATTTGAACTTAGAGACGAGATTAGACAATGGAGTAAACTGAACTACAGTTCATGGGAACAACACCTAACTCAGGAAGAAATTAAAACCATCAAACTATATACTTCATGTTCTTTCAAATTCAACGAGCATTTGCGTCATTGTAGATATCCGAGGTATAAAAATCGAATTATGCATATAGATTCTGCTATAGAAAAGGCGTCAACTCCTGAGGATATAATTACTTTTAGATGGATAGATTTAGAAGGTTTCCAAGAGCTCACTAATTTTTTAAGTATCTATAATGGAGCAAAGTTTCTTGAAAAGGGTTATTCGAGTACTACTTTATTTTTTAACGGTAATATCGAATACTCTGGTGATGTACTATTTATCTTAAAAGTCCCAAAATATTTTAATGCTGCTTGTTTAAAAAGTATCAGCAACATTAAAACAGAAGATGAACTGCTCTTAAAAAGAAATTCAACCTATACGGTGGAGAAAATTATTTTTTATACCGATACACATGCAATTTTACTGTGCAATGTCCAATGAATTCTCTGAAAAATAACATTCGAGTAGGAGGGGTCGGCTAGGCTAGCCCCCATCCTCTCACACCACCTAGCATGTGGTCCGCACTAGGCGGTTCCTAAAGGTTACGAAGTTCCTTATACCGATGAAGTCCTGACGTTCCCAGTAGGAATTGTTGGGGTTACAGTCGTCTGCGTATCTCACAAAACGGTGTTCTCTCTTTTTTAGGTCACGGTCTAAATCGGTTTCTTCGAAGAAAGACTATTACGGACAATCGCCTGTCATTACGAGGACAATGCTTGTCGTTATAAAAGTTATTTATTACTTAATTTTTAAAAAATGGTAAATTTCATAGCATTTTACTTAATCTATTTGTATAATTTAACAAGTGCTCTCTGACCATCTAGTTGGAAGATGCAGAAAAGAATAATTTTAGAAAAGGAGTATAGAAAAGTGAATAGGAAGTTTCTTAGCTTGGTAGTCACGGTAAGCTTAATCACGGCTGCGTTCATTGCTCCAGCCGGGGCATCTCAGACAAAAAACACCTACACGATTGCTTTCCAGCAACAAATTCCCACTGACTATGATCTAGTTATTTCCAAAGCTGGAGGTAAGATACTTAGGGTATTGCCTGAGGTATCAGGGCTCGAGGTACAATCAGATAACCCTTACTTTTTAAATAATCTGAAAGCAATTAAGGGGATCCAAGCCGCAAACGTTTCGTTGGTTTTAAAATTAGATGATAAGAAGATCAACCCTGTGGATGCTAACGGTCAACCAGTTACAGATATTCCTCAAGCTGATCAAACCGATAGTTACTGGGACTATCAATGGGATATTCAACGGATTACCCATAATGGAGATTCTTATGCACTGGAGACTGGCGGTGTGGAAATTAACGGAACAGTAATCCACAAGGCGATTGTCGGTATCATTGACAGTGGGATTGATTTTAACCATCCAGATCTAAAAAATAACATTGTTGGCGGACAAAACTTTGTACCGGCCAATGCAGACGGAGACGCAACCGAAACTGATGATCCTAATGACTATGGTGATCGCTACGGACACGGTACGCACGTTGCGGGTTCTATTGCATCTAATGGCAAAATGCACGGGATTGGACCCGATCTAGGAATCCGTGCTTATCGTATCTTCTCTGCTAGCGGCAACACGCAGACAACCTGGATTATTTCGGCTATTGTACAAGCGGCTAAAGACCAAGTAGACGTCATAAATATGTCCATCGGTGGATTTGATAGTATCTCTCGTTATACATACTTAGATGACAAAAATGCTTATAGTGACGTTGCTGATGCACTTTTATACAGACGTGCCATTAAATACGCTGTAGATCATAATGTCACAGTCGTCACTGCTGCAGGGAATGAGTCTCTTAACTTAAACAATCCGAATGTAATCACAAGCTACATGAATCAAACATTCGGTTACTTAGGATTTAAGTTTAAAGGCGCATCTCGTGAAGTACCGGGACAAACCCCGGGAGTTATTACCGTATCCTCTTCTAACGAATGGTCTAAAGATAAAATTGCTTTCTACTCTAATTATGGATCCCGCTCCATCGATGTAGCCGCCCCCGGTGGTGACTTTGGACCAATCTATGACCAAACCGGTGATCTCAAGTTACTAGACCTCCACTACCATACGTTTAGCACCTTTCCGACTAACATGGAGCCCTATATTACATCAAATCTTCGGGGCTATGCTCTGATGCAAGGTACCTCAATGGCTTCACCGAAAGTTGCAGGGATTGCCGGAGTCATTAAAGCCCATAATCCGGGATTGACCCCAGCCCAAGTGACTGCATTGATTCAACAGACAGCGGTCGATTTAGGTAAACCTGGAAACGATGAGCTCTTTGGCGCGGGCGAGGCTAATAGTTACACCGCATTAACTGGAATGAAGAAATAACTTTCCGGAAGGCACTTCCTTTGAACACATTTTTATTATCTTAGGACTTTGTAACAGACAATTTTAAGCTTAACCCTTAAAATTGTCTGGTCGCTCTCCTAAGCCAAGGTAGTACAAAACGGCTTCTCTTATCCACTCTGAAGCATGACCATCTTCGTGGATTGTTCACTCTAGTCATTGTACGGTAAACGAACGAGTCGTTCAGTAAACCATAACTCAAGTTATAGATATCTTCTTCGCCCTTTTTAAGAAAGGGCAAAATGCTTTCTGTAGCAACAACAACATAACTCATATCAACAGTTTTATTCGACAATATTGGAGTAGGAACGGCTAATAAACGAATCAGCCTGCTCAGGAATAGTTTCTGCAAACAAATTTCCATATCTCTCTGCAGCCTGAAATTTCAATAAGTTGAGTGAAACCACTGTCTTGAAAAGATTGACGTAAAAAAGTAGAGAGCTGGAAACCCCAACTCTCTGTATAATCCGATATGTCTTCCCGCAACTAGCGAGTGTAGTACTCGCCTTGAGCAAAAGCCAATTAATTTACAGCCACTGTGATCCTGATTAACTCGTTGGTTTCTACTTGTGAATCATTCATCCTATAAGCAGTAATGACTGTTGTACCTTTTGTAGTACCTGCTTTAATTGAAGAGCCATCCTCAGCAACAGTTGCAATCGCCGAATTATCGGTCTTCCAAGCAAGTAGGCCTGCAAGATTAAATGCACCAGTATCTATCCCTTTGACAGAAAGATCAAGTTTAAGTTTATTATCACCTTTTTTCAATGTCAGAGGGGTTAACGGATCGCAGATAATTCCATTCATTTTGCATTGGATTTGAGAGCGGATAACAGACATTGCTACGGCTTTTTCAGCGGCATTCGATGGATCAATAACCGCCCCTAACTGACGTTGCGTTTCAACAAGTAAATCTATATTCCAGCCAATATCTGCGAGCTTTTGATCAAAGACGTGGTACTTACTATTCGCAGGATCTGCAACATTGTGCAAGGCTGTTTTCAGCCATTCAACTAATTTATCCTTGATTTCTGTACTAGAACCGCCTACGAGGCCTAATAAAGCGGATGGATTTTTTTTATCTTTTTTGATCTCTTTTTGGAGCTCATCTTGCGTAGCCATCATGAAACCATAGAATAATTCTACTTTAAAGTTATCTCCGAAAAGCGTTCTGAATGTTTTCCCATTCTCGGTTTTAAACTTTACGAGTGCTCTTTCAATAGTAGCGTTGTCATCAGAATAGTGGATCGCTTGAAAACCTTGGAGGGCTTTGATGATTGCCACTTTTGCATCAGCTCTCGTAACACCTTTTGCTTGAAATTTTGCCACCACTTGATCCGTCAAAAGTCCATCGGCGGCACTGCTTAAAGTCCCATCTTGCACTGCAGTCAAGAGGTTTGATCTGGCTTCATTAAGGGAATCTTTTTCACTCGGATTAAGATAGCCACGGTAGGACATAATTTCAGTTACGATTTGATCAAGAGTTGCCGTATGTGACGAACCTCCGCTTGGAGTCAAAGGGAGAGTGGTAGCAGTTTTGATGTCAGAAAATCCACTTTCTCCACCAGTTGTTACTGCTGTTACCTTGTACCAGTAGCTAGTAGACGGTTCAAGTTTGGTATCCTTAAAGCTGGCTTTCTTTACACTTCCAACCTCAGCATAGGTGTCATTTTCACTTGTTGCACGATAAATAGTATATGACTTTGCTCCGTTTACCTTATCCCAGTTTAAGTCGATCTCACTGTTGCTAATAGTCTTTAATATTAAGCCTGTTACTGTTGCATCTGAGTTAATTACTGTTACTGTACAAGTGGCTGTCTTTCTTCCATCCACCGTTGTTACGGTAATAACTGATGCCCCTGCACTGACACCTACTACTTTGCCGTTTGAGTCTACCGTTGCTATAGCTGGATCGCTCGAATTCCAAGAGACATTTTTATTAGTAGCGTTGGTCGGTGTGATAGTGGCACTTAAAGTTTCATTAGCACCTACGTTTATGGTTGTAACATTTTTACTTAAGCTTACTCCTGTTACAGTTATCGGTGCGGCTACGATTTGCACTTTGTAAGTCGTTGTCTTAGCACCAACTGTGATAGTTAGAACCTGATCTGTTGTCGCTCCTGTACTGTTGAAGCCCGTTATATTCGCAGTAGTTATAGGCTCTACCTTAGTGCTGCCATCGCTATAAGTCCCAGTCACTACTAATCCACTTATATCTAATGTATCGCCTACTGTATAGTTTAATTTGGTAGCTGGAGTAGTTATGGCTATACTTTGCAGGGTTATCGGTGCGTCTACGATTTGCACTTTGTAAGTCATTATCTTAGCACCAACTGTGATAGTTAGAACCTGATCTGTTGTCGCTACTGTACTGTTAAAGCCCTTTATATTCGCAGTAGTTATAGGCTCTACCTTAGTGCTATCATCGCTATAAGTCCCAGTCACTACTAATCCACTTATATCTAATGTATCGCCTACTGTATAGTTTAATTTGGTAGCTGGAGTAGTTATGGCTATACTTTGCAGGGTTATTGGTGCGGCTACGATTTGAACTTTGTAAGTCGTTGTCTTAGCACCAACTGTGATAGTCAGAACTTGATCTGTTGTCGCTACTGTACTGTTGAAGCCAGTTATATTCGCAGTAGTTATAGGCTCTACCTTGGTGCTACCATCGCTATAAGTCCCAGTCACTACTAATCCACTTATATCTAAGGTATTGCCTACTGTATAGTTTAATTTGGTAGCTGGAGTAGTTATGGCTATACTTTGCAGGGTTATCGGTGCGTCTACGATTTGCACTTTGTAAGTTGTTGTCTTAGCACCAACTGTGATAGTCAGAACTTGATCTGTTGTCGCTACTGTGCTGTTGAAGCCCGTTATATTCGCAGTAGTTATAGTCTCTACCTTAGTGCTACCATCGCTATAAGTCCCAGTCACTATTAATCCACTTATATCTAATGTATCGCCTATTGTATAGTTTAATTTGGTAGCTGGAGTAGTTATGGCTATACTTTGCAGGGTTATAACTTCAAACTCCCGGTTATATTTTGTGGCGTATGTTTTTGCGGTAGATGGGTCATAGCCTATAATCTTTGTTGTGGCTGGGATTGTATACGCTTCATCAGATATTGATGTTGTTGCCGAGTTAAAGCGAATACTAGTTAAGCCTGTGCAACCGGAAAAAGCATTGTCACCGATACCTGTTACTTCTTGCGGAATGGTAATACTAGTTAAACCTGTATTATTGGAAAAAGCATTGTAAGCGATGCCTGTGACAGGAAATCCACCTATTGTGCTTGGTATTGTAACAACTCCTCCAGCCCCTGTGTACTTCGTAATATTTACGCCGCCACCCAGTTATAGTAAGCATAATCTCCGTCCTGTGCTGCTTGTACTTGACTGCTACAACACAATAAAATAGCCATCATCATCATACAGACAAGAAATGTATTCACTTTGCTAGTTCTAAGTATTCTCATGATACTCCCTCCCACTTTCTAATTCTATCCAAGTATGAACATACCACCTAACACGGCAATATTTTGTTGTATCATGAGGTTCAATATGCTGCACCGAATTATTACGTTCCTTTAAGCTATTGACTTTAATCAATGGCTCTTTCTCTATCTACGAACCTCATAAATCTCTAAACGTTATAGATGTCTTCTCGGGTAACGGCCACAGAAGTTTGCCTGAACCAACTGAAAGCAAATACTCATCATAAACAATGGACAGGTTCAACTCCAAATTTTATTGTGGATGGTGTGAGCCTAGAACCCATATATCCAGACTTATTATAAGATGCTTCCAATATTTGCACATCCGTATAAGCTACAGAAAAATAAATTAACCCCCAGATATTTCCTACAGGTTGATTCAAAATTGAAAGCAGAATGCAAAACAGCCACACATCACGTGTGACTCTTTTTGCATTCTATCTTTATACAACAGTACTAATTTACAGCAAGTCTCAAAGGTAACGAGGGAACATTCGAGGGGTCTGCAGTTAATCCAGCACCATAAACATCTCGAATTTGCTAATCTTAGGGTCAGAAAACTAGCCTAAAGTTTTTCTACCCTTTTTGGTTTTTAAATTATTATTTCAAGCTCTATTTTCGAAACGCCAAAAGAGCTCTGTGGGAGTCAGACCCCGGGGGAGCGACCGGAAGAAGCTCCCTCCCACCCACGAGCTGAACGCGAGGCGAGCAACCCATCTTGAATTTTAATGACGCGGCCAGCTAATTGTTTGTCATGGGTAACAATAACAAAAGCAACACCATACTCTTTGTTCACTTGTTTAAAGATGTTATAAACATCTTCTGAACTATGTAGATCGAGGTTTCCCGTTGGCTCATCAGCCAAAATAATCTTAGGGTTATTGATCAGCGACCTGGCAATTGCTACACGTTGCTGTTGCCCTCCGGATAGGTCAAGAACATTGTATTGGCGATACTTATATAGCCCTAACATATCTAATAAGCGATTCGCCCTTTCCTTCACCTCTGTCCGGTTGTTTCTTTGTATTTTACTAGGCATGAGAACATTGTCAAAGACATTGAATTCCTGTAATAAAAAATGAAATTGAAAAATAAATCCTATTGCCTGATTCCGCAATTTAGCTAACTTGTGCTGTGCCATATTTTTAGTATTAGATCCATCGATGATGACTTCCCCACTAGTAGGCCTATCGAGCGTACCCATGATATTTAAAAGCGTTGTTTTACCACTTCCAGAGGCTCCAACAACTGAGTTAATGCTGTTTTCCTCAATTTCTAAATTAATATCATAAAGAATTTGCGACTTTACCCTAGTCCCATAGATCTTATTAACATTTTTCAATTCAATGACATTAGGCATTTTTAATTACCTCAATTGGATTTAATTTGATACACCTAAGCGCAGGGAAAATGGCAGTTGCCATTGAAACCACAAAGAAAATAAGGATAGATAACGCGATAAACCTATAATCCACGGTAACATTCACGACAGGTGATCCTTGAGCAGTCACAATGTATCGATTGAATCCTCTAAGAAAGCCGACAAGGAAACCAAGACTAAGCGCGATTCCTACAAGACTAAGTAATAAGGCTTGATAGAAAAAGACAAGGCTTGCCGAAAAATCCGTAAGACCCATGGCCTTTAAGATACCAACTTGTTTTGATTTTTGGAAGACGTTAATTGTCAATATATTGACAATACTTATAATGGTCGCCAGCATAATGAAGAATTGGATGACAAGGGTCACTATTTTTTGGCCTGCGATAGCACTGACCATTAACTGATTCTGGTCTTTCCAATTAGAAAGAGCTAACTCTTCCCCAGACAGGGCGCTGCTAATTTGGTCACTGACAACATCTGCCTGAAACGGGTCGTTAATCGCTAATTCGATCTCAGTCACTTTATCACCAAAACCGATGAAGTTTTGCGCGGTCGTCAAATTCGTAATCACCCACGCTTTATTAATCTTAGTAACTCCGAAATCATACAAGCCAACAATTTTCATAGTCACCGTTTGTCTACCAAGGGTTAAGATACTGACCTCATCCCCGACCTTGACATCTAATCGCTCAGCTAATTCTTTGCCGAGTAAAATCTCATTATCATTAACCGGTGAACTTCCTTCGTATATTGCCGCTGTAATGTTATATAGACGCTCGGTGTCCGTGATATTAAACCCCCGTACAAGTATAGGGATCGTCATTTTCCCAAGTTTTATCCACGCTTGGCTATTGACATTTGGGGATACCGCTTCAACTTCTGGGAAATCGCTTCTGATCCTGTCCGCTTCCTTCTCCCAGTCACTAAATCCTCCACTTTTGGAGTACATGGTAATATGGGGGTTATAAGCTAATATTTTATTCACTAATGTCTTTTCAAGTCCTTGACTGACCAGACCGATAAAAATCTGAACAGAGACTCCTATGGCTATGCCTAAAATGACTAAGATTGTTTGTAATTTTTTATCAAGTAGAAACCGCCACGCGATCTTTAAAGGTAACAACACAACAATTTTAGTCCTCTCTTAGTTGTATATTTAATGGAAGGACACTTTGCCAAACATAAATTTAACAGGGTTGTTGCCTACTATTAACCCTGTTATCCATTAATTGCTGCAACCTTATCATTGATGTAGCCATACATCTTTTTATAATAATTTGCATAATCACCAGAGGCAATATTTTCCATCCACTCAGTATTCTCTAAATACCAATTAATAGTCTCTTTTATCCCTTGTTCAAAGGTATAAGCTGGTTCCCAACCTAGCTCAGTTGTAATTTTAGTATTATCAATAGCATATCTTCTATCGTGTCCAGGACGATCTTTGACGTATTTAATCAAGTCTTCAGACTTCTCAAGAGTATTAATAATCAATTTCACAATTTCTAGATTAGCTTTTTCATTATTTCCACCAATATTATAGACCTCTCCGTCCCTTCCTTTATGAAGAACTGCATCGATAGCTGTGCAGTGATCTGATACATGAAGCCAGTCTCTTACTTGCATGCCATCGCCATAAACAGGAAGTTCTTTTTCTTTAAGGCAGTTATTGATCATAAGCGGAATCAGTTTTTCAGGGAACTGATTTGGCCCATAATTATTACTACACCTTGTTATATTGACTGGTGTACCAAAGGTTTCATTATAAGCTCTTACAATCATATCAGCACTTGCTTTGGATGCAGAATATGGGCTATTTGGCATTAGCGGCATCGTCTCAACAAACATTCCCGTCTCACCTAAAGCTCCGTACACTTCATCTGTTGATACTTGAATGAACTTTACTCCAGGTTTGTATTTCTTGCAATGCTTATCATTGGGATTTATTTTCCAATACTTCTTTGCCACATCAAGCAATACTTGTGTCCCAATAACATTAGTCGTTAGGAAAACTTCTGGTTCTTCGATACTTCTATCAACATGTGATTCTGCAGCAAAGTTTACAACTGCATCGATATTGTAGGTTAAAAATATCTCTTCCATCGTTTGTCTGTCCCTAATATCGGCTTTGATAAATGAATAGTTATAGTTATCAGATATTGCTTGTAGGTTTTCCAGATTTCCTGCATAGGTCAATGCATCAACATTAATAATTTTATAGTTAGGGTGCTTGTACAACATTGTTTTTACAAAGTTGCTGCCAATGAAGCCAGCGCCTCCTGTGACCAAGATAAATTTCATTGTCAAAATCTTCTCCTCTAACTCTAACTCTAGCTCTGATTTTAACTTAAGAATTTTAATTTTTATTCATTTAATAAGGATAAAATGTACTGTCCGTAATCTGTCATCTTCAAGCTTTCGCCAATAGCTTTTAATTCCTGATCCCCAATGAATCCTCTACGCCATGCAATTTCCTCTAAACATGCTATATAGAATCCTTGCCTAGACTGGACTGCCTCAACATACTCAGCAGCTTTTTGCAGGCCATCAGGAGTACCTGTATCTAGCCAAGCCATACCACGGCCAAGCAAAATAACATTAAGCTCCCCTTGTTCAAGATAGATATTATTAACAGCAGTAATTTCAATTTCACCGCGTTCTGAAGGCTTAACACTTTGAGCTATCCCTACAACCTTGTTGTCATAAAAATATAATCCCGGAACAGCGTAATTTGATTTTGGTTTGCTTGGTTTTTCTTCAATAGAAACCACTTTTCTATCTTTATCAAATTCAACAACCCCAAAGGATCGGGCATCTTTCACAGGATATCCAAAGATGTATGCACCCTCCTTTAAATCACTGGCATTATGAAGAAGTCGCACAAAATCTTGTCCATAGAAAATATTGTCGCCCAAAATTAAGCAAACTCTATCGTCGGCAATAAACTCTTTACCTAGTATAAATGCATCCGCAAGCCCTCTGGGAGTTTCTTGTACCTTATAGCAAAGTTTAAGTCCTAACTTAGAACCATCTTCAAATAGCTTTTCATATATAGGTGTATCCTCTGGGGTTGATATGATAAGTATCTCTCGTATACCTGCCATCATTAAGACTGAAAGAGGATAATAAATCATGGGTTTATCATAAATAGGCAATAATTGTTTGGACACGGCCCGGGTCATAGGATACAATCGGGTCCCTTTGCCTCCCGCAAGAATAATACCTTTCATCCTTTTCCCTCCAATTCTATAGTTAAGACAACCTGCTTAGCCATTATTCAAGATAATCTTACAAATCATATCCACGTCTTTTACTGTCAAGTCAGCATATAAGGGAAGGGTTAGTACATTATCAGCTATCCTCATTGCCACAGGTGTTTTCTGAAGTTCAAACATCCCCTCGTAGGCTTCAAAATTATTGGTAAGGGGATAAAAATATTTCCGCGCTAATACATTATTTTTCTCAAGCAGAGCAGCAACCTCATCCCTGTTCATGCCAAATTCCTTTTTATTGAATAGTACAGGAAAATAACTATAGTTAGGGCTGATATCCTTCTGGGGATCGCATAACGTCAATCCTTTGACTCCCGACAGCAATTCACGGTATCTGTGCATTGCCAGACCTCTCTTGGCAATCTCCTCGTTGATATGCCGCAGGTTACACAGACCCATTGCGGCATGCATTTCAGTCATTTTGGCATTGGTTCCGATGGTTGGTACTGATTCTTGCCCAACCATGCCAAACTGGCGAAGCCTTGCAATTACCGGCGAGTAATTCGAATTACTATATGTCAAACCACCACCTTCAACAGTATGGAAGACCTTCGTAGCATGGAAACTAAACATTGACATGTCCCCGAAATTTCCAATAGCCTTATCCTTTATCTTCACACCAAAGGCATGGGCTGCATCGTAGATAACCTTTAGATTATACCTTTTGGCTATCTCATCAATCCTATCAACATCACAAACATTGCCATACACATGAACCGGCATGATTGCTGATGTTTTTTCAGTTATAAGCGCCTCAATCTTACTTACATCAATGGTATAGTCATCTTCATTTATGTCGCAGAACACCGGAGTTAATCGATTTCGTACAATAGCCTGGGTGGTAGAGGCGAAAGTAAATGGAGTCGTTATTATTTCACCGGACAAACATAGGGCATCAATGGCCAGTTCAAGGGCCAGATGCCCATTAGCAAATAAGGAAATATTATCTACGTCCAGATATTCACATAGTTTCTTCTCTAAAGCTTGATGTTTTGGCCCGGAATGAGTGAGCCATCGACTGTTCCAGAGATCTTCGATCTCACGGATATACTCCTCATAAGGCGGCATTGATGGTCTAACAACCGGTATTGATTTCAGATTCATAGTTACCCCCTGCTTTTTTAGTCAAGTTTAAAATGTCATCAATCTGTCTGCTTTGGGATTCTATTTCGGCGTAGGATTCCAGACGTAGAGTGTTATCCGCAATACAATGATAGAAATGATTAATCGATCCCAGGAACTGATCGTTCCCGGCAATCTCATAGACTCTCACTTCCTGCTTCTTCAGCAGTACTGTAGCTGTTAAGTTTGCTGGGGCCGTAAAAATTCTTGGAGCATAAATACAGCCTTCGCTTCCCCATATTTCCAGCTCACATTTATAGGAATTATCCATCCCAAAGGAAACCTGGGCGGTAATACCATCATCATTTTCTAAAGTGGCACTTCCAAATACATCGACATTGTGTTCTTTGGCTGATTGCAGTGCAGCTGTCATGATTTGTGCCGTTTTACCAAGAAACAAGGTTGACAATTTAATAGGATAACCCCCACTATCCAACAAAGCTCCTCCGCCTAGTTCTCTGTTATATCTAAAATCAGCAGCTCCCCGGTAAGGAAAACCAAAAGCGGTCCTTATCTGCCTTACTTCTCCAATCTCTCTATCCTTAATCAGCTGACGAATTTTATTAATCTGCTCATGATAACAAAAAGCATAATTTTCGTGGACTGCCAATCCTTTTTGCTCTGCTAACTTAAGCAACTTCTTTGTATCAGCCAAATTCGTTGTGAAAGGTTTTTCCAACAACACATGCTTCCCATATTCCAAAGCCTTTTTGGCCCAGACATAGTGTAAAGCCGGAGGCAATGGAATATATATCGCTTCAATGCTTGAAGACAACAGCTCTTCATAGCCGCTAAAAATAGCACCTTGATATTTGTTTATAAAATCCTCAGCCTTTTCCATGGATTTATTGAGCATGGCTTTTAGTTCATGGTCATTATAGGATTGATTTCGCTCATCAGGTCTGGCAATAGCCACTCCTGCATATTCAAAGTGTTCGCTTTCTATAAGTGCCGGTAAAAACCGACGGAAAGCAATATCCGAGGGGCCTAATATCCCAACTCTTAATTTCTTCATTTCACACCTCCAACAATGAGAGTAGATTTCGCAGTTGTATATTTAAGCAGTTATTTACCTGGGTAAGAGTGTTTAGTGTTTTGTAATCACTCCAAAAATAACCTCGTGGCAAATCCCAGGGGATTTCATCTTTCTGAATTTCAATAATTACATTTCGATTTTGTTCATGGTAAAAGCGTCCGCCTTCTTCAGAAAGCAATACATCAACCCTAACACCCATACTCGAAGAAAGTTTTTCATAAAATAAACTAGTAATCTCATCCTCATCCCTGTCATGAGTCACTTCATGTTGAACAGTTGGGCCTAATTCTATTCCATCCAGGCACCCAATTTCAGGCTTAGCCTTGACAAGAAACTTCTTTATGCCATTATCTTCACAACTTACGAGTCCAAAAGTGGCAATCCCTTGGGCCTCAAAAAGTGGTTGTGTCCAGTTAACCACTTCACGTCCTTCAATAGATATGTCGCAAAAAATCAAACGAAAGGGAAAAGGATCCTCGCAAACAAATCTGTCGTTCTCCATATGCCAGTTCTTTAAAGAGTCTAGGCCTACCAATCTTGTATACATCTCACTAAACATTTTATAATTATTAAAAGAATGGTATATATCTGTTAATATAGGCTGGCTTGCTGGGCAACTAATCGATCGTAACAGGGCTTTATCCTTACATCTATTTTCAATTTCTGCTAATCCTCTTTTTTCCGTATCTAACAGCGAAAAAGGAATGCAAGAAAGAACTGTACGCGTATCCATATTAACCAAGTTATCATAACGCATTAATTCTTTAATTTGACCTAATGTCATCCATTTATGAGTAGGTGGTACAGTAATAAGCTTGTCCAAATATAGAATAACGTTTCTATTTCTCTTTTTTAAAAACCGAGAAGACTGCTCAGATTGAATCTGATCCACAAGGGTTTGATTGGGTTTTGCTTCTATAAAATACTCAAGAAAAGCAGGTCTCTTTCCCCCATGTTTTTGGGTAAAATTACTCTTGGTTGCTTGTATGGTAGGTGAAATCTGTACTTTATTAATGTTCCCCGGCTCTATTTTAGCTTGCATTAAGAAGTGTAGTACTCCATTTATCTTCTGGAAGATAACCCCTAAAAAGCCTATTTCATTCTGTATAATAATGGGTTGCTCTACAAGTAACTCACCCTTCTGATATTGTTGAATTCCCGCTATCGAAAAAAAGCTATTATTTTTATTCATTATTGAACCAGACTGCTCATCATAGAACCAAAAATCACTATCCTCTAGAGATATTCTCTCTATTTTAACGTCTAAATTCCTGTTTTGTTCATTTATCCATTGGAGTAAGCCTTGAGTTGAATTAACACCTTCCTTAGTAAGCCAAGAGGTCATTAAATCATAAAAAATATTATCCATTAAATAAGTTCTCCCCTTTTAAGTTAAATGCCTCAATAACAATTATCGTTTAATTAATAATTTTTAATTTATCGGCTATTGTACCTAAAATGCGAAGACTTACAAACCGATATAACATATCCACCAACATATTTAGTATTAATAAACACATTATTATCTAATCTAAGAACATCAAAGGACTTAAAGGGTATCATCATCCCTTTGCCTTTCCATTTAACATAAGCTTCTTTCCTTGTCCATATTTTGGCAAATCTCTTATCTTGATTTCTCTTATCAGAAAAAATGTAAGTTTGCTCATTTTGAGTAAAGAAACGCTCGGCAATACGTTTATTAAATTTTTTTACTCTTTCAATATCTACCCCCACTGGTCCGTCTGACACGACACAAACTATAGCCCCTTTTTTGTGAGATATATTATAGTGTAGATTTGGATAGTCTCTTAGATAGGGTTTGCCAAATTCATCAATACAGATAGATAAACTACTTCCATCAACATCTAAACATTTGCCTAAAACCTTTCTGGTAAATATCTCTGAGTAACTAATAGCATTTTCTTTCTCTAAGAAATACAGTTTGGTTATCTTCCAATTTCCTTTAACGTTCACCTTGTTTCCCTTGCAGGATTACCGAATACTTTCCTATTATCTTCAACATTCTTGATTACCACGCTGCCCGCACCAATATACGCATTGTCACCAACAGAAATATGCGGAATAACTGTGGAACCTGCGCTGACAAAAACACCGGTACCAATTGTCACATTACCTAGAATTGCCGCTAAAATGCTTACCGTAGTATAATCCCCTATCTGACAATCATGACCGATTTTCGTGTTTACATGAACATGATTGCCTATAACAGCATTCGGCCCTATAACTGCGTCTCTGTAAAGAATGATTCCTTCTCCCAGTGAGCAGTAGTCACTTATCTCAACATTCGGATGAATGATATTAGCAAATTTCGCGCCCTTCTCCATTAATCGTTGTGTCACAATTCTCTTAGAATTAGGATCAGCTATGGCACATACATAGTCTTCTTCTGGTTTTGGAGTCACTTCATCGATCGTACTAAGAATATTGAATTCTCCATTTGTGAGTTTGTGAATATCTAATCCACTATCGGCAATAAATCCTTTGATATCCCATGTCGCCTTAACTTTATTTATTTCTTTCACGACCTGTAATACATCCCTAGCTGCATTGGAAGCTCCTACAATAATCAGGTCTTTCATATCATATCCTCCTTTTGTTTTTTGGAAGGATTCCGGTAAGTAAATCCTGCCATTTTTAGAACATAGCTTAGACATTCAAACTTTAATAATCTTGCCGCTCCAAAATAAAAGATAGCACCCACCAGCACTTGGATGATCAGCGTCATTCCGATCGGCAACTCGAAAAGCATAATTGAGTAAACAACCATTCCCATAGCAATGGAAAGAAGAAAAGATGGTAGGATGTCAACTATCTGTTCATGTATTGGGTAACCAAGTAACTTTATGTTTGGATAGGAATTGATCACTAAGCTGATCAAACTGGTGACAACTCCGCCTATAGCTATAGAAAATATTCCGTGTGGTATGGTTATTATGAGTATGATGATACCTATGGATTTTTTTATGATTTCTAATTTTAAATTAATATCACTTCGACCAGTTGCACTAATTGCCTGAAGGTTTGCTGTGTGTATCGGATAAAGTGCAAAATAGGCACAATATATCTGAATAAAGGGCACACTGTAAAGCCATTTGTCGGTTAAAATTAACTTCACCATAGGATTCGCCGCTGCGGCGAGTCCAGCCATTATGGGAAACACAATAAACGAACTTGTGACTATTGAGCGGCGCATCATACTCTTAAGCTTCAATTTGTTATCTTGGACCCGAGAAAATGCAGGAAACATAACCGCTTGGATAGATCCGTTAAGACTTGTTACTATTACTGCCGGAAATTGTTTTCCTCTGTTGAAATATCCAAGCATCTGGGTACTAAATAGTTTTCCAATGACAATAGTGTAAATATCTATATATATTGCGTCTATCAAAGCGGTAAGCAGCATTTTCCATCCAAAGGAAAAAAGACCTGCAGCTTTTTTTGTGGAAAATAGCATTTTAGGCCGCCATTTCACAACCTTTGCCATAAAGAAACAATTCAATATTACATAGGATATCTGTTGAGAAACCAGTGCCCATACTTCAAAATTCCCAAGAGCCATCACAATGCCTATTGTCCCGGAACAAACAATTGCCCCGATACTGCTAAAAAATAGTTTTCTAAACTGCATATTTCGGGATACAAAGGCTATTTGCACAGAATTTACAGCGCTAAACGGAAGGGAAATCGCCAAAACACGCAAGACAATCGAAAGCTCCATGGCTTTGTAAAAGTCAGCTATATAAGGGGCTGAGAAAAAAAGGATTAAATACAATAGGCACGAACCAGCAACACTTATGAAGAACACAATGGAAAAATCGACCTCGTCTACATCCTTGTTCTGTATTAGCGCCGAGGTAAATCCTCGTTGCAGAAGTATATTCGACAAATTAATAAAAATAGTAATCAAAGCAATAATCCCGAAATCCTTAGGCATGAGCAAGCGGGCTAGAACAAGCTGAATTATTAATTGGATTCCTTGAACCCCCAAGCTCTCAAGCAACTTCCAAAATAAGGATGAAATAACTGTATTTTTTGTGTCATTATTCTCGTAATCCTTAATTTCAACACTTCCTAACTATGCCTTATCTCTATAGGTAAGTGGGGCGAGTATTCAAAGCTGTTGCTATATAGACAGTTAATCTAGTTGTATGTATTTGCAGCATAGATTCAGGCTTTACCATATAACAGCCTGTGACGCAAACCGCTGACTCTTGTCGTTAAGACAAGGAAAGGATACTTAATCAATGTAAGAATAATTTTGACTAAAATATATGTTTTATTGGGAAACACACTACACATATATAAGAAGTTATCCCACTTGTCTTTATTAGGCTTTAATATCGTCTTGCCCAGAGCAATAGTCGTATATAAAATTAGAAGCTTGGAGTAATTCAGCTTAACCCCCATCACTTCTCTTACAAAATCCTGCATAGCAAGGCATTCGTCGAAAACAAATCTATTGACATTGATTTTAGATAGCTGTGCACTCCAACTATCACCGCCCGAATAAATACGCCTATGATGACTCATTACTTCCTCGAAACAATAAGTGTCCCCTCGTATAGAAATGAGCATAGCTTTCTTTACATCCCCTGTTGCTTTTATCTTTCCATATTTATCTACCACCTCAGGTTCATTAAGCTCAATTGCTTCTTTCCTATGCATCAGAGTAGCAGTTTGTCCGAATAATAATCTCTTTTTTTGGTGGGTTTCTAAGGTGTAAACACCACGTTTTCTGTAGCCATAAAAGTAGCGACTCGACAACATTTTTCCATTTTCATCAACTTCCCAGCATTCATGTGTGGTTGCAATATATTCAGGATGCTCTTCTAGAAAATCCACTTGCTTTTGTAATTTATAGGGATCGGTCCAATAATCATCCCCTTCACAATAGGCTATATATTTACCCTTGGCTGCGGGGAGAATAAACTTATGGGTTATAGATACATTCTTAGAATATTGGTTCTCTGTTTGTAGTATTGGTTTGATGATATTAGGGTACTTCTCAGCGTATTCATTGATAAGAGTGGCTGTATTGTCCGTAGAGGCATCGTCATGCACAATTATTTCATATGCAAACCTTGTCTTTTGCATCAACATGGAATCAAGGGCTTGTCTTAAGTACTTTTCATGTTTATATGTCAAGCAACTAATACTAACAATAATCTCATTAGTATCTTTAATCTCATCAGACATTAATCGGTTTCATCCTTTCACTTTTATTATTTTTTTGCTGTCTGTTCCAACTGTATACGACTGCAATTGCAGCCCAAAACTCAGGTATATACCAATAGGAATCAGAGAGCAGCAGCTTTAAGGAACAAACCAAAAAGATTAAAAACAAATCCAGCCAATCATCGTCTTTGCATTTTATCAGTGTCCTGACAGTATGGTATAACAGGAAAACTATTAAAAATCCCCCACAAACGACACCAAAGGTTATCAAAATCTCCAAGAAAATATTATGTGGATACCCCCAAAAATAATAATTCCCGATAACATAACGATCGCCGTACAGTCCATAACCAAAAAAGCCCATGTTCTGGATCATCTCGATTGACATGTCATAGATTAATGCTCTTCCGTTATCATCACTTATGGAGCCAGATAACAACATGTCTATACTCCTTGCTGATATACCTCGATCTTGCAAAATAAACACAAGAAACCCAATTAAGTCTTCAAGTTTCAGATATATCAACAAAAAAACAGGTACAGTCAATCCCCAGATTGCCTTGACCTTACTAGTTATAAAACCTTTTATCAGCATTACAGTAAAAAATACTATAATCCACAACAGAGGGGCTCGAGAACCGGCCACTAAAATCATAAATATACACATAATGCTAAGTGCCCAGTGTAATGATTTCTTATCTCTCATTGCATAATACAGAAACACCATTGAAGGTAACATCATGTCATAGCCAAAACTCATACTATACGAAAGTTCTTCATATCCATTTGCCGTCAATGTTAACCAGCTACCAACTTGCATTGCATTCGTAAATTTATATAATCCATAAATCGCAAAAATATATGAAACAAATTTCAAATTTAAGAGGATTTGCTTCGGATCATTAATAATCCGAACCATAAAATAAGCATACAAAGCACGATCTGGTCTAAAGATGTAATCAAAGACACCATAAAGCGGATGTTCAAACCAAGTTTCATATTCAGGATGAACCATGATTGTAATTATGAATGCTAATAATACAGTCACCCAAAGGATAAAGAAATCACGTGTACGTCTTCTTTCTCCAATTGCAAATGGCATCAATAGAAGAGGAAAGTAAATAACGATAGACGTTAAAATCCAGGCAGAGTCTTCCAATCCATAAAACCTGAAAAGCCGGGTCGTACAAAATGAAATCGTATCTGAGGCAAAAAACATAATAAAACACATATTAGCAAGAATTTGTTTTGATATAGTAAATTTAACGGCAGTCACATTTTGTTTCGGCTCCAGCTGTAGTTCCATATATATCCTCCATTTTATCGAGCTCGTATCAGACCTTTATAACTATCGTTCAGCTCGATAAACCTGATTTAAATCAACCGCAATGATAGCTTTCTATCTAACGCCTTGTACTGAACCTTACCTGACTCATTGCGTGGTATACTCTCAACAATAAACACAGCATAGGCAGACATAATTATCCCAGTTTTTATACTAATAAATCTACGAACTTCATCTTTGTATTTATCCTCTGTGATGTAAATATCCATTCTTTTATCAGTACCAGTACAGACACAATCTATCTTGAACTCATCCTTTATTAACCTTTCACATCTGTCCAAGCTAACGCGTAGTCCATAAAGCTTTAAAAACCTACTTTTCCTACCGAGAATGTAATAGCATCCGTCGCTATCTCTTCTAGCAATATCTCCCGTACGATATTCACCCTGCCATTCATCCCCAAGCATCAAATCATTACGACAAAAAGCATACCCCATAGTCACGTTTGGCCCTCTATATCCCAACTCGCCCTCAATTTCGTTTTGCTTTATTTCGTTGCCCTTTTCATCCAGCAAAAACAATTCACCCCCAGGTATCGCTCGACCAATGCTTCCAATCTTAGCTTGAGCAAGCTCCGCAGGTAAAAAGGCCAGACGAGCTGATGTCTCGGTTGTGCCAAAGGTAGCGAAGAATCTCTTTCCGGTACGGCTTGCATAGTCTGCTATATCAGCAAACATTGTAGCGGTTAGCTTTCCTCCGCCTTCGGCGAGTGTGGTTAAATACGGAAGATCCATTCGAGTAAAACGAAGTTTAAATAAAACCTCATAACTAAAAGGAACTCCCGTGAAATTAGTTGCCCGCTGATCCTTAATATTACGCCAGAAATCAGGACTCATAAGATTGTGCTCCGTAAGTAACACGGATGCGCCTGCGTACAGATGACTGTTAATGACATTAAGTCCCATGGTATACTGCATCGGCAAATCGACAACAGCACGGTCGTTCTTTGTCCAGTCAAATAAAGCGGCAACATTTTTGGCGTTTGCTACAAGATTAATGTATTTATGACGTACCAATTTTGGACTGCCCGTTGAGCCGGAGGTGGTGAGAAGCATCGCCAAGTCGTCATTTATGGGATATCGTTCATGTTCCGTACGAACAAGGACAAATCCATACCCTTTATATAGTACGGGTAAATCAAATTCAGAAACGAGTCCCTCGGGCATCCACATGTAAGCCGGTGTATATACCTCGATCAAATGAGCCAGTAACTTGCGGTCTATAGCAGCACCAATCAAAAGAGGAACAATATGATTGGATAAACAGCCTATGTATCCGGATAGGGCACCAATTGTATTCTCACACAGACAAAAAACGATAGACCGTCGTGGCATCATGGATCCGAACTCTATGGCAAAATCACACAATCCACCATAGCTTAATTTCGTGCCCGTATCATCAATGGCGGCAATTCTTTCTGGCCTGTGTCTATCAATTCCTAAATGCATATATATCCCTCCTCACATTATCGTACAGCCATCCACCGCGAGAACTTGTCCTGAAACATACCCTGACAAATCCGAAGCAAAAAAAACGCAAGCTCGTGCTATATCTGAAGGTTCCGCAATACGCCCCATGCTAATGTTGGCAATCCTGCCTTTTAACTTCTCAATATCTGCGGCTTCCATCATCTCTGTTTTTGTGAGGCCTGGAGCAATCGAATTCACCCTTATATTTTTCGAGGCAAGTTCTTTAGCTGCAGATTTTGTCAAAGCTATAACCGCACCCTTCGTTGCTGAATATACAAGTTGACCTCGGTTGCCTCTAATTCCGACCATTGACGATATATTGATAATGCTGCCACCAGTTTCTTGTCTTGACATCAGCCGACTTGCCATTTGCAACATTTCAATGGTTCCAAAGACATTAATAGAAAACATTTTTTCCATGTTTTTCTGGGATATCATACCAATAAGCTCGTTATATTCAACGCCTGCATTGTTCACCAGAACATCAAGCTGTTGTTTTTCCTTTTTTATGCGAGTTAAAGCATTCTTAACTGCTACGGAATCGGTTATGTTAAAATAAAGTGGCGTAATTTGATGACGCATTTTACTTTCGGTAAGCCAAGAATCTACAGAACCTTCTCTTGCGTCATTGGCATACACAAAAGCACCTTCAGCAGCAAAGCTTTCAGCTATCGTATGACCGATGCCTCTTCCCGCACCGGTAACAATACATACTTTATCTCTTAATAAACCTGTCATTCTAACCTCCTAAAAATCATTAAACGAAATCTCATACTTTTCCAGTATCCTCATACCGTTCTCATAGGAACCAAAGGAGAGTATATCTTCGGTTTCAAACATTACATTAAAGGTATCTTCAAGCTCTGTTATCAACGACAAGTGAACAATTGAATCCCAATCCTCTACATTATTAAAGGTAAAGTCTTTGTTTAACTGATAGTCATTTATATTAAATAAAGTTGTAAAAACCTTATTATATTCCTTCAGGTTATTCATATCTCTCCATCTCCTTAGCAACTTAATTATGATTTTATCGTGCTCTTCTTGCAGGATTCCCAAAAACCTTTATACCCTTCTCTACATCATTTATCACAACACTACCCAGTCCGACATAAACGTCATCGCCAATTCTTTTATTCGGCACAATCGCTACATGACTACCTAGAAAAACCCTCTTGCCCAATATGACTCCTCCATTAACTCCACAGTGCGAAGATATTGTCGTGTAATCACCAACACAAGCATCATGCCCAATTTTTGAAGATAGTAATGTGACAAAATCGCCTACATATGCATCGGGCCCTATCCCTGAATTAGGGTACGCGACAAGTCCAATACCAAAGATAGCACTTTCGGCAATTCTAGCGCTAGGATGAATAACTGATACAAATTCAGCACCGCGATCCATAAGCAGCTTCGTTACCTTTTCTTTAATTACGGGTGAAGCAATGCCCAAAGCAAAGCATTGATTTTTCTCAATATTCCAATCGTATATTTTCCCCATGATTTTATACTTGCTTTTTTTATCATCCAATGTATTTAAGTTGTCATCAATAAAACCCAACACATTCCATGTTGGATTTTCTTTATTGATGTCTATCACCCACTCAAGCACTTCGCGCCCGTGCCCCCCAGCACCAACAATAATCAGATCTTTCACAACATTACCTCGTTTAAATTTTAGTTTTTTGATTTTGGAACGTCTCCCATTCAAGCACGGCCAGTTCATTTTTAATTCTTTGATCCTTGGGCTTTAAATCTTCCGGATATGCATTTAAGTCTAATACCCTTTTTTTCACGTAATTATCAAACGTCCCTATAACCCTGGCTGGGTTTCCCCCAACAATTGTATTTTCTAGAACATCTTTTGTAACAACACTCCCTGCGGCTACAATTGCATTAGGACCAATCCGAACATTATTCAGGATTATAGAATTAGCACCAATAAAGACATTGTCCATGATTTCAATACAACCAATCTTTTCTCTAAACTTTTTATCAGGAAATGCTTTATTAAGTATATTATGTGTCACATCATGTGTGAGAAAAATCACATTAGAGGCAACCATAATATTGTTATGGAAACGAATTAATCGTGAATAGAGCGGAATTTTTCTGGACTGTATCATGACATTCTCACCTATGCCATCATATATTCCTTTCTTTTTCGCAAATTCCGCTCGTCGAAATCCATTTCTAATAAATGCCATTCTTACCATAAGCCAATAACGCTTTACTTGCATCGTATTATCCCTCATATTTGTTTTATAGCTTACTTCTTAATAACATAAAACTCTAAAAAACATTGGTGACACATATAGTTAATCCTCATAGTAACTTATCGCGGAGGTTCATCTCACATATATCTTAGGCCCTAAATGTTCTATTCTTAACCACACCAAACTCTTCCATCGTCTGATTCTTCGACTGATTAACCCCGCTCCTTATAAGCACAATTGCCAAAGTCTTAAAGAAGATCCTCAAATCCAACCAAAACGAAATATGCTCTACATACCACACATCATATTTGAACCGTGTCTCCCACTCTACCTGATTACGACCATTGATCTGAGCCCACCCAGAAATTCCTGGTGTCACTTCATGCCGTCGCATCTGTTCTGGAGTATAACGGTCTAAATACTGAACCATCAGAGGACGAGGACCAATGAAACTCATATCCCCTTTTAATATATTAAAAAGCTGAGGTAATTCATCGACACTAAGCTTTCGTAAAATTGTACCAACACGGGTCATACGTTCCATATCGGATAATGGTCGACCGTTTTTCTCGGTCTCCAAGCGCATGGTCCGAAACTTGTAAATCGTAAATATAACTCCATCTTTACCTGGCCGCTCTTGCTTGAAGAGCACAGGTCCCCGCGATCCTAATCTTATTGCGATTGATGCGCAAAGCATACACGGGGACGCCAAAACTAGCAGAATAATCGAAAAAGATAAATCCATGAATCTCTTTATTTTACGATAATGTATCATAATTAGACTCCTAGCCCACATCCTTCCACAATTTCTTCAGCCGTGCTTTAGGATCAGCAATTGAGGCGTACCGAATAGCTCTCTTAACCTCATCCACGACAATATCGATCTGTTCATCTGTGATATTATTAAAGAACGGAATAGCCAAAGTACCGGTCGCAACATGTTCTGTTACAGGGAAATCTCCTTCTGTATACCCAAACATCTCGCGATAGAAAGGCTGAAGGTGGATCGAAGTAAAGTACGGTCTACATCCAACACCCCTATCTAAGAGCGTTTGCATAACTAAATTCCGATCGATCCAAGGCTCAAACCTAATTACAAACACAAACCAGCTCATTTTCACTCTCTCATCGACCGTGGGAAGAATAACCCCTTCAACATCCTTGAATTTTTCCATATAAGAATCAGCGACTTGTTGACGAGCGTCAATAATCTCATCGATTCGCTCAAGCTGTGCCAGTCCAAGCGCAGCACTTATGTCACTCATCCGATAGTTGTACCCTAAACGAACATGATTGAGCCACTGAGTATCGATTCCACGTCCTTGGTTCCGTAGACTATAACATAACTTCGCAATCTTTTCGTCATTTGTAACGACGATTCCACCTTCACCTGTTGTCATTTGCTTATTCGGATAAAAAGCGAAGACTCCAGCATCAGACATCGTTCCGGCTTTCTTGCCCTTCCACTCTGCCCCAATCGCTTCACAAGAGTCTTCAATAATATACAAGCCATGTTCAAGAGCAATGCGTCTTATTTCGCGCATGTTCACAGGTTGCCCAAAAATATGGACCGGTAAGATCGCTTTGGTTCTTTTCGTAATCTTGGCTTCGATTTGTGTTGTATCCATGTTATAGGTCTTTTCGT
Organism: Desulfosporosinus nitroreducens; assembly: GCF_023897015.1. Taxonomy (GTDB): domain Bacteria; phylum Bacillota; class Desulfitobacteriia; order Desulfitobacteriales; family Desulfitobacteriaceae; genus Desulfosporosinus; species Desulfosporosinus nitroreducens. The sequence continues at coordinate 15,740 of NZ_JAMHFY010000024.1, read as the reverse complement.
CGATATCGACAAACACAGGTTTAGCGCGTTCAAATAACATACAGTTACTAGAGGATATAAAACTAAATGGTGTCGTAATAACTTCATCGCCATCTTTTATTCCTAGAGCGGCTACGATCATATGTAACCCACTTGTCCCACTATTGCAGGCTATCGCATACTTTGTTCCAGCATAAGCTGCCATTTTTTCCTCAAACTCTGTGAGTTTCGGCCCTAATGCCAAGTGATTCGAGTCTAAAACCTCCATTACCGCTTGTTTTTCTTGTTTTGTAATATCCGGTCTTGATAATGGAATCATCTGCGTACCTCTTTTCCTAATTTTGATATCAATAAAGTACTCTTAGAATTAAGTTGTATATGTAGTCTAATAATTCGGTGCGATAAATAACACCTACCTTGCACCCACTCTCTCCATATCCCTTTTCCCCAAAAGCTGTTGAAACCCCGGTACAATCCTTCCAAGTTCCTCCACGATCTCTTCCCTCGCCAAGTACGAACCCCTCCCCCTGATCATCTGAACCAATCTCTCAATCCTCGCAACATCCACTACACTCGCCTTTGCCACAAAAATCCTCTGATGCTTCGTACTCGTTGTCCCTTCCTCCGCTGTGAGCAATTCCTCGTACAACTTCTCTCCAGGACGTATGCCTGTGAATTCAATTTTGATATCCACACCCGCATCAAACCCTGACAATCTAATCAAGTCTTGTGCTAAATCGACAATTTTAACAGGTTTTCCCATGTCGAGGATGAAAACTTCCCCTCCTCGAGCCATTGCACCCGCCTGGATCACGAGTTGGGCTGCCTCGGGTATCGTCATAAAGAAGCGAATCATCTCTGGATGAGTCACTGTTACTGGGCCACCTTTAGCAATCTGTTTCTTAAAGGTCGGGATGACACTTCCTCGACTCCCTAGGACATTGCCAAAGCGAACAGCGACGTAACGTGTCTGGGATCGCCGGTCTAAGCTTTGAATGATCATCTCGGCCACTCGTTTTGTGGCCCCCATTATACTTGTTGGATTAATGGCCTTATCTGTGGAAATAAGCACAAAGGTTTTCACTTGGATCAAGTCGGAGATTTCTGCAACATTATAGGTTCCTAGAATGTTATTTTTCAAAGCTTCCTCTGGGTTTCGCTCCATGAGAGGAACATGCTTATGAGCGGCTGCATGAAAGACGACTCCGGGTTTATACTTTCTAAAGACTAGTTCGACCTTTTCTCGATCTTTAACATCCAAGATTTCGGTTATGAGATTGATACCTGGAGAGTCAGAGCGGAGTTCTTGCTCGATATCGAAAATACTGTTCTCGCCACGACCGACAAGGATGAGCTTTTCCGGGTTAAACCTGCCTATTTGCCGACAAAGTTCTGAGCCAATGGAACCGCCCGCTCCCGTCACCAAGACGGTTTCTCCTGCCAGATAGCCTGCTACTTCTTCGATATCTAGATTTACCTGATCTCTTCCCAATAAATCCTCAATCTGCACTTCACGGATTTTTAAGGTATCCACCTGTCCACTAAAATAGTTATAAATACCAGGGATGATCTTAATGACTACATCACTTTTTTCACAAATCTCAGTAATATCCCTAATGACATTCCCAGGAGCCGAAGGCATCGCAATAATGACTTCTTCAACTTTGTGAGCTTTAACAACTCGCGGGATATCAACCCTTGTGCCTAACACGGGAATCCCCATTAACTTTAGTTTTTGCTTTTGCGAAGCGTCATCAATGATCCCGACTGGATAACCCTCTCGATAATTACTATTTTTTAACTCTCGGATCCCTAAGGCCCCAGCATCTCCTGCCCCGATAATCAGGACTCGCTTCGGTATTCCAGGGATACGAGCATTTAAAACTCCATCTTGCAATATCCGTCCGAGGAAACGTGAGCCACCGATTAAAAACGTGGTGGTTAGCCAAAAGAGCACAGCTACCGTGTTCGGATAGCGCATCGGGGCTAAGAAATAAATAACGAGTACAACGCTACTCGTTCCGACCGCAACTGCATAAAGAATGGAAAGAAGTTCACTGATACTGGCATATTGCCATAGTCGATTATACAAACCAAATAATGAAAAAGTTAATAAGTATATAATCGTTCCCGCCCAAGCTGTATGATAATACGTCCAGAAATACTCATTAGGAATATCCCCTTCAAAACGAAGGTAAAAGCTACCAAACGCAGCTAGGTTAACGAGCACTGAATCAATTAACATTAAAGCTAAGGATTTTCGGTTAAATTTCATTGCCGGGACCTTCCTTTACAATATTAATCAGAATTATTGCCTCCTCACTCAAAGTGTTTTGCCCATAACATCAAGGATCTCAATACCTTCGTCTGTAATTAGCGCAGTGTGAGCCACGACCCACTTATTCTCACTTATTATAAGACGCTTCCAATATTTGCACATCCGTATAAGCTACAGGATTATCAAATAAATTCATAGGTATTTCCTACAGGCTAATTCATCATAGAAGACTGCAAAAGAGCCACACATAGTTGTGTGACTCTTTTGCAGTCAATTTTTATAGAAACAGTAAGGTCATTCTCTTAACTAATCTAAGCACTTTCCACTTTGTCCTTTGTATAAATTAATACAGCCTCTAACCGGGATTTAACACCTAACTTTGACAGTATATTACTAACATGAAAATCAACAGTGCGGTTTTTAATGCCCAATATGGTCGCGATTTCTCTATTGCGCAAGCCCTCGGAAATTAATTCTATTATCTCTATTTCCTTTGGCGTTAGCAATGTAACATGGTCTTTTTCGGGCTCAATAATATCAGTGGTAATCACTTCGCCAACAATCACAGATCTGAGATATGGAGCCATGTTCTGGGAAAAATAGTACTTACCGCTTGAGGCCTGTAATATTGCCGCAGTCATTTCAGATTTTGAACAATCTTTAAGTAGAAAACCATGGGCACCTTTATTTAAGGAGGCATTAACATACTCTTCGGGATTTTGTCCAGTAAGCATAATAATACTGACATTTGAATCAAGCGCTTTAATTTTCTCAATCAAATCAGTTCCGCAGAAATCAGGAAGATTAATATCAAGTAATACTACGTCCGGATGTTCTTCTTTCACTATTTTTAAACAATCACATCCATTCTTAGCCGTTCCTACTACAGAAATATAGGACTCAGAAGATAGCAATGATACAGTACCTTCCGCAAAGAGTGTATGGTCATCCACTACTACCACTCTTATAGTCCTCTCCAAGCTAGAGCCCATAATATTTCTTCCTCCTCCACTAGCATCCTTTAACATTCATCCTTTAAATGGGGATAGAAGCCTTAAGCGTTACCCCATGACCAATATTTGAAGTGATAGAAAACTTCCCACCCAAGCTTTCTATTCTTTCTTTCATTCCAATTATTCCAAAATGATTACCCACCAGCGACCAATCGGCGATCTTCTGGGGGTCAAACCCTTTACCGGAATCACTAATTTTCATTTCAATTCTCGCATCTTCCAAGGTAATGGTGACATTTGCTCTAGTTGAACCTGAGTGCTTCATAACGTTATTTATTCCTTCTTGCAAAAAGCGAAACGCTACCACTTCGATATCCTCTTCAAACCGATGTTCTCTACTCATTCCTATTACATCTAAAAATATTACCAAAAGCTCTTTTTGCATAATTTGCTGAAACAGGACCTCGACAGCAGGAATAAGACCTAAATCCCTCAAAGAAGATGGACGTAAATTACTACAAATTGAACGAAGTTCGTAATTCAAATCCTCTATCATGTCCTGCATGACTGAGACAGTATGAAAACAATTATTCTCATTCGAAAAATTAGCAATTAATTCCTTCATCCTTCGGTTGAGATCCAATCCTATCTGTAATGATCCATCATGTATTTCTCGCGCTAAAGCCTTCTTTTCTTCCTCAAGGTTACTAAACAATAATCGATTGATCGCTTCCAGTCCCTGGCTTCTTCGTTGTGATTCCCGAGACTTTTTCTCTATTATGTTTATTTCCCTACACAATTGCTTTATGAAACGGATCCCTTTGAGGCGTTGGCCTATTTGATAACACACCGAAGTTAGCAGCAGTACTTCATTTGATTGAAATCTGATATAGGAACGACGATGACCTAAGAACATACCACAGATAAAATCGTCAGAAACAAAGGGTATATACATCTCTACAGGAAAATCATTGGAAAAAGTTTCGATGGAATGCCTTGTGCTTTTAGCCGTTCGGTAATAGTCCTCCATGATTGCTTGTTCAGTAGTATTTCCAAGGTATCGTCCTACCGCAGTTTTTGTTTGCCAACCTTTCAGATCTTCTGCTATTACAAAGGCACCTTCAAGCCCAAGTTGGTTCACTAACTCTTCTACAATTAAAACTTCATTCATAGAGGAAGGATTTCCGTTTAGTTCTGCGATTTTATTTTCAATTCTACAATTCCCTTGAGTACCAAGGATTTTATCAATTGCATAATGCAATAAAGCTTTAAAAAGATTAAAGATAAATAGGGCCATTATTGTTAAAGACAACAATGAAAGATACGTCTCAATATTTAGCTTTTTAATTTCCCCTATTAGCGCTAAAAGCCAAGTGAAAAGCCAGCTTGTCAGAATACCAGAAACTAAAGAAATAATGATAACCTCAATAAACTTACGTCCATCTGGCAAGCTTTCATTTACAACAATATAACTTAGGGTAATCGGAACAATCGCGATAAAGAGAGTACTAATCTTAGGATTAACAATAAGGTCAATATCAAGGAGAATTGGAACCGCTGTAAGTATAATAAAAGGCAACAATCCTATTGCTAGTCCCACTAGCACAATGATTGCCTGGTTTTTCTCGGGTTTATCTGCGGGTAATTTAATAAGCCTGACTAAATTCCATAAAACTGTAACAGTACCGATCAGCCCATTGGCTAGCGCTAGTTTTCTTATTTCTGCAGCGGAAAAAACAACTCCTAACCCTTTTAAAATTAGGATCGTAAATATGAGTGCAGAAATTAGACATAAGACCCAAATTATAAGTTGATTTAGTCTATTACGTGTATTAGTCAGAACAGAAACAAAATTCACCAATAACGCTGGTACGAGCGAGAACCCAATTACCTCTAGTTCCCTCGCCAACATCAATCCCCGGCTTGAGGCCGGAGCTACAATTATAACTAATCCGACTAGCCAATTTAACCAGAATATTGCACGAGCTTGTACAAGGAAAGGTCGCTTAAATACTGTAACAAGACCTATCAGCCAAAAGATAAATCCGAGAGCCGCCATTGGGAGTTCACTTAACAATGTATATGTAAAAGGTGGTTTAACGATTTGGACAACACTAATGGGCTCTCCAGAACTTTTTACGGTAATCGCAGATGCCCCTTCTACATCACCCCATTTTTCAGTAGACGGATACGTTCCTGGGTCATCGTTATCAATTTTTAGAACTATATCTCCTGTATGAATCCCCAATCGATAAGCCTCTCCATGGGGATCACTAAAAGTTACGGTCCAGTCGCCTCCCCTATTTTCAATGCTAAGACCTACATACGGGTGATTGACTAGAACAGTAAAATACACAAGGCAAACTAAAACAAAGGCGGCATTAGCAATTCGAAATGCTAGCCGCCTATTCATTTTATCTAACAAGCTGAATCAACTTCTCTTTTCTTTTTTCTGGAATTGGGATACCGTCTAAAATGTCCTTCGCACGTTGCTTATACATCTCGTAGATCACAGAACAATAATGAATTGTCCCCTCATTGACAACCAATTCTCTTAACTGTCCTCTTTCTTTTGGGCCAAATTGATCTGGACCTATGCTCGCCAAAGAACTAAGGCGTTTTAGCTCTTCAGCTTTTATCTCATTAAGAACATATAAAAGATAAACGAAGGGTAAAGTTTTCCTTCCCTTAACTAAATCACTTTTTGTCTCGATGTTTAGAAAATCATGGAAATCGTTTTTGATTTGACTCATCAAACCTAATGTCAACCCGAATTTTCCGAGTTGGTTGACAAGTGTTTGTTCAGCGTCTCCTAAGATCGCCCCAATTTTACACGCACTAGCAGTTAATCCGCCTGACTTTTTCTTAATAATCTCGAAATATTCTTCAAGCGAAATTTTCTCTTTACCGTCATTCAAAAACTCCTGAAATTGTCCGTCACACGCTTGTAACCCCATTTGATTAAGAACGTTGCTTACATCCTCGAAATGCCTGCGGTTAGATATTGTCGAAAGGGCTTTGTAGCTAAGAACCAGTATACAAGTTGCCAAATTAATCGCTTGCGCAGGAGGAACTTTACGCCAAGGAAGATCGTTGTTATCTTGGTCTTGAATATCGTCCAAAATATCCGCTGCTAAGGCGTAGAGTTCCATAGCAACGGCTCCTTGCAACCCTGTTTCTAAGGTCCCCCCTGTGCCTTCGCAAGTGATAAGTGTTAATTGGGCCCATCCATACCTTCCGTTGATTTTAAAATTCGAATCAAGCCAACTATTGATTATGCTTACTACACCCTTGCTAAGCCCTGATATTGTTAAAAGCAGTTTTATTTCCTTCGCAATAACTTGGTCCATATTCATGATGGCATCGCTTAGCTCCTTAAAACCAAAAAAGAGTCGGTGACATTCTAGCCGCTAAAGCATTACTTGACAATTCTTCTTTGGAGAACACCTTTGTTATTGCATTCAATTCACAGTTAGTAATTTCACGGAAAGATTTAAACTCCGGTATTATTACTGAGCTACGGTTTGGACTTTTTGCTAATTCGTGAACTAATTCAGCAATGTTGTCAAAGTTCATTTATTATTCCCCCCTTTCCTCTAGATTTGACATTTATTCATAAATTCCTCCTGTTACGGGAAATATTATGAAAATCAACGTATTGTAACGTTTGTGCTCCACTCTTCTAATTAATGCTTCACTAGCTCTCAGATATAAACCGAAGATGGACGGCTGCTTTGCTTTAGGGGGCTTTATTAGAGGTATGCTTCTTCTTAATATCGTCGGAAGCGTTATAGTAGTAGTAATAGTAGTATTCGTTGGAATTCATCTCCACTTTATTAAGAACAGCCCCTAGGATCTTAACCCCCAATTTATCCAGTTGTTCCTTGGCTTTTTGCGCATAACCTTTGTTCACTTCCCCTGCGGCTAATACTAGGATGACTCCATCAACTTCCTGGGCGAGAATCGCTGCATCTGTGACTGCAATAATGGGAGGAGTATCGATGAGGACTATCTCAAATTGGTCACTGACTTCCTCGATCAGGCATTTCATCCGTTTTGATCCGACGAGTTCTGCAGGATTTGGAGGAACAGGACCTGCCGAGAGAACCATGACACCAGGCACAGTCGTTTCCCTGATATATTTATGATAGTCTTGATCTTGAACCAAGGAAACTGATAACCCTTCTCCATTATCCAATCCAAATAGTTTATGCTGAGTTGGATTACGCAAATCAGCATCAATAATAAGAACGGATTTTCCGGATTGAGCCATACTAACCCCAAGATTAGCGACCGTGTGAGATTTTCCTTCTCGAGGACCTGAGCTTGTGACCATTATTATCTGAGTCTCTGAATCCACACTCGTAAACTGGACATTTGTTCTAAGCACTCGATAGGCCTCTGCGATGGGGGATTTCGTTTGCTCGAAAGTAATTAATGAATATGCCAATCAAATCTCCCTCTCTTGCCCTTAATTCCCCATTTCATAGTCTGGAATGATGCCCAGTACTGGAATCCCCAAAAGCTTCTCGACATCACTCGAGGTCTTTACGGTGTTATCCAGATATTCCAGTAAGAAGACCAGCCCACCAGAAGCCATAAGGCCCACAACAAAGGCAATCAGTACGTTCAAGATTTTATTTGGCTTAATAGGCTTATCCGGGATCACTGCAGTATCCACAATGCTTACACTGTCTACTTTTTTGATTTCAATAACAGCTTTAGTAAACTCTTGCGCCATTGTATTGGCAATCGAGGCTGCCAGCTCAGAGTTTGTATTGGTCACCTGGATTTCCAAAATTTCCGTGGTCTTTACTGGATTTATTGAGATCATACTGTCGAGTCCTTCGACCGTCAGTGACAAGTTTAAATCCTTGATCACATTTTGTTCGACGGTGCGACTCTGAGCGATCATTGCATAGGTCTTGGCAAGTTGTTGGTTAGCCTGAAGTACACTATTTTCGAGATTTTTCGCTGCATCTTGGCCAGGCTCTGAAGCTTTCTTTCCAACGATCAGCGTGGTTGAAGCTTGATAAACCGGTTTTATGACAAAAAAACTAATAACTCCACTGGTGAGTGCCGCAATGAGCGGCAAGGCCACCACGATCATCCAACGTTTTCGCAGCACGTCCCAATACTGCCGTAATTCTATTTCTTCTTCCATGTTGACCTCCCAAATCAGTCCCGTAAACTTGTTCGACATTTTGCTATTAACTATTTACAAAAATTCTACTAAATAGCCTCTGCCTAAAGCTTTATTGTTATCGATAAATTTCCAACGACACTGCCATTCTTTTTGAGCTCCCCTTGAATTGAAACACTATCGCCGTAAAACGCTCTAAATGTTTTTAGGCTAATCCCATTTCCACCGTGTGTTCCCGAAATTAAGTCATCGAGGTTCACTAAGGTGGCCTGTCCTCCTGAAAGAGGAATGATTTTATCGATCTTATCCAATTGCAAGTCGCAAGGCTGGTCGACGGTGACACTAAAGCCAGTCACTTGAGTCTTATCCTGAGCGCCACTCATGTCAAAGGTTAAGTCATTACTCATTTCATCTGAGTTGTAGGAAGGAACCGTATGCATTTGAATCTTAAGAACCTTAACAGTCGGCTGTGTAGATCCTGGCAGAGGAACTGGCAGAGATGACATCACATGCTCTAAAACACTTTGGGGCACAACAGTTTGTCCACCCAGTGCTATGACTTCAGTCGGTACATTCTGTAACACATAGTCACATGATGTCGTAGGTAACGTCTGATCAGTCAAGAGAATTGCTGAGGAGCTCTGTGCCGCCAATGGCACTCCAGCCAAGGCATCCACTAAGGTTTCTCCATTAGCCACGTAGGTCTTTTCATTCTGAAGAACATCCTTGAACCCTTTCAGAACCTCAATGTTTGTATCATATTTGGTCAATCCAGCATAACGATGAACTGTTCCCGGAAGTTGTGCTTGCACAGTGTTACCTACAACAGCCGTGCCACCGATGACATAAGAATCTGTAATGCCTGATTGACTATTCAAGAACGATTTAACTGAGGGGGGCAAGGCGTCACGGGTGGTCTCCAATATGGGTATGCCCTGGGTTGCGGCGATAGCAGCAATCGATAAGGCATCCGCCGAGGTCGTCCACCCGGCGGCTACGACGACCTGAGAAACTTGCACTCCCTGATTTATCATTTCTTTAGCAATATTTACGGATGTTTCGTATTGATCATACCCACCCAGCTCGACAGGGGTGATTCCCATTTCCTTAAGTTCCGCTAAGACCGGTGGTTTAATCACAGCCGTTCCGCTTATGATAAAGGCCTTTGAAGGTTTTAGACGTTGAATTTCTTGTTTCGCCCAAGGATTAAGCTGATTTCCCCCATCCGTAAGAATCAATGGAGCCTCAAGCATAGCAGAGAATGGCCCTGCCGCTAAGGCATCCACTAAATTAGGCGTCATACCCGCTGCAAGGACAACCGCATCCGAAGTTCCTGCCCAACCTTGCTCAGCAATTTTTGATGCGGTTTCATATTGGTCTATGCCCTCTAAGCGAGTGACTGCTGTTCCACTAAAACTGGATAATGAGGGAGTCGCAGTCGTGGCGGAGAAAATTTGTTCTGAAAAACCCAAAACGCATGCCAAGCCGATAGCTATGCTTGTGTAGAATAGCCGTGGCCATTTTTTACGCATGTCGTAAATTATCCCCCTTAAACATTCGATCAAATTTCAATAAGTTTGATCGAAATCTTTGTCTTGAAAAGATTAATTAAAAACAGAGAGCTGGAATCCCCAACTCTCTGTATAATCCATTTGTACTCTCCCGCAACTTTAGCGAGTGTAATACGCGTTGAGTAAATCCCAATTAATTTACAACCACTGTGATCCTGATTAACTCGTTCATTTCTACTTGTGAATCATTCATTCTATAAGCAGTGATGACTGTTGTACCTTTTGTAGTACCGGCTTTAATTGAAGAGCCATCCTCGGCAACAGTCGCAATCGCTGAATTATCGGTCTTCCAAGCAAGCAGACCTGCAAGGTTAAATGCACCAGTATCTATCCCTTTGACAGAAAGAACAAGTTTAAGTTTATTATCACCTTTTTTCAATTCCATAGGCGTCAAGGGATCGTAGATAGTCCCGTTGATTTTGTATTGGATTTGAGAGCGGATAACAGACATTCCTACGGCCTTTTCAGCGGCATTCGATGGATCAATGACCGCCCCTATCTGACGTTGCGTATCGACAAGCAAATCTATATTCCAGCCAATATCTGCGAGCTTTTGATCAAAGACGTGGTACTTACTATTCTGAGAATCTGCAACATTGTGCAAGGCCGTTTTCAGCCATTCAACCAATGTATCCTTGATTTCTGTGCTAGAACTGCCTACAAGGCCTAATATGACGGATGGATTTTTCTTAATTTCATTTTTGATCTCTTTTTGGAGCTCATCTTGCGTAGCCATCATGAAACCATAGAATAATTCTACTTTAAAGTCATCTCCGAAAAGTGTTCTGATTGTTCTTCCATTTTCAATTTTAAAATTTACGAGCGCACTTTCCAAAGCAGCATTGTCATCAGAATAGTGGATCGCTTGAAAATCACGGAGGGCCTTAATGAGTGCCACTTTTGCATCAAACCTCGTAAAACCACTCGCTTGAAATCTTGCAACTACTTGGTCCGTCAAAAGTTTATCAGCGCTATCGCTTAAAGTCCCATCTTGAACTGAAGTCAAGAGATTTGTTCTTGCTTCATTGATGGAATCCTTTTCACTAGGACTAAGATAGCCGCGGTAGGACATAGTTTCAGTCACGATTTGGTCAAGAGTTGCCGTATGTGACGAACCACCTTGGTCAGCGATTCGCACCGAAATTTGCGTAACAGTTGCCGCCCCTATACTGCTGCCAGTCGGAATTAAACCCTCTGCGAAGGCATTGAAAGGGATCATAGTAAGTGCCATACCAGCAATAGCTAATGAAGCTAAAACTTTTTTTGTTTTTTTCATGGAGTGAATTTCTCCTCTCTACATTTAGTCTTCTCTAACTCTAGAGAATGGACTATCTTATAATCGCTTACCATTTATTCAGTTAAACTGCATAGATCTTGATTTATTATAAGACTGTTCCAGAATTTGTACATCCGTAAAAGCTACAGGTTGAATAAATAAAGTTCCAGGTAGTTCCTACAGGTTCAGTTATATTTCGATTGAAATAATTGAGATGTTTAAACGCAAATTTGTTAGGAAAGAGCAATTAACAATTATTCCATACAGAAATACAAAAAAGCCAGAACATCCAAAACGCTCTGGCAACTATAGAAATTTTTAATAGTTTTTCATAATTCATGCTCGATTCACAAATCGATTAAAGCGGTTGCTTAACCAAACCAATATCGGAGATTTTGGAATTAACAACGATATCCACTTCAGCCTTTGGGAACTCCTCCGCCCAATTTTCTTTTATGTTTTGCCATTCCTGCGGAAATTTTCGGCTTAACTCAGTCCCAAACCCCAAAATATCGGTACTGTATTTTTCTTGGGCTTTATCAACAATACTCCTGATTTCTTTTTCTATTACCTCAGACTGGCTCTTCTTTAACTCCATAATCTTTTCTGGATTGCCCAAATCTGTTAGACACGCCTGGTCAGCCAAACGAGATTCCACATTTACAGAAATCGTGAATTTCAATTTGCCATCGCTTATATCCGATTCGATTTTCCGGTTAGCCCTTTCAATTTCCATGGAAACTTTTTTATTTTCCTCACCCGGGCAGGGAATGGTAATTACTCCCGATTTAACTTTACCTTGGCTCCACAAATAACCTCTAGTCTCTAGAGGATTCAGCCTTCCGATAAGCTTGTCTCTCTGGAAGACCGCAGCACCGTTAAGAAGCAAGGCTTTTTTGGGATTATTAGGATCGAGTTCAATGTTACTGAGGACAGCCCCTGGCGAATCGTAAGCTAGCTGCTTCATAGTGTCGAGTAGGGTGGTAGCTACTGTTTTTGATGATAATCCAAAATCTTTAAGCATCATATCAAGCTGTTTTGCCGGCAGACTCTCCAACGTGGATTGAGCTTCAAAGATATCGGCTGCTTTTCCCGGAGTCACTAATACCCAAGTAAGTGGACGCATTTCGGCGTCCCGGTTGAAAAGATCGAGTACCGGCAGGATTCCCTCCTTGGCTATCTCATTACCAAGAATGATAGCAGTATTATGAGGATAATACAATTTGCGTCCAGACTTTAGTATGAGATTTCTTACGGCATCCATGACGGTTTCTCCAGTGCTACTCAAAATAACACCGGAGCTTTCTACTCCAGAACTGCCTCCAGTACTTGATTCCTGGGAATTAGAGGTACGTTCGACTTGAACAGAAAATTTAATTTCATTATTTTCTCCTTTGTCAAGGGCAATCAGCGTAACAATTGCACGTCCCTCTAATTCACTGCGGTCCCAACAACCGGTTATCAGCAAAGGAATCCCTAATATTAATAATAAATAGATTACCCTTTTTCCTTTTTGCATGGGTCTAACCTCATTTTTTCTTTGGGGATGGCCTGGTTGAGCGTCCTCTAATAGAATTCCAGGCTCCTAAAAGTCGGGGGCGGGTATTTAATGCCCAAGCAGGAGCTTTAACCAGGACATCCCGCAAATCGTCTAGATTTCCCGGAGCCAGAGGTGCCAGGTAGGGGATCCCAAAGGAGCGTAGTTTTGTTAAATGAATAAAGAGGACCACACTCCCCATCAGGATGCCGAATATGCCCAGAAGCGTAGCACAAGTCATGAGAAAGAGGCGACTAAGCGGAATAACATCCCCTAAAGATGGGATAACAAAACTGGCGATACCAGTTAAGGCTACAAAGATAATCACTGTATCACTGACCAAGCTCGCCTTTGATGCAGCTTCACCAATTACTAAGCCCCCGACAATACTAACCGCTTGCCCGATCGGACGAGGCATGCGAACTCCGGCCTCCCGTAATATTTCAAAGATCATTCCCATGATAAAAACTTCCACGTACGCAGGGAAAGGTATCCCTTCTCTAGATTTTGCCATGCTAACTAACAAGGGAGTCGGAATTAAGTCCGGATGATAACTCTGGATAGCAATATACAATGCTGGAAGGTAAAGAGCAAATATCAGGGAAGCAATCCTAAGCCAGCGAACAATCGTAACAAAATAAGGCCGAGAATAATAATCCTCTGAGCTTTGCAAAGCTTCAACCAAGAGATAAGGAACTGTCAAGGCAATAGGAGTGCCATCGACAAATATGCCAATGCGCCCTTCTAGTAGCTTCGCGGCTAGAATATCCGGCTTCTCCGTATTGCCAACCGTGGGAAAGATTGAGACTGGCGCATCCTCAATCAATTGTTCGATATATCCGCTTTCCAAAATTCCGTCGATATCAATTCTTTGCAGACGGTTTCTTACTTCATTGACCAGTTTTTCGTTGACAACTCCGCTTAGGTAGGCAAAACAGACTGTTGTTTTCGTGCGAGTTCCCAGATTTAATTGTTCTAAGATTAAGTTTTCATTAGTAATTTTACGCCGTAATAAAGAGAGATTTATTCCCAGACGCTCATTAAAGCCTTCCCGGGGTCCCCGCACAACAGATTCGGTAGCTGGTTCTACTATCGCACGACCTTCGAACCCTTTACTATCGAAAATCAAGGCTGAATTAAAACCGTCAAGGAGTAAAGCCACATTTCCTCTTAAAATGCTGTCTATAACATCTTGAAGCTGGCTAAATTCCTGTACTCTGTTATTGGGCACAGCATAATCCCTGATGAAAGTGAGCAAGTTATGCTGATTAAGCTCCTGCCATAGTTCTTCCCTCGCGAAATCAAACATTAAGGGTTTTAAGATAGTTGCATTCATTGATTCTGCTTTAACCAGACCGTCGATATAGATTAGGGCTGCGCTCTTATTGGGGTCAAAACCGACCTTGAATTCACGAAAAACAATATCTACGCTACCCTGAAACCGCTCTTTCAGAACGGTAAGATTGGTTGTTAAGAACGAAGTAAGTTTATTGACTTCAGTTTCAGATTCATTAGAAGGAGGATGGCTATCATTCTCTGTTTTCGGTTGGCTGTGAGCTGGTAATTTCTTTAGTTCTCTTATTTTTTTTAGTTTCTTTATCAATTTTGCTGCTCCTTTTCCCTTATTCATGTCTTCTTAATTCCGTGACGAATTATACTGACAATAAGCAACATAATGATCAGGAAAACTTCAATAGATATAGCCAAGAAAGGAAAAATTGTCTCCGTAAACTGATTCATTTCCGCAATATTGCTAAATACAAACACCGATAGTATTAGCATGCTAACTCCGAAATATGGCGTCAAAGTCTGATACCTTTGTATTTTGAAAATCTGGGCTAATCCCAGAACGCTTGAATAATAGAGTATGACCAAACTTACAAAAGCACCAGCAATCTGAAATATGATGACTACAGTTTCAATCCGCTCAAAAAAATCACCAACTTTAATGATCTGAGCAAGGCGAAATACTGGATATACTTGTTGACTGCTATAACTTGTACCGAAAATGGCGATTAGGGACATCAATGTCATAATGGACAGAATGGTCCCACTACCAATGGCAATCCATTTTGCTTTAAGACTTTCTTTAGGGTTGTTATGATACGGTATAAATACCCCCATTGTGATGCAGACCCCATACAAACTAATGGGCAAAAGGCTTGACTTTAGTAATTCCCATACGTTATGTTGAAAAACTGGTTGAATATTTCCTAGTTCGACCCGATTCAAGCTAAAGGTCAAAATGATCAGCAATGCAATAAGCATCAGTGGAGCAATTATTTCGCTCAGCCTGGCAACTACCTCTAAACCGGCATTGACTGCATAGAGGGTAGTCAAAAGCAGAATAAAATTGATAGCTAGTTCCGGAGTGCCTGTCAAGAGCACTGTATCAATAAATTTACTGACGGTTTTTAAGACTATCAGTGTCATGTACCCAAAAAACAGGACAAATAAAAGGCCTGAAATCTTACCCAGCCATGGGCCCAGAATTGTCTCACTGTATTGAATCATCGTCTGCCGAGGATACCTCATACCGAGGATAAAATAAATTATAGCAAGTGCAGCATCTATAACGAACGTTATAAGCATTACTTGCCAAACGTCTTGTCGGCTTTGTTCAATCAAAATTCGAGGTAAACCAAACATAATTGTACTTAACAAAAGAGAAAAGAGCATTAAAGTAAATTGCCGGGTAGATATTTTTCCGTTTTCTAACATTTTTTACTCCCATTTTCATCAGAGTACAAGATTATTCTATTATAACCTTTCAAAATTTTTCTATGTAGAGCTGACCTCAAGATCCATTAGCTCATAGGGATGCTATCAGCATCAGCTTGTTCCGTTGTCAATTGCAGATGGTTCCACAATACTTCACTAATGGCCAACATTAATCAGATAATGCAAGAAAAAGAGGCTGAAGCACTTTAAAATGGACCCTGTAAAATAGACAGTTAGAAAAAGAGGCTCTATAGCCAAAATTTAACTGACTCTGTTTTACAG
>NZ_JAMHFY010000023.1 GCF_023897015.1 Desulfosporosinus nitroreducens | reverse complement strand
TCAGAGTACAAGTAGGAAATATTGTGATATAAGGAAGTAGTTTTAGGTTGATGGAACGCCGTGTGAATACGAAAGTTCCGTGCACGGTGTGGAGCAGGGGAAAAAGTGGAGATCATATCAAAGCTTTACCTATTGCTATCGGGATTAAAGAGAGAGCCTTGCTACAAACTGGTTAGAGTAAGATGTTTATTTTTTATGATACGTGGTATGTGGTGAATCACAATATTTGGTATAGAAAATGGCATCTGCTGAGGGGCAGGTGCCATTTTCTATGAGAGGATAAAAAAATGGAGCGATTCAATTATAGTAATCTCTTTTCATGCAGGTTTAAAGCTTTAGTTTTGTGAAGTACTCGTCTGAAACCGGGGGTGCAGGGCTTGGACTATTATAATTACAGCAAAGAAATATAAGGTGCAAAAATAGGAAGGTAATCATCTTCAGTGAAATATTGAGCCATTTCTAAAGGGATACCTGTCCTCATAAATAGCTGTTCAATTGTTTCACCAGCCATAATTCCAGAGTTGGACGAAAGTAACTGAACGGCAAATATGTTAGCCTGTCGTTCATACTTATTAGTATTTTGTAAGGAATGTTCATCCAGAAAGAAACGGTTTAAGCCTCGGTGTAATCGGTCATGGGCTAATTCATGGGCACATATAAAACGTTGCCAGAAAAAATTAATTCTGCTATTTATCACGATAAAACGACGCCTTAGTTTGCAGTAATAAACACCTCGAGTGTGATCCCCAAGATCGGCGAAGCGTATATGGATATTTAGCCTTTCAGCTATAGTGAAGGGGCAATTGGTTTTGTAACGCTTGACTAAAGTAGAAATAAGTTTGTCCATTTGATTCGCACCCCTTTTAGAAATGACACCAGGAGAGTTACTTCTTGGTGTCATATGTGCTACTGGGCTTATTTTTTCTCTTATTCATATGTTTAGCCTCCCAAAAGAGTCCGGTCAAAACATCCATAACGCGTTTTCGGTCCTCTTTATCAATGGGTACGCCGTCAAACATGAGGTCTCCATCGTCTTCGAGCATTTTTTTGAAATCTCTTCTGTCTTTGGGCGTAGCCCAAGACGGGCTAATATTATTCGTTTCAAAGCTAAGCAGGTAGTCCGGTGTTACATTGTGAAATGCCGCAATTTTTTTGAGCATTTGGATATCCGGTTTGGCAATGTCATTTTCCCAAGAATTATATCGAGGCCTCTTCACTTCCAGAGCATCTGCAATTTGGTCTTGAGTTAGCCCCCTTTTATTTCTTAGTTCGGTTAACAGTTTGCCAATCATAAGATCCTACTCCTTTATTTGATAATAATATTACCAAAGAACACTCTTGACGATAATTAAATTATCAATTATAATGGGCCTTACATAAGGGGGTTGAGTAAAATTATGCCAATAAAGCGCAACTTTTTCACAACATGTCGTAAGGAAAAAGGTATTCAAAAGAAAGTCGCTAAAGAGAATGGAATTTCCGAAGTTTATACGAGAATGATTAAAAACGGAACATTTACCCCTGGAAGGGATTTATTATTTGAGTTGTATGACATTATGATGAGCGGATTGAGAAGTTATTCTCAGATCTTAATACTAAAAAAAGCATAAACTGATCGATAATTTAATTATCTGTTTTGTATTATAATTGATAAGAATATTATCGTCAATGCAATATGGAATTTTTTTTAGTATTAATGATAATTAGATTATCAAAACGGACGTTGTGATAATTGTAAGTTTGTTCACGCCAATGGAAAACAATTGAGGTGGGGACAAATAAGGATTCGCAAGGTAGTGCAAATAGTATTTGATTTGTTGAGTCAGTGTACACAGTGTTGTGGGAGAGCTAGGAGAGCTTTGTGCTAGAAAGGGGATATTATGGATCAAGCAGAGAAGAAAAACAAAAAGCCTGAGTGGTACTTGTTAACGATTAGGAGACTCTATCAATATCCAGAGGATAAAAAGCGGTTATGCATTTTGAATGCCCAGTTGGGAAACGAACTGCCAAAGACAACGGCGAGCTACTCGCTAACTCCTGCACCCACAAGGACTAGTGATCAAACAGGTGGGATTGCTTCTAAACGTTGGGAAACAGCGCAAGAGATTAGCGAGTGTACACTTCGTATCAAGGAGATAGAAATTATCCTCGCTGGATTTGGAGAAGACGAAAGGAAGATAATTGAATATCGCTATTTTAGTAAACATAATTATGACTGGTGGGTAGCAAAACAGATGAAAATACCCCTTAGAACTTATTATCGCGTAAGAGATGAACTGTTGGGAGAGGTGGCAATTCTGTTAGGAATATATAAACGTGATTAGCGAGTCAAAAAGGGAACGTATGTTTGGCACTTTTTTGGCAGAGGGTTTGCACTTTGTTTGGAAAAAAGCGTGGTACAATAATATTGTGAAAGAAGTCAGGAACGAGACCTGCTCGTGACATAACCATCCTCTCACTAGAGCGCTCCGATAAATTGGGGCGTTCGTTTTTTATGCCATTAAGCGAGGTGCAAGCCGTGAAAACCAAAACAGAACATTGCTCTTTATTCTCTCCAATAAAACCAAGTCTTAAAGAAACCTGTGCCAACTGCTTAAAATGGACGGGGAAACAATGTGGGGATGAAGGCGAGTTTCAAGAGAACTACGAGGATACTGCCCGGTTTAAGGCTTGGGATAGGATGATGCGAAGCAACCGAGGGGTAACGATGGTATGAGCGGGTTTCTGTTCCAGATAGTTCTTTCATGAAGAATTTAAGGCTAGAAGAATAGCTTCAAACGACCAAGGGTATAACCAAGGGTCTATTAGAATTGAAAGGGGGTGAGTTGGAACTGACGTATACTATAGCAGTTTTAGTTTCAGGTGTAAAACTCTGACATCAATCATAGAGCACCTTATCTGAACAGCGATGACGAAAGGACGGGGGAATAAGTGAGCAAAATAATAACTTCATTATATTAGATGGACTTAGACAGGCGAAGGTTAAGGAGATGATTCGATGATCACCGTCAATAGTGTCCTAGATAGCGTGATTGCCGTACTGGATCAAAATTTCCCTAATATTAACACATACAGCGAAGAGAGTGATCAAGGCTTGGAAGAGCCTTATTTTTATGTAAAGCTGTTTCCTGTGTCGCAGAATCAGCTGCTGGGTCAGCGCTATCAGCGCAATCACTCATTCGATATTCATTATTTTGCAGGGAGCAATGAAGCCTTACATGACGTGGCTGAGCAATTGTATGACAAGCTGGAGCTGATCAGCGTGGACAGTGGACTCGTCAGAGGCAGCGGAATGCGTCACGAAATCGTTGACGGTGTGCTTCATTGGTTTGTGGCTTACAATTTCCAAGTTATGCGAAGTGTTGAACCAGATTCATTAATGCAGTCTATGAAACAGGAGGGATATCTACGTGATAAAAACTGAAAAAAGAGAAAAGCAACTCACGAAGATTTATAGTAAACAGCAGGTTTTGCAGTCCCAGCAATATCTACACAAGGATTTGCTGGATGCGCTTTTGGAAGAAGGACAGAAATACACCCATGATCAGGTTAAAAAGAAACTTGAAGATTTTCTAAAAAAGGAGGCTAAATAAGATGGCAGCAGGTACATGGACGACACAAAATAAAGTACGACCGGGAGTGTATGTCAATTTTAAATCAGAGCCCCAGGTGGCAGGTACACTTGGAGAGCGAGGGATTGTCTCTCTTCCGCTTATGCTCTCATGGGGTGAGCCCAACCAAATCATCAGTATTGAAGCAGGCGAAGACACCTTTGTCAAGCTGGGTTATTTGATGGGGGATGCCAATCTGCTTTTAGTCAGAGAGGCTTTGCAACGCGCCAAAACGCTGCTCTTATACAGACTCAATATCGGGACAAAGGCAACGGTGACTATTGGTACCCTTACGGCAACAGCCAAATGGGGTGGTGTAAGAGGGAATGATGTGTCTCTGCTCATTCAGCAAAACATTGACGATGATACCAAATTTGATGTCACTACATTAGTGGATGGGGCTGAAGTAGATCAACAGACAGTGCTCAATATCGCAGGTTTAGTGGAGAATAATTGGGTTGTATTTTCGGGCACTGGAGCTCTGGTGGAAACGGCGGGCGTGCCTCTCGTGGGAGGTGCAGATGGCACGATCATTAATCAGGCATATGTTGACTACTTGTCAGCAGTCGAGATCTGCGATTTCAATACTGTTGCCTTGCCTTCGACAGACGACACTCTTAAAGCAACATTCGTAGCCTTTTGCCAACGTCTTCGAGATAACGAGGGCAAGAAAATTCAAGTAGTCCTTGAAAATTATCCAACGGCTGATTACGAAGGTGTAATCAGTGTCAAGAACGGAGTTATCCTTTCCAATGGCACAACCCTGAGCGCAGCTCAAGCTACGGCCTGGGTAGCCGGTGCAACCGCAGGTGCCCAAGTGAATGAATCTCTAACCTATCAGGCTTATGATGGGGCAGTCGATGTGGCTCCCAGGTATACCAATACTCAGATCATTGCAGCGCTACGGGCTGGGGAATTTGTGTTTACAGCTAATGACAATAAGGCCATTGTAGAGCAGGACATTAATACTCTAACCACATCGAGCTTAGAAAAAGGAAAGCAGTTTGCCAAGAACCGCGTGATCAGAGTCCTCGATGGAATTAATAATGACCTTGTCAGGATTTTCAGTGAGTTTTACATTGGACAGGTATCCAATAACCCTGATGGACGAAACCTGCTGAAAACCCAGTGTGTCAGATATATGGAAAAACTGCAGGGCATGGATGCTGTCCAGAATTTTGACTCTCAAACAGATTTAACAGTCCAAGCGGGTAATGAATCAGACAGTGTCTATATCGAGGCATATGCTCAGCCGGTAGATTCTATCGAGAAAATCTATGTGAAAGTGCAGGTGAGATAAGGTATGGCATTTCTTAAAGCAGAAGATGCAATATCCGGAAAGCAAGGCAAGGCTTTTGTCACAATTAATGGTCGAGTAGAAGAACTGTTTTATGCCAAAACGGTGGAAGCGACCATCGAAAAGACGAAGGCAGATGTACCTATTTTGGGAAAAACGAATGTCGGCAAAAAGGCTGCAGGTTGGTCTGGCACCGGGACTTTGACGATTTATTACTTTACGAGCATGTTTAGGGCTCTTATGCTGGAATATATCAAGACTGGCAAAGATTTTTATTTTGATCTGCAGATTGTGAATGAGGACCCCGCTTCTACAGTTGGCAAGCAGACCTCCGTCCTCAAAGATTGCAATTTGGACAGCGTGGTGGCCGCAGCCTTCGATGCAACGTCAGATGATCCGTTGGAGGAAGAACTGCCTTTTACGTTTGACGATTTTGATCTATTGGATCAGTTTAATGCACCAATCGTCAGATAATACAAGTATTTCGCGTGGCAGTTATATCGAAATCATAACTAAATTCTGGAGGAAAAGAAAATGAGTGATTTACAAGGATTTTTCGCGCAAAATGCAGGACCTGATCTTAGCAAAGAAGTTGTGGTATCCGAACGGTTTAAGGACAAAGACGGCAAGCCGATACCCTGGAAAATCCATAGCATAACTGAAGCGGAAAATGAAGAGTACCGAAAAGCAGCCACTCGGAAAGTAAAGGGGAAAAATGGTTCACAGCAGTCTGAAATAGATCAGAACATTTATCTGGCCAAAATCATCGTGGCAAGTGTCGGCTTCCCTGATCTGAAAAATGCTGAGCTGCAAAAATCTTATGGCGTCATAGGTGCTGAAGAGCTGCTGCGCAAGATGCTGTTTCCCGGAGAATATGCGACCCTTGTTCAGCAGGTCCAAGAACTGAACGGTTTTGATCAAAGCCTGGAAGACTTGATGGATGAGGTAAAAAACTAATTGAGGAGGGCGAGGGTGAGTGGAATTACGCTTACTACGCCCTCCACGAACTCCATATTCTCCCTGATGAGCTGGCCCAAAAAACACGAGAAGCTAAGGCCGCTATTTATGCCATGATTGATATTCGAATTAAAAAGGAAAGGCAAGACAGGGCAAAGATGAGGAAAAAATAACTTCTAAGTATTCTTAAATTTATGATTTACTCATTTAGATAGGAAAATTTACTAGCTTATAAGGAAAAAGGGTGTAAATGGGAAGAGATATAAGTAAAGAGGTCAGCGAGGAAGGTGAAAATCGGTTGCTGAAATTGCCGAAATGTGAGATAACGCCTTCAAGAAAAGTGGCATTAAATCCAGAACCAAGGAAAGCCTCAAACTTGCTTAATTTATCATTATGTAAAATTCAATAATTATGGTATACTAATGATAGAAGTTACGTATCGTAACAGCAAGGAGCCATGCGGCAAACATGACTCCTTGTGTAACAGCCGCTTAAAGGGCGGACGGCTTAGGGTGACGGATAGACCGCAAACCTTTCGGCAAGGGCGGTCTATTTCCGCTTATGGAAAGAAAGTATTAACACCACCAACGTCGCGAATGAAATCATAAGCGTTAACGTTTGGTATACTTCCATGGCATCACCTCCCTTCGGAGGAATGCCGACCGCCCTGCAAGCCTTTTCTGTTACCAAATTTATTATAGCATACAAGCACTTGAAACAGAGTGCTTTTTATTATGCACAAAAGGAGGTTTCCGATTTGGCAACAATTGATTCAATCTTGAGCTTTTTTAATGCATCATCTCGCCTCCAGGCTACTGTAGAGATGCTCACGGAGTTAGGAAAAGCTAGCATTGGTGGTGCAATGGAGCAACAAAAAATTCAAGATATGTTTATCGCCCGGACCGGAAATACAGAAATTGGGACCGCAATGTTCGATAACTTTAAACTGGAGGCTCTCGCCGCCGGGCAGGATGTCAATAAAGCCTTGCAGAGTAGTCTCACATTTCTCTCGTCTGCTCAAAATGTAGATCAAATATCAAAGCTAAATGATTTTGCGTTTCGTCTAAACGCGTTTGACAATGCGGGAAATGGGATTGAAGGGGCCGCATTAGCTATAAAGGGAGCAATGTCAGGCAACATTACTTCTTTAGCTAAAAGCTTTAATATGTCAGAGGCTGATATTAAAGCCTTTGACATTGATGATCTAGGTAAGTCGGGAAACATTGATGGTTTCATTAAAGCGTTTGATCAGCTCCTCGAAAAACAGAATATGGGGCAAGCGGCCTTTGATCAAATGATGAAATCGCCAACAAAGCAGTTGGAAGCTTTGACGAACAATATGAAATCCAGCTTTGCTGATGCAGGGGAACAAGCCATGGAAGCCCTTACTCCTCTCATGACTAGATTAAATAATGCTTTTCAGAAGGGGAGCTTTCAACCATTCTTTGAAGGTCTGAGTATGGGCTTGTTTTTGATCGTTACCGGCCTTCAGTGGCTCGTTAGTACCGGGGAAAGAGTCTGGCCTTTGCTACTACAAGGGTTAGCAATGATTGGCGATGTTGCTTATAATGTGGGAATCATTCTTGTGGGGCTCTCTCCATTCATTTTAGGTATAGCTACAGCTTGGGGAATATATAACGCAGTTATATTTATAACGGGGACACTAATTCCAATGATCACAGCGTTTACAGCTGGCTGGTCCCTTGTAACGCTCCAATTGGCGGGGGCAATGTCGTTTGCCATATTAAAGCAAAGAGTGCTTAACTTTGTGATGAGCATGAATCCTATCGGAATAGTCATAGCTTTAATCGTAGGGTTAATCACAGTATTGGGGACCTTCGCTATAGTCACAAACGGCATTAGGACTGTATTTAGCTCAGCTTTTGGATTTGTTGTGGATGTTGTTCAGAGTGCAATAAACTTTGTGCTTGGAAATATCAACAATGCAATCAATGCGATTAACAAAGTGTCTGGATTTTTCGGTGATCTTCTAGGCATTGATGCTAAGCAGATACAGGAAATTGAATTCCGGGCGGACTTCTCACAATTTAAAACAGCGGGACAAGATTTCATTGAAAATATCAGTCTAGAAGATATCAAGAAGAAAATCGGAATGACTGATCTTGGTATGGATACCTCATATTTGGACCAACAAAAAATCTTGAATGACTGGAACGGAGGAGCAGCCAACTTTTCTACCATCGACCGCGTCAACGAAGTCGGCAAAATAAACAACACCGTTGACATCTCCAGCGAAGACCTAAAAACTATGCGTGAACTGGCTGAAATGAAGAACATCCAAAACTTTGTGACCCTTACTCCGACGGTAGCCATGACAACAGGCGATATTAACAACGGGCAGAGTGTAGATTCAATCATAGTCAAGATTAAGACGATGCTGGAGACCGAAATTTCCTCATCTGCTCAGGGGGTGTATGCATAATGCCGTATGGAATAGAATTGAGTTTTAATGACAAGGCAGAAATCTTTCAACTGCCTGTCATGCCTGGGTCCCTTGAAATCAGTGAATCTGTCAATGGCAAAACTTATAACATCGTTGCCTTAAGAGAAATCAATGTGATCAAGAACCTCAAGCTCACTGAATATGAATTTAGCAGCCTTTTCCCAGCTCAACGCTATCCGTTCGTAACAGTTCAAACCCTCCTGAAGCCCATCGAATACGTAAAACTCATTGTAAAGTGGATGGAGTCCAGACAGCCCATTCACTTTATTTTCACCTCTGATCACTACGAGATCAACACCTTGGCCAGTATCGAGAGTTTTGATTGGAAAGAAGTTGCTGGCGGGGTGGGAGACATTGACTATGACATTAAGTTGAAAATGTATGTACCCTATGCCGCACTGAAACCTTCAATTACTACTGTTGTTGCGACAACAGCAGCTCCAGCTCGACCGAATGAGACACAACAGCCTAAAATCTATACTCTCCTGGCTGGTGATACTCTTTGGGCTGTCGCTAAACAGTTTCTTGGCAACGGAGCTCGTTGGACGGAAATTCAAACGCTGAACGGCATTACTGATGCTGAGATAAAGCGATTGCAGATTGGCAGAGTTCTAAAGCTGCCCTAAAAGGAGGTTCTCTGATATGCTCAAAATACAAATCGACAACAAGGACGGCAACGTGTGGGATATTTCTATGCTTGCAGCAGATGTAAGCTGGAAAACCAGCCGGATTGGCAAAGCTGGCAGCCTGGACTTCACCCTAATCAAAAACGCTCCAGGGCAAGACAAAACGTTTAAGTACAGTAACGGGGATATCGTCAGCGTTCAAAGAGCTGAAGATGGAGCCGATATCTTTTATGGCTATATTTTTTCCATCGATGGGGGAAGAGATGAGGAAGTCAAGATAGCCTGTTATGACCAAATACGCTACCTCATGGCTAATGATACTTATGTGATGACAAATGTCACAGCGTCTGAGGTCGTTCAAAAGATAGCAGCAGATTTTAACCTAAAGCTGGGCCAGATCGACGATACTGGATACCGAATTCCTGTCATGAGCGAGGACAATCAAAAGCTGTTGGACATCATCTGCAAGGCTTTGGATCTGACTCTCATTAACTCAGGCAAGAACTATGTCTTCTTTGACAATTTTGGCTCCCTGTCCGTTAGAAATGTAGAGGATTTCTTGCTGGACTTCTTCATTGGCGATAGTAGCCTTATGACGGACTATACCCATAAAACGTCTATAGACTCCGACACTTACAATAAAATCAAACTCTATCACGACAATAAAGACTCAGGTAAGCGTGAGGTCTACATTACCCAAGATAGTGCGAATATGGCTAAATGGGGAATTCTGCAGCTTTACCAGAGTGTCAATGAGAATTTGAACGAAGCTCAGATCAATGAAATGCTAGAGATGCTGTCTAAACTGAGAAACAAAGAGTCTAGAACTCTGAAAGTTGAGGCCATCGGCGATCTTCGAGTAAGGGCAGGAAGCTATGTTCGAATACAGATTCAAGAGTACGGAATCAATCAGCCTTTCCTGGTGGATGAATGTACCCATAGTTTTGACGGAGCAGATCATAAAATGAGCCTAGAACTTAAAGCAATTTTGAAGGTGATATAATGGCAAGTTTACTAGATGTCATAAAAACTGCAGGAATGGACGCAGTGGGAGCCACTAACCCTGTAACCGTGATGTATGGAGAAGTCATAACAGTTAATCCGCTCAGTGTGATGGTTGATCAACGATTCACCCTTACGGCGGATTTTTTGATGGTGCCGGAAAGCATGACCTTGTTTGAAATGGACCTTAATCATGTTCACCCCTATACAGACAATGGATCTGTGCGCAGTACATCTGAGGCTTTAGCCGAAAAGATAGTCATTCGTCCTGGTCTTAAAACTGGGGATAAGGTCTTGATGCTTCGGGTCCAGGGCGGGCAAAAATTTGTAATCCTAGATAAGGTGGTGACGGCGTGATCCCAGTCAGAGGAACAATAACCCAGGATACGATCCAAGAAATAGAGCAGCCGTCACTCACTTGGAAGCTGGATGTGTCTAAAGATCGAATTGTAGGCAGGTTAGACGGCATTGAGGCAGTCAAGCAGGCAGCTTATAAGATTTTACTAACTCCACGCTTGAAGCACCTGATTTACAGTTCTAACTACGGTTCTGAGCTGGAGAAGCTGATCGGCAGCAATCCAGTTTTTGTTCACTCGGAAATAACCCGGATGATCAGAGAAGCCCTGACTCAGGATGACCGAATCTCTTCCATAGAAAATATTCAGACCACAGTTGCCGGAGATAGTCTATTGGTGGAATTTGCAGTCATCAGCAGTTATGGGAGCTTTGACATGACCCAGGAGGTGAGAACATAGTGTATGAAACCCAGACGTATGAGTTAATACTCAAAAGAATGCTAGACCGAGTAGACGCTGACCTAGACAAACGAGAGGGCAGCATTATTTATGACGCCCTATCCCCCGCCGCCGCAGAATTGGCTCAGGCTTATGTTGCGCTGGAAATTAATCTGAAACTGTCCTCCACCCAGACTTCAAGTAGTGAGTACCTGGAATTCAGGACATCAGATTATGGGGTTACCCGTAAAGCCGCGACGAAGGCACGACGGAAGGCCTTGTTTTTTGGTCAAAATGATACCCCTTTGGAAGTGGCCCTGGGTAGTCGTTTTTCTATAGAGCGAGTTAACTATCAGACTACAGAGCGGACTTCAACCGGTCATTATATCTTGGAGTGTGAAGTCGCCGGCAGCATAGGTAATCAGAACTTCGGAGCCTTGTTGCCCATTGACTATATTAGTGGACTTGTAAGGGCAGAGCTGGCCGATATTCTGATCCCTGGAGTAGATACAGAGTCGGATGACGATCTAAGACAGCGATATTTGCTGCGAGTTCGGCAACCGGCAACCTCGGGAAATGCTGCTCAGTATCGGCAGTGGGCCACAGAAGTATCCGGCGTAGGAGATGCGAAAGTCTTTCCATTATGGTCAGGACCGGGGACAGTGAAGCTTGCCATAGTGGATACCGAAAAACAGCCAGCCTCCACAACCTTAGTGGACGAGGTTGGAGACTACCTTGAAACCGTGCGGCCTGTTGGTGCTGCGGTGACGGTTGTTTCGGCAACTGCTAAGGGGATTAATGTTTCTGCTGTGGTAGTGTTGGCCTCAGGGTATGCTATCCAAGCTGTGTCAGATGCTTTTAGTGTATCCTTGGAAGCCTATTTGCAAGAGATGGCTTTTACAAGTACCTATGTTAGTTATGCCAAGGTTGGGACACTGCTGCTTAATACACTAGGAGTCATCGATTATACAAGCTTGACAGTTAATGGCGGCAGTGCAAATGTGGCTTTGGCGGATGAAGAAATACCGGTGCTGGGAACCGTAGGACTGGGGGTATGAATAGATGTCTGAATACTCGATACCTGATCTCATGAAATATCTGCCTGAGTATTATCAGGGCATTCGAGAAATGAAAAGACTCCAAGAGACTGCGTCGGATGAGATGGGTCTTTTTTTGTTTGCAATTGACGATGTGCTGAGTCAATGCTTCGTGGATTCAGCCACATGGGGCTTGGATTACTGGGAAAGCCAGTTAGGTTTAACCACAGAGGTTAATAAGCCTATCGACCGGAGAAGAGAATCTATAAAAGCAAAAATTCGCGGCTCTGGCACAACCACCAAACAAATGATCATTGATACTGCATCCGCCTTTTCGGGCGGGGAGGTGGATGTCATTGAGTATCCGGCAGAATATCGCTTTGAGGTGCGGTTTACTGGGGTAAAAGGTATTCCACCTAACATGCCGGGGTTTATTCAGATGCTCGAACAAATTAAGCCAACCCATTTAGGGTACAGTTTTAAGTATTCCTATACTTGGTGGGATTCTTTGAAAAGTCTCACTTGGAATAGCGTGAACTTGATGACTTGGAATGAACTGAGAGTTTATGAGTAAAGGAGATAAGCTATGCAAACGACAGCGAATTTAGGGTTGAAAAAGCCCGAAGGAACAGATGTTGTAAATATCCAAGATTTTAATGATAATGCGGATTTGCTTGACAATTATGCGGCTGCGACATCAATACTCATCGGTGCCAAAGCATCGATAGCCTCGCCCGCGCTTACTGGAATGCCCACAGCACCAACAGCAGGGGTTGATACGAGTACGACACAGGTTGCAACAACCGCTTTTGTGCTCGGCCAAGCTGGGACGACTGCTCCGGTCATGAATGGGGTTGCGGGAATAGGGTCATCGAAGAGATATGCTAGAGCAGATCATGTCCATCCTGTAGATATGAGCAGGACTGGGCAGGCGGATTTTGCTGCGCATTTGGCAGATTATACGTTACAAGTGCCATTCAAAGTTACTACAGGGGTTGCTAATACCTATGTTGCGACCTTGACTCCTGCTTTGACTTCGTATGTAGCAGGAGTAGCGATATGTGTAAAAATCAATGTCGCAAACACAGGTACTTCTACTATTAATGTAAATGGATTAGGTGCAAAATCAATACTTGATAGTAAAGGGTCTGCAATGATATCAGGGAAGCTAAGGCTTAATGGTGTTTATACTCTGAGATACGATGGCACAAGTTTTATATTACAGGGTGAAGGAGGTGAATACGGAACAGCAATAGCATCCCAAGTCCTGACTGGTTATACAGTTGGAACTGATAATGGATTAATTAGTGGCACGATGCCCATACGAGCAGGAGACACTGCGGTTCTGGCTAGTTCTGTTACCGGAACTACGTTGAAGCTAAGAGCGTCAAATGGATACAGAGACGGTGTATATGATAATGTAACAATCACCGATGCTGATTTTATAGACGCAAATATTCTATTCGGCAAGGATGTCTTCGGCTTGACTGGAACATACAGCAACATCAAGAGTATTCAACGAGGGTCGCTATACACCGTTGGGTCAGGATCATATTTGGACATCCCCATAGCAAGCGTTGACCCAGCCAAATCTATCGTCAAGATTACGAGTAATTATGCCGAGGGTGACGCTCCTAATACTATGACGGTTATTGCTGCCACTATTACTTCAGCTACTAACATCAGGCTAATTGCCTATGGTAGTATGGCTGATACCGCGTTTGTAACATGGGAAGTTATCGAGTTTAATAATGTCAAATCTAAGCAGTCAGGAGTTATAGCTGGCACAGCAACATCGGCAACAATTTCAGCGGTTGATTTAACAAAATCTATTTTGTTTGTGTCATTCACTACAGAAAATGGTGATTACGATGTGCTGGAAACTTCTGCACGAGCGGTACACCTATCTAGCCCAACAACGATAACTCTTAAAAGCCGTACTACTCTAACTACAACATATTGGCAAGTTATAGAATTTAACTAAGGGGGTAAAAAAATGCGGGTAATAACGATCATTGAAAATAAAGTGGTTGGTGTTAAAAACGTATGTGATGCCTACGAACTTGAATCCAATGATGTTGTTTCAGACCTCGGAGAACTAGGGCAGATTCAGCAAGGGGATGGAAGTTTTATCACGCCAGAGCCAACACACGTAACCATTGGCCCTACAATCGAGGAACGATTTGCAGAAGTTAACGCAAATCAATTAGTCCTTATGGATGTTCTCGCAACAATGTTCGAGGCTATGCTCGAGAAAGGGACGGTATAACATGGTTGAAATGTACTTTAAATTAGTCAAAGAGGGCAGACGCCAAATGACGCCAAGTGGCCTGTTGGTCCAAGTCCCAGAAAAATACTTAGCCGATGTTCAGACTATGCTGGATGCTCAAAATGTTAGTTAGGTTTATCGTTTGGCTAATGAGGGGAGGTGATATCATGGTAGATATGTATTTAGCCTTAGTTATGAATCATAGGCGTCAAATTCCAGCAGGTGGCCCATTGGCTCAAGTGCCAGCAATGTACAGCGTTGCAGTAATGGCTGACTTAACAGCATTGGGGCTTGACGGATACGGTAATCTAATCGTAGCGGAATAATTTAAAATAGGGCAAAGAGGACACCATAGAGGGTATTTTTTTTTTTGCCCTATTACTACATAGTAGACGCATTATGCGCAGTAAAACTCCTAAATAGCGGGCGTTGTTTTTATGTCTTATAGAAAGGATAGTGGCAATATGGGGGATCAAGAAGTACTAATAGACATAAGAGAACGTCTTGTAAGAGTCGAAACAAAACTTGATACCCAAAACGGATTACGAGAAAAGGTAGACTGTATCGAAACCAAGGCCACAGAGACGGAAGCCAGGTCAAAATCAAACACTCACCGCATCGACAAACTCGAAGCAAATAATACATGGCTCTGGCGCACAGTCGTCGGGGCCATTATTAGTGCAGCGATTTCTGTACTGGCTATTTTCAAATGAGCTTTTATTCGGAGGAGCTGGTTAAATGAAAGCAGTCATAAATTACGGCCACGGCCCTAAAGACGTTGGTCATGATCCCGGAGCGATCGGGCCAACTGGTTACCAAGAGACCACACAAAACAAAGAAGTTGGGGAGAGGGTCGTCAATAAGCTTAAAGTCAACGGCTGGGAAATCCTTGCCATTCAAGATGGAGACCTCTGGGATGTGACAAACGGAGCCAACGATTTCAATCCGGACTACTTTTTATCAATCCACGCCAACTCCTTCGCTGATAATATTGCCCATGGGGTTGAAACGATAGCCTTGGCAGCTGGCGGGATGGGGGAAAAGATGGCTAAGGAGATCCAGAAGGAGTTAGTCGCCGCAACAGGTCTCACTAATCGGGGAGTAAAGTTTAATAATCTCCACGTGCTCAGGGAAACGGATTGCCCGGCAACTTTGGTGGAGATCGGATTTATCTCGAATCCCGCTGAAGAGGCACTCATGAAACAGGACTTATTTGATGAGACGGTAGCCTCGGCTATCTGCAGGGGCTTTAGTCGTGCTGTCGGCGTCCCTTATACAGAAGCGGTTAATCCTGTTGCTCCAAACCCCGAACCTACCGTGATGTACCGCATCATTATAGATAACAAGCAGTCTATGGCATTAAGCTCCCAAGATGACGCAATTGCCGAAGTGAAAAAAAGCATCGATGCCGGACAAGCACAAAAAGGTTGCGTCCAGCGCAACACTGACTTTGCCAATATTTTTGAGTATGCCAAGGTACAAATAACAACGCCGACGCAGGAAAATCCACCATTGCAGACACTGGACCCTTCGGCAACGCCAGAGAAAGCAGGTATGGGTAAAGAAACGATGACTGTTGAGAAGTTTAGCAGTCAAACTTCTTTGCTGAGAAAAATATTGCAACTTTTATTAGACTATTTTAAAGGTGGAGCTTGATATGCAAAAGAAATGGTATACATCAAAAACACTATGGTCTAACGGTCTTATGCTCGGCGGTGTAATCGTCTTGAATGCTACGGGGCAAGATATTCTCACTCCTGAGGTGCAGGGAGCAATCCTTATTGTAATTAATGTGATCCTGAGGGTACTCACCAAGAAAGAAATTATTTGGTAGAATTAATTTGAATCAATTCTATAAGGGATATAAAGAATTTCTTTTTGGGGTTCTAAAAAATATATAAGAGGGAAAATAATCCTCGCCTAATTTCAAGGTGGGGATTATCTTTATGCATACGATAAGGAATATAAGAACCCTGTGATTTACTTGCAAATGACATAGCAAGATATAATTAAAGTAGGCCTCCCGAGCATTATGGGAGGCCTAACGATTTTTTGCTTGATACTGACCACATGAAAGTAAACTAAACAGTAAAAAGAAAACTAAATAGATAAGAATTTATAAAGTTCATACTCGTTTGCAAATAGATGAAAGAGTCGATGAAAGGCAATTGGTGATATCATTTTCACTTTGAATTAATAATAAGTTTTGCTTAACGGGTTTCGACAGCTTTCTCTTTGATTTTATGTCATAAT
The DNA here is from genome assembly GCF_023897015.1 of Desulfosporosinus nitroreducens. Taxonomy (GTDB): domain Bacteria; phylum Bacillota; class Desulfitobacteriia; order Desulfitobacteriales; family Desulfitobacteriaceae; genus Desulfosporosinus; species Desulfosporosinus nitroreducens. The sequence continues at coordinate 62,570 of NZ_JAMHFY010000023.1, read as the reverse complement.
AGGTAAAATCAGATTTATACAATATGTACCATACTAAAGAAAAATCGTAATATAGGTTCTACTTGGAGATGGTATATATCATTTCAGGAATTCGAATAACCAGCTAAACAGAAGTACGATATTAAAAAGTACCCAGTACAATTTATACATTTCACCCATGGACTATTAAAGTCTTACATATCAAACTATACAGTTTCATTTCCTAAAGAAGGTGTGGTTTCAGATACATCGACGCTGATACCGGACGCAACTGGGAGCTTAGATAACTGAAACACTAAAAATTTAAGCTATACTCTTAACAAATTATTTGGGAGGTAATGCATATGAAATTTGGAGGTCCGCTTTTAGCTGTAAATGATATTAAAGAATCGAAAAAGTTCTACGAAGACGTCCTCGGGCAGAAAGCAGAACTTGATCTTGGTACACATGTTTCATTTGGGGCCGGTTTTTCGATACAAGAAAAATACGCTGAGCTGATTGGCATCAACCCAAATAGTGTACTAAGGCAATCGAATAATTTCCAGTTGTACTTTGAAGTTGAAGATCTGGACAGTTGGAACACCCGTATCAAGAACATAAACAGTTTAGAGTATATACACGACATCAAGGAATATGAGTGGGGGCAAAGAGTCTTTCGCTTTTATGACCCCGATAGGCACATTATTGAGATCGCTGAAAGCATGGAAAGTGTCGTTAAGCGCTTTTTAAGTCAAGGAATGTCTGTTGAAGAAACAGCAAAGCGTTCCATGTTCCCTATTGAATTTGTAAAGCAGTGTTTATAAGGTCCGAATAAGACAGTCCGTAAGGGCTGTTTTTTTTAAAAAAGGTTAAGAGGGCACTCTTAGCAACACATAATATTCGAAATCTAGAAATCAGTCCAGTTGCCTACCTTGGTGTTGCAGATGAATACGCGTTGGCTAAAACAAAGGCAGTGCCATTATATTCGTATTCTTGGGTAAATCTAGTTTTGGCATCTTCATGCGCTCTTACATTGAAATTGTCTTGACTCATTACGATCTCGTTTTTAGATATTTGCCAATCCCCACGGTCTCCGGCCGTAGCATCCCAAATGATGTTGTATCCGTCTTCGCCATTCCAATTTAAAAGGGTTAATTCGGGATAACTCTCGCTCTCACCACTTGTAGTTATTAGTCCCAAGACAGGGAACGAAATTCCTTCAAGATTATATAATTTAATGCTTATTGGAAACATCGAAAAGTCAAGATTCGAATCGTTGCTTCCAATTTGAAATTTAGCTTGCTCCTCAAATGCTTTGCCATTCCAATGTAAGATAGCGAGTGAGCGCGTTTTAAGGTAATAAGCGATAAGCTCGTTTTTCATATCATTATCTAAGTCGAATAGATAATGATCATTATCAGGAATGCTGTAGCCCTTAGGCAAAACCTCTCCAGTAACTTTAATTGGCACAGGCGAATCCGAGGATGCAACTATTTGTTTAGCAACAATGCTCTGAGTATTGTTGTCTAGGACCAAATATCGGCGATCTATATTATCAGAACTTGAGCTAGACTCCTTTTTCAGAAACAGGTATGTAGTGTCTTTGTATTTGCGCCCAGGTATAATAGTAAGTGATTCCCCGCCAAAATAGCTGCCGCGGCGGGCTCCAAAGGTTCTTATAATATTAATATCCAATTTGTAGTTTCCCGGAGCTAGATCATACGAGCTAACAAGTCCGGTCTCTTTGTCGTATTGAACTTCAGCCAAAGTACCATCACTTTTGGTTAATGTGACCTTTGGTTTGTCAGCGGATGTTACGGATTCGATGTTGATGTAGTCGCTTAAGGCAAGCTCAAACTCGATAGCTCCGAAAGCAGGATGAACAATTTCATTTAGTTTGGCAATAAGATCATGGCCACCCGCAGAAATAAAGGCGCTTGAATCACCAAGCCGATTAAGTTCGTTAAGGAGATTTTTAGCACCTAAGTAATATTTGTCTTTTCCGTACCCAGTATTATAGTAGTAATCGTAAAGAGGTTTGAAAGTGTTGATCTCTCGGGCAGCTGATTTGGCTAAGCAATTGGCATACTCTTCTGATGCAGGATATTTCTCCTGTAATATTTTTAAAATATCACCTGACCTAGTCTCGTCACTAAAATTAAGCTCAAACAGCTTTCCATATGCGAAGGCAACTTTGGCGTGCTCTGGGTACTTGGAGATGAAGGCGCGAAAAGCTTCATCGGCTTCGGGTTTTTGTTCAATATTTAATAGCGTTGTAGCCATGGCTAAGCTTTGATTAGGTTGATAGACTGACTTAAACCAGTAGCTCCATCCCGATGCGACTAGGAGAACAGCTAAGATTGAGAAAAGGACAACCTTGATTTCTTTCGGTTTTCTAGAACTTATTTGGGCACTTACCGCAATTTCCGCAACCTTACAGTTTTCGTCTTCAGGCAACTGTTCAGTAACCTCTTCATCTTCTAATGTTGAGAGTGTAGTGTCCATTCGGACAGGTCTCCCGCAGTTAGGGCAATAGTGGTAAGGTCCAACTTCATGGTCACAAGTACACTTCACGTTGTATCCCCCTTTAGTTCACTTTAAACAGATACTAACAGCAATTGAGGATTCACCTGTTCTTCATTTTTTGACCAATCTTCCTCAATACGTTATACGACTGTGGACTAGATTTTTAGGGGGACCACCAACTGAATGTATTCCGCAGGTGATTCCCTCACTACATACAGTGTGGCCTTTATAATTTTACAATTTGGTGACAAATTTAAGACCAATACAACCCAGGCAATTTGCCTGGGTTTTGGTACATAATATTGATTGTTAGTAGTATATGCAATTAAGTTTTGATGAGCGTATTATGAACCCCGCTTTAAGATTCACTCTGACGTAAATAATTTTGAATTGGGACGAAACGATCTAAAATTTACCGAATCAAGCAGGAAAGTGTTAAAAACTTATAGAATTTTACATTAATTATACAGTTTTGTTTTTTTATTACTTATGAAAACGGTAAGCCAGGGCTTATGGTAATCAGCATTGAATATTTGATCAAAAATAGTTGGATAGGGGTTACAGCATGGGATTGTTTCAATCGCAACCAATTTCTGAGAATGAGGAAAACGCTATTGATGGGATTATGAGTTACGACAATTATAATCAAACCAGGAAATTTGCTCTTATTTTATTCTCGATAAACTTTATTTTTCTTTTTATTGACTGTAATAACAGAGCAAAGGGCCTCTGGGCAATTAATGAAGCATATTATTATGTGTTTCATACTCATGTTGTTTTAGCTTTGGTTACACTCATGTTTATTTTGGTTTCCTACAGAGTTATACTCCACTCTGCAAATGAGATAACTTTATTTCATAAAGTATTTGCAATTCTTTTTGCCTTTTTTGCACTAAACTATTCAGCTATAATATCTGGATGGATTAGTCAAGAGATCAATAGGCCAAGTAATGTTTATGTTATTGCATGCTTTTCAGTTGCCGTAATGGTAAATTTTAAATCGAGGGTTTTGGCATTTTTGTATGGATTATCCTGCCTTACTTTTATGATTTCACTAACGGTTAGTCAAGAAGATCCGTATATGAGCTTCGGGTATTATATGGACGTATTTTTATTAGTTGTAATATCATATTTTCTATCAACAGTACTCTATAAATTTAAGCAACAGAATTTGCGGCATAAGTATTATTTAGAGCATTTAGTTATGGAGCGAACTGAGGAATTACAAGCTGCAAATAATTTACTTACCAAGGAAATCATTGAACGTAAACGAACTGAGATAGAGATGGTGCGGCTTGACAGGTTGAATTTAATCGGCGAAATGGCGGCTAGCATTAGTCATGAGGTGCGAAATCCTATGACCACAGTAAAAGGGTTTTTGCAATTGCTTCTGAACAAACAAGACTCAAAGGATAAGGAATATTTTAACCTCATGATAGAAGAACTAGACCGTGCAAATTCTATTCTTTCGGAGTTTCTATCTATTAGTAAAAACAAACCAACTATGTATGAGTGGTACAACATTAATGACGTAGTCACCTCTACATTGCCGCTCGTCCAAGCAGACGCCCAAACCAACGATAAATTATTAGCTATTGAGCTTAATAATGTACCGGATTTACAACTTGATATACAAGAAATACGCCAACTGATTTTAAATCTTGTTCGTAATGGATTCGAAGCAATGTCTAGTGGCGGACAGCTAAAAATAAGAACGTTTTGTACTAAATGCGAGGTAGTCTTAGTCGTAGCGGATCAAGGTACTGGAATTGAACAGTCTCTGCTAGAAAAGCTAGGTACACCATTCTTTACAACGAAGGAACAAGGCACTGGCTTAGGATTAGCCGTATGTTACGGTATAGTTTCACGTCACAACGGAAGGATAATCGTTGAAACCAGTCCTAAAGGTTCCACATTTAATGTTAATTTCGATTTGGGGGAACAGTAAAATTGGCTGTTTGTACTTCTGCTTGCTAGGGAAATCGCAAATTCATATACGTAATTTAAGCCCCGCCTCTTTTAGTGAAGGCGGGGCTTAAATTATGATTCATTTCATTTGTCGATTGGCACTTCTTTTGTTGAGGTGTTCAACTCGTAACCATGCTGGCAATGGAACAATGGGGGGATTTGGTCATTGCTTTGATATTCTTTCGGAAACGTTCATACCTAAACAAGCAATACTCAAGAAAATCATCCCCGTTGTAGTGTCTAATTAAAGCCCAGGCAGTCCAGAGTAAATCTTGAGCCATCATAAAGCATTTTATTTTCAACTCTTCCATAGGAGTCAGTGGCTGTCCGAAGTAGTTCTGAATTAAATGGTGAATAGCTTCGGAAGATAGTTTGGATTCCAGGATGTAGGCAGCCACATCCCAACAGGGATCATTCATGCCAGAATATTCCCAGTCTATAAGATATGTTTTGCCAGTATCATCAGTGATAAAGTTTTCAGGTACTGTGTCATTGTGACAGGGCACCAAAATTGTATTTTTGATATTTTTTTGGACGAAAGTGACTAACTGGTCTCGTAGAGTTGTGTAATCAAAGAAAAGGTCGCCGTGCAATTGTTGGATAATCAGTTCGTATTTGGAAAGCTCTGCTTGCCAATCGAAGCGGTTCAAAAAACCCTTGGGATATGAGTGGATTCTCTTCATTATAATCGAAACGGAATCCAGGTTTTTGGGTGAGCCAGGATCAGCTTGAGCCAAGTTTTGGCTATTTTTTATGTTTATGCTTATTTTGATTCCGCTGTATTCATCAAAGTAAATGCAATCGGAGTTCACGCCTAACTCAGAGGCAATATTATTATTGACTCTCTCTATTTTTCGATCAATAATCTGTTCCGTCATGCCGCCGGGTTGCCTGATGACATATTCAATACCCTTAATGTTCATGATGTAGTTGTAATTGGTAAGTCCGCCGGCAAAGCGGGATTTATCAAAGACAATGCTTTCATCATGAAAAGCATGGCGCAGTTTTTCTTGGACTAATTCTTCCATTCTCATAAATATCTCCACCAAGTTATTAACTTGTATTTTAGGATTATTTGTTAATTTACTTTAGCAAATAATCCTAACAAAATCAATGCTTGGACAAATGAATTTCGGATAAGTGAATTTTGAACTAAGGTATCGATTGTGCAAAAAAATCACTTTAATACAATAACCAAATATTGCTGGATACAATAATGCTAATTATACATATTCATTCTTCAAAAAAAAATTTTCTGCATGCGATACTATTAAAGTACAAATTATCGGTTTAGTTAAAAAGTAAAACTGACAATCCTAAGAAGTTTAAATTTAATAGAAAGAAGAAGAGGGGTTGTTTCAATGAAATACTCTGGAGAAGAGGCATTAGGTCTTATTGAAACAAGAGGCATGGTTCCGGCAATTCAAGCGGCAGATGTCATGTGTAAAACGGCTGACGTTGTTCTTGTTTCGTATGAAAACATGGGTTCCGGACTTGTCACGGTCATGGTTAAAGGGGATGTAGCAGCAGTGAGGTCGGCTGTAGAAAACGGTGCAGCAGCCGCAGCAGCCATTGGAGAGTTGACAGCCTTCCACGTTATGCCGCGTCCCATCAGCCGAGTAGGCAAGATTGTTTCGAGTCATGACATTGATGCGGAATGAAACATTGATTTGGAAAGGGGAGTCCGCGTGGACAACAATAGTGCTTTAGGGTTCATAGAAACGTATAGCCTGGTTTCGGTGCTGGAAGCAGCGGATGCCATGTGCAAGGCTGCGGATGTAGAATTGGTTGGGTATGAAAACGTGGCTTCCGGTTTGGTTTCAGTCGTGGTCCGTGGGGACGTGGGCGCGGTGAAAGCGGCGGTAGATGCCGGCGTTAAAGAAGCGGGCAAAGTGGGCCAGATCTATAGCTCCCTTGTGATTGCCAGGCCGCATGCGGAGGTAGAAAAGATTGTCGCCAAATACGTTATCGACTGGTAAATAACGCATTTGTAAAACCATTGATTCTGCGAGGGAAAGGGGGGAGCAACTGAATATGAGTAGAGTTGACAATGATTTGCTCTCCGTCCAAGAGGCTCGAATTCTTGTGGAAAATGCCCGAGAGGCGCAAAAGGAGCTAGCGGCTTTTCCACAAGAAAAACTGGATAAAATCGTCGGGAATATGGCTGAAGCAGCCTATAAACATGCTAGAGAACTTGCAGTGATGTCCCAGGAAGAAACAGGATTTGGTAAATGGCAGGACAAGCTTGTCAAGAATATTTTTGCGAGTGATTTTCTCTTTAAGAAAATCAAGGACATGAAAGTTGTCGGCATTATCAATGAAGACAAAGAAAACAAGACCATGGATATTGGCGTGCCTGTTGGAGTGATTGTTGCGTTGCCACCTTCAACCAACCCTGTATCAACTACTATATATAAAGCGCTGATTGCCATTAAGTCTGGTAATGCGATTGTTTTTTCTCCTCATCCTAAGGCCAAAAAAACAATCACCAAGGTACTTGATATATTAATACAGGCTGCAGAAGAAAGTGGATTGCCAAGCGGTGCCATCGGTTATTTGCGAACGCTGGCCGTGGACGGTACGGTTGCCTTGATGAACCATAAAGATACATCTCTTATTCTGATTACGGGCGTGCCCAAGATGGTCAAGGCGGCGTATACATCTGGAAAACCGACTATTTATGGTGGCCCGGGGAATGGACCCGCCTTTATTGAGCGTTCTGCTGACATTAAAAAGTCCGTAGCAGATATCATTGTCAGCAGAACCTTCGATAACGGAATTGTCTCAGCCTCGGAACAATCCATTGTTGCTGAGGGCTGTATCGCTGATGAAGTAAGGCAAGAGCTCAGGAAAAAGGGAGCTCATTTCATGTCAGAGCAGGAATCAGTTCAGCTCAGTAAGTTATTTTTCCGTCCTGATGGCAGTTTAAATACAGAAATTGTCGGAAAAACGGCGTTAGAGTTGGCGCGGCATAGCGGCATATGTGTCCCCGAGGATACGGTAGTATTGATTTCAGAACAAAAATATGTCTCCTCCAGCAATCCGTATTCAAGGGAAAAACTTTGCCCGGTTCTGGCCTTTTACGTTGAAAAGGACTGGATGAATGCTTGCGAAAAATGCATAGAATTGCTTATAAATGAAGGTCGAGGACATACCTTGGTCATTCACTCGAAGAATGAGAATGTGATCCGGGAATTTGCCCTAAAAAAACCTGTATCCAGAGTACTGGTGAATACGCCGGCGTCATTAGGGGGTATAGGGGCGACAACCAATCTCTTCCCGGCTTTAACCTTGGGTTCCGGTACGGCAGGCGGCGGGTATACCTCTGATAATGTCACCCCCATGAACTTGATTAATATTCGAAAAGTCGGCTATGGTGTACGGCAACTAGAGGATATAACCAAGGGTGCGCAAGTGGAAGAGGTCGCTGAAACAAGCAGAACTCGTTGCTTCGTCGATGGTTGTTCCATTGAAAGTTCGGGTGATTTAAAAGAGGTGCTCGAAAAATTGCTTGAGCTACTTAAGTAATGCGGAGACGATTGAGGTGACGCGTTAATGAAAAAGTTTGTTATTAAACCGAAGATCTATTTTAACGAGGGATCCATGGAATTTCTTAAAGAAATCAAAGGGTCCTGTGCGTTTATTGTATCTGATTCTGTTATGGAGAAGTTGGGGTACCTTCAAAAAACTATCGATTATCTTAATGAAACAGGGATAAAGTCTGTTGTTTTTACGGAAGTGACTCCTGACCCTGATGTAAGAGTTATTGCCGCAGGGATGAAAAGATACCTGGAAACCAGTGCGGATACTATCGTCGCTTTGGGCGGTGGGTCTGTCATTGATGCAGCTAAGGGCATTTTATACTCTTTGTGGCAGTTCCGAAAAGCTGCCGGAGAGGAATTCAAGAAACCGCTATTCATTGCTATTCCTTCCACAAGCGGGACAGGATCTGAAGTGACGAATTTCGCCGTCATTACTGCCGAAGGGGAAAAGGTGTGTATTGTTGATGAGTGGATGGCTCCGGATATAGCCATACTTGATTCCACTTGCATCCAGCATGTACCCCAGTCCGTGGTGGCAGATACCGGTATTGATGCTTTGGTACATGCCATCGAGGCTTATGTTTCTACGGAGGCGACGGATTGCACTGATGCGCTTGCGGAAAAGGCGATCCAATTAATTTTTGGGAATCTCAGGACTTTATATAAAGATGTGACTGATTCCAGTGCGAGAGAGCGAATTCAAAATGCATCTTGTATTGCGGGTATGGCGTTTACAAATGCCAATCTGGGAATTAACCACAGCCTCGCCCATGCTTTGGGAGGAACGTTTCACATTTCCCACGGGAGATCCAATGCGCTTTTACTGAGTGCAGTGCTTGAATACAATGCTAATTTGAACAGCAATACCAGTAGAAACGTTTCCCAAAAATACGCGAAATTGGCCGCTATATTGCAACTGCCTGCTCGGACTAACCGGGAAGGAACGATAAATTTCATGCAGGCCGTCGCGGATTTGAGGAAATCCCTGGGCATTCCCAGTCGCATTCGCGATTTGGGAATTGATAAAAGCAACTTTGAGAACGAAGTAAGTAATATGGTTGAGCTGGCCCTTCATGATCGGTGTACCCCCACCAATCCTAGACAACCATCCAAAGAAGATCTGATCGGTATCTATCAAAAAGCATTTTAATCGATCAATAGAAGCTTATCCTGCTTAATTAAGTAAGAGGAGGAAAGAAAGTTGGATATCAAAGAGTTTTCAAATAAATTTGCGGATGCCACAAAACACTTGTCCCCAGAGGAAACATCCGCCATCATGAAATTGTTTCAGGGGATTTCCAAGGAATTGTCCGCAAACACTCCGGCAACAAACACTGTGACAAAATCACCTGTCTATGAAGGGGAAATCACAGGACTGACACCTCGACTGGAACGACTGAAAGCAGCTTATTTAAAGGTTAAACCAAGTGTTAGTATTTATCGTGCCAGAGCCTTCACCCAAGTGACCAAGGAAAATGTGGGGTTACCCAAAATTCTCCTACGGGCCAAGTGCTTTAGAAAAGCCTGTGAGACTGCTCCCTTGGTGATTCAAAACGATGAGTTGATTGTAGGACATCCTTGTGGTAAACCAAGAGCTGGTGCAGTATCCCCGGATATTGCCTGGAGATGGGTTCGGGACGAACTAGACACCATGTCAACTCGGCCCCAGGATCCCTTCCAAGTCAGTGAGGAGGACAAGCGGATTCTGCGGGAAGAAATCTTCCCCTACTGGGAAGGAAAGAGCCTAGATGAGATTTGTCAGAATCAATATGAAGAGGCTGGGGTATGGTCATTTTCTGGCGAATCTTTTGTCAGTGACCTTTCTTACCATCAGGTCAACGGCGGTGGAGACACTTGCCCGGGTTACGATGTCATACTGATTAAAAAGGGTATTAACGCTGTAAGACAGGAAGCTGTCGACAGATTGAACCAATTGTCCATGGAAAATCCGGATGACATGGATAAGATTTACTTCTATAAAGCGGAGATAGAGACTTGTGACGGTATTTTGGCTTATGCCAAACGGCTTTCTGATTATGCAAGAGAACTGGCTGACAGAGAGCATGACTTAGCCCGACAGAAAGAACTTTACAAGATTTCCGATATTTTAACGTCTGTACCAGCTAATCCGCCTCGTACTTTCCATGAAGCACTCCAGTCCATCTGGACCCTAGAATCCTTGTTTGTAGTGGAAGAGAACCAAACAGGTATTTCCCTCGGACGCTTGGATCAATACATTTATCCCATGTTCAAGGCCGACATGGAAGCAGGCCGAATGAACAAATTAGAAGCCTTTGAACTGCTGAGTAGTTTTATTATTAAATGCTCCGAAGTAATGTGGCTCTCCAGTGAACTGGGAGCAAAGTATTTTGCAGGCTATCAACCGTTTATCAACTGTACTATTGGCGGACAGAAGAGAACCGGTGGTGACGCAACCAACGATCTGACGTATCTGATTATGGATGCCGTTCGTTTCACTAAGATGTATCAACCGTCTCTGGCTTGCCGGATTCACAACAAATCACCGCAACAATATTTGAAGAAGATCGTCGACGTTGTTAAAGCAGGGCTTGGATTCCCCGCCTGTCACTTTGATGATTCTCATATCAAAATGATGCTTGCCAAGGGATTCTCCATAGAAGATTCACGGGATTATTGCCTTATGGGCTGCGTAGAACCGCAAAAGTCCGGCCGAATTTATCAATGGACATCCACCGGTTATACCCAATGGCCTATTGCTATAGAATTTGTTCTTAATCGCGGTATGATGAAATGGCATGGCACCATGCAAGGTCTAGACACAGGAGATCTTGACAATATCAAGACCTATGAAGAATTTGATGCTGCCTGCAAACAACAAATCGAGCATATTATCCGCTTATCTGCCATAGGAACTCTTGTCAGCCAGCGGGTTCACAGAGACGTAGCTCCAAAACCCCTCATGTCTTTACTGGTAGAAGGGTGTATGGAAAAAGGCACCGATGTTACAAACGGTGGCGCTCTAGTCAATTGCGGCCCTGGACTTATCTTCTCCGGCTTAGGAACCTATGCTGATTCGATGGCCGCTATTAAAAAGCTGGTTTTTGACGACAAGAAATATACTCTAAAACAAATCCGAGAGGCATTGGTTGCGAACTACGAAGGCTTCGAATCCATTCGCACGGATTGTCTAAATGCACCGAAATATGGAAATGACGATGACTATGCCGATGAAATTGCCTCGGATATCATCATCTGGACTGAACGGGTTCACCAAACCTTTAAAATGCTGTACTCGAACTTTACTCATGGTACCTTATCCATTTCGAACAACACGCCTATCGGAGAAATTACTGGTGCATCCGCGAATGGACGCTTGGCCTGGACACCTTTGTCAGATGGAATTAGCCCGACACAAGGTGCCGACAAATTGGGACCCACAGCTATCATTAAATCGGTCAGCAAGCTAAGTAACGAGTCTATGAATATTGGTATGGTACACAACTTCAAACTGTTACGAGGCATTCTGGAAACTCCGGAAGGAGAAAATGGCCTGATCACCTTGCTCAGAACAGCATCCATCCTCGGAAATGGTCAGATGCAGTTCAGTTATGTTGATAACGAAGTATTGAAGAAAGCGCAAATCGAACCTGACAAGTATCGAGACTTAATCATTCGCGTCGCTGGGTACAGTGCTTACTTCGTAGAACTGTGCAAGGAAGTACAGGATGAAATTATTAGCAGAACAGTGTTAGATCACTTTTAGAATAAGTTTTATTTTAAATGGAATATCTGAAGAATTTAAGCTCTACAGATCTTCCGTAAATAAGGAGGGAGGATAGCCTAGATGAGCATATCTGGAAATCAAAAAGCTATTATGATGAAGGAAAAATTGAATGCAAACTTTGCCAAAAAAGGTGTCTTTACAGGTCTTTTCAGCGGCTGTACTTGGGGTTTGAACAGTGTTCTCTTAGGGCTGGCTTTAAGTATGGTACCTATCATGGGTGAAAGTGCCGCCATATTTGCCATCCCACTTGCCGCCGCCTGCATGAACGATTCTTTTGCAGGCCTATGGTTGCTCCTCTATAACGGCGGGGCAGGACGGTTAAAAGAAATTCTTCGCAGTCTTAAAACGTTCCCAGGTCAAATGGTTTGTGTAGCGGCCTTGCTGGGTGGACCAATTGCTAATGGCGGATACCTATTGGGGATTTCTCTGGCAGGACCTGCTTATGCTTTAACAATTACAGCCCTATATCCCATTGTTGGTGCTCTTCTTTCCCGAATTTTCCTTAAACAACAAATTGTACCGCGCGTTTGGGTTGGTATGCTTCTCTCCGTTGTTGGAGCTATCGTCATATCCTATGTTCCACCCGAAGGCGGGAACAGTGAGACCTTCTACCTCGGTCTTCTCTTTGCATCATTAGCTGCGTTGGGTTGGGGCGCGGAAGCCGTTTTGGCGGTATTCGGTATGTCCATGATTGACCCAAAAGTTGCCATCAATATTCGTGAGCTGACTTCTGGTCTTTTTCTGGCTGTTTTCGTTCTTCCTATCGTCGGTGGCTGGGCTATCGTTTCCCAAGTTTTCACTCTGCCTGGAACACTCGGGGCATTTGCTATTGCTGCCTTGGCGGCGGCGGTATCCTACTTGGCATGGTATAAGGCTAACACCACCATTGGCGTGGCCAAAGGAATGGCTCTTAACGGAACCTATGTCATGTGGGGAGTTATCTTCTCGGTTATTTTCTTGAAATCCCCCCTTACGCAGAACCTGGTTATAGGCAGTCTTCTGGTACTGATAGGGGCTACTCTAGTGGCTATTAACCCGAAGGAGTTTTTCAAGAAAGGAGAGGTGGCATAATCATGGCGGACACATTACCACTGCGATTCAGAGTGCTTCATTATGTTTCCACGGTTGACAAAGCCAGCGCGGGCGAGATTATGAAGGCGTTGAAACCGGAATATGGCACAGAAAAACAGTTTACAAAGAAGGTCTTTGTTGATCATCTCCTTGATATGAAAGCGAACTTTATCCTAGACGATAATGATGTGGAACTTGATGACAAGGGAGAATTGGTCATTTACTACTCCATCAATGATGAGGGGAGAAGACTTCTCAAAAAGTATCTTCCCAAAGGGTGGAATCAGAATTAAATTTTTGCAGGGGACTTTTTAGAGGGATGGGGACAATATGAGTACAGAAACCGGTAGCTTCTTAGAAAGAAAGGCAAGAGTCTTCAATGTCCAGAAGTATTCCATCTATGATGGACCGGGCGTTAGAACATTAATTTTTTTCAAAGGGTGTCCCCTGAGATGCAAGTGGTGTTCAAATCCGGAGGGACTTGAACGAAAATATCAGGTCATGTTCAAAGAGGATTTGTGCGTTGACTGTGGCAACTGTATTCCTGTTTGTCCCGTCCAAATACATCATTTCTTAGATGGAGAAGACGGGCAACTGCAAACTAAAAGTGAAAGACTCGTGCATAAAGTCCGGAGAAGTATCGACTGTGTCGGTTGCCGAAAGTGCGAAACCGTATGTCCTAAACAGGCACTGTCCATTGTTGGCACGGATAAAACTATTTCCGAAGTCCTGGAAATTATTCAACAGGATTTGCCCTTCTACCTCAGTTCAGGCGGTGGAGTCACTCTTGGGGGAGGGGAAGTCACAGCACAACCGGAATTTGCCACCAACCTGTTGACGGAATGCAAGCGCATGGGAATTCACACAGCCATTGAAACCTCGGGATATGTAAAACTGGATTCCCTGCTTACGATTGCGCAGTTTACTGATTTGTTTTTATATGATATTAAGCAAATCGATTCTGAGCGGCATTATGAACTTACTGGGGTGCGCAATGAACGTATTCTGGACAACCTGACAGAACTCATACGCCGCGGATATACAGTTAAGGTCAGGATGCCCCTCATCAGGGGACTGAATGATAGTGCAGACACCCTGCGAAGAACACTGGAATTTCTAGAGTCCTTCAAACGTTACAAAAACTTTCAGGGTATAGACTTGCTTCCTTATCATAAATTGGGCATTAACAAATATAAGCAATTGGACTTAAAATACGCTATCAGCGAGGATTTAAGCTTCAAAGAAGAAGAGTTAGATAAAATTGAAGAGTTCATAAAAGGGTATGACTTACAGGTTGAAGTCATCAGACATTAAACCCTTATACCTGACGGAGGGATTTTATGAGTGCAGCCGATGAGTTTGACAGAAAACGTATTATCCAAGAATCCGTGCCTGGCAAGCAAGTCACGCTGGCTCATATAATAGCCTCGCCTGTACAAGACTTGTACGAACGTCTAGGCATTGAAGAACAAGGATCGATTGGAATTTTAACCCTCACTCCCAGTGAGACAGCAATTATAGCAGCCGATGTTGCCACAAAGACCTCTGATGTAGAGATAGGTTTTCTTGATCGTTTTACAGGATCATTGGTTATATCCGGTGATGTGGCAAGTGTCGAAGCGGCCATGATTGCCATTAATGACACCCTGGAAAAGCTGTTAGGCTTCACGCCTGCCAAGATTACACGCACATGAAAAAACGAATTATGGTCGTCGGTCCAACCCAATCAGGCAAATCCACCCTGGCCAATGTTTTAAATGACTCTACAAGGCCCTTAAAAAAGACCCAAGATGTTATTTATGGGAAGAATACCATTGACACACCGGGCTCATATCTTGAAAACGCTTCTATGTATAAATATCTGATTGCAACTGCACAAGCTGCATCTCATGTGCTCATGCTTGTTGATCAATCGAAACCCAGGGAAGTATATCCGCCTGCTTTTGCCAAAACATTTACTTGTCCCGTCATTGGAATAATTACCAAGATTGATTTAGTCCCGGAAAATTCCAAGTTGTGTATTCAACAGTTAAAAAAAATCGGGATTGATGAACCTTACTTCTGGATTTCATTAAACGATAATACAGGCGTGGAAGCCTTGAAGCAATATTTATTTGGAAAACAAGAAACATCTGAAAATAATTGAGTTTTTGATATAGATATATTCGTGATCCCAGTTTAACGTTTCACTTAAATCTAATCACTTCAGCAATAATCTATGAGAAGTTTGCTGAAAGGAGATCTCAGGAAAGGCAGGTGAGGCAATGAAATTCATCACTGAAATGGAACTGCGGGATTTATATAAAGCTGGGCCCTTTGAAACTTATGTTCTGGAATCAGATACAAAGATTACCCCAGGTGCCCGTCAATTTCTGGTGGACAGACGAGTTACGCTGGTTCAGGCTCAGGGCAGTGACAGCAAAACATTAAAAATCGACGAGACCAGTCGGATGCAAGTACGGGAAAACTGGTGTACTCTGAGGCTGCTTGGAAAAATGGAATCCATAGAATCCTTATTTATCCTGACTGCCACAGAAATTCTACACACTGGAAATCTCACTCTGTCAGAGGAAGTCATGGCACTAGCTAAATGCTTCCGAAACGTGCGAAACGCTGAACGGGAACAGATAGTCCCGGACAACCTTCATTTTTGGGGATTGACGGCAGAAGAAATTAAAACACGAGCCGAGAATCTGAAACAATCTATTGACATCAGTGAGTTTTACGTGGGATTGGAAAATGGAAAAGAGATTGCTCTGTTAAATCACTTGCGTGCCTCCCTGCGAGAGGTCGAACCAGCCCTTTTGGAAACCTATTGGGACGAAGAGAAGCAAGTCTGTTCACGCCAAGACCTGATTGATACGGTTAATCTGATCATTAACATACTCTGCATAATGATGTGGAAGTTTTCTGGAGGTAGGAAATGGAAAATGTAAATGCAACTTTTCAATACTGCGATCAACTCGTTCGTGATTTTGAGAAAGTCATCACAACACCCATATTAAATAAATCCTCCGTTTATTACACTGGTGTTGACCTGGGAACAGCCTATATTGTTCTGGCAGTCCTTGATGAGAATTATCAACCTGTGGCCGGCGCCTATCGTTTTGCCAGTGTTGTCAAAGATGGCATGGTGGTAGACTATATCGGTGCAATTCGCATAGTTAAAGAATTAAAACAGGAACTCGAAGAGAAACTGGGCGCTGAACTGATCTACGCAGCAGCAGCGCTTCCTCCAGGGACTGTTACCCTTGACTCAGGCGCTATCAAACATGTAGTTCAAGGGGCTGGTTTTGAAGTTACCAACGTATTGGATGAACCTACGGCAGCTAATGCTGTACTCAAAATTCAAGACGGAGCGATTGTCGATATCGGCGGCGGCACTACGGGAACTGCCATTCTGAAAGACGGCAAAGTAGTTCATGTCGACGATGAACCTACAGGCGGCACTCACTTTTCTCTCGTTATTTCCGGTGCCTATAAAATGAGCTTTGAGGATGCGGATCAATATAAGCGGGATTTCAAAAATCACAGAGAACTAATGCCCGTATTGCGTCCTGTCATTGAAAAAGTCTCATCCATTATCAGTCGCCATATACGTGAATACCAAGTAAAAGAGATCTATCTGGTAGGGGGAACCTGTTGCCTGGAAGGAATCGAAGATATTATCGCTAAACAAACTAACCTTCCCACCTATAAGCCACAAAACCCCATGTTTGTAACCCCTTTAGGTATTGCACTTAACTGCACCCAGGAAATCCTTTAGACAGGAGTGACTTTCACACATGGAATATCGAATTATTAAATCCCCATCCAGTGGGACAGTGGATATTCTCTTTCGGCGAAAAGGCTCCGCTTCAACAATCCCTATCGAGAACTATGATGCTGTAGGTTTGGTTCAGGGACGGTTGATTGATATGGTTTTTGCTGCTGATATTGCTGAAAAAGCAGCCGGAGTAGTGGTAGAAGACATTAAAGGTCATTGCCCGCAGAATCTGATTATGATCGCCATCTTCGGAGACACATCGTCGGTGGAAGCTGCTATTCAGGAAATACAATATAAATTTAAAGAAGCGAAAACAGGTGAGATGCTATGATAGCAGCCAAAGTAATTGATAGTATATGGTCAACCAGAAAAGCCGATTCTCTCGTAGGACTGAAATTCATGTTGGTCGAAGTCCTTGGCGGTATTGATGCCGGACGTCTCATGATCGCTGCCGACACCATCAGTGCCGGCGTTGGCGAACGAGTGATTGTCTGTAATGGCAGCTCGGCCCGCAAAATGTTGGGTCGGGAGGATGTACCGATTGATGCCGTCATTGTAGGAATCATTGACGAAGACTGCAAGTTTTAAAAAACTGGAGGCGGGAAAAAGTTGGATCTAGTAAATATTGTAAGGGATGCCGGGGTTATTGGGGCGGGAGGAGCTGGATTTCCAACTCACGCCAAACTAACGTCCAAAGCCGAGTATATATTGCTTAATGGAGCTGAATGCGAACCCCTGCTCAGAGTGGACCAGCAATTGATGGAGAAGTTCCCTGATGAAATCATCAGAGGAATGGAAGCGGCGGGGCGATATATTGAAGCCCGCAAGGCCATCATCGGTATAAAGGGCAAACACAAACAGGTCATTGTCCTTATGAGAGAAAGAATCGCCGCTCTGGGATTTTCAGATTATATGGAAGTAATGGAACTCCGAGATATTTATCCTGCTGGTGACGAACAGGTTCTAGTTCATGAACTGACTCAACGAATTGTCCCGGAAGCATCTATTCCCCTGAAAGTGGGCTGTGTGGTTATCAATGCGGAAACTGCACTTAATATATGTAAGGCCATGGCCGGGAACCCTGTCACGGAAACCTACATCACTGTTGCCGGTGATATTCCTCAGCCCAGGACCCTTAGAGTACCTGTGGGGGTATCCGTCCGGGAGGTAATTGGACAATGCGGAGTGGAAAATGTGGATGATTATGCCGTAATAGACGGCGGTCCCATGATGGGTTCTGTCATGAACAATATTGATGGGTATGTCACCAAAAAAAGCAAAGGCTATGTACTCCTGAAAAAGGATCACTTTCTCATCCGTAAAAAAACGGTAAGCCCCGATCGAGCAAGAGTGATAGGCAAGACTGCCTGCGAACAATGTCGCATGTGTACCGATCTGTGTCCTCGTTATCTCCTAGGACACAATATGCAGCCCCATAAAGTCATGCGTGCTTTGAGCTACAATCTAGAGGACTTGAAGGAACAACAAATTGCCCAATTATGTTGTGAATGCAATGCCTGCGAATTATTCTCCTGCCCGGTTAATCTTCATCCCAAATCTGTCAATGTCTTATTCAAGCAAAAACTGGCAGAACAAGGGGTTAAATATCAGCCGATTCAGATGGATTTTCAAGCTAGATCGGCCAGAGAATATCGCCTTATTCCGAGTAAACGTCTAGTTATTAAAATCGGTTTAACAGCCTACGATAAACCGGCACCCATGACCGAGGTCGAATTCCGACCTGAATACATCCAGATCGCTTTGCGACAGCACATTGGAGCACCAGCAATCCCTGCCGTCTCTATCGGCGAACAGGTGAAAGCGGGGCAACTGGTTGGTAAAATTCCGGATAACAGTCTTGGAGCTGCCGTTCACTCCAGCTTTAATGGAACTGTGGTTGAGATCAACGATAATTCTATTGTGATAAAGGTGGGTTCGTATGTATAGTGCAATAGGTATGATTGAGCTTACGAGTATTGCCAGAGGAATTAATGCAACAGATTTAATGCTTAAAACAGCCTACGTGGAAGTGGTTAGTGCGACACCTGTCTGTCCAGGTAAATATATTGCCATCATCAAAGGAGACGTTGCCGCCGTAGAAAGCTCTATCAGCGTTGGTGTTGAGATGGCAGGAGAATATCTGGTAGACAGCTTTATCCTTGCTAATGTTCATCAGGGCATTTTCCCGGCCATCACGGCCACAACCATGCCCGATGGAATCGGGGCCTTGGGTATCATGGAATGTTTTTCACTAGCTTCTATGATCATTTCAGCGGATGCGGTACTAAAAGCGGCTGATGTACAAGCTCTCGAACTGCGTTTGGGCAGCGGGCTGGGCGGCAAAGCCTACTTCACCTTCACCGGAGATGTTGGCGCAGTAGAAGCAGGTATCGAAGCTGGAATATCCATCGCTCGCGAAAGGGGCTTGTTAGTTGATACAGAGGTAATTCCTTCGCCCTCTGACAAACTGTGGGCATCGCTATTCTAAAATCAACAAACACAAACTTCTATACCCGATACGATAGAAAGGAGGTGCGACCTTGAAAAAACTAGTTTCAGCAAACGAAGTAAAAGTAGCAGCGGAAAAGGGACAAAATGTATTTTACGTAGACTGCAATACCATCATTACAGCGGCAGCTAAGGATTTAGCCAAGGAACTGGGCGTGGAATTTACTACAGACTCACCTGCTGAAGGAAATCACACCTGTAAAGAGATTGGCCTGCCGAAGAAAGACAGCCGGGAAAACGAGATTGACCCGGAAATGATCTTTCAAGTGGTAAAAGCGGTACTAGCCAACAGGCTCCTGGAAAGCGTCCCTGTTTCAACTTCAGAAATGCCTTTCCGTGCAGATTGTGACCCGAAAAGTGGATTTAAAATCGTACGCGGCAGAACAGTGAACCTCGAGACCTTTGACACAGGCGATTCAAGCACCGACGTAGCTTATCGTGAAGTGATCAGTAAAGAGGATTCCCAAATGAGCGCAGGCTTTTTGACCATTGAAAAATCCAGCTTTGAGTGGGAATTATGCTATGAAGAGATTGATATTGTTCTCGAAGGAAGCCTAACCATCACCATCAATGGTGAAACTTATCAGGCTAACCAGGGAGATGTCCTCTTTGTACCTAATGGCTCTAAAGTAACCTGGGGTTCCTCCGATTATGTCAAACTCTTTTACGTAACCTATCCGGCAAACTGGCCTGATCTTATGGCGCAACAATAGGAGGGTAAGCTATGCAGGCTCTTGGCCTAATTGAGACTCACGGGCTCCTTCCCGCTATTGAATGTGCAGATGTCATGCTAAAAACGGCACAAGTGGAACTTTTAGGGAAGACCTTTGTAGGTGCCGGCCTGGTAACAATCACCATAACCGGTGATGTGGGAGCCGTTAAAGCAGCTGTGGAGGCAGGTGTAACTGCGGTTGAAAAGATTGGTCCCTTGTCTTTAGTTTCTCACCATGTCATTCCCAGACCTCATCAGGAGATTGAAAGCATGGTTGGAGAAAAGGCAAATCCCGTTGAGGAGCAACCAATCCCAGTAGCAACACAGGAGAAATCAAGCTTTCTTTCGGACGCTGATCCAACCGCCAATATAATCGTTCCCTTGCCAAACCAGGACACAGCAACAGAATCGACGGAACCTGCCAAAACCAGACATGAAAGCATTGAGTCAGCGCAAATAGTGCTGAACCAACTCTGCAAAGAGAGGGTAGATGCCTTCGTAAAGGAATTCGGCCTTGAAAAAAGTTTGGACGTCCTGAGAACTATTACTGTGGTAAAACTCCGAAATTTAGCAAGAGAATACAAAGAACTTGGCATAGCAGGAAGAGCCATATCTAAAGCAGACAAGGACTTACTGATCCAGAAACTAAAGGGATACTACGAGCAGGAGATTCAAAGGTAGCCTGTCCGCAAGATCATATTATGCAAACTTGTCTGCTAATAAAAATAAATAGAGACGTGGAGGGAGGAATAGCAAATTGGAAAACTTTGATTATGATTTACAATCCGTGCAAGAGACAAGAAATCTTGCCCGTCAGGCTAAACTGGCACAGGCTCAACTTGCAAAGTTTAATGGCGAGCAAATTGAGAAAATCATCCGCAATATGGTGAAAGTAGCAGAGGAAAATGCTGTTTCTCTGGCCAACCTGGCTGTAGAGGAAACGGGATTTGGTAAAGTAGAAGACAAGATCTTCAAAAATCATTTTGCTTCCACAGAACTGTATGAATTCATTAAACCTATGCAAACCATTGGAGTCATCAAAGACGATAAGGTCAATAAAATAATGGAAATCGCTGAACCGGTAGGAGTACTCATGGGGATTATTCCCTCAACCAATCCTACATCGACGGCCATATACAAATCCATTATTGCCATTAAATCTCGTAACGGGATTGTGTTCTCTCCGCATCCTTCAGCTTTGAAATGCACCATGCAAGCAGCCAGACTGATGAACGATGCCGCAGTAGCTGCCGGTGCACCGGCTAATATCATTGGCTGTATCTCAAAACCCTCGATGAATGCAACCAATGAACTCATGAAATGCGATGAAGTCGCCATGATTATAGCAACAGGCGGTTCAGCCATGGTTAAGGCTGCCTATAGTGCAGGGAAGCCGGCCTTGGGTGTAGGCCCGGGTAACGTTCCGGCTTATATCGAAAGAACTGCCAATATTACGAAAGCAGTCAAAAATATTATTGCTAGTAAAACCTTTGACAATGGAACCATATGTGCATCCGAGCAATCAGTTATCGTCGAGGAATGTATGCGTGACCAGGTTATGGAAGAATTCAGACGACAGGGTGGATACTTCATGACCCCCGTGGAAACAAACCAAGTTGCCAAAAAATTGTTTGTCCGCGGTCATGCTATGAATGCGAAAATGGTAGGCAGATCCGCTGCAGTTATCGCAGACA
The DNA here is from genome assembly GCF_023897015.1 of Desulfosporosinus nitroreducens. GTDB lineage: Bacteria > Bacillota > Desulfitobacteriia > Desulfitobacteriales > Desulfitobacteriaceae > Desulfosporosinus > Desulfosporosinus nitroreducens. The sequence goes on along the minus strand of NZ_JAMHFY010000023.1, from coordinate 41,059 downwards.
GTGTCGGCATAGCCATTCCTCCGGGCACAAAAGTCCTGTTAGGGGAACAACAGGGCGTGGGCGAAGAATATCCCTTGTCTTACGAAAAGCTGACTACCGTGCTGGCATTTTATACAGTAAAAGATTGGCAGGAAGCTTGTGACCTGTGCATCAAACTCTTGAATAACGGCGGTGTTGGGCACAGCCTTTCCATTCATACGGAAAATCAAGAAATGGTCATGAAATTCGCTGAAAAACCTGTCTTCAGGATCTTGGTCAACACAGCCTCCAGCCAAGGCGGTGTGGGCGCAAGTACAGGACTTTCCCCATCCTTTACACTGGGTTGTGGTACTTGGGGCGGAAGTGCAACCTCCGATAATGTAACCCCCATGCACTTGATCAATATTAAACGTATAGCCTATGGAATCAAAGACTTCACCGAAAACACAACCTCCTGCTCTTCAGCCTGCGTGGCACAGAGCAACAGCCCTGCTGCCATTAGCGATGATCAGATTATGAACGTTGTGAATGAAGTTATTTTGCTCCTGAAAAAAAGAGGTGGTAACTAAACGTGGGAAAGTATGACGATTTAGCAGCGCTTCTATTGGAAGCAATCAAAGAAGGGGGGTATTTAAAAGCGGATTTAAGCTCTATACCCGTAGGAATATCTAACCGTCATATTCATCTTTCTCAAGTGGATTTGGAAACCTTGTTTGGTGCAGGATACCAATTGACGAAAACTAAGGATTTGTCCCAACCCATGCAATATGCCTGCAAGGAAACGCTAATCCTGGCTGGTCCCAAAGGGACTATTGAAAAGGTTCGCATCCTCGGGCCGGCGCGAAAAGAGACTCAGGTAGAAATACTCCTGGCAGATTGTTTCAAACTCGGCATAACCGCGCCCGTGAGATCATCTGGAGACCTGCAAGGAACTCCGGGAATCACTCTTATTGGTCCCAAAGGAAGTATCCTTCTTTCCAAAGGGGTTTTGATTGCCCAGCGGCATATTCATATGACCCTGGATGATGCCCATAACTTTGGGGTTACAGATGGAGAATTGGTAACCATCCAAATAGACGGACTTCGGGGAGGAACTTACTCGAATGTCCTTATCAGAGCAAATAACACCTCGGCACTTGAATTTCATCTCGACACGGAAGAAGCGAATGCCATGCAGCTCGCATCAACCTCAAAAATAACAATCACAAAATAAAATTTTAGGAGGAAACAAAAATGAGTAGATCAGAAGCTTTAGGATTAATTGAAACCAAAGGTCTTGTAGGAGCAATTGAAGCGGCGGACGCCATGGTGAAAGCGGCCAATGTTCAACTGATTGGTTATGAAAAAGTCGGGGGTGCTTTAGTTACCGTTATGGTAAGAGGAGATGTAGGTGCTGTAAAAGCAGCAACCGATGCCGGTGCTGCCGCAGCTCAGCGAGTTGGAGAGTTAATCTCCGTTCATGTCATTCCGCGTCCACACGGTGACGTAGAAATGATGCTCCCTCAAGTTAAAAAACAAGCATAATTTCCATTAGACAAGCCATACAGCAAAGGTCAAAATCTCCTAGGGGAGGTTTTGACCTTCATCTTTTCTGGAGAGGTAATCACACATACTCCTAGCAATGTTGTATTATGAAATAATTTGTTGTATTATGAAAATGCAACCGAATCACGTATCTTTGGAGGTCTTCTTTTTTGAGAAGGTTTAGAACATTTTGGGTCGCGTGCTTTATGGAATGCTTGTTTATTTGCGTATTTAATGAATTAAACTACTGTCTAGACAGTGGTTGATTCTTTTTTATTATAAGGGCAGCTTGTTAAGCCAAACGCAACAGGAATCTAAAACACTTTGAAAGTGTTCTCCTGAAAATCTGTCAAGTAAAATAGAATTAATTATAGAAAAGGAAGTTTGGCGAAAAGCATGAACAAGACTGACGAAACATTAAAGAATTTAATGGATTCCAATCTGTATTCGCGCTATAGCGGACTATTATCCCTATCCAATATTTCTTTACAGATGATAGATACCAGTGGCAATATTCTGCTTGAGTTTAATCCGTCTCCCGATTTTTGCAAATTTATTTGCCAGGAAGATGAAACACGGATATGTGCAGACTATATTTCTAGATTAGAACCAGGAAAGAGTGACCGATTTATCTGTCGACACGGACTGGAAAATATCCTTTTGCCAGTCGATATTAGCAACCAAACAATAGCCTATCTCGTCGGAGCGCAGGTTTACTCAACGGATAGTGAATATCAAAAATATCTAATTGATATAATGGCCATAGCAAAGGATAAAAAACTTGAACCGGAAGCTATTGCTAAATCAATTGCAGCGATAAAAACCATTGAAGAAAATAAAATTGAAGTTCATGAACAAATTTGCAACCATATCACTCAAAATATTGGCCACGACTTTTCTCAAAGCATTCATACAGCAGATAAGGCTGTAGTAAGATTGTCTATTGAAAAAGAGATGCTGGAAAAGAAGATTATTGACCTCGAAGCTAAAAACATGTCTCTGGTGATTAATCCCCATTTCTTGTTCAACACCCTAAACTCTATAGCCCGTATCGCCTATTTTGAAAAATCTCATACAACGGAAGAACTCATTTACTGTCTTTCCGATTTATTGAGGTACAATTTAAAGCAAGACGATGAGTTACACACTATCGGAGCCGAGATGGATAATATCGAGAAATACCTTTATATTCAGAAGGTAAGATATAAAAATCGTTTGGAATATGAGATTGACATTGCAGAGCATATTAAACCTCATAGAATACCCAATATGATTATACAGCCCATCGTTGAGAACGCTCTAATCCATGGCATTACACCTAAAAGGGACGGGGGAAAGATAAAAATTTATGCAGAATTATATAAAAATGACATCAAAATTTTTGTTGTGGATAATGGAAATGGTTTCCCCAAAGAAGTCCTTGAAGGTTTGCAACAATCGGAAAATAAGCTGGGAATAGGCTTTCGCAGTACGGACAAACGTTTGAAACGATACTTCGGAGAACAATACGGGCTAAAAATTGCTAAATCAGATTATAGTGGAAGTACCGTCACGATTTCGATTCCAAGCAAACCCAATGTGAGGCGATAGTGATGAGCGTAGTTTTAATTGTGGAAGATGAATTACTCGAATTGGAATTTCTCAAATCGATTGTGGCCGAAGAACTTCTCCCTACAGATAAAATAATCACCTGTGATAGCGGAATACAGGCTGTTAAAATGGCCAAACAGTATCGACCGGACATTATAGTCATGGATATACTTCTTCCCGAAATGGATGGCTTACAGGCCCTTCAGGAGATAAAGAAATTCCATCCCCAGGCCTGCGTTATGATTCTATCGGCTTGTTCAGACTTTTCTTATGCACAGACAGCAATTCGCCTCCGCGTTCAGGAATACTTGCTCAAACCCATCAAGCCGTCCGTTTTTAAGAAAACATTTCATGAGCTGTTGACTACTGTAACTGCGTGCCAGGTAGATGTTGATGAAGAAATTGTGGAACAAGAAACTAATCAGATATATTTTATTGAAAAATCATTAAGATATATACACGACAACTTTAAACAAAAATTACCTCTGCAACTGGTCTCGTCCAACGTATTTTTGAATCCCCAATATTTTAGCCGCATCTTTAAAAAAGAAGTAGGGGTTACCTATATAGATTATGTCAATAAATTAAAAATAGATCATGCCTGCAAATTGTTGGAGACAACCAGCTATCCCGCCTATCGCATTTCCAGTGAGTGTGGTTTCACGGATCCTTCCTATTTTAATCGTGTTTTTGTACAGCAAATGAATATGACCCCTAAGGCATACAGAAGAAAACATCTGTCTGATAGCGAAAATAAGGGCTGAGTTCCTTGCTACTAGCCAAAATTAAGGCTTGCCGGAATAGGAATTACGTTCATTTTCATAAAATAATTGTTGTAAAAAGTGTAAAAACAAGCTGAAATTGACAATTAGTGACGTAATTTAGGTGTCTGGCAATAAAAATAACGAATGGCTAGACAAAATGACGAAGGCTAAATTTGCCCTCTTGATGCGAAAGGGTAAATTTAGCCTTCGTGTGTTATTAACTAATTGGCATCCTTGGAAACCGTCAGATGGGGTTGTTATAGCCTAATTATCTTTGCATTTTCAAAGAACAGACGGTTTTGATGACTTTGATAAATTCCTTTTCGACCATGGAAAGATGGTGGCGATTCAACCAAATTAAGATAATTGAAACCTCTAAACGAGCATCACTTAGAGTTACTTTTTTTATCATATTAGATTTGACATATTCATCCGCCATAAATTGAGGGACAAACGCAATGGTCTTTCCTTGGGATAAGATCTTTTCCATCATTTCTAAGTTGTCAACCCTATAAGAAACATTAAGATCACCATACTTTTGCAATACGCTGGATACTCCGCAATTGGTAATGTACTCGGTGTTGTACAAAAGTATAGGCAAAGAAAGAGCCTTCTCGAGAGACATTGTGGTCGATCCCTTGGTCATTTCGCAGTTATTTCCAGCAATAATGACAAATTCATCAGAAAATAATTCTTTAAAGTTAATATCTTTCGAACTGCAAAAAGCATCAGTTTTCAAGATGATGCCAAAATCGGCTTTGCCTGATTGGACATCTCGCAAAATATTATTCGATTCTCCGACTTTCAAAATGGCATTAACTTTAGGATGATTGTGTTTAAAGGTTGTTAATATATCAGGCATTACTGTAATATTTATGCTTGGTTCTACTGCGATTGAGATGTTTCCAGTTAGCTCGAATGAATCACCTTGGGCAATGGATTTGATCTCATCAACCTTATTTAGCACTTCTTTGGCTATGATAATGATTTGTTCCCCGATTTCGGTTAGAAAGGCACCCGCGTTAGTTCTCTTTAACAGAACCACACCTAGTTCATCTTCCAATTTACTGATGGCAGAACTAAGCGCAGGTTGGGATATATGAGAGCGTTCGGCAGCTAATGAGATTGATTTGGATTCGTGGACAGCGATTAGATAGGTTAATTGTTCTAGGCGCATATTTCTAACCATCCTTGAAAGCTCAATTTGGGATTTATTCTATGAGGTTTGAACTTAACTATTACTCCTCATTATACTATGAGTTATTCAGATAACAAAGTAATAAAACAATAATCATTAGACCTATTATTGGAAATAGTGGTTAATTGTAAGAATTTAACTATAGGAAAATTTAATAAGCCTTCTCTATATTAACTATAGGGGGCATAATCACTAAGTATTTTACAGATAAACCTATATTACCTTATAATCTGCAAATAAGTGATGGAAATCACAATTAAAGCTTAGATTATGAAGGGGGAAGAGTTAACGGTCTTATTTGGATTTATTAATTTTTATAAGTGGGGTGCCATAATATGACCCCAAGCCCTTGGAAAGACTAATTAAAGTTGATTATCGTTTCAATAGTATTTCTTAATCCGGTTCTGATTAAATCACAAGAAAGGGTGAATAACTTGTCGCAAGAGAAGTCTAAAGGTTTATATGCTCGTATTAATCCTGTTGTTTTCTGGGGTAGTGCTATTTTATGTGTTCTGTTATATGCCCCAATGCTTATTTTTGGTAAAGAGCTGCAACCTTATGTTTCATTCATATTAAAAGCTATAACCTATAATATGGACTGGTTATGGTTATTATTTGCTTTGGGTTGTGTAGTGTTTTCACTTTGGTTGGCTTTTGGCAGATATGGCAATGTAAAATTGGGCGGAAAAGATGATAAGCCTGAATTCTCAGACTTCAGCTGGATATCGATGATGTTCACTGGCGGTGTTGGAGCAGGTTTAGTGTATTGGTCCATGGCCGAGCCTATTTTTTATCTTAAGTTTCCTCCTTTCTGGGGTGAGGCATTTTCAGCACAAGCTGCGCAATTCTCTATTGCTTACGGAATATTTCACTGGGGTGTTACGGCATGGGCTATCTTTGTCCCAGGGGCCATCGCCTTTGCCTACATGATTCACGTAAGAAAAAAACCCTTCTTCTACCCAAGCTATGCTTGCAGGGGAATATTGGGGGACCGGGTAGACGGATGGCTTGGCAAAGCTATCGATATCTTTGTTATTATCGGTCTGGTAGGCGGATTAGGAACAACCTTAGGAACGGTTATACCTATGATGGCGGCTGTAAGCGCCGATATGCTGGGTATTGCGGATTCTATGACGGTAAAAGTTGCGGTCACACTGGTGGTTGCAGCGGTATTTACCTATAGTGCTTACGCCGGTTTAAATAGCGGAATTAAAAAGTTATCGGAATTAAATAGTTGGTTATGTATGGGATTATTAGCGTTTGTTATGCTTGTAGGCCCCACCTTATTTATGTTATCTTTTTATGTTGACAGCCTAGGGGTTTTGGCTACTAACTTTTTACGGATGAGTTTATATACAGATCCGATTACCAAATCCGGTTTTCCTCAAGACTGGACAGTGTTTTACTGGGCCTGGTGGGCAGCATGGGCCATGTATTTCGGATTATTTGTTGCCAGGATCTCCAAGGGGAGAACTATCAAAAATGTTGTTATAAATATGATGGTCGTAACGACAATCGGATGTTCACTGTTCTTCTTAGCGTTCGGCACCTATGCGGTAGATCTTCTGCTTAATCAAGGGATAGCACTTGATAAGACATTAGCGGATGGCGGTGCTGCGGGAATGATTTCCCAAGTCTTGCATACCTTACCCTTAACCCAAATAGTGATTCCCTATTTCTTACTTGTAATGCTTATTTTCCAAGCTACGACCATTGATTCCAATGCGTTTGTTATCTCCATGATTGCTTGCAAAGAGGTTAGGAGTGATCAGGAATCTCCTCGCTGGACAAGACTTTTCTGGTGTTCACTCCTTGCAGTGATCGGGGTGGCTATCATGATGGTGGGCGGATTACAGGTAGTTCAGCTTTCATCTGTTGCTACCAGCGTACCCATTATAGTTATTATCGTCATCTTAGGGCTGTCCCTATGCAAGATGCTCAAGGAGGATTTCGGCGGAGAAAGTAAAGTGCAAGCTGTCGATTATCCGGAAGAAGACTAATGATACGGGGCTGTCGCAGTAAGACCAGCCCGGAAAATAGCAAAAGGCGGCTTCAGCCAGAAGCTGCCTTTTGCCGTCAGATATATAATGAGGTTGAATAAGTAAAAGTATCCAAAAGAGGATGGTTGATTACGGCCATCGAAAAACTTCAACTATTAAAAATACTGATGAGCCCTAGTTAACTTAACTATACGGGGCATAATTAGTCGGTATTTTACACATAAACGCGAATTGAATATAATTCGAATTGAAAGTGAATGAAATAACAAGTTCAACAACAAAGGACTTCAGTCTTTGAGAAAGTCAATTTTTCTTCCGCTTAACTCGGAGGATGTCATAACGCTTAAGTCTAATTTATAAGAGGAGATGAGTATTTTGAAGAGAACAGCACTTACCCAAAAGTTATTGGTATTAGGTGTGGATGGTATGGACCCTAGAATTACTCGGAAGTTTTTAGCAGAAGGAAAAATGCCTAATTTACAAAAATTCATTGAACGCGGATCTGCTAGAGAAGATTTGCGTCTGCTTGGGGCAATTCCAACGATTACACCACCTTGTTGGACGACACTTGCCACCGGCGCTTATCCAGGAACCCATGGCATCACATGTTATTGGAGACAATCACCCGAAAGTCTTGATGCAGTTGTTTATAATATGGACTCTCGTAATTGCACCGCAGAACAAATTTGGAATATCACAGCTGAAGCTGGCCTAAAGACACTTGTTTGGCATTGGCCGGGGAGTTCTTGGCCCCCAACCTCTCATAGCGAAAATCTCAGTGTTGTCGACGGCACGCAACCAGGTTCCGTGAATATGGGAGTTGCTCAGCTTGACTGGGAAAAAGTAATTGTTGCTTCACCTGAGATTAAAGAAGTGCGTTATGCACCAAGGGTGGATAAACCAGCCGGTGTTGGTTGCATCATCACTGATTTGGAAGACTCCTTAGACGCAGACGTTGATGATGAAATGATGGAACTTTGGTGGGGGGATACAGCTCGTGAAGGCGGCGAAATTCGCACCTTCGTTATGGACGATGAAGATACAGAAGTAGTCATTGGCAGTAAGGTAGCTTATGATATTGTAAACTCTCCTCTCAAAGATGCTACAGGTTGGGCAAATGCTCCTGAAGGGGCTAAAGAATTCACGATCTTGACTTCTGGCGGTGTCATGAGACGCCCTGCCTTAATTCTTAAAAATGAAGCTGGCGAATACGACCGAGTGGCTATTTATAAGAATAAGAAAGCAGAAGCACCTATCGTTACGCTAGAGCGAGATAAAATGGTATCAGGTATTATTGATGATGTTACCAAGAAAGAAGTCACTAAGCCTGCCTGCCGTTCTATGAAGATCTTAGAACTTGATCCAGTTGGCAATAAAGTTAGGCTTTGGATTAGTAATGCTCTTGATATTGCTAATGACCAATTATGGCATCCGAAATCTCTCTTTGGTGAAATCGTTGAAAATGTTGGCGTGGTTCCACCTGTCAGCCTAATCGGCGGGGAAGATGCTGAATTAGTACGTGAAATCTTTGAACCTTCTTGGGTACAATACAACCAATGGCAAGCAGATTGCATGAATTATTGCATCAATGAAAAGGGCTATGAAGCAGTATTTTCCCATCTGCATAATATTGACTGTGCAGGTCATCAGTTATGGCATCTTGGGAAGACACTGTCACCCTGGGATCATACTGATGAGAAAACCTATCAAGGGTTTATCGAAAAATTCTATATCCAAACAGATGATTATCTTGGCGAATTCATGCATTTATTAGATGAAGGTTGGACTGTGTTAGTTCTAAGTGATCATGGTCTGATTGTTGGAGAAAACGTACCTCCTATTATTGGAGAATATGGTGGCCTCAATACAAAGGTTATGGAAGACCTGGGCTATACCGTCATGAAAAAAGACGAAAATGGGAATTCCATAAGAGAAGTCGATTGGGAGAAGACAAGGGCCGTTCAGATTCGCAGTAACTATATTTATCTCAATATCAAAGGACGTGACAAATATGGAATTGTGGATCCGAAAGATAAATATGATTTAGAAGAACAAATCATCTCTGATTTGTATAATTACAGAGATGACAGGACGGGTAAACGTGTTATTGGCATCTGCCTTAGAAACAAAGATGCTGTGTTAATTGGTGCTAATGGACCAGAATGTGGAGATATTTTCTTCTCGGTTGAAGAAGGCTACAATCGATTGCATGGCGATAGTATTTCAACTTCAGAAGGATACTTTGAGACATCCGTTTCGCCGATCTTTGTGGCTGCAGGTAACGGTATTAAGCCTGGATTTACAACAGAGCGTACAATCCGACAAGTTGACGTTGCACCTTCGGTCTCGGTATTGCTAGGTTTGCGTTACCCTGCACAGTGTGAAGGCGCTCCAATTTACCAGATCTTCTCCGAAGATGTTTAAGTAAGTGCACTATGCGCAGCTATCAGAAGGAAGCACTCTGATAGCTGTTGCTATTTAAAATAGGAGTGAAAGCGGTCATAGTAATCATAAAAGGTCTGGGAAAACTGTTGCTGTATGATTATTATAGACAAAAAATAATGTTGATTTTAAGGAGTGGAAAAAATATGTCTTTGCAACAACTAAACTCAACCGGTTTTGAGGAAATTATCTATGATAATTGTGAACCCTGTTTAGTTATCTTTTCTAAAAAAGAATGTCATGTATGTAAAGAAGTCGTTCCAATGTTAGAAGAATTGAAACCTCAATATGATGGGAAATTTGGGTTCTATTATGTTGATGTTGAAGAAGATAAGGAATTATTCCAACGGTTTTCATTAAAAGGTGTTCCGCAGATCCTCTTTTTCAATAATGGTGAGTATCAAGGAAAACTTGCCGGTAAAGTTGAGGAAGAAAGCGTTGAAGAGAAAATCGCAGAAGTCCTTGGAGTGTAATCAAATTTAAAGGGGATGTAGAAGACATGGCTAATAGTTATGATTTGATTATTATCGGAGGTGGTCCTGCTGGACTTTCCGCTGCTATTTATGGCGGCAGGGCTAAGCTTAAGACCTTAGTAATCAATAAAGGGACGATCGGCGGTTTAGCGGATACAACTAGGGAAATCGTCAATTATCCTGGATATATCCAAGTCAGTGGACCGGATCTTATGAAAGATTTCAAGAAACATGCTGAGCATTTTAACGTTGAATTTTTAAAAGAAGAGGTTGTTAGTGTAGATTTCTCTCAAGAAGAAAAAATAATTAGAACGAAGAAAGGCAAAGAACTATCTGCTAAAGCTGTTATTCTTGCCTGTGGCAGTGAACCGAGAATTTTAAATATCCCAGGAGAAAAAACACTCCGAGGGAGTGGAGTAGCGTACTGTGCGACCTGTGATGCGGAGTTTTTTGAAGGGGAAGATGTTGTCGTCGTTGGAAGTGGTGACCAGGCCATTGAAGAAGGTATGTACATCACCAAGTTTGCCCGTAAAGTGACCGTGATTGTTTTACATGATGAAGGAGTTCTTGATTGTAATAAAGTAAGTGCAGAAAGAGCTTTTAATAATGAAAAAATGGAGTTTATCTGGAACTCAACAATTGAAGCAGTTCTTGGGGAAGAAAATGTGGAAGGGGTAAAAATTAAGAATCTAAAAACAGGCGGTTCATCTGAACTTACCTGTCAGGGTGTATTCTTCTTCGTCGGTATGATTCCATCAACGCATTTTCTCAAAGATAGTGGACTTGAAACGGATACGAGAGGGTATATTCCCGTCAATGAAGGTATGGAAACGAACCTTGAAGGGATTTATGCCGTCGGTGACAATCGAGTAAAATATTTAAGACAAGTTGTCTCCGCAGCAGGGGATGGCGCGACTGCGGCTGTAGTAGCTGAACGTTACATTGAAGAACTAAATTATTTTAATTCCAATATTATTCAAAGTGATAAAAAGATATTATTATTATTTTTCAATGTCTTAGTCAATGAAAGCTTAGAATTCAGCACCTTATTGGAAGGGCTCATTAGTGAAAATGGTGATGAATATAAAATATTCAAAGTTGATATGGCAACAAAGAAGAGTCTTGCTGGAAAATATCAAATAGAAAAGGTACCCGCAGTTGTTGTACTAGATAAAGGGGAAGAAGTCAAACGTTTGGACTGCAGTATGGATAAAGAGCAGCTTAAATCTCAATTATCCTAGCCTCTATTTCTTGTGGAGAAAGAAGGAGTGCCGACAGTAATCTGATCAAATTAATAATACACATTAGTGCGTAATTCAGTGAAGATCCTGAATAGTGCAAACTTGTTATATTATGTGACATAAACGTTTATTAGTTTGTGGTTACGTCGGACTTATGTGGAGGGGGTATATGGATGAAATTTAAAAGCATCCGAACTCAGTTTTTAGCGATTTCGATAATAATTGTTATAATTTCCCTAACAGCTGTTGACGGTATTGCAAGTTACTATATTAACCAACAGGCTAAAAATGATTATTTTAGTAATTCGAACGAACAAATGAAAATTGCCGAAAAATCAATCAAAATCTTTTATGATCAGATTGATAAAGACATTAATATGATGGCTTCAAATCCATTGGTTATGGGAGCAAGCAACGGCATTACGTCCTATGCCAACAATACTGAAAAAGTCAAAATGACCCCTTCGCAAAATGGTGGATTAGAGCAAGAGATTTATGACATTTTTGATCACTATGCAAAAAATCATCCAGGCACGATGTACGTTTATTTTGGCACGGAAAATGGGACTTACCTACAGTGGCCTGAAACCGAACTGCCTGCGAATTTCAATCCGCCTGAAAAAGGATGGTATAAAATTGGCTTAAGCGGAAGCGGGTCAATTGTTAGAACCGAGCCCTACGTTGATGGAATTTCTAATGCTATGATCACGAGCAATGTAAGGTCTTTTGTAGACACGAATGGAAATCTGTTGGGCACAATTGGAATCGATGTGGAGCAGTCCGTCATCAGTGATATGTTGAACTCCATGAAGACCGGGGAAACAGGATTTTCGATGATCGTCCATAATACAGGAGTTGTTTTAGCGGATGGAAACAACTCCGAAAATAACTTTAAAAAACTGGAAGAAATTCAGATAGCGGGACTAAACAAGCTAGTGTCTGAAGATTTACAGTCCTTCGATGTAACTATTGAAGGACAAAAATACATAGTTAATCCCTATAAAGTATCGGGAACGGACTGGATTTTAGCATCCTTTATGTCTGAGCACGAATTAACTGAAGGTGCAAGAAGTATATCCTATATGGTTTTGGTTGTTTCTGTCATCATGCTTCTGATCACAATTTTATTCATTACGATAACGACAAAGAAAATCACGACACCGATTATTCAATCGTCTCAATATTTAATGCTTGTTGCCGGTGGGGACTTCTCACAAGAGATCAACCCTAAATTCCTGGCCCGAAAAGATGAGATCGGCTCAATTACGAACGCCATCAATGATATGAAAAATTCGATTAAACAGTTGGTTAATAATATTAAGAACGAATCGTCAGCCATCGAAGAGGAAGTACACGATGCCATGGACAACGTGATTACTCTAACCTCGAGCTTGGAAGAGATCTCTGCTACAACTGAGGAGTTGGCTGCAAGTATGGAAGAAACTTCTGCCACTACTGAAGAAATGTCAGCAACGACTCAGGAAATAGAAAAAGCGGTTCAATTAATCTCGGAAAAGTCTCAACATGGTGCAACCTCGTCAAGGGAAATCACCAAGCGAGCGGAAGATACTAAAAAGAACGTCAATATCGCTCGAAAGAAAGCAGAAGATATATTTATCGATACTCGAGAAAAACTGGAGAAGGCGATTATAGAATCACAGGTCGTCAGTCAAATCAATTTATTAACGGAAGCCATTATGCAAATCACCGAACAAACTAACCTATTAGCCTTAAATGCCGCAATTGAAGCTGCAAGAGCAGGTGAAGCCGGGAGAGGGTTCTCGGTTGTTTCAGAAGAAATACGAAAACTTGCAGAGCAATCAAAGGGAGCGGTAATGCAAATACAGGAAGTTACGACAAAAGTAACAAGCGCGGTCGATAATCTCTCCCGAAATTCTAATGGATTGCTGTCTTTTGTGACTGTCGATGTAAATAATGATTATCAGGTTATGTTGGAGGTAGCAGAAAAATACAGCGAGGATGCGAACTTCGTAGATGGGCTTGTAGCTGATTTTAGTGCCACATCTGAACAACTTCTGATGTCTATACAAAACATATCGCATGCTATTGATGGGGTAGCCCAAGCAGCCAATCAAGGTGCAAGTGGAACGACAGATATTGCAAATAGGGCGACTGAGGTAAACATTAAATCCTATGATGTTAAAGAACAGATCCTGAGAGCTAAAGAAAGTGCTAATAAATTACAAGAAGATATCAAGAGATTTAAAATATAATGCAAAGCCTTGAAGGGCATATCATAATGTGATATGCCCACAAGGCTTTTTGCATTATAAAGAAGATTCAAAGTAAAGTAAAAAAACATTTAAAGTTATTGGTAAATATGTTAAAATACCTCACGAGAGGTTTTTTAACAAAATACGACATCATTTAACACGGTTTTGTCTTTCTAAATAAAATACCCATATATTAGCTATTTTATTTAGAGAAAAATCGTTCTGATAAAGGCAAAGCATCTGAAAAGGTGTGACGCAAAGCCATGGGTCTACAGCAGTACAATTACTGCCATGATTGCCAGGTTGCCGGAGAAGAAATTAGAGCCCCAGCCGGGACTAAGTTCTCTGGTATGGAGTTCTTTTTGTTTTCTCTCCTTTAAATTAGGTTTGGATAATGTTGACTGTATTTAATCACTGATCTTACAAGGGAGGTTTTGAATATGAATAAAGTTGTCCATCAGTTACGTACAGCCAGGGAAGCTAAAGGAATGGAGCTGAAAGAGGTCGAGGAAATTACTAAGATTCGCACTAAATACCTGCAAGCATTGGAAGATGGGGACTACGGCGTTCTTCCCGGAGGGGTCTACACGGTAGGATTTTTGCGTTCTTATGCTCGTTACCTTGACTTAGACGCAGACAATTTAGTAAATACCTTTAGAATGGAAGCAACCGCTGCTAAATTAGAAACCACTTTCGATAATACTTTACAAGAAACAAATAGGCCGTATCGAGAGCAATCTTTACTAATAAGGATTTCACAATTCTACAGGGAGGCAGCTGATATATTTAGATTTTTAAAGACAAGCAGGATGGAGCAGTCAAAAAGATAGAAGGAGAATTACTTTTCTAAGATTGTTTTTGGAAAGACCTGCTGCTTCTTTTGTAGGCTTAGATAAGTGCGCCGCTCGTTCCCTAAATAACTCCGGAATTTTCGGAAAATAATATAAATTTTTAAAAACACCTTGAGGTAGATATTGATGTAGATCTCAAGGCTTTTTTGTATGTAAAAATGAATACCTCGCATCAATCGGATATGATAACACATATCTAAAAGATACGAGGTGCTGTACTCAACCTACGTCCGGCAGAGTTGTTATCGTGTGAAGGTCGTTTGTTATACAGTCAGGAATAAAGACATGATCCAAACTGCAATTATTGCGGCCACACTTCCTATTGCGGAACCGACTGAGACCAGCGAATAGCCTTCTTTCATAGAGAGATCGTTGGACTTAAGAAACGGAAAGGAGCAAGGCGACTAAGAAGGGCACGAACACAGCTGGCAGGGAAGTGGCAGCGATCAGAGTGCCCAGATACGTCCCTACGCCGGAGGCCTTGAGAACTGCACCGAAAGCTCCTGCCGCCCCGGTAGCTAGAATAATAAATCCCTGAGCTTTCAACAGCCCTGTCAAACCAGACCTGACGTATATTGAAGCTTCTTGACAGAAGATTTTTTTAGGTTAATATTAAGAGCAATCGCAAGTTTCTAGAGAAACAAAAAAGTGGAAGATTAGGTAACGGCGCAAATTATAGTATGATATTACAAGTGTCACAGAGATTTATGGAGGTGTAATGCTATGGAAGTAAAGATTGATAATTTTCTTGAAAATATATTTGGCAATCCTATGTTTCTGTATGTTAATTTATTTCTAGGCTTGGCGCTTGTCGCAGCTGGAGCAATCCTTTTGAAAAAGAATCAATCAAAAGGTAAAAAGACTGTCGGTATAATTTGTACAGGCATCGGTATAGTCGCAGGTTTATTTAACCTTGTGCGAATATTACTAGAACATCGATTCATCTGGAAGAATTGAAATTCTTCCTAGTAAGAAGTATACTTAAGCATGTATATTTTATTAAACATCGGGAGCTTAATGAACAGGCTGAGAGTACGACTAAAGTCGTAGACCGATTGAACCTGTTGGGTAATGCCAGCGTAGGGAATGTTATTTTAGTCAATAGCACTTTGCCTAGGCAAAGTGTTTTTTATTTTGGAAAAAGGGATTTGAGAAAAATGAGTATCTTCCATGGCATCACCTCCTTTCGGAGGAATGCCGACCGCCTGGAAGCCTTTTCCGTTACTAAATTTATTTTAGCATATGAGCATTCTGAATGGAGTGCTTTTTATTTTACCCTGTTTAGTAGATGCGCTTCACTCCGGTAACTTCGGCGCTCAGAGAGTTTCAGATTTGGCTACCTGTAAGACCTCGTTGCCTGCCAGGCCTTAAAAATACGCCAAGAAAGCAATAGGTCCCCGAGAGTGAATATCGCTCCGCCCAGTGCCCGTATACTTAAATATGGGTTAAGGATGAAACGTACTTGCATAAAGTCCATACCCAGGACTCTCCAAAAATAAGTCTCCATGAAACCGGCAACCAGCAGGGCTGAGGACATAATGATCAGTCCGCTGTTAAGTAAAATTACTGCCAGGACTCCACCCTTATACCCTTTGAGTGTAGGCTCGCTGCCCTGACTCAGGATGTAATAACACCCAGCCAAAACCGCAAAACCCAGGCTTCCAAATAAGGCTAAATGGGCATGCCCGGAAGTAATATACGTCCCATGGGTGTAAAGATTAATCCAAGGAACGGTAAGAAATAGACCTAAGAGGGAAGCACCGGTTATATGATGAAATACACTGCTGAGCAGCAACCACAAGGTAAGTTTTTCCCGATTACTCCTAATTTTAGTGGATTTCAGTCCTTTATAGGTCATGCGAACCAACATACCCACAGGAATGACCTCTACCAAGCTGACTAATGAACCAAGTACTAACCAAACAGCGGGAAAACCAATCCAGTAGTAGTGATGTCCGGTACCGTACAAGCCTCCGACGACCGCTAAAACGGCTTCTAGATAAAGCCACTTTTCAACCTCTGTACGAGGAGCTAGACCTGAGACAATGAAATACGTGGCAATGAAGCCGGCGGATGTTAGTTCGAAGGCCATTTCTTCCCACAAGTGAACTACCCAGAACTTGGTAGCTTCATCAGTGATCGGATTGCTAAAGGTAATGGTGTTCGGCAACAATAGTAACATCAGAAATATGACTCCCACTGTCATTGTTGCGGCAGCCGGCGTAATATTCCTTTTATCTGTCATCAATGTTCGGACAAGGTTATAGGAAGCCAGAATTAGAGATATACATATGCCAACGTATAAAATGGGGATTCCTTCAAGATATTCTCGACCATTACCAATCCGCAGGGCTAAAGTGCTAAAGATACCTAAGCTGAAAAACATAACCACCCAATACTGCCAGCGGGCCAGACGGGGGGAGTAGATCTCCCTGTTGAGTTCAGCAGTGGTAAAAAAGTAAACCATGCCCATGGTGCCAATTAGGGGCCAAAGAACGGCCAAGGCCAAGTGGATTGCTCTACCGTACTCAAAGGGAATCGGTGAGGGTAAATCCGGTATTACTAATTCCAATGCGCCCAGTGAGGCTACCACACTTTGCAGGGCAAATAGACTTACTGCCGAAAAACAATATCTGCGACTGATCTTTTGGGCAATAAATTGCTTTTTTCGAGCACTAGATTTATCAATTTTACCTCTAAAAAAAAACCGCTTGAACAACTTCATTAGTTCTCCTCCACTTCTTCTTGCTGAGGAGGCCACCCCAAAGTGGGTATGGTGTGAACAAACTCTAGGTAGTTCACTAGATTCTCTGCATCTGCTTCATTGAGAGCCGGGTGACGGGTGTATTTGTTGGGACGCATCACCGGCGGTTGGACAAGATAGTTAACGAGGTATTCCGAAGTCTCCTGAGCGGTAATATGAGTCAAATCGTCCGCTTCATATCCGCCGTGTCCAAACAGGGTGTGACAGCTTACGCAATTATTTCTTTGCCAGACAGACTTTCCGGCTTCAGCCTGTTCAGGCACGGGAGACGGAAGTCTTGACGATATTAGTGTAATCGCCACAAATAATATCCAGGATAATATGCTTAGTAACAAGAAACTCCGTAGCTTCAAGAGGCTTCCTTCCAATTCTATTAGAATAATATTATGGTAGTATTTGCCAAAAACATGATAGTATACAGTTTTTAATAAAGTTCGATAAATCTTATATGTCGTTTTCAATAGGGCACAGGAGATAACCCATAATACAAAAAATCCCTGGAGCCAAGTTTATGGCATTCCAGGGATTTATAAGTGTAAATGGGTCTTAATCAATAAAAGATATACAATTATTACTCAAATATCGTACCCTTTTTGAATTTGGAATCTTTAAATGCATACTTCATGAGAAGAATATAGGCAATGCCTGCCACAACAACACCGATAATCCAGGCCAGCTCGACTTTTGTAAAGGCGGCTCCAGCTCCGATAAGCATAGCAAGCACCGCTGCTGGGTTATATCCGGCAAATGGACCGTCTTCCTCGTACAAATCTGCAACATTTACTTTTTGCTTTCTTAATATATAGTATTCGATTAATAAGATTGAAACAATCGGGCCTAAAAATGCGGAATAGATAAGAATGAACATCCCAAGACCCTTTGCCGAAGAATCCTGTACAAGCACCCAAGGGAAGGAGCATAACGCAAGTAGTCCGGTTATGGTAACAGCCACTTTATATTTCAATTTTGTAATTAATGTAATAACATAGGTTGGCGGAATAATATTGGCAACCATATTTACGGCAATCGCACCCATAACAATAAACGCAGATACAAAGACTGTAATATAAGGGTTGTTTACCACGATTGCAAATGCTTTCACAGGATTAGAGATGCCAGTAGCGGAAGCAAGCATCGCGCCGATTGCGAGTACGAATCCGTATGCTATTAAGATAGGCATAAAGTACAAAAATCCGCGTTTTGCATCACTAATACCAGATTTTAGCTCTCTCGAATAGTCCGCAGCGCTTAAAAAGATAGCTGCATAATTCCCCATAAACATCATTATGAAGGCAAAGAACGGCAAGCCCCATGAACCTTTTGCTTGAATCCATTTTTCTGCAATAACAGCGCTGTGGGATGTTAGAAGGACGCCAAATACATAAACAAGAGCGAGCATAATGACAATAGACGTCAGGGATTCCACCCATTTAATAGCATGGAAGCCGTACAGCGAAAGCCCGATTTGCACTAACTGAAGCAGAACAAAGCAAATAAAAACATTATCAAAGGCGCCGCCTGTAAGGATCTTCGCGATTTCGTTTAAGGCAGTACCGCCAATCCAACTTTGAAATCCATACCACACGATGGCGGGGATACCGCGCAAAAGTGATGATATGACGGAGCCTTTCACTCCGAAGGACATTCTAAGTTGTACAACATAGGGTATACCCGTTCTGTATCCGAGCCTGTCATTTAAAGCAAAGATAGTTGAAATAATCCCAATTGCTATGATCGCTGCGGCAAATGTCTGAAACATGTTTAACGTTGCGATTCCTGCAACAACCAAACTGGCTCCAAGCGTCATGTTGCCTAAATTGACACCGTCTCCAATCCACATGAACATATAGTCTATGGGACCTACCGTCCTACCCTTTTCGGTTTTCGGAATTAGTGATTCATCCACACCCGCAGCATGTTGGATCTGCGTCTCTTTTATGACGTTACTTTCTGTATTAGTAGACATCGTTATACACCCAACTCCTTCTCTTTTTTAGTGTTCACCGTAGTTCTAGGTCATATGTCGTTTACAAATTAGGTCTTAGATGTCTGCCAATAGGCTTAGATACAATCTTTCCATCTTTAAAAATAGTTGTTCCCCTAAGAATTGTTTGTGTGACTGTCCCGCGGAAGCGGTCACCAACATAAGGGCTTACTTGGTGCTTATAGAAAAGAGACTCCGCCTGCAATATAAATTCCTTATTCAAGTCTACCAGCGCAAAGTCCCCTTCGCAGCCAAGAGCAATTTTCCCCTTACCTTGAATTTTAAATATCTCGTTGACATTTTGCGAAGTTAATTTTGCAATAGCCTCAAGTGCAACCTTTCTATTATGGCAAGCATGCGTCAGCAGGGCTGGAAGTGTTGTTTGGCAAGCAGAGATTCCACCCCAAACCTTTAAAAATTCTCCGTCCTTCAGCTTCGGGTCGCAGGGAGAATGGTCGGAGGAAACGAAAGCTATCTCGCCATTTAATAGTTTTGCCCACATCTTAGTTTGGTTTTCAGTATTGCGAATAGGAGGTGAGCATTTAGCAACTGTTCCCATCCTTTCTACATCGTCATCTGTAAGAATTAAATAATGGCCAATTGTTTCACAGCAGACGTCAACCCCTCTGTTTCTTGCCTGTGTAACGAGCTCGATTGCCTTCGCTGTGCTGATGTGAGCGATAATTAATTTACAGCCGGTTTCCTCGGCAAGTGAAATCATGCGGGAGACGTTTTCTATTTCCGTAATTGGCGGGCGGGCTGCAAAATAATCCCGTACGGTTGTTTTGTTATTGGAAAGGGCGATGGACGTCAAATCTCTTGTGATTTCATTATTCTCACAATGGACCATAAGCGGCAAGCCAAGCTTTGCTAATTTTTCCATGCCCACAAGAGCTGTAAAATCGTCCATTCTTTCAAATTCATCAATACCGCTATTGCAGGAAAATGCTTTAAACCCTATTACGCCACATTCTGCAAGCTCTTCAAGTTTATCCAAATTTTTGGGAGTCAGTCCGCCCCAAAATCCATAATCAACTAAAGAGTCCTTCTGGGCCACAGCAAGCTTGGCATTAAAGTTTTTGGCGTCAAGAGTGCATGGGCTGCAATTAAGCGGCATATCAAAGTACGCAACCCCGCCGCCTGCTGCCAGAGCACTGCTTCCGGTTGTGATGGTTTCCCAATCTGTTCTTCCCGGATCATTAAAATGTACATGTCCGTCTGTTGTGCCGGGAAATACATAGTTTCCTGTTGCGTCAATTATCTCTTTTGCATCTCCGGATATTTCTTCGGCAATTTCTACAATTTTTTCATCACAAACAGCAACATCCGCTTTTTTTACGCCATCCGGGCAAACAAGAATCCCGTTTCGAAGGATTACATCAAAACGCTTGCTCATTAGTTATTCCCCCTTGTTTACTATCATTTGCATGCCTATAAGCCTGCAAAACGAGTTCACTTATTTGGCTTTTCTCACAAGTTTACCAAATCCCTTTTGACCTGTTAATTCACCATCTTTGGCTACGACTTGACCTCTGACTAATGTACATACAGGCAGACCTTTACCCCTTAAGCCTACAAACGCGGAAATTTTGTTCAGATAATGTAAGGAATCCGGTGTGATTTCCCATTCCTGTCCTGGATCTAGAATTACAAGGTCTGCATCAAAGCCAACCTCGATCGCGCCCTTCCTACCATAGATTCCAAAAGTCTTAGCCGGTCCTTCGCTTAAGGATCTCGCCAGCAAAGTAGGACTATAACCTCTCTTAACCACACCTTCACTGAATACAACCTGCATTACATTTTGAAGTCCGCTGATACCGCCCCAGGCCCCAAAGATGCCATGCTTTTCTTCACTCTTTTCACTTAATTCACAAGGTGAATGATCAGAACCAACACAGCACAAGGTTCCATTGTTTACATACTCCCACATTTCTTCGACCGCAGCTGCTTCTCTTAGTGGAGGTGCACATTTGAACAGACTCCCATTCCTTATAACATCTTCATCAGTAAAAGTAAGGTAGTGGCCACAAGTTTCAGCTGTTACATCTATGCCTTCCAACTGAGCGTCTCGGATGATTTTTGCAACTCTTGGGTGGCTGACATGACATATATGAACTTTGGCATCAAGTTCTCTTGCAAGCTCAATAATATTTTGAGTAGCAATCAATTCCGCAATAACAGGCCTTGAATTAAGGAAATCTCGCCAATCATTTTTTTCTTTTCTCTTAGCTCTTTCTTCTTCCCATTTGATGATAGAATAATCTTCGCAATGGAAACCTGCACGGGCATCACAATCCTTGAGGATTTCCAAAGCTTCTTTAGCTTGCCCTATGGTTAATGACACATAATCGGGAGAAACTGGTCCAATAAACGATTTGAAAGCTACACAACCTTTTTCATCTAAATCTTTTAATTTATCCAAATTGTAGTCGACCAGACCACCCCAAAAACAATAATCTACATAAGCGTTCGGAGAAACGGTTTCCACTTTCTTATCGAAGATCGTGGCATCTGTCAATGCAGGTTCATTTTGAAGAGGCATATCAACTATCGTTGTGAACCCCCCAACCCCTGCGGCTGCCGTACCATGAATATAGTCCTCTCTCCAGCAGTACCCGGGATCGTTTAAGTGGGCATGGCTGTCAATGGCTCCTGGAAATACATAATTTCCTTTGGCATCTATGACTTCTTCTGCTTCTATAGGACTTCCAGCTTCAACAATTGCGGCGATTTTACCATTATTCACACAAATGCTTGCCTTAAAAATCCTGTCCGATGTTACGACCTTACCATTTTTAATAACTAGATTGAACACATTTATGCCCCTCTCTGTTTACTAAAATTGTTATTCTCTTTGTGTACACCAAGAATATACTAAATATTTTCATTTTTCATTATCCGTCATTGCTAATTAGCTTGAATTGTTTTTATCCCATTAAAGACTAAAGGCTACTTCAGGCCTTTTATTACAATAATAGGTCAAAGCTCGTTCGCTATTATAGTCTCCTTTTAGTCATAACCGAATTCCTGCAGTCTTAGGAGGGACTTTATCCAAAGCCGGAACACACCCCTAACTATCGAATTTCGGAGTATAAGGGCGATATTTAGGGATATTGCTGTCTACCTATAGTAATGAAATTCAAGTGATCTTTGTATGTTTAGGAAGATTATTTGTCATAGATAAGAGAAGGGCTTTAATAATTATCTGGAATAGATCCTTGTATTGAAATTCCCGGACCCTTACAAAGGATAATTAAATAGTCAAATAATTATCCATGATTACCAAAGACAAAAGGCTGAAAATATCCAATAATTAAAGAAGGATGGTACTAAGAACAATTTATACAAAGATTATCTCGATCAGGTTTCACAAAAACATTCTTTTTAACCTTCTTAAAAGGCTGAGGTAGTTGATACTAACTCAACCACGATAAAAGCTACATCAAATCTTTGAAAAAATAAAAGGAGGAGTAATTATGGGTTATCCTAACGATTTATTAGCTACCCGTGCCATTATAAAACATGGCAGATATGCTGTTATTCCACCCGAAGGACGCGTCAATAACGTTATTCCAAATTTGGAGAACTGTAAAGTAAGCATTATTGCTTCACCAGAATTAGGAACTAAATTCGCTTTCTACACAGTAGATGTTCAGCCGGGTGGAGGAACAACACTGCCATTTCAAGAAGAGGGTATTGAGACATTTGTATTCTGTATCAATGGTCAGGGTACAGTTCAAGTAGAAGATCAGAAATTTGTGTTACAAGACAATGGCTATGTATTTGCACCCGCATCTCAAGCGGTCTCCTTAACAAACCAGTCTGAAAAGGTATGGAGACTGCTGCTATATAAGCAAAGGTATCGTAAACTTGAGGGATATGAGGCAAGAGTTGTTCTCGGAAATCTTAATGATCTGCCCAATGAAGTCTATGATGATATGGACAATGTTTTGGTAAGAAATCTTCTTCCAGCTGATCTTGGCTTTGATGTTAATTTTCACACCTTGACCTTTCATCCGGGGGGAAGTCATCCGTTTGTTGAAACGCATCAACAAGAACACGGGCTCTACTTTCTAGAGGGAGATGGGGTATATCTTATTGACGACAAATGGCTCCCAGTGAAAGAAGAAGACTTTATCTGGTTTGGTCCTTACGTTCCGCAGGCTTTTTATTGTTCAAGCAGAAAGAACGCTTGTTACATTTATACAAAGGACTGTAACAGAGATGTCAAGCTGTAAGGGGTTACAGAATAATTATGGTATAGGTTGTGGGACACATGATTAATGCGGATAGATTGTGGAAGAATTTGTTGGACATAGGGGAGATTGGGAAGAATCCTGATGGGGGTATTACAAGACTGGCTTTTACCAAGGAAGATCGTCAAGCCATTAAGATGGTAGAAGCCTTGATGAAAGAGGCTGGCTTAGCTGTTCATGAGGATGAAGTCGGAAACCTAATAGGCCGAAAAGAAGGGGAGGACTCTAATGCTCCTGCTGTGCTTATAGGATCCCATTTGGACTCGGTTTTTAACGGTGGAATTTTCGATGGAAGTTTAGGAGTACTCGCAGGGATAGAAGTATTACAGAGTATGAAGGAGAACGGGATCAGCACTAAACACCCCATAGAGGTATATGTCTTCAGGGATGAAGAGGGTTGTCGCTTTAATTTCAGTTTGCTGGGCAGCAGAGGGATGTCAGGCACTTTAAAATTGGAAAACTTAGAGTATAGAGATAACGAGGGGATTTCTCTTGCCGAGGCCATGAAAAGCTGTGGAATGAATCCTAAAGAGTTTTTTAAAGCTTCCCGCAGACCGGATGAAATAAAGGCCTATCTCGAACTTCATGTGGAGCAAGGCAAAGTACTTGAATGCGAAAATTTGCAGGTCGGTGTTGTCACAGGTATTGCAAGTTCTTTGAGATTGATGGTAACCGTAACGGGTAAGGCGGATCATGCGGGCGCTACCCCTATGAATTTAAGATTCGATGCACTGGCCGCAGCGGCCCAAATTATTGGTGTAGTAGAAAAGGAAACCCGTGCGACCAAGAGTGCAGTTGGAACGGTTGGACAGATTCATGCCTACCCGGGTGGGATCAATATTATCCCGGGGAGGGTGGAATTTACGGTCGATCTGCGTGATGTTTCTATTAAAGTCGCGCAACAACTTGAAAAAAGCATACTGTCACAGGCAGAGGATATCTGTACTCAAAGGGGTTTAAAACTCGAGGTTGATTTCTTGCAACGTGTTCCTCCAGCACCTTGTTCTCCAGAAATTATTGATACTATTGCCGAAAGTTGCCGCGAATTGGGAATTAAAGAGTTACATTTGCCAAGCGGTGCAGGTCATGATGCAATGCAGGTCGTGAATCTCTGTCCAATCGGGATGATATTTGTTAGATCCCAAAACGGCATTAGCCACCATCCTGCAGAATGGAGTACCCCAGAGGATTGTACAGCGGGGGCGAAGGTTTTGTATCAAACAGTATTAAAATTAGCAGAATAGAATACAATGGTCAGAGACATCCATATGTTAAAGTTGGATGTCTTTGATTTAAACGTACAAAAAAATGAGGTTGCAACAAGAAAATTTGAAAAAGTTTTGTTGCAACCTCATTTTAGAATAAAATTCAGGACAAGAAGTTAAAGAGAAACATTATAACATGATCTCAAAGGTTGTTTCTAGATTGCGTATTTGAACGTCACCATCATATAAAGGAGAAAGGGACTCGTCAGTTGTTTGTTGGCGTGTTGCAAGGATGTAGCCGAACTTTTCTTCTAACGGAAAGATCATACCGTGCCAAACGCCTCGGTTAATAACGAAGGCAGTGTAGCTTTCTAAAAGAAAGGCTTTAACTGAATTGGCAGAGGGCAATGATTCCAGGTCATTCGCATCTGTAGCAGGGGCTACTGTAATGATAGCAGGTCCACCATAAAGGGGGAAGAAACCTTGAGTTACTTTCAGATGTCTTTCCATACTTGAGAATTTGAACTCGCGCCTTTCCAAAAGAGCATAAACGAATTCTGCCTCCCCATCATCGACAGAAAATGGCATTCGATCAGTAAACTGAGGGGGATCAGGTTTAATTAGCGGTTGCCCCGGATTAAGCATCAGCACATGCCCAAAAGGAGCAAATGCTTCTTTGGTAAGGGTTTGGACCTTTATTATTTTACTTTTCATGTACGTTCCCCATTTCTAAGAATACTTGTATTATTGAAGGATTCACTTTATCTACATATTATTGTACTATAAAAGAATGGAACGGCCTTTATCCAGTTGGGATATAGTTAATATAAAAAGTTTAGTGTATTTGGATATGCCAAAGTGAGGAAATTTTAGATATCACTTCAGGAGGACAATACAGTATGGAAATAACAGTAAGGGATATTATGGAGATAGGGCCATTACGGGAGGCCAAGTTATTGGCGGGAAAGCATCGTGCCAATAATATCGTCAAAGGTATTACGATTATCGAAGTCCCTGATATCGTGGACTGGCTTTCGGGAGGAGAAATTCTACTGACTAGTCTTTACAATGTACGGAATGAAATCATGTCTTTTAGGGACTACATCAGGAAGATGGCCCAAAGAGAAGTCAGTGCCTTAATTATTAAAACCGGAAGAGTGGTCGAGGAAATACCTCAGGAAATTATTCAAGCCGGAGATGAATTTGGTCTTCCCATCATTGAACTGGGCAGAGAGGTTAAATTTGTTGATGTAATGTATCCGGTAATGGCGGAATTGTTTAATAAAGAAGTATCTAAGCTTCAGTACTACAAGCAAGTGCAAGATCATTTCACAGAATTAGTCATCGCAGGAGAAGGATTAGAAGGTATATCCAGGGTTCTCGAAGAGCTTATTGGCAACCCTGTTATCATCTATGATAAAGAATATAAAGCCGTGGCTGCCACGGATCATAGTGTAACCACATTCGGTGAAGTACAGGATAGTACTCAAAGAGAAAATTTGAATGAGAAATTCTATTATTACAGACAGGAAGTAGTTTTTCCGGATTTAAATAATATTACAGCTACTCAAGTAGTAATACCCATTCAACAGTTAAATCAGATTAACGCTTACCTTGTCGTTGTGGAAATAAACAAAAGGCTTACAGATATAGAGTATATTATCTTAGAAAACGCCTCTACAGTGATCTCTCTGGAGCTTGTAAAAAGGTTCGCTATTAGTGAAGTAGAGAGAAGATTTAAGAATGACTTACTGGATTCTCTTATTAGCGGGAATATCTTGATAGAAACTGCCTTGGAACGAGCATCAATTATAGGGTGGGATCTTAAAGGTCCATACTGTATTGTTTTAATGGAATTTCTAGATATTAATGACTACTTAACAGGCAAAAAACAGAGGACAAATTTCATTACTGAGGTCGGTTCGACTGTTGCCAATGTTATCAATGAATACACGAAACATTTCATGAGGATTAGCAGTGATTCACTTTATGTTTTGTGGCCAACCCAAGGCAAAAGAGAAGCACCAGTCGTTGCTGATATAAAAAAGGCCTTTCTTAAAATCTCAGCATTATTTGCAAAGAAATACCCGAAGATGCATATCTCAACAGGTGTAGGCAGTATAGCAGTTAATATTAAGGATATTGCAGACAGTTACCGAGAAGCAAAAAATGCGATTAACATTGGGCGAATAATGAATGAAGCTTTTATAAGTTTTTCGGAACTTGGGATAATGCGCATGTTGTGTCAGCTAGGCGTGAACAATGACCTAACAGAATTTGTACCTAAATCTATTAATAATCTGATTCTTTATGATAGAGAAAATAAAACCAACCTATTAAATACCTTTGAAGTATTCTTAAAAAACAATAGTAATGCAACTCATACAGCAAAGGAACTCTTTATTCATTACAAGACAATTCTCTATAGGCTTGAGAAGATTAGAGAAATTAGCGGAATAGATTTTTCAAATCATAAAGACCGACTTGAGGCCGAGCTTGGCTTAAAGATAGTCAGTCTCTTGAAAACTTGTAAATAGCCCGCTCCATTAGGGAGAGGGGTTATGTTGCATACCCACCTTGCGGAAACGATGGATGAAGAAAAATTCTGTCTTGATGCAATACCTGCTTGAAACCTACGGTATTAAGGTTGCAGGTGTGGCAAAGGATGGTAAAGAAGCGCTTGTACAGGCCCGGCTATTAAAGCCAGATATCATCTTAATGGATATAATGATGCCTGAGTGCAGTGGAATGGATGCCTTGAAGTTGATTAAGGCTGAAATGCCGGGTATTAAGATCGTCATGCTCACTACATCGGAGGAGGAGGACGATCTTTTTGAGGCTGTTAAATATGGGGCATCAGGCTATCTATTAAAAAGCACTAATGCCAAAGAGCTTGTCGAGATGTTGTCTGATCTTGAAAAGGGTGAGGTTCCTTTATCAGCGGGCCTTGCCGACCGGTTTTTAAAAGAATTTAGACCCAGCAGCGTACATGAGCAGAAACTTTTTAGGAATGAATCAGAGGAGAAGAAGAGAGGGAAGCTGCAACTGACCGAGCGGCAATTAGAAATTCTGGAAATGGTCGCCAGGGGAATTACTTATAAGGAAGCCGGAGAAGCTTTGGGGCTTACAGAACGGACGTTAAAGTATCATATGGGAAGAATTATTGAACTGCTTCATCTAGAGAATAGGGCTCAAGTGATTGCTTATGCAGCTCAGATAGGGCTGGTAAAGAATATGAAAGACAATGCAGGATAATAGTTTAGAAGCCCATTGCTTAATTGGTGTGCTATAATTGGATATTGCACAGAATTAATTCAACTATTTAAACTAGTAAGGGGTATTTTATATATGAAATTAGTATCGTGGAACGTCAATGGAATTCGGGCTTGTGTAAAAAATGGTTTTTTAGATTTTTTTGCTAGAGAAAATGCCGATATATTTTGCATTCAGGAAACAAAGGTGCAGGAGGAGCAGATTCCGTTTAAACTTGACGGGTATTATCAGTATTGGAATTTTGCTCAAAAAAAAGGCTACTCAGGAACGGCAATTTTCTCCAAGATTGAACCAGTCAATATTGTCTACGGAATAGGTATAGAGGAGCATGATAAAGAAGGCAGGGTAATCACCCTGGAATTCGAAAAGTTTTATGTAGTGACAGTATATACACCGAATTCTCAAAGAGGGTTGGCCAGACTGGAATATAGAATGAGGTGGGAAGAAGACTTTTTAAACTTTGTTAAAGACCTGGAAATACTAAAGCCGGTCATATTTTGTGGGGATTTAAACGTCGCTCATATGGAGATAGACCTTAAAAATCCCAGTACTAATAGAAAGAATGCTGGTTTTTCTACCGAAGAACGAAACAAATTTAGTGAAGTTATTAAGAATGGCTTTGTGGATACATTTAGGTTTTTTTATCCTGATAAAGAAGGAGCCTATACGTGGTGGTCGTATATGTTTAATGCCAGAACTAACAATGCAGGCTGGCGAATCGATTACTTTTGTGTTTCTGCAGAGTTCAAAGATCAGTTGAAAGACGCGGTTATCTATAATGATATCTTAGGCTCGGATCATTGCCCTGTCGGTTTGGAAATATTTTAAACAGCCCAACAGGGCTGTTTTATTGTGGCCGTTTCTTAACAAGAACGCATTATATCGGTTCGCTTTACTCCATGGTTTTTATCAGGCTCTATCAAGAAACTGTATTATGCCGTGGATGAAATAAAAGGAATTATAATTGGATTTATCGTATAGTATATTAAACTTAAAATATAATTGTTTAATGTATAAGTTTACTGTTTGTCCTGAGAAAGAGGTGAAGATAGAAGAATGTATATCACCGAATATGAGATTGCTTTGAGACTCTTTCTGGCGTGTGTTTTTGGCGGAGTAGTAGGATTTGAAAGAGAGAAAAATGATAGTCCTGCTGGATTTAGAACCCACATCTTAGTATCCTTAGGGTCTGCTTTAATCATGATTTTATCAATGTATGGTTTCAATGATTTTGTTTCAGTCAATAAAGACCCCGCTCGATTGGCTGCTCAAGTCGTTTCAGGTATAGGATTTTTGGGAGCAGGTACTATTCTAAGAGATAGAACGTCCGTTAAAGGATTAACAACCGCTGCTTCACTATGGGTAGTTGCAGCAATCGGGTTGGCGGCAGGCGCAGGATTCTATTTCTCGGCTTTCTTTGTTACTCTGTTAGTTTTTATTACATTAGAACGCTCAGTAGAAACGTATTTTTTCAGAAACAGTCAGACCTTAAAAGTAGTTGCTATCAACGGAACTTGTAAAGTAAAAGAAATAAATCGGCTTTTTGAGGCTCACAGCATAGTGCCACAAAATATTTTAATGACTTTATTAAATGAAGAAAACAATAAGACTACTATTCAATATAAAGTAAGAACACCCTTTCGAAAAATAAATATGGAACAAATCATTGAGGATATCAATGAAATTGATGGGATATATTCAGCTGAACAAGAGGGTAACAGTGAAAGTCCATTTCCACGCTCTTTTACCCGTCTGTTTGGGCGCTTTAAAAGGCCGAATAAGCCTTCAATGTAGTGCAAAGTCCTATGCAGTTCTGACTAGTATAAGATGGATACAGCCTTCACTTACGCGGTGAAGGCTGTATTTTTTCAGCTTGTGATTAAAAACTAGCACTCACTAGGGAATCAAAGCATCCATAGCCTCTTGGGCTTTGCCAATGTATCGTTCTGCAGTTTCACGCATGGCTGATATTTCTTTTTCTGTAAGCTCTCTTACTACTCGCGCGGGTACTCCCATCGGCATAACTCGGGGGGGATAAGTTTTGTTTCTGGAACAAGGGCCCCAGCGGCAACAGACGTTTCCTTATTGATAACGGCACCATCAAGAATAATAGCCCCCATTCCGATCTGAGACCCTTTACCAATCGTGCAACCATGAAGGATAGCAGAATGTCCAATCGTAACATAGTCTGCGATTGTCACGGATTGATTTAGGTTCACGTGAATAACGACTAAATCCTGAATATTAGAACATTTTCCAATCTTAATTTTAGCGAGGTCGCCTCTAATAACTGAGTTAAACCACACACTAGATTGTTCATCGATGTGGACGTCACCTCTTATTTTACAGCCATCAGCGAGATAGACACTTTTGGCTATTTGGGGCTCTTTGTAATTATCTAATATATACTTTTCCTCCAGTTTAATAACTAGTTAGCATTTAAGGCTATATCATTTTACATTATAAAATGGTATGGCCTTAAATGCCAGCGTGGTTTCCACAGGAGTCTTGGTTATTATCCAATTGTCAGGGTGCATTGCTCTCGTTTGGCTGTTGAGAATAGTTGCCTATAGAGTAAAGAATAAAGAGAGTGCCTTTTTAACCTTTTTAATTAACGACCCTTAACAATATGCAATATATAGTTTACATAACGATAATTATATTGTATAATATGCAATGTAAGGGGGGCTGCATTTGAAGAATCTTAGATTGAAGTCAGCAAGAGCTATTTTGGATATGTCTCAAGAGCAATTAGCAGAAGCAGTTGGTGTAACGAGACAGACCATAGGAATGATCGAAGCCGGGAAATTTAATCCATCATTACAGTTGTGTATAGCTATATGCAAGACATTAGGTAAAACATTAGACGATATTTTTTGGGAGGTATAGAATCATGCAAGATGAAAGAATTGAACAAGCAAAAAATAAAATTAGAAGTGAAATGGCCGTTATAGTATTTTTAGGTGTTGTCGCATCATTTTTAGTAAAGACTATGATATTCAAAATGGAGTTGCAGGAATGTATTACAGAATATGTAATTATGATATTTTTCCCGCTGTATCAGTTTATAAGAATGCATACGATGAAGATAAGTATTTACGGTGAGCGCAGGAAGAAACAAGCTGTAAAGAATCTGATTATAATAATTACAATCATAGTGGTTATATCAGCAGTGTCCATTTTTGATTCGATGTCGGAGTCAGCATTGTATGTCTGGCCAAACGCAGTAGCTGGCGTAGCCACATTTTTGGTACTATTTGTAGCAATTTTTTTCATTGCCAATAAATTTAATCAGCACAGAGGGCATAAGTATGAAGAGGAATTTGATGATGACAAATAAAGTATAAATAGAATGATAGTTGTATGAAAAGTATTTACATCTATGACCTTAAAGGTTACAGGTTACTAAAAGCAAGGCGGCGAAAGTCGCCTTGCTTTGTCAATTTATCACGATGAAACCGTGACCCAAATCACATAAAGGTGCCGTTTATAGTGATAGTATTAGCTCATCGGATAAAGAAACCAAGGCGCAAGGAAAACACAAGGACGCCAAATATAAATGAAGGAGTTGTTATCTATTGTTTTGTTACCAATGTCAGGAAACAGCTAAAGGAACCGGTTGCACGATTAAAGGGGTTTGCGGGAAAACGGAAAATGTCTCTAATTTGCAGGATCTTCTAATCTACACATTAAAAGGAATTGCCACTTATGCGGTTCAAGCACGTGAACTAAGTATTGCTCGACCGGATATTGATAAATTCATCATGGAAAGCCTCTTTAGCACGATTACAAATGCCAATTTTGACAGAAGCCGTTTTGTCGAACGAATCCAAGAGGGTCTAATCCTGCGTGAAGGACTCAAACAAGACATTCTCAAAGCTGGCGGCACTATTCCAGCAGTCTTGCATGATGCAGCCACTTGGACAGTACCTGCAGATCAATTTGAAGCTAAAGCGGTTGCCGTCGGCATTTTAGCCACGGAAAACGAGGATGTCCGTTCTCTCAGAGAGTTACTCACTTACGGACTAAAAGGGATAGCCGCTTATGCAGAGCATGCCTATACCCTTGAGTATCAAGAAAGCGGTATTTTTGCCTTCGTCGAAAAAGCCTTGGCAACAACCCTCGATGATACACTGGCAGCTGGTGATCTGGTGGCGCTTGTCCTGGAAGCAGGGAAATACGGTGTGAACGTTATGGCCCTTTTAGATCAAGCCAACACTACAACTTACGGAAACCCAGAACTCACCAAAGTTAACATTGGAGTCAGAAACAATCCGGCTATTCTGATCAGCGGCCATGACCTGAAAGACCTGGAGGAATTGCTCATTCAAACCCAAGGAACAGGCGTAGATGTCTATACTCATGGAGAAATGCTCCCAGCCCATTACTACCCGGCCTTCAAGAAGTATGACAATTTTGTCGGCAACTACGGCAATGCTTGGTATAAACAAGACAAAGAATTTGACTCCTTTAACGGCCCGGTTTTCTTAACCACCAACTGCCTCGTTCCTCCGAAAGAATCCTACAAAGATCGCATCTACACAACTGGGGTAGTCGGATTTGAAGGGGTTAAGCATATCTCTGACCGCGCAGACGGAAAGGCCAAAGATTTCTCCGCCTTGATTGCCCATGCCAAGAGCTGTCCAGCCCCAACGGAAATTGAAACTGGCGAAATCGTTGGAGGATTTGCCCACAATCAAGTTATGGCACTGGCTGATAAAGTCGTAGATGCCGTCAAATCAGGAGCGATTAAGCGTTTCTTCGTTATGGCAGGCTGTGACGGCCGCATGAAGAGTCGTGACTATTACACCGATTTTGCGAAAGCTCTGCCTCAGGACACTGTGATCCTAACGGCAGGATGTGCTAAATATAAATACAATAAACTGAA
The DNA here is from genome assembly GCF_023897015.1 of Desulfosporosinus nitroreducens. Classification (GTDB taxonomy): domain Bacteria; phylum Bacillota; class Desulfitobacteriia; order Desulfitobacteriales; family Desulfitobacteriaceae; genus Desulfosporosinus; species Desulfosporosinus nitroreducens. Next base: position 8,393 of record NZ_JAMHFY010000023.1, on the reverse strand, counting down.
CCTTGGGGACATCGGCGGTATTCCAAGAGTGCTCGATGCAGGACAATGTAATGATTCCTATTCCTTAGCCGTAATCGCTTTAAAACTCAAAGAAGTCTTCGGGCTCGATGATATTAACCAACTTCCTATCTCCTATAACATTGCCTGGTACGAGCAAAAGGCAGTCATCGTGTTACTGGCCCTGCTCCACTTAGGTGTAAAGAACATTCACTTAGGACCAACCCTTCCGGGTTTCTTGTCTCCGAATGTGGTCAAAGTTTTAGTTGAAAACTTCGGTATTGCAGGCATCTCCACTGTTGAAGATGATGTTAAAATGTTCATGGCATAAAAAACTTGAGAAGTCCTTTAAGGTCCCTTTTACTGAACCATCAGTAAAGGGGACCTTAATACTTTTCAAAATGAAGAATTAAGGTGAAATATGGGAAGAAAGAACTGTCAAAGAGAAAAATAGTTCGCAAAATTACTATATTGTGAAATGTTAGGATTTTTTAGAACTTTTACCAGGCGGGAATAAAGGAAAATGCAAGTAGACGTCGAAAATACACATTGCACTATAAAAAAGGAATCAGAGATACTAAGGAGTGTTTTCATGTCAGAAATGCCTTATCCGATTAAAGATTGGGAGCAGGCCATAAAACAGGTTAAATCGGTAGTAGCTGCTCGAATTAATATTAATCAGCTGGGAGAAATAGAAGAAGTTCATATCCTTGCTGGATCAGGACGTGTACCTAAGCAGATCGTAAGGGATGTCGAGTCGATTTTAGCAGCCCAATTCGACCTGCAAATTGATCATAAAAAAATTAGTGTGGCCCAACTGGAAGAGAACGAAAAAGGGAACTCTGCGATCGAGGTGTCAAATCGGCCTAAATTAGTTGGAGTGACACTTAGAACCGTTAATGGAATGGCAGAAGTTAAAGTAGAAATGTTAAAAGGAGATACACTGCTCGAAGGGCTTGCCGAGGGGCCGTCCTCATCTCATAATAAACTGCGTCTGTTTGTTGAGGCTACACTTAAAGCACTTGAACCTCTCAATTCAGGGCTTTTATTTGTTACAGAAGATGTTGGAATCATTCAGCTAGCGAAGCAGCATATTGCTTTAGTTTCTATAACTTTAATTGCCTCTACGGGTGAACAATCTCTTACCGGATGTGCCATTGTCAAAAATGATGATCGTGAAGCTGTGGTTAAGGCAACCCTTGACGCAGTTAATCGCAAACTGTAATTTCTCAGCTCCAATTAATTTTGCTAGATTTGGCCGACCACTTAACAATTTAGATATCTGGGAGTACACCTGTTTTATTTCCCTATAGCGAAGCGAAAAAAACAGCGGAACGGAAAAAGAGCGAAGCGGTAAAACTGTCCCTTTGATAAAAAAATCAAGGAGGTTTACCGCAATGAGCAAATTATTAAAAGCAATCTCTGTTCTCGTTACTCTCGTACTCGCCGGTGGCGCAACCTTTAAGTGGTAGTTCCTATAACCTAGACTCTAGAGTTACAGGGATAACTCACCTTCTTTCTAGGTGCGCAACCTTGATTTTGGTTGTGGAGTAAGTCGGCCAAATATATAATGAGGTGGCTAATGGAAAATATATCGGTTAAACTCAAGCTATTTTTTACAATAATTGTTACCTCTGCCACCATAATATTGCTGTGGAATATGATTAATACGGATTGGACTAAAATACAATTAGTCAATTTCTTGATTTTCTGTATTCTTGCGATCGGCTCTGAATCCTTGCCCGTTGCCCTACCAAAAGGGGGATACGTGACGGTTAGTTATTCCATTTTTCTTTCTTCTCTAATTCTATTTCCCTTAGGAGTAACGTTATCAGCAATGGCTTTGTCTGGCTTGCTTATCTTTGGTAAGGCTGGCTTAGAGCAACCTCTTTATAAACGTGTATTTAACGCATCACAATATGTAATATCCTTATCCGTAGCACATGTTGCAATAAGTTATTCGGAAATTCCTTTCTTTCAATTTGAAATAAGATCGATAATATTTTATATAATAGCGGCAACAATTTATATGGTAATGAATATGACAATCGTCGCTATAGTATTGGGGCTGGCTTCTAATAAATCGCCTTGGTCAATATGGATTGTCAATTTCCGATGGGCTGTACCAAATTTTATGGCACTTGTTCCCCTTGGTTTTTTATTAGCATTGATCTATAAAGATTGGGGTGCTCAGGGAATCCTCTTGCTATTTATCCCATTTTTAATCTCGCGTCATGCCTTTCAACTCTATATCGATATGCGGGAAAACTATCTCGATACAGTCGAAGCCTTAGTCCAAGCTCTAGAGGCTAAGGATACATACACCAGTGGGCATTCAGCAAGGGTAGGCAAGCTGGCAGTCGCTGTTGCAGAAGAAATTAAAATGAGTGAAGAAAAAATTGAATTTCTTAAATATGCTGCAGCCTTACACGATGTCGGTAAGATTGGAGTCAGCGAAGTAATCCTAAATAAAGAAGGGGAACTTCTAGAGGTGGAGTGGGAGGCTATTCGCAGTCATCCCGTGATTGGTCAAACGATAATCAAAGGTATTAAATTCTTATTTGATATTGGACAAGTAGTTCGCCATCATCACGAGCGGTTTGATGGAAAAGGATACCCAGATGGGATCCAAGGGGAAGAGATTCCACTGGAATCACGGATCATTGCTGTTGCCGATACCTATGATGCGATTACCTCGGATCGCAGTTACCGCAAAGGGCGGACTCATGATGAAGCTATTGCTGAGTTAAAAAGGGTTGCAGGATCACAATTAGATCCAAAAATTGTAGAAGTTTTCTGCAATGTGGTTACGGACGAGGTAGCCCAAAGGGTTAATGTGGAACACGTGCAAATTGCTTAATTTCTACTCAAGAGGTGAAGTATGCTCATAGAAGCTTTAATTCTGGCATTAATAATAAGTGTGTTATGGGGAGGGAAAATTAACCGCTTAGGCCAGCTCGTTTTGAGGGAATCTTGGCTGGTCCCAGTTGCGCTTATAATACAAAGTGGTCTCTACTGGGCCGCTGTTAGAGAAGTTGGGCTAGACTCAAGTTGGCTGGTTCAGTCGCTTGGTACAGGGTCCTATTTTTTATTGCTATTTTTCACATGGCGTAACAGAGCATGCCCAGGTATGAGTTGGATTACTCTGGGGATTTTGCTTAACACTATTGTAATTGGTGTAAACGGAGGAGTAATGCCGGTCGATCCATTGTTCCTTCCAGAGGAGAGCCGCAAAGCATTGCTAGAGGGACAAGGTACTCATGGTTTGATGACATCGATGACTCACCTGAGTTTCTTAGCAGATCGTTTCTATCTAGATATCCTAGGATTAAAAAAACAAATGTTTAGTGTTGGCGATATCCTTATTGATATCGGAGTATTTTTTCTCGTATTCAAGACTATGGTGAGTCAAGACAAGCGTCCTAAGACTTCAGTGCTTTCTAAAAAGATCTAAATTTTCACGCATTTATCTCGTAATTAAGTAAATCCCGAATAACTTCTCCGGCAATAAGCAGACCAACAACAGGTGGAACAAAGGAAATGCTCCCAGGGATTTGGCGTTTTTCAGTGCAGTGGGCATCCCCGCTTGGGCAGATACAATTTGTTCGACAGTCATTGTCGGAGGGGATTGGAGTAAGCGGCAGGTCGGGGCTAAATACTACCTTAATTCCTTTAGTGATTCCTTCTTTGCGCAGCAATTTGCGCATGGCCTTAGCTAGTGGATCTCCGCTAGTTTTAGAAAGGTCAGTAACTTTGTAATTTTCGGCAGTAAGGCGATTTCCTGCTCCCATACTGGAGATAAAGGGGATTTTGCGCAGTAAGCATTCTTTAGCCAAACTGACTTTACAGGAAACAGTATCAATGGCATCAACAACATAGTCTGGCTTTCGATCAAGAAAGCGCTCCGCATCTGCCGCCGAATAGAACTCTTTGATTGTTTCCACCTGGGCTGTCGGATTGATCTCTTGAATTCGGCGTTTCATGACCTCGACTTTCGCTTCGCCCACGGTGGAGCGGAGAGCGTGTAATTGTCGGTTAATATTCGTAAGGCATATATCGTCAAAGTCGACTAGGATCAGATTGCCAATACCGGCGCGGGCTAAGGCTTCCACAGTGAAAGAGCCTACCCCTCCAATTCCAAATATCATAACACTGCTTTGACGAAGCTTTTCCAAACCAGTATTACCAATGAGAAGCTCTGTCCTAGAGAATTCGTGTTGCATATTCCCACCACTTCTTTAAAATTTTACTCTACAGAGTTTATCATAACCTTTAACATTAAGAAATAGTAGGGAAGGAAGCTAGATCTTAAAAGGTAAGATGCGGGGACAGCTCTTCTGCCTGTTTTATAGACAGAAGAGCCGTCCCCGTTTCGCTGTATCTCCTTCGCAGATGGGCGGGAGGGCACGAGGGACAGTTCACCGAGTCATAAAAGACAAATGAAGCGTCCCCTGTGCCAAAGAGGAGTGAAGCTGTCTTCTTGTTTTGTGATCGCTCGGTTGTCGACTATATTTTTCGGCGCTTTGTAAAACTGGTGTGGAGTAATTGATGGGCTTTTTCTCCGTAGGGTTCGCCGATGAAATCCTTGTAAAGCTTGAGGACCGCGGGGTTTTCATGAGATTTGCGCAAAGGCTTGGAGCGGTCTTCTTCATAGATGGCATTAGCACGGGCTTGCAGTATTTCTATATTTCCATGGTGATAAGGCTGTCCTCCGCCCCCAATACATCCACCGGGGCAGGCCATTATTTCAATGGCATCATAATTACTTTCACCTGATTGAATTTTTTCCAGAATGGTTCGGGCATTTCCCAGACCATGTGTGACCGCAATTCGAAAGTCACGCTGACCAATCGGAATGACTGCTTCCTTAATTCCATCCATTCCCCGAAGAGACTCGAATTCTACGTTTTCCAAGGGTTTTCCGGTCAGCCACTCATAGGCAGTTCGCAAGGTCGCTTCAATGACGCCACCGGTAGCTCCGAAAACGACAGCTGCACCAGTAGATTCCCCTAAGGGGTGATCAAATTCTTCTTCTTTAAGGTGATCAAAATGAATCCCAGCTTCCCTAATCATGCGCGAAAGTTCTCGGGTCGTAATGACGATGTCCACATCCGGGGTGACCGGATCTTGCCCCAGCTCTGGGCGGGCTGCTTCGTATTTTTTGGCAATGCAAGGCATAATTGAGACAACGGTAATTTTTTGAGGATCAATCCCATAAGTCTCAGCATAATAGCTTTTAGACAAGACTCCTAACATTTCATGAGGGGATTTGCACGTTGAGGGAATGTCCAATAAATCTGGGAATTGATGCTCAAAGAATTTGACCCAAGCAGGGCAACAACTAGTCAGAATCGGTAGACGCCCGCCGTGTTCTATACGGTGAATCAGCTCAGTAGCTTCTTCCATAATCGTTACGTCAGCCCCGAACTCAGTATCAAAGACACGGTCAAAACCAAGCCTCCGGAGAGCGGCAACCATTTTACCAGTCACAATCGTTCCCGGTTCCAGTCCGAATCCTTCTCCGAGAGCGACCCGTACAGCAGGTGCCGTTTCTACAATAACGTAACGAGTCGGATCATTAAGGGCTTTCCACACTTTATCTACTTGATCAAGTTCCATCAAGGCCCCAGTAGGGCATACCGCTACACATTGTCCGCAGAACGTGCAAGAGGTGTCGTGTTGAGGTAAGTCGAAGGCAGTTTTAACCACTGTTTCAAAACCCCGTCCCACCGCAGAATATACGCCTACCGTTTGAACGTCGTTGCACATCGTTTCACAGCGGCGACAGCGTATGCATTTATTTGGGTCACGAATAATAGCTAAACTGGATTTATCGATTGGAAACTCGGATTCTTCCCCTTCATAGGTAATATTTCGCACACCTAGATCTGCCGCTAGGGATTGGAGGTCACAATCTAGGTTTTTAGCACAAGTTAAACATGATTTAGGATGATCGGAAAGCAGGAGTTCCACCATGGTCCGTCTGCCTTGGACAGCACGCAAGGTATCTGTTTTAACGACCATGCCATTAAATACAGGAGTAGAACAGGCTGGGGCTAAATTGCGTCGACCCTCTACTTCGACCACGCAGACACGACAGGAAGCAATGTGATTATTCATTCTCATCTCATGCAGGTTGAGGTAGCATAAGGTTGGAATATCGATGTTTATAGTTCGAGCAGCGTCTAAAATGGACATTCCTTCCGGAACGGTAAGGGATATGTCGTTGATTGTTAGTTGAATATCCATAACGGAGTCCTCCTTTAAAGCAAACTTGGCTGGCGCTCACACACACACACGAAGACACTGTCTTCGTACGTATAAGCCTTCTCTCAGCTTGCGAAACGGCCGCCTAGTTGCACTTATACCCACGCATTCTAATAAGTAGGGTACAGGGGTAACTTAATGACGAACGATGGCACCAAATCGGCATTTTTCCATACACGCCCCGCATTTGAGGCAACGTTCTTCGTCGATAACGTGCGGTTCCTTGACGGAGCCGGAAATGCAGTTGGCTGGACAATGTTTAGTGCAAAGAGTACACCCTTTGCATTTGTCAGTAATCTTATACTTCAGTAAACTCTTGCAAACTCCAGCCGGACAAGATTTATCGACTATATGGGCCAGATATTCGTCCCTGAAATACTCCAAGGTTGAGAGAATAGGATTGGGCGCACTTTGGCCAAGTCCGCAAAGTGAGGTATCCTTAATAATCTTGCTCAGTTTTTCCAAACTGTCTAAATCGTCTAAAGTTCCCTTGCCCTCCGTAATTTTTGTCAGGGTTTCATGAAGACGTTTTGTGCCGACCCGGCAGGCGGTGCACCGGCCGCAAGACTCGTCCACTGTGAATTCGAGGAAGAATTTCGCGATATTGACCATACAATCGCTGTCATCCATAACAATCAATCCCCCAGAGCCCATCATAGAACCGATGGAGATCAACGATTCGTAGTCAATGGGGGTGTCCAAATATTTGGTGGGAATACATCCGCCAGAGGGTCCGCCAGTTTGTGCTGCTTTAAAGGTTTTATGATGTTTGATCCCCCCGCCAATTTCAAAAATAATTTGACGCAGGGTCGTTCCCATAGGGACTTCTACTAGCCCAACATTGTTAACTTTTCCAGCTAGGGCGAAAACCTTAGTCCCCTTGCTTTTTTTCGTTCCGATATTTGAAAACCAGTCCGCTCCTCTTAAAATAATGGAGGTGATATTTGCAAAGGTTTCCACATTGTTGACACAGGTGGGCTTGCCCCACAGTCCCTCCTGAGCAGGGAAAGGAGGTTTAACCGAAGGCTCACCGCGAGCACCTTCGATGGAATGAATAAGGGCAGTTTCTTCTCCGCACACAAAGGCTCCTGCTCCATATTTAATTTCAACATCAAAGCAAAAATCGCTGCCTAGGATTCTTTCTCCAAGCAATCCATACTCTCTAGCCTGGGTGATTGCGATTTCTAAACGGTGAATAGCTAGTGGATATTCCGCACGGATATAGATAAATCCATGAGTTGAACCGATCGCTGAGCCGGCTATGAGCATCGCCTCTAAAACGCTGTGAGGGTCGCCTTCGAGGATCGAGCGGTCCATAAAAGCCCCGGGATCCCCCTCGTCAGCATTACAAATAATATAGCGTTGTTTCGCATCGCCTTGACGTGTTAGTTCCCACTTTACACCGGTGGGAAATCCGCCGCCGCCTCTCCCGCGGAGGCCGCTTTTTTTTATCTCTTCAATAACTGAATCAGGGGTCATCTTAAAAAGGACTTTGGCTAAGGCTTGATAGCCATCGGCAGCGATATATTCGCGAATGTTTTCAGGGGCAATATAGCTGCAGTTGCGGAGGGCAATACGAAGTTGATTATGATAGAAGGGGAGGTCGGAAGCAAAACGCTGTTCTGTGTTGGGGTCAATATAGAGAAGACGTTCAAGCTGCTTCCCTTGAACGAAGTGTTCCTCAACAATATCTGCTACATCGGTGCTGGAAACTTCTACATAGAGGGTATTATCGGGGTGGATTTCAAGAATTGGCCCTTTTTCGCAAAACCCAAAACAACCTGTTTGGAGCACTTCAACTTGATCAGATAATCCGCGGCGGTCAAGTTCTTCTTTTAGTAATTTTGCTATTTCAGGACTATCTGAAGCGTGGCAACCGGTTCCTCCGCAAACCATAATATGCCGAGGTTTGCCTTGGGCATCCATAGTCGTTAGTGGGGTAGCAATACGCCGATTTTCAAGAAGAGTCAGGCTCTTGGTTTTTAGGGCATTCAGCGCAGCGGTGTCTTTGAGTTTCATATGACGTTCCTTCCTTTAGTCGAGGTTCGAGGCGCGAGTTCGAAGTCCGAGGTTCGAGGTGCGAGTTCGAAGTCCGAGGTTCGAGGCGCGAGTTCGAAGTCCGAGGTTCG
>NZ_JAMHFY010000022.1 GCF_023897015.1 Desulfosporosinus nitroreducens | reverse complement strand
AGTAAAGATGATATCATGGATATAGAATTGGAGCTAAAAGAAGCCACCGCGCAGCGGTTTAGTACAACAGAGGGTTTCGCGACACTTTGATAATATGAAAGTGGGTTGGGACGCGTCGCAAACCCTCGGAACGTTAAATGAAATTGGTCGCAAAGACCGCGCCGTCCTGGCGCGGATTGTGCAATTATGCTTGAAGGATTTTTTGATTTGAAGTTCCAGTAATTTATATTATACGTGAGGAGCCTGAAGACAAATGAATAACTTAATAAAAGAATTGATAGACGCTGCAGACAAGGCAATAAAAGAGGAACGGTTTGATGATTTAATGGATTTTTATACTGAGGATGCGGTTCTTGTCGTCAAACCCGGCCTTGAAGTTCATGGGAAAGAAGCTATTAAGAAAGCCTTTATAAAAATTGCCGAGTACTTTAAGAACAGCGTAATACCTACACAAGGTAAAATGCTAATGATTGAGGCTGGCGATACGGTTTTGGTTATTTCTCAAACCCTACTGGAAGCTGATAATAAAAGTGAATCAGAATTTAGCATGGACCGAAGAGCAACTTATATCTATAGAAATATTGATGGAAAATGGCTATGTGCTATAGATAATTCATATGGAACGTCATTGCTTGATTAGCGGCCCATTGTGAGCATATTGTTTCAGATGTGAGACAAAAAAGTAGGAACTGCAGTAATTCATGTATTGTCTTAAGTAATAGAGGCTCAGTTTAATTTGAAGGTAGGTTGTTTCATTGTTCTACCAGAACCAGCCTATGATGCTGAGAGAGAAGCTGAACCTGATGAAACTCAATATAAGTATTATAGGACAAGATGGGAGAGTTTTTGGGAGAAGCTAGGGTTTGAAAGTTTGGGAGATAGTTCTTACTGGTATTTCAATTTAGATATGAAGATGTTAGTAAACGGTTAGAACCCAGGAGAGAAAGAAGAGGAATCTTACCCTAAACTAGTAGCGGATAGTGCAACAATTTATGAATTTCGATCTGATTTAGATAATGACGAATAATGATCGCGATTTTTTCTAGGGTAGAATTTGGGGCTCCAGCCATCGTATAATAACGTATTCCTGAAATCTGAGATAATATGAAAGTAGAAACCAGACTTAGGGAATACGCGGGACGTTCTACGACATATCGTGCAAAGGCCGCGCCATCCTTGGCGAGGATGAAAAACTTAAGCTATAAATCAAAGATCTAGAAAGTGGGATAAAATGAATGCGTTTTTGACAGTGATACCAATTATACTTATTAGGTATGGTCTTTTAAATGTGATAAACAAAGAAGCACTTAAACGTGCAAGTTTCTTTGCTCCATTAATCGGAAGAGAAAAGGTAGCATTCTGGGTTTATCAAATTGCAACCGCCTTTATCTTGCTATATTTATTTATACTTAAGATCAAAACTGAATCTGAGTGGTTTTACATAGGTCTGATAATATATAGTTTAGGACTTATTTTATATGCTGTATCTATAATAAATTATGCTAAGCCTAAAATGAACGGAATAAATTTAAATGGGTTATATCGAGTATCACGCAACCCTATGTACGTTGCATACTTCATTTATTTTTTAGGGTGTGTATTTTTGACTCGTTCATGGGTATTACTTGCGTTATTAATAAGTTTTCAAATATCAGTACACTGGATTATTATTTCAGAAGAAAGATGGTGTATTATGGAATTCGGAGAAGAGTATATAAAATATATGAATAAGGTGAGACGTTATATTTGATAGGTTGTATAACTCTATTATTCAAGCGATGGTTTAAAATTTTATATTATTTGGGCATCGTAATATTCATTGGGAGAGTATAAAGTTTACGGTAGGAGGTGGGATTTTGTGAATAAGTTAAGATTTATTGCAATGATCATATTCGTGATTTCAATTCCTTTTATTTTAAAAGCACTAGATCTTTATAATAGATTCTATAATGAGGTTAGGGATGGAGATGGGATAGGCCTGTACTTTTTTGGTATTGAAATCAATGATAAGCTTCCTTATGGGCAAATACCAATCTATCTTTGGAGTTTCTTTACAATTGGGATATTATTGATGGTATTTGCTTTTATTTTATTCATTAGAGCGAAAAGGCGTAAAGAGTATTGATATTTTCTAAGACCACATAAAACATCAAAAGTAAAGTTTTTGGCTAAAAAGTGAAGAGGATTTAGGGTGCGACGTCCTATTGCACTCTGGCTTGCTTCGGGGGGCCTCATCCATCCGAAAACAAGGTGTTCCCTTAACTTCGCCAATATGAATGTGGTATGACGCTACGGGAGCCAAGGACGTTAAATGTCATTACGCTATTGGAGTGGAATTTGAAGGAGGTTTGATTTTGGGAGCTAAGCGGTTGTCCCGTAGATCATTTATCCTAGGTGGGATTGCAACATTATCCTATCTATATTTCGATCTCCATTCGATTGCAGTAAAACGATATACGATTAAGATTTCTAAATTACCAGCTGAGTTCCAGGGATTCACCATTCTCCACTTGACTGATTTACATAGCAAGGAATACGGAGAAAGTCAAAGGGATTTAATCGAGTTGATTAATCGACAGCAATTTGATGCAGTAGCAATTACTGGGGATTTAGTTGATAAGAGTAACCCTAGTATGAAACCAGCAATATCACTAGTGAAAGGGTTGCAATCTAAACCGATATTTTTTGTTCCTGGAAATCACGAGTGGTGGACAAACTACCAAATCAAATCTTCCTTGGAAGACCAAGGGGTACACATATTGGAAAACGGGCATTTCAAATATTACATAGGTAATTCTCATATTTGGATAATGGGTGTCGACGACCCCTATCTAGGACGGGATCAGTTAGATAGGGCAATTGCAGGTGTCTCGGATTCTGAACCAAAGGTTTTATTAGCACATGCTCCTAACATATTTTCTAAAGCTATTAATTGCAAGATAGATTTACTTTTGGCCGGGACATACCCACGGCGGACAAGTTAGACTTCCATTGGTTGGTGCAGTGGCAGTACCGGGGCAAGGACTTTTCCCTGAGTTAGATTACGGTCAATTTACTGCCGGTTCTACAAACATGATTATTAATGGGGGTTTAGGAGAAAGCGTTCTACCAATAAGGGTTTACAATAGACCGGAAATTGTACTGATAACCTTAGTTTCCTTTCCATAAATATATTTAGATAGAAAGAAAGCTAATCTACGTGATGTGAGCTCGAAAAAAGGGATGTAAATAAAAGGGGTGTCTAGGTCCGCCTAGAATAGTAATTTAACACCAAAAAATGACTACGGAAGAATAAACACGGTAGATGTTCTTCGACCCAGATTTGGAAGGATTCTGGAGGCGGTAAAAAATGAATGTTTTAATTTTTGGTGGTACAGGTTTTGTCGGGAGAAACCTAATAGAAGAATTACTTATGAATGGATATAAAGTATCGGTTGTAACGAGAAATCACCAAAAAACAGTCAACCAATTTGGCAATAAAATTCAGGTGATAGAATGGGATAATATTGATCCTCTATCTTCAATTTATAAGTTCGATCAAATTGACTTTGTAATTAACTTAGCGGGTGAGTCAATCGGTAGTCGTCGATGGACTAATTCAGTGAAAGATGAGATTATAGCAAGTCGGATTAGAACGACTGGTGCAATAGTTGCTGCAATTAATAATGGTACCATTCAGCCAAAAGTTCTAATTAATGCTTCAGCCGTTGGATATTATGGGCTATGTGAGGATGAAGAGATAACTGAGTCGGCAGAAGCGGGACAGGATTTCCTAGCACAAGTTTGCCGAGAGTGGGAAAATGAAGCATACAAGGTTCAAAATACTGGAACCAGAGTAGCGACCATCCGGATTGGCGTAGTTTTAGGAAATGAAGGTGCACTAAACAGAATGGCATTGCCATTTAGATACTTTATCGGAGGCCCATTAGGTAACGGAAATCAATGGCTCTCATGGATACACATTCGAGATTTAACGAGTATGATAAGGTTTATAATCGAACATCAGGAGCTAGCTGGCCCTATAAATGCTGTTGCTCCAAATCCGGTAAGAATGGGAGAATTCAGCAAGATGCTGGGTAAAGTTCTAGCTAGACCATCATGGTTACCAGTTCCGGAAATATTATTAAAAATCGCTTTAGGTCAGATGGCGGAAATGTTATTGCATGGACAAAGAGCTGTACCGAAAAAAGTACTCAGTGCTGATTTTAAATACAAGTTTCCAAAGTTAAAAGCAGCTATAGAGAATGCTATGGGGAACCGGAAAGGCGTCTGAGAATAATATTTTGGGAGATGTTTATGATTGGATCGAAAAGTGTCGGCCGGTACATAAGATATATTGAATTAAATAGAGACAAAGTTCCTTCATTCACTGAATATCCTTTTAATTTACCAGCGATCAAGAGTTTAGACACCTTATCGTTTCATCCAAAAGTAACTTTTATTGTTGGAGAAAATGGTACTGGGAAATCGACTATACTGGAATCTATAGCTGTGGCATTTGGATTTAATGCTGAAGGTGGGACTAGGAATTTTAATTTTGCTTCTAGAGGCACTCATTCAGACTTGAGTCAATATATAAAGGTTGTTAAAGGAGTAAAAAGGCCACGAGATGGTTTTTTCTTAAGAGCAGAAAGTTTCTATAATTTTGCTACCAATGTTGAAAAATTAAACTTGAACCACGCCTATGGCGGCCGATCGTTACATGAACAATCTCACGGGGAGTCATTCTTTGCTGTTTTCCAAAATAGATTTTGCGGTGAAAGTTTATATATCCTGGATGAACCCGAAGCGGCTTTATCGCCTTCGCGGCAAATGTCAATGATTACAAGAATGCATCAATTAATTGAAGAAGGCTCTCAATTTATTATAGCTACTCATTCCCCAATCATAATGGCTTATCCTCATTCATTAATTTATCAAATTGAAGAGGGATTTGAACATGTAACTTATGAAAAAACCGAACATTATCAAGTTATGCGAGCGTTTGTTAACAATACTCAGAAGATGTTAAAGCTGCTGTTGGAAGACGATTAAGATGATATTTAAGGGTTGGCCCGCGGAATCTCCATTCCCCTAATCTTTTTATCAACGTTAACTTCAAAACTCCGCAGTGTTTAAGTGGGGGATGTATTGCGCACCCGTACATAATTTTGTCTAGGCTCTCAGAATGAACTATATCCTTGGGGAAAAGTAAATAGGAACATTTCATTTCAATACAAAGCAAATGATATTCCTGACAGAAATATGTGATGTTAATCGTCTAGTACAATATTCCAAAACTTGACAAGATGACAAGGTGAAGTTTTAGAAGAAGTAGGTGATTTAAATACTGAGTGATAACGCTAATCTTATATTATACATTGGTATAAGTACTGTGTTAGTTATTTGCATTGTGATTTTAAAGAGTCAAATTTATAGGAGGCGAAGAAAAGGTGAAGAAATTATTAGGTTAAATAGAAGTTCAAGGTTTTTAGTATACGGATCAGTGGAATTCTTATTATTTTTGATATTATTAATCTTGTTTATCAATAATGCCTACGATGTATATCAGAAATTGAATGGAGTTTATATAAGTAGTGTTTTTCAATTATTAAATATTCAATACTTAGAGAGCTTGCGAAAGTACTTTTTTGAAAACTCTATGTTAATCGAACTTACCACTATAGTCTTTTATCAAAAAAGTTTAATAAATACATTATTTGCGATTTTTGGAGTATTCACTATCTCAATGTTTGATTTTTATATAGGGTGGCAACGAAATATAATTTACGATAATGGAATACTTTTGAATGATAAGATTGTAGATTGGCATAAGGTAACCGATATAGGTGGGGTAGTTTTGAAGAAAAGAAATTATTTGGACAAGGTAAATATTTCATCTTAATTATTATACTAAAAAAACATAAAATTGATAAATTATTTCATTTAGATAACAAAATTAATTTAAAAGTGAATTATGAAGATAAGGGAATTATTGATTGTATTTTTGAAAAGTACACAATCAGTAAAGATTAAAAAATAGTTTGGGTTGGGTGGATTTGGGTGGGATCTTAATTAAATTGAATTGCTTCAGATATAAAGGAAATTAAAGAAACACTCAAGAACAATAATAAAATTGAACTTTAGCGCAAATAGTCCATCGAGCATCAAAGTACGTTTAGTTAGGAGAGTTTTAAGAAATGGCGTCAAATTACATAATTAGAAGAGCTGTCCACTCTGACGTTAACTGTCTCATTGGGCTGCTCGAAATCCTGTTTTCTATAGAAAGTGATTTTACAGTTGAAGAATTCAAGCAACGCAGTGGTCTTGAAATGATGCTGAATGATGATACGAGACGCTGCATTATGGTTGCGGAAATAAATCAACAGGTCGTAGGAATGTGCACTGCTCAGATTTTAGTCTCTACTGCAGAAGGCGGATTTGTAGCAGTTATCGAAGATTTGGTGGTACATAAGGAGTATAGGGGAAAAGGTATCGGTCGGGGATTACTTTTATCTATTGAAAGTTGGGCTATAGCTAAGGGAGTAAAGCGGTTACAGCTCTTGGCTGATCGGAACAACACAGTGGCTTTGGAATTTTACAAAAGTTTGAGCTGGAAAAGTACTCAGCTAATATGTTTACACAAGAAGTGATTGATATTTTTCATGGTGAAAGAGGTTTTGTACGAAAACTGTTTTTTCAAGAATATAAAATACTGTCTGGAATGGAGTATTAAGGGGGTAATAATTGATGAATAAGAGTCACATGATAGAACTTTACAGTTACAATGCTTGGGCGAATAAAAAATTACTCGATGCCGTAAAAAACTTAGAAAATGAAGAATTTACTCGAGACTTATCAAGCAGCTTCAGGTCAATTCGAGATACAATGGTACACATTTTAGGGGCGGAAGAATTATGGTTGTCCCGTTGGACGGGGGAAGAAGGCAGAACACTTCTAAATCCTGACGATTTTCCGACTTACACTACTTTAGCTGATCGATGGGGTGATTTTAGAAATCAGATTGACAGATTTTTGGTGTCATTAACGGAAAAAGATTTGCTTGAAGAAATTAATTATAAGAATTTATCGGGGATATCGTATTCTTTAGAATTGTGGAAACAGATGCTTCATGTTAACAATCATTCAACTTCTCACCGAGGGCAAGTTGTCACTATGCTTAGGCAATTGAAGAAACAACCACCTTCGCTGGACCTCATTTATTATTATTTAGGAGAAAGGTAATAGGAGCAGGGGTTTAGTTAAACTATTATTAGGTTGTGTATATACGGGTTAGTATAACAGGAAATAGCTAATATCTTAAGAGAGGATAGGTTTTGCCGTTGTCAGTTAAGAGGGATGCTTTCAGATATTTATTCCTGGTTATAACTGTCATGATACTTGGTTTATGCAGCAGACGTTTCTCAATATTTTTTCCGAGTTGGGTTAATTTGTATTTAGGGGATGTTTTATGGGGACTCATGATTTTTTTCTTATGCGGTTTCGCATTTAAGGCTAGTGAAACAAGAGTAGTCACAGTGAGAGCACTCTTATTTTCTTTCGCCATTGAATTTAGTCAACTATACCATTCCCAATGGATTGATTCATTAAGGAAGACTAGGATTGGCGGGCTAATTTTAGGGTATGGATTTCTGTGGAGTGATTTGGTTTCTTATGCCGTAGGGATCGGAGTTGGCGTTCTGATTGAGAGCTTTGCAACGGGAGATAACAACAAGTAATCTAATGGTAGCCCTAGGCGGGGGCTACTATTATTTTGAAGACTGACTGTAAATGCAATTAAAGCACAATCAGAGTTTGTTAGAAAACAATGTGTATGGTATAGTAAATCGAAAGAAAATGACTGTCACGAATAGCAATGGAGCGGGTGCGAGAAAAATGAGTGTTTTATTTTGCCGGGATTGCGGCGTCGATATATCAGGTGAACCGCTTTTTCGGCGGATCAGTTTTGCTTTAGAAAATGGAGAAAAGGCTGCCTTGGTCGGTCCGAATGGAGCGGGCAAAACAACCCTGATTCGGGCCTGCTTAGGAGATGTGCGATTAGAAAGTGGAGAGGTCCAGATTCTGGGTTCCTATGGGTACCTGCCTCAAACTCCTATTGTGGAGGATGAAGGGAACGTCTTTGAGTGTGTGATCCAAGAACGAGGGGATTTATTACAAATACAGGAACAACTGCGTGAGTTAGAGGATAAGATGGCCTCGACTCCGAGTGAGAAAGTCATGGAACAATATGCGGCCCTGACCGAGTCATTTGAACGTCAGGGGGGCTACGCTTTAGAAGCCTTAGTGCGGAGAATCTTGGCTGGCCTGGGACTTGAAGCGGAGATCAATTCTCAAGTTGCGAGCTTAAGCGGAGGGCAGAAGACCCGGTTAGCTTTATGTAAGCTTTTGCTTCGTGCTCCCGAACTCTTGATATTAGATGAACCGACGAATCATTTAGATATTGCGGCTTTGGAGTGGCTGGAGGGATACCTGCGAGATTATCCTGGTGCCTTGCTGATTGTTTCACACGACAGATACTTTTTAGATCGTATAGTTTCGCGAGTTTTCTGTCTGGAAAACGGCGAGTTAAAAGGGTATACCGGTAATTATTCCGAATACGAATTATTGAAAATTTTAGAAGCCAAGACATTAGGTCGAGAAGCAGAGCGTTTAGCGAATAAAATTGCTAAACTTGAGGATTATGTGCGCAGAAATAAGGCGGGAGTCAATTCTAAGCAGGCGCGTGGACGCGAAAGTCAGCTCCAGAAGCTCAAGCCAATTCAGGTTACCAAGGTGGATCATGGACTTTCTATTTCGCTGGGAAGTGGAGGTCGAAGCGGAAATCGAGTTCTTTCAATAGAAGATCTATCGATTTCGTTTGCTGCTCGAACTCTTTTTTCAAACGTGCAATTGGATTTGAGACGGGGAGACAAAGTAGCCCTGCTGGGCAAAAATGGAATTGGAAAAACTACGCTTCTCAAGGCTATTCTCCAAAAGGCGCCTTTTAAGGGAACCATCCGTTTAGGCGCTAATGTAAAAATTGCTTATTATTCACAGGAACATGAGAATTTAGGCACGTCAGGGACGGTAATGGATGAGATCCGGAATGTCACCAAATTAAAGGACCCGGAGATCCGAAATCTACTGGCTCGATACGGCTTTAGAAAAGATGATGTATTTAAGCTGATTTCCGTGCTAAGTGGGGGAGAAAAGAGCCGTTTGGCTTTATGCAAGCTTTTCTTAGAGCAAGGAAACTTACTTTTGCTTGATGAACCGACAAATCACCTTGATGTTGAAACCCGCGGGGTATTAGAAGAAGCTCTTCAGGAGTACGAAGGAACCGTACTTGTGGTTTCCCATGATCGCTATTTTTTAGATAAAGTAGTTAATAAAATTGCGGAACTCACATCTCAAGGGCTTTTGCTCTTTGAGGGAGATTACACAGGGTTCAAGGAATATAAACAACAAGAGGAAATGAGTGCTGCTCCAATCGAACGGGCTTCAAAGCCAAGCAACCAAGATAAGCAAGAAAGCCGTAATTTGGCGCGTGAAAAAAAGCGGATGAAGCAACTCGAACTGGAAATAGAAGAGTTAGAAGAAACCCTCCAAGCGTTGGAGGAGGAGCTCGCTATGGCGGATACAAATTACGAATTGGCAATGAAGCTTCATGAAGAGTGTGAAAAAGTAAAGTCGCGTAGAGATAGTGCCTTAGAAGAATGGATTGCTGGAAATGATTGATTTCACCAAATAGCCTTTGAATCCATATATTATCCTGAAGTCGCAAGATGGAGGGATACATATTATGGGAGTAGCTATGCTTATGGCAGTGGCTTTAAGTCTGGATGGATTTGGAGTCGGATTGGCGTATGGATTACGTCGTATTCGAATACCCATAAATTCGCTTATTGCTATTGCAATGTGTACAGTTTTGGCAATGGGGACATCGATGCTTTTTGGTGGTTGGGTAACGTTATGGCTTGAGTTAATTCAGGCACGTTTATTGGGAGCTGCAATTTTACTGGCTTTAGGGATCTTTCAATTAGGGAAAGCTATCTGGAATCGTAATGAGGAGGTCTTTCCCGAAGCAGTACCCGCGATGGCTGTGACCCATCCAAAGCCAGCATTGGAACCAGTGTTTCGATTCCAACTGCGGTTTTTTGGCTTAGTAATTCAAGTACTTAAGACACCCGATATTGCGGATGTTGATGGTTCAGGAGTAATTAGTCTGCGAGAAAGCTTATTGTTGGGGTGCGCCCTGGCGATAGATGCTTTTGCTAGTGGAATAGGAGCCGCGATGGCGGGAATGACGTTATCGGTTATCGGAATCGTGGCTTTAACCCAAATTATGATGTTGCGTCTAGGCCAACAAATGGCTGGTAAGATTCCAGTATACTGGACAAATAAAGCGGAATATTTGCCAGGTGCTGTTTTAATTTTGATCGGTTTGGGGAAATTGATCTGAGGTGAGAAAGAATGTTGAACATTGGACTGACGGGTGGAATAGGCAGCGGTAAATCTACAGTAGCCCAATGGTTTATAAAACAGGGGGTTCCGGTGTTAGATGCTGACAAAACGGTGCACCGTTTGTTGCAATCGGATCAGACAACCGTTTTGAAATTGATCGAGGAATTCGGCACAGATATACTAGATGAGAATGGACAAATCGATCGTTCCAGTTTAGGGAAACTGGTTTTCAGGGAGGAGGATGCACGAAAGCGCTTAGAGCGCATCGTGCACCCTCGCGTGGTACAATCTATGAATGAGGAGAGAGATACACTTAGCGATACAGGAGTTAAGATCTGTGTATGGGATGTGCCTTTGCTTTTTGAAGCAGGTTTTGAAAAGTTTGTGGATGAGGTTTGGGTTGTATGGATACCGCGAAACTTGCAAATTTCTCGCGTTCTTGCGCGGGACAAGCTGAGTCTTAGTGAGGTAGAAGCACGTATAGCTTCTCAAGGATCATTAGATGAAAAGCGTCAGCGGGGGGATGTTATAATCGACAATTCTGGGAGCGAGAGTCAAACGATAGGTCAACTTGAAGATGTGTGGCAAAAATTACTACTAAGACAAAAGGATTAGTTGCTCATAATAGTCGATGCTATGAAAATAGACTAAAATAAGGACCTTTCATAGGTAAGAAGGAGATGGGATGGCTAAAAGGATTTTAAAGCGTTGGATTAATGGTCGAAATATTGGTATTATTATTGTTCTATCAATCCTTGTGGTTTATAGTGTGTTGCAAATATCAGATTTGCAGAAGATAATCTATCCTTATCCACACCGGACCGTAGTCGAAAAATATGCTGCACAATACGGGGTCGATCCATTATTTGTACTTGCCGTAATCCGAGAAGAAAGCAAGTTTCTTCCTCAATCTGAATCTCACAAGGGTGCTAAAGGGTTAATGCAGTTGATGCCCAGTACTGCGCAATCTATTGCTGAAAGTATTGGAGATAAAGCATATAGTGAGGAGTATTTACTCGATCCTGAGAAGAACATTCAATATGGAACGTGGTACCTTGCCAGTCTGCAGAAATTGTTTTCAAATAACCGCCCTTTAGTAATTGCAGCTTATAATGGCGGAAGAGGACGTGTACAAGAATGGATTAAATCAGGTCAGATTGACCCTGAAAATATTCGACTTGAGGATATTCCCTTTAAGGAAACTCGGGATTATGTGGATCGTGTCTTGAAAAGTTATCAGAAATACATTAAACTTTATCTTACATAGTTAGTTTAGGCAGCAGTCATGGTATGCAAGAACCTGACAAGTTAATTTAAAGGGTTTAAAAAGATAAGATTAAATTAACTTGCGAAAGGAATGTGTCAATTTGAAAGAGGTCGATCCCGAAGAAGTAAAAAGAATCCTGACAAGGCTAAAGACTGTTCGTGGGCATATAGCTGGTGTAGAACGCATGATAGAGGAAGAGAAGAGTTGTGAAGAAATTTTATTACAACTTGTAGCTATCCGCTCTGCAGTACATAAAACTTCTGTCATAATAGCACAACGTTATGCAAGTTCATGTCTGCTTGATGCGATTGATTCAGGGGAAGATCGCCAAGAGGTTCTGAACAACGCGATTGAGACCCTTATGAAACTTAATCAATAAACTAGTGCTTTCACCGTCACCATTTTACTGGGTGGCGGTTTTTGTTTGATTTAAATATCAAGTGGATAAGAGTAAAGACCAGTGAAATAATAGAATTAAAATATCTCAGACATTTAATTTTTGTATTTGTCTAAGTTTTGATTGCTTTATTCAGTATATTTGATATACTTTATTTGAGCATATGCCCAAAAGGAGCTGATTTAATGCCAAGGCGACGTTGTTGTGGCCTGATTGACGATGCAATAGTTTGCCAAACTTTTATTCCTCTTGGACAATCTTGTTTGGAAGAAATAATTATTAAGCTTGAGGAATTAGAGGCCATTCGTCTTAAAGACAAGGTTGGTTTGGATCAAGTCGATTGTGCAGCGTCCATGGGGGTTTCCAGAGCTACGTTTCAGCGAATTTTAGGTGCTGCCAGGTCAAAGATTGCTTCCGCTTTAGTAGAAGGCCGACCTATAATCATTCGAGGTGGCCACTATTTGATGAAAAATCGTGTGTTTGAATGTGTTGGATGCAGACATGTCTGGGAAGTTGAACCATGTGAGACTGGAGGTAAACATGGCTATGAAATCGCATGTCCAGAGTGTGGAAGCATGAAAAAAATGAAACTTGGAAACGGAAGTAAACATACTTGCAGTAGTCGGCATCACGATGGGCATAGCAAGCCCGGTTGCTGTGGAGGACACTCCTAGAAACAATCGAAGCCTGGAAAGCAGATAAATTAGTTCAGCTGAATTAAGTCGAGACATTGAATTGACTAGAACAGATTCAAACGTTCCTCTAAATCTGCTACAGACAGGCTTAGAGTGACGTAAATAATGATTAGGAGGGTTTATTTATGTCAAAGAAGATTGCAATTCCAACAAATGGTGAGGATTTAGACCCGCATTTTGGACGGGCAGCAGGTTTTACGGTGTTTGAGATTGAGGGAACTGAAGCTCGTTTTGTAGAATTACTCAGTTCTACGGGTCTTCAGCATCAGCATGAAGGACTTGCCAATATGTTCAAGAGTAAAGGTGTCGAAGCTCTTGTTTGTGGTGGTATCGGTGGAGGCATGATCAATGGTCTTAATGCAGTGGGGCTCGAAGTCGTTTCGGGTGCATCTGGAAAAGTGGTTGATGTTGCAAATCGTTATGCTTTAGGTAAGGTTGTCAGTACTGGCTCTGTTTGCGCACACGATCATGATCATGAGCATGGACACGGTCACCACTAAGAAAAATCTATTCAATTTCGGATCTGTTTTAAACTAGTTTTCACACTCATTAAATTATATTCTCAAAAAGATTTCCTGCGTGATTAACACCTAAGTGGACAAACCTTGACAAATAAAGAATTTGGGGAGTAAGATAAATTTTGGTTACTCATCCATGTAAGGGTAAATAGTTTTTATTTTAGAATTGGAGGTAGTAAGGTGAGCGAATCATGTAATAGCTGTGCTGCTGCAGGCTCATGTAACACAGAAAGTTGTTCTAGTGCGCCCGAATTAACCAAGGCTCAGAAAGCCAGTAACGTTAAGAAAGTTATTGCAGTCATGAGTGGTAAAGGCGGGGTTGGTAAATCCTCTGTAACAGGTATGTTAGCCGTAAGTCTCATGCGCCAAGGGTTTAAAGTAGGGATTTTAGACTCGGACATAACTGGTCCAAGCATTCCTAAAATTTTTGGAATTAAGGAAAGAGCGGGAGCCAGCCAAGGTGGGATTATTGCACCTACCAGTCGTGGCGGAATTAAAGTTATGTCACTTAATCTTATGATTGAAAATGAAGATGATCCCGTGATCTTACGTGGACCATTGATTACTCAAGTCGTCAATCAGTTTTGGAAGGATGTAATCTGGGGAGAACTGGATTATTTATTAATTGATATGCCTCCTGGGACAGGGGATGTAGCGATCACAATATTCCAATCCTTGCCGATCAATGGGGTTGTGATGGTAACAAGCCCACAGGCTTTGGCGAATATGGTGGTTAGAAAAGCTATCAAAATGGTAAGAAACTATGAACCGCCAATTTATGGATTAGTTGAAAACATGGCTTATGTCCAATGCCCGGATTGCAGTAAAAAGATAGAAGTCTTTGGGAAGCCTCAAGGGGAGGAAGAAGCTAAGCGTTCTTCTATTCCTTTCTTAGGAGCACTTCCCCTTGATCCAGCTTTAGCTACACTGTCAGATGCAGGTAAAATAGAGGATTATCAATCCTCTGACTTTGATCAGATCGCGCGTAGCTTGGCAGAACAGATTAAGATGGGCAGTGAGAAGAATCTAGCGTAATTAATAGTCTTTTTTATACTTATTTATTCTTTAAGGGGTTGGAGCAACTGATTTTACAGTTGTTTCAACTCTATTTCTTGTATTATAAAATCAATAAAGTGGGCGTAGCGAAACTTAGTCTCGCTACGCCCACTTTATTGATTCTGAGCTAATGGTTATTTGCGAAGTTCTAATTCTGTAATTATCTCTGCAATAGATGCTTTTAAGGTTTGAACTTCTGCGTCATATCGCCTTACAGTATGTCCAGGAAGATGCAACCCGGTTTGCTTTAGGACATAGCTTTGTTCTTCTTCTAACTCTTCAAGCTCTTCGGACAATGTTTTTAGACGTGTCCTTAAATCTTCGTCGCACATGACTGATCTCTCCTTTGACTTGATAGCATCATTATAATACAAGGTAAGATTTTAAGTGTCTTGGTTTTGACCTATTACTCAAAAATATTTTATTTTTGGCAGTTATAAACATATTGACCAAAGCATTTTTTAGATGTATCCTTTAATCACTACCCACCCCCAATAGGGAGGGGGCAAACGACACATTATCTCAAGATGGATTTACATAAACCCCTACTTACATTTGTCCGATGGAGGTGATTTAAAGCAATAAGTATACCTAGAAAAAGTATAAATTTACTTGTGAGGTGAGGGGCAAACGTGAAAAAGAAAAAAAGCACTTTATTAGCCTTAATATTTGGCGTATTCGGCATTGTCCTTATTGGTACTTTTTGGGTGGAAAATCCGAAAGTGACCGAGGCGGCCTGCGGTGCATCGACCACCTCCTGTAAAACCTGTCATGAGGTTAAGGGAGAAAATCCTGTGTCCCAAAAGGGTGATTGGCATACTCAGCATGCTTTCGCTGATTTTTGTCAAGCCTGTCATCTGGGAGCTGCAACCGAGACCGAAAAGACAAAATCTCATGCTGGGATAGTTGCTAACCCTTTGACACAACCTGATGAAAGCTGTGCATCGTGTCATCCGGCAGATACTGCAACTCGGGTTGTAAAATATGGCGGTGAGGTGACAGGTGTTCCAGCGGGTAATCCGACTTCGGGGACGAGTTCAGGAGCGACTGGAGCTGAAACGAATCAAGCGGAGTCCGGTAGTGTAACCCCATCAGCAGCTGCTGCCCAAATCCCCCCCGGTATGAATCCCAACTTTGATGTAATTGACTTTAACGTAACAGACAAGATCCCATGGTTAGGCTGGTTGATCGGTATGATCAATGCCGTGATGCTTTTAGTGCTGGGGGTCCTGATCTGGAGGTGGAAAAAGGGGTTATGGCCTTGGGCATTTTTAGCAGGGAGAATGAAAAAGGTTCCCTTTAACTCACTTCCTTTAGAAGTTCAGGAAGTGTTCGCTCAGCTTTTAGAGGGAGATATTAAGACTGTCGTTTCTCTTGAGAAAATTTTAAAAGGTGAGTATGGTCCTCAGGTATTACAAGCAGTTTCTAACTTGCCAGATAATGTTCTGTTCCAGCTTAGAACTTTAGGGGAGAAGGATCTGAAGTCCGTTTCTTCATTGAGCGATTTATTGAAGAATGAAGGGAGTGAGCAAAATCGTGGGGTTTAGTAAGAAAATGAAAGATAAAGAGTGGTCGCCTTGGTCGGCCGGAGTGTTGTTGGGATTAACAGCTATTGGGTCTTATGTTTTGGTAGGCAAAACTATTGGTTCATCAGGCGGTATCGAAAACATAGACAGTATCCTATTAAAGGCCTTTGACAGCAGCTGGGCTAACTTAATGTACTTCAAATACCAGATGCCCCCTGTGGTAAGCTTCCAGATTCTCTTATTTGTGGGTATGATCTTAGGAGCCTTAACGTCAAGTCTCTGGTCCAAAGATTTTAAGTTTCGGATGATGCCGGATCAACAATGGACACAAACCTTTGGGCCCAGTAAGTTAAAACGTTGGACTATGATTTTTATCGGTGGGGTGATCATCGAGTTTTCTGCCGGTATTGCCGGAGGGTGCACCAGTGGCTTGGCTATTTCAGGGACGATGCAACTTTCTCCAGCGGGTTTAATCTTTATTGCAGGGTTATTCATTTCTGGAATTATTACGACCAAATTATTGTACGGGGGGGATTATTAAGATGATGACATATCTCGTCCCCATAGTGATTGGTTTCTTCTTTGCCTTTGCTCTTCAGAAGGCGGGATTGGGCCACTACCATAAAATTGTCAATCAATTTCGTTTCAAAGATAATACGGTCATGAAATTTATGATGACTGGGATTTCGGTAGGGCTTGTAGGTATCTACACCTTGAAAGATCTGGGCTTTCTTCAGATGGATCAGGTTTCTTCTACTTATATACTGGGAAATCTTCTCGGCGGACTGCTTTTTGGGGTAGGAATGGCTCTCGCCGGCACTTGACCGGGCACGTTGATCACAGGTTGTGGTCAGGGGAATTTGGATTACTTAATACCTGGACTTTTAGGTTTTCTGACGGGTGGAATTTTATTTGGGGTGACCTATCAATCGATTTTCCTGAAGATTTCAACTATCGGAAATTATGGACAAAAAACTCTCGAAGATCTATTTCATGTTAATCATTGGCTGTTTGTCGGACTTTTTGTCCTGTGTACCCTCGTTTTCTATGTGGCTTCTAAAATTGCGGAGAACTCTAAGAAGACGGAATTGGGTGGTTCCAAAGAGATTTAAGAGAAATTAAACGGTACTTCCGTCGGTCAATAACAAAACAATAGTTCACTTTATGGGGAAGGAGGGGGCAATGTGTCAAAAGTCTATACATGGGACCAATTGTTCAGCCGACGTCAGTTTATTAAAGGCTCAGTGGCGGCGGGTGTTCTTGGTACAGCCGCCGGGATAGGTCTGTTTAGGCCAGAATCCAACTTGGGACAAGGAAAATCGGATCAGGCAGCGGTAAAAGGGACAAAGCTTGTGACTACAATCTGCGAGCAATGTGTATGGCGGTGTGGTGTTATCGCCAGAGTTGAAGACGGTGTCGTCAAAATGTTGGAAGGGAACCCTGATCACCCCAACAACTTGGGAAAATTATGTCCGCGTGGCAATGCAGGCATTGAAACGTTGTATAGTCCAGATCGCATTAAGTTCCCACTCATTCGAGCAGGGGCACGGGGCAGCGGTTTGTGGCGCAGGGCATCATGGGATGAGGCTTTGAGTTATACAGCTGAGCAAATGAAAAAGATCAAAGATAAATACGGCGCTAAGGCCATGATGTTTAATTCAACGGATAACCTTTCGCAACCGTTTTTTGAGATTCTCCTCAAGGCTTATGGCACTCCGAATTATGGGACTCAAAGGAGTTTATGTTTCAACTCAATGACGACGGGGTTTTTATATACCTATGGAACCCCTCAACCGGGTACGGATTTTTCGAAATGCAAGTATATGATTTTTACCGGTAGAAATCTGGCTGAGGGCATATCCAATAGTGAAACCCAAGAAATGATTGAAATGGTGGCTAGGGGTGTCAAGGTTGTAGTTTTGGATCCGCGTTTTAGTAAGACTGCTTCTAAAGCGACTGAGTGGTTGCCTGTCCGTCCTGGCACAGATTCTGCATTTTTCTTGGCGATGATTAATGTAATTATTAAAGAAAAATTGTACAATGAAGCGTTTGTTAATCAATATACTCAAGGCTTCGAGGACCTCGTTACTGAGGTTAAAGACTATACACCAGAATGGGCAGAGAAAAAATGTGAAATCCCTGCGACCGCGATCCGACGGATTGCCCTGGACTTTGCCGAGGCTGCACCGGCAGCGATAGCGCATCCTAACTGGAGAACGTCTAATTTTGTAAATTCGTTCCAGACGGAGCGGGCCATTGCCGTGCTTAATGCTCTGATGGGAAATTGGGCACAGCCTGGAGGGTTGATTCCAGACCAGGAATTAAGCACTTTGAAACTTGGAGTTTTATCTCACCCAGCTTTTCCAATCGCTCAAGGGATACGTCTTGATGGTGTGCCGTGGCAATATCCCATGGTGCCCTTGGCCTATGGTGTGATTCAAACAATGCGGGATAATATTTTAACCGGCAAGCCTTATGAGGCCAAAGGGTGGCTGATTTCTAGACAGAATCCAGTTCTTTCGATTCCTGAACGCCAAAAAACTATTAATGCTTTAATGAAGCTGGATTTCGTGGCGGTGATTGATATTCAAGCCAGTGACACAGCTTATTATGCCGATGTGATTTTACCTGAATCCTATTATCTCGAACGTTTTGATGGCCTGATTCCAATTAAGAACAAAATCTTTATTCGTCAGCCGGTGGTTGAGCCTCTCTATGATACGAAAAGCAGTTTAATGATTTACAAGGAGTTAGCAGATAAGTTGGGCCTTGGGGAATTTTTGCCCTTTAAGGATGAAAAAGATCTATTGTCTCAACAGCTTAAGCCTTTTGCGGTAGATTTAGAGGAATTACAACGGGTGGGACATTACGAAATGGAAGATTTTCAAGAAGATCACTCCAAGGATTTTGAGTTCCAGACAAGCAGCGGCAAAATTGAAATTTCTTCGGGCATTATGGCCCAAATGGGCAAGAAGGCCGTCCCAACTTGGAATGAGCCGCCTCGACCTGAAAAAGACCAATACTATCTCTTAACTGGCAAAACTGCGCAGCATACCCAAATGTTCACGCAAAATAATCGTTGGCTATTAGAAGTTTTTCCAGAAAATCGAGCCTGGTTGCATACCTCAGTTGCTGCGAAGATAGGGGTCAAGATGAACGATAATGTAGTTTTGGAGAGTGAGGTCGGAAAGGTTAGTGTTAAAGCTTATGTAACAGAGGGGATAAGACCGGATTGTATTTTCATGGTCGGTGGATTTGGGCATGTGAGCAAAGGACTTAAAGCAGCCTATGGCTTAGGGGCGAGTGATTCAGCCCTGCACAAAACCATCACAGATCCGATTTCGGGAGGTTCAGCTTTAAGTGAAACCTTCGTAACAGTGAGTAAGGCGTAAGAGGAAAGTTAGGTATAAGGGTAGGAGGGAAAAAAATGACTGTTCGCATGGGATTTGTCATCATTACTTCACGCTGTATCGATTGTGATGCTTGTATGGTGGCCTGTCGCTCAGAAAATGACGTGCCACTCGGGCATACGCGCAATTGGGTGAAGAGTAGCGGAGTCCAAGGGCAGTTCCCGAGAGTTTCGGAAATGTTTCAACCGGGGAATTGTATGCATTGTGATAACCCGCCCTGTGTCTCGGTTTGTCCAACAGGGGCGTCTCAAAAACGATCCGATGGAATTGTCATTGTCGAGGATAAGAAATGCATCGGCTGTAAATATTGTCTTACGGCTTGCCCGTACGATGCACGTTTTTCCAATTCTGAAACTGGAAAGGCAGATAAGTGTACATTATGCTTACATCGCCTTGAGCAAGGACTTGAGCCTGCGTGTGTGCAAACTTGCCTGGGGAAATCCCGGCAAGCTGGGGATCTCAACGACCCAAGCAGTGTTGTCTCTAGGCTGATAGCTCAGTATCCGACAAGAATCCTACTTAAAGAGGTGGGAACGGGCCCTAATATTTATTATATTGACGAAGCTGTTCCTGATATACCCGATGGGAAATAACGGGCTAAGGAGGTGGACTAAGTGGAATTAACTTGGGGGTTAATGATTGTCATTTATCTTTTCACTGCGGGACTGAGTGCTGGAGCCATGATCACCTCGAATCTCGCTTTTCTCTATGGCGGTCAAGAATTTGAACGAGTCAGCCGCTGGGGTGCCTATCTGTCACCCTTCCCGATTTCCTTGGGATTAGGCCTGCTGGTACTCGATCTCGGAAGCCCGTTTAATTTTTATCAGTTATTTTTAACTTTGGAACTGAGCTCCCCGATGTCCTATGGGAGTTGGATCATTTTGTTTTTCACTTTGTTGAGTTTTGGTTACCTTTACCTTTGGCTTCCGCAAGCCTATCAAAAAGTAGGGCAGACTCTGCAGTTGGAACGATGGAAGAAGCGCCTGGCAATGTTAATGCCATTTCTATCCATTGCTGTTGCATCTTATACAGGTCTTCTTCTCAATGCAGCAGTACGGCCAATCTGGGATGCACCTCTGCTGCCAATACTGTTCTTAATTTCTGCACTTTCGACTGGGGTGGCTGCTGTAATTATGATTTCGAATCTCAGCCCCTGGAAACGGGCTCGGCACAAAGAATTGCACGTCTTGACTAAAGCAGATGCCGGATTGATTATCCTAGAGTGTTTGATTATACTAATAATGATCGTGATGGGCAGATCAAGCTCAGCCAGTGAATCAATGGCCTTTAGCAGTTTGTTGGTTGGAAACTATGTTTGGGTTTTCTGGCTTTTAATTGTCGGACTTGGTTTGATCATTCCTTTGTTTATGGAGTTAATGGAACTTAAGGGAAAAATCCCAGTGAAATGGGTTTGGCCTGTGACAATCAGCAGCAGTTTCTTGGTCTTATTTGGAGGATTTTTCGTGCGGTATGTCATAACCTATGCTGGGCAAACGAATAGCTGGTTCTAAGAGTGCGGGATACTACTCCCACTTGTAGAAGTGTGAGTTTCACGATTGGATGAATAAGGGTATAGTAGTTATTAGATACGTTTAGACTGCTTAAATCGATTAGCTTAAACCTGGAATGACATAGAATTACAGGAAAGGAAAAGGTTGGGTTTGTCCAGGTTTCTTAACCAGGTAAGATTGCACATGCCTAAGCAATCAGAATGGACGAGACGTGCCGTGTTGCGTTTAGCATGGGTGGGGGTCATCGCCTCAGCTGCCTTGACCATCGAACCGCTCTTTAAGTATCTCACAAGTAAAGAGGATCGACAGAAATCTCCCCTAGTGGTTTATAAAAAACCACTTTCAGAAAACAGCGGCTGGCAAAACACAGCCGCTGCTCGTGTCTGGGTTAAAAGAGATTCCTCTGGGGTCATGGCGTTGGTAGCCACCTGTACTCATCTTGGCTGCGAGGTAAACTATTATGCAGAAAAGAAAGAATGGATTTGTCCTTGTCATGCCAGCATTTATGATGAAGAAGGCAAGACTGTATCAGGACCTGCCCCTAAGGCTTTGCCTAGAGTCGCTGTCCAATCTCAACCGGACGGTTCGCTGATTATTAATACTTCAAAAATAGTAGGAATGGATACTCGAGTATGAATGATACCAAAAACTTTGTGAATCATATTAGACCAAGATTTGTCCCTGAGGGAGCTCTTAGGGTACTTTATACCTTTTGCCTTGGAGGGGTGTCATTTCTAGCCTTCATCGTACTCGGGGTTACGGGTCTCCTGCTTATGTTTCATTATCAACCAGGAGATAACGCTTTCAGCAGTATTTTAACTATTTCATCGGTGATTCCATATGGTGGAGTCATCAGGAATTTGCATTATTGGTCGGGGCAACTCATGGTTGTAACTGTAAACCTTCATATGCTGCGAGTCGTTTGGACGCATTCCTATAAACCTCCCAAACAGTTGAATTGGCTTGTTGGAGTGGGGTTGCTTATTTTCGTATTGTTTTTAGATTTTACAGGATACTTATTAATTGGATCACAGGAAAGTGGCGCGGCCGCTACTGTAGCAGTAAACATATTAGAATTAATCCCAGTAATAGGGAGTGGGCTGGCTCAGATTTTGTTTGGAGAACCTTCTGCGTTAAGTGGAAGTACCCTTGTAGTGTATGTATGGCATTGTGTTGCCCTGCCTATGGTTGCTTTTTTATTACAACTTTATCATTTCTGGCGTGTTCGTCGTGACGGGGGAGTACGTCCGCTCTAAGGGGGAGTCCATATGGCACGTTCACCGCTTAAACACCTTATAGAAAAAGAGGGAATAGCTGCAATATTTTTCTTGGCATTTTGCCTAGCCTTGGCTTTAATGTTCCAGGCTAGTGTCGGCACGAGTAATCAGGCTCCATCTGTTTCCCATGCCGTTGCTCCCTGGATCTTTGGTCCGTTTCAAATTTTGTTATTATATCTCCCACCGAGGGTAGGGGCTCTGCTAATTCCCATTCTAATTATTGCCGGGATTTCAGGTTTGCCCTGGTTGGTTGATGTTTTGGGTGTAAAGTGGGGTCAAAGGATCTTTATGACTCTCTTTGCTTTTGTTTGTGTCTTTCTGTTGTGGTTTGTCGTCAAAGAATTATGGTGGACTTAAAATGAGAAAAGCATTTTTATTGGCAAGTCTTTTCTTAATATTGATGGTTATTCTAACCCTGAAACAGTCTAAGGCTCCGGAATGGGGTAATTATCAAACAGAGTATTTTACTGAGCAAACTTCTAAGTTGCAATTTGAACTCGGAACGATTAGTGATGCTGAAGAGCAAATGAGAATACAAGCAGAAATCGCCAGTTATCAAAATCGGAAACCTGAGATCGTCAATCTCGTGCTTCCGAATGGGGAAGTTGAACGCTGCCAAACCTGTCACCTGGGGCTTGAAGAAATATCGGACTCCCATCCCAGTAATACCTTGGGATGTGCGGTATGCCATGGCGGAAACCCTCGGTCGCTGGACAAAACGACAGCCCATGCTCAAATGTATGGAGGCGGGCATCCAGGGTCCTTAGATGCAGCATCCTTAAGTTGCGGGGGGACTGGTCCTAATGGGGCGGCCTGCCACAGTGGGAATCATGAGCTGGCTAAAAATCAAGTGGATACAGTGAAAACCTCGATTATGTCCACGAAGGCTGGAGAGTTAAGTGTTGTGCGCCGGATATTTGGGCTTGATAAAATCAACGAGGTTTCAGGTCTTAGCAAGGGCGAAGGGGCCTTTGTTTATCCAAATCCGTTGCAGGGGCGACCTAATGAAGAAATATTTCAACAGAGTTGTCTGAGTCAATGTCATCAAAGCGGAGGAGATTTACTCTTGGCCTCAAATAATCCTCTCCTAGCGACTACAGAACAAGAGGCTTCAAAAGGTTCAACATACCTGAGTAATCAAAAGGGCGAAGCGAATGGAAACGTTCTGGGAAATGGTTGTGAAGCCTGTCATGTCTTGACCAACCCAACTCATACTTATATCGGCAATGATACGACCATTAAGGAGAATCAAAGCGGGCGCGGAATGGTTCACCGCCTGACAACCCAAATTCCTTATACCCAATGTAACCAATGTCATAACCAAGGGACCCATGATCCAATTCAAATGAAATTTACTGCACGGCCTGATATCGACAAAGTCACACTAGATTGGCAGGCTGGAGACTTAACTTGGACGGATCGCGTGAGGGATTATTATTTGCCCGGTGAACTCTTTGCCCGTTGTGAAGTGAGTCTAGACTGTATTGATTGTCATACTGGACTTGATACGATGGGAGATGGCGAATTATACACATCCCAACATGAGGCTGTTCATATTCAATGCCTCGATTGTCATGGAACTAAAGATCAACCTCCTCTGACTAAGAAACTTGAGAGTCAGGAGGACTTAGCTCTTCAAATGCAAAAGCAGGTTACGAATCCGAAATTTCCGACCTTGAAAATGGGGGATGAAATTCTTGTGACGTCTAAGGGGGAAGCTTTACCTTTTTTGCGTCATGAGGGAGAGGCCTGGAATCTAAGTAGTCGGGTGACCGGGAAAACGTTCAAGATACCCTTGGTGATTGGAAGTGAATGCGAACAGAACCCCGAAGATCAAGGGGCAGATTCGTGTCATAAGTGTCACGATCGCACCGCCGAAAACCCATAAATTTAGAGTTTAAATGAGTTTTTTAGACTCGTTCCATCCATACTGTTATTTAACAGTATGGATGGAACGATGTCGTAATGGCAACATTAAATGCAGGATTGCGGTCAAAGGGACCACGAACCAGTTATGAATAGTTACACAGTTACCCAAAAATTATTAAAGAGAATGAATAGGTCAGAAGGGTTGACAAATTAAAGAGAGGCGAATATATTATAAATATGATACGGTATGGGGGTATATGGGGGCGAGAATAATATAGTAAGCGGCACGATCAATGATAAAGGGATGGGTTATTGTAACAGCGGCTGGCTAAATTATTCTCGAGATTATATTTAAATAATGGGTCAATAAGGGAGGTTTAATCAAATGCCAAGTTATGATTTGGTGTGCCAATCGTGTGGGCATAAGTTTTCAATCTTTTGTACGATTAGTCAAAAAGACCAACAGAGTTGCCCAATATGTGGAGGAAATCAGATAAAACAGCGGTTTACAACGGTCAATGTCATGGGGTCAACTGGAGATAAAGGGTCCCAAGGAGCACCAAACTCAGCTCCTCGCGGCTTTGGCTGAGCAGGCTGCTAAGCGAGAAACCGTGTGTTTCTCTTAATGAGAGGAGTTGCAGATAGATGGCCGCGTTCATCTTAGAAAAACTGTGTCGCGGGTGTAAACGCTGTGTTAATGCATGCCCTGTTCAAGCGATCACTATTTTTTCACATCTGCCAGTTGTGGACCCTGCAATTTGTATTGAGTGTGAGGCTTGTATGGAATCGTGTATGCATGGCGCAATTACGTTTACCTCGTCAGAGGAGAGGGAATCGAATGGATGAGGAAGGACAATGGATCAATAAAAGAGAACCCTGTAAAGATCAGCAGAAGCTAATGCTGCTTCTAAAAGATGTGGAGGAAAAATTAGCCGACTTAAAAGCCCGCTGGCCCTTTCATTCAGTGCAAACAAGAATGGTGGCAGAACGAGAGGATTTAGAAGAGGAACGAGAACGGTTACTGCGCTTGCTTGATGACCAGCAATGAGGCTTCAACAGTGTAAGATGGTTAAAGAGATAGTCGAAAAAGGTATTCTGAACCTAAGGAGGATAAGCAGTGAGTAAAAAGGTTTTGATTATTGGTGGTGTTGCTGGAGGGGCATCTGCAGCAGCGAGGCTTAGAAGACTCGATGAAACCGCGGAGATTATTATGTTTGAAAGGGATGAGTACATTTCTTTTGCAAATTGCGGTTTACCCTATTATATTGGAGGGACCATCAAAGAAAGAGAGAGCCTTATAGTCCAGACTCCAGAAAGCATGAAGAGTCGATTTAATATCGACGTAAGAATCAACAGCGAGGTAATTGATTTAGATACCCGTAATAAAGCAGTAACGGTCAGAACCAAGAACAATGGTACTTATAAAGAAATTTATGATTACCTTGTTTTATCCCCCGGAGCAAAAGCGATTACACCTCCCATAGAAGGTGTCAATAGTCAGAGAATCTTAACTTTAAGAAATATACCGGACACTGATCAGATCAAAGCCTATGTGGACAAAGAGGGAACCAATAGTGCGGTCGTCGTAGGCGGCGGCTTTATCGGTGTGGAAATGGCAGAGAATCTAAAACATCGAGGGCTTGACGTTACATTAGTTGAAGCAGCCCCACATGTCTTGGCACCTTTCGACTTGGATATAGTCGGAGCTATGGAAAAGGAACTTTTAGATCATGGCGTGAAGCTCATCTTAAATGATGGAGTCAATTCATTTAGGGATCAGGGAAGCAGTGTGGAGATAATCCTTAACAGTGGGAAAACATTGGTTACGGATCTTGTGATCTTGGCCATAGGAGTTGTTCCAGATACAGGATTTCTTAAAGAAAGTGGAATTAAGATCGGTCCCAAAGGCCATATCTTAGTTGACAAATACATGGCTACTAATGTGGAAAATGTCTATGCAGTTGGGGATGCCATCGAAGTCGATGATTTTGTCAACAAGCAAACGACCGTGATTCCACTTGCAGGGCCAGCTAACAAACAAGGTCGAATAGCAGCGGACAATATCGCAGGTCTAAGGACTTCTTATAAGGGAATCCAGGGTACTTCGATTATTAAGGTCTTCGGTTTAACAGCAGCTAGTACCGGTAATAATGAGCGGACTCTGAAACACCTTAATATTCCTTATAAAACAATTACCGTTCATCCACTGTCTCATGCCTCATACTATCCTGGAGGATTCATGATGACCTTGAAACTGATCTTTAATGAAGAAGGTAAAATCTTAGGAGCGCAGGGCGTTGGCAGTGTTGGTGTAGATAAGAGAATCGACGTCATTGCAACGGTTATAAGACTGGGGGGAACTGTCTCAGATTTGACGGAATTGGAGCTTTGCTACGCACCACCTTATTCTTCAGCAAAAGATCCCGTCAATATGGCGGGTTTTGTTGCGGAGAATGTCCTGACTGGCAGAGTGGATATCATGTCGATCGAGGAATTTTTGGATTATGACCGAGAAAAAACGATCTTAGTGGATGTCCGTACAGAAACAGAATATAATAATGGACACCTTGAGGGAGCACTCCACATTCCGGTGGATAGTTTGAGAGCAAGGTTAGGGGAGCTCGATAAAACTAAAGAGATCTTGGAATATTGCCAAATTGGGCTCAGAGGGTATGTGGCTTCCAGGATCTTAACCCAAAATGGATATAACGTTAAAAATCTCACCGGTGGCTATAAATCTTGTCTTATGTCGCCTTTAAAACCTCCTTGTGTTGCTCCTGTAGCGACGTCAGAAAAACAAAGCGTCGATCCCGATACCCAAGTTGTGAAGAGTGATACGGGAAAAGAGATCAGTGATTATAAGAAAAAGCAGAGTGATTGTGGGATATGTTCAGAATAGGTGGTCTAAGCAAGACGGAATTTCGGCTGAGAGCCTCCAATATTGGGGGCTTTTTTATTTTGCCAAGCTGGAGATGGATCTCAATTCTGGGTGTATAGGTTAATAATAGAATTAAATGAAGGACATGTAAGATGTTTGTCGAATTTCTAATTTAGGATAGTTTAAGGTATTTGTAATAATTAGCCGGCTTAAAATAATGGATGTTAAGATTTTTAGAACATGTTCGTAGAATATCTAATTCAGACTGTAATTTACGAAGTGTAGTTGGGTGTTGATGTTGGTTGAGTATGATCCTGACAATTGCAGTAGCAATTTATCTAGTGGTACCATTACTTCTGTTCTATAAAATAGTAACGATGATACGGGTTAGCGAAAAACATAGGGTGATTCTTTTGCTGGTGTTAATCGCAAGTTTCAGTATATTAACGTACTTATTGTTTCAATACATCGAATATAAGATTACTACGAATGTAACAAAATAGAGTAAAGATATAAAGAAAATTGTAAGGGCAGTCATACAGTATATCCCTGAGATATGAAAGTAACAACTAGACTTAAGGAATACGTGGAACGTAGTTAAGTAGCCTTGTCTGAGTATGCTTATGGACCTGAATTTTGGGCGGGGTTACTTCAAAACAGCTAAAAGAAATGATTAGTTAAAGTGCTTTTTGGCAGTGAGAATGCTTTTGTAATGCAATTAGGAAGGGGAGGAACTAATGGTTTTCGTGAGTGTGCTTATTATCGTTGTTGTGGGGCTATTTATCTACTTATCAAGCCTAACGGATAACTTCAAATTTTCAAAGACTATGCTTGTTTTATCATTAGTTTCAATAATGGCAAATATCAGCTTAGCTCAAAATTACACACACAGTTTATTACCTGGTGTGCATGATGGAATTGGGATATCCAATAAAATTGCTTATTGGATAATAACAGATGACGATTGGGGAAATCGATGGTCGGTCGAACTATTCAAAATGTTCTATGACCGTTCCTCAATCCTATTGATTTTAGTAATTTCTATGTTGGTATTATCCATAGTTATTGAAACTAGGGTCGATAAGTCATCGACTAATCTATAACCAGTAACAACGTAAGGGAAGAGGGGTTTTTAAGGGCGCGTCAGCAAACTTATATCCATGTTTAATCAATGTCTGAAAAGCGGCATGGGATAAGTTAGACGAAGTAGCACTTGAGAGCGATGCTTTAGAGTTTAAAGGGGAAGTGTGTAGATGGCAAGTATTTATCGCACTAGTCAAGGCCAGGCAGAAATCTTGCAACTTTACGACAGTTTGTTAGAACAACTTAATCTCATAGTTCAACAGCAATTGATTGAAACTCGTTTTGGATTAACAAATGTTCTCGTTACAGGACCGCAGGAGGCACCTCCGTTGATTATATTCCAGGGAGGAAACACTGTTAACCCTATTACTTTGTCTTGGTTTTTACCATTGACAAAGCATTATAGGATATATGCGCCCGACACTATAGGCCATCCCGGTAAGAGTTCAGAGAAACGTATTTCGCCCAAGGATGATAGCTTTGGAAAATGGGTGGTAGATCTTCTGGATTTCTTAAAAATCCAAAAAGCCCCGATGATTGGGCCATCATATGGTGCTGGAATAATCTTGCGAACTGCTGCATATGCCCATGAGAGAATATCGAAAGCGGTTTTAATCGTACCCTCAGGCATTGAGACCGGGTCATTGAAAAGGATGGTTTTTGAAATATTGATTCCTATGCTAGTGTACCGCTGGTCGCCAAGTAATGAGCGCTTGCTAAGGGCTGTTCGTCCTATATTTAACGATGAAGTAGACGAAAAATCCCTACAAGTGATTGGTTCGGTGTTCCGTAATGTAAAACTAGAAACAAAAATGCCACGGTTAGCTACGGCAGAAGAATTGAAAGATTTTACAGCCCCAACGCTCGTATTGGCAGGAGAAAAGGATATTTTCTTTCCGGCTAGCAAAATCCTGCCTCAGGCGAAGGTGATCATTCCAAACTTGGTTGCTGGCGAATGCTTGCAGGGAAGTGGTCATTTTTTAAACGCTAAAACTCTTAACTATATCAACCAAAGGATCTTTAGTTTTCTTCAAGAATCTGAGTAATCTTAGGGGAATGCGCTACTTCGTCCAAAACAGAGTGTTTACAACACCAAGATAAGATGCAAGCGGTTGGGACGTAAAGAAGTTACCCTGGAATTTATTCTGGGGTTATTATATTTACAAGAGGCCCTCGGCATGGGATAAATGGCAGTGGGTGTACTTTTTCTTAAAGAGATTTGCAAAGGAGTAGTCAGGAAGAGCTTTTAACACAGAACATTTGATGATGAGGGGAGTGGGTAGTATTGAAGTTCAATACTCTTTTTCACTCTGAGCGTCCGGTTAAACGTTCAGATTTACGTATGCTTCTTGGGAAGTTGTATTATACTTGGCGTCGCTATTTTCAGTGGATTTTTCATAGATCCATTAAGTATGCGTCTGGTATCAAGGAAACTCCTCTTCCTTATCTTATCGCTAGCCATAGCACTCCATTATATAGACGCCTGAGAAATGTAGATATGTGGCTCCAGCAAAACAAGGTAACTAATCTAAAACTGGCTTCAGTTAAAATACATGGTTTAATATTAAAGCCAGGTGAAACATTTTCTCTCTGGCGTCTAGTTGGTAAACCTTCAAAGGCAAAAGGATTTAAGGAAGGGATGGTTCTAACAAACGGATCATTTTGTCCGGGGGTGGGAGGTGGCCTTTGTCAACTTTCTAATCTCATATATTGGATGGCAATTCATACACCGTTAACCGTCACAGAACGCTGGCGCCATACACATGACGTTTTTCCTGATAGCAACCGGACACAACCATTCGGAAGCGGGGCTACTGTTGTTTACAATTATGTTGACTTACAAATTAGAAATAATACTACTCAAAACTATCAACTTTTGCTCTGGATAAGCGACTCAGAACTACATGGAGAATGGAGAAGCGAACAGTTGATGACTCAAAAATATGAGGTTTATGAAAGTGACCATCTGATTACTCATGAATGGTGGGGGGGTTACATACGTCATAATGCAATTAGGCGAAAGGTTCTTGACGCTGACAACAAGCAAATAGGTGATGAATTTATCACAGAGAATCACGCAATCATGATGTACGAACCAATGCTACCGTCAATGGGCGAAACTATTTAATAATGAGTTTACAGTATTTCGATTTTATTTATATGCTTGAGTCCATTAGGTCATTTAAAGCTTATGCGAGGAGGAATGTTGATGAACATCATTACAATTACTAAGGATAACCTTGAGGAAGAACATATTTGCTGTGCTATTTCAGATAACAACGACTGTCAAGTTATGTCGAAAAAAGCATGGATGGCGGAACGGTTTGCGGATGGCCTTGTATTTAAAAAAGGGGATGTCAGAGGAAAAGTCTTTATCGAATATATACCTGCTGAAAAAGCTTGGTGTCCCATAAACGCTGAAGGGTATATGTTTATTAATTGTTTATGGGTTTCAGGCAAGTACAAAGGTCAAGGAATCTCCAATGAACTTTTGAATGAGTGTATTGACGACAGCAAAAGAAAAGGCAAGAAGGGATTAGCAGTTCTTTCTTCAAAAAGTAAAATGACCTTTTTGTCAGATCCCAAATACTTAAAATATAAAGGCTTTTTGTTAGCGGATACTGCGTTACCTTACTATGAACTTATGTATCTTCCTTTTGAAGAAAATATTGAGAAGCCATGCTTTAAGTCTTGTGCAAAAGATGCGAAAATAGATGAACAGGGTTTTGTATTATTTTACAGTAATCAATGTCCCTTTACTGAAAAATATGTGTCCTTAATTGTGGAGACAGCAGAGAGCAAGGGGATAGCCTTTCGAGTTGTAAAGTATCAAACGACTGAACAGGCCCAAAATGCACCTGCCCCATTTACAACCTATAGTTTATTTTATAACGGAGAATTTGTAACAAATGAAATTCTCTCAGATAAAAAGTTTGCAAAGCTTTTAGCGAATTTATAAGTGAGGGATAAGTAGCCAGATCTTATTTTTACTGGACACCAAGTCAAGTGAGTTTCTTCAGATGATTATTTCATCTAGCATGGTGCTCCTATAAAGGAAAAAAAGGATGATTGGATTTGGATAAAACGCTGAAGACGATAGAAACATACGATAAACATGCGGATTCATATCAAAGCAAGTTCATGGATTTCGAGAGTTATAAGAGTAAATTAAAGGGGTTCTGCGATATTTTATTGCCTGGTGCAAAGATTTTAGATGTAGGATGTGGTCCTGGAAATGCTGCAAAGCTCTTGATCGAATCAAATAAAGACTTTGAGATCTTAGGCATCGATCTTTCAGCAGAGATGATTAATCGTGCGCGAGCAAACGTCGTATCTCTAAAGGTAAACTTCTTGGTTGGAGATATCAGAGACCTGAATTTAAATGATGAGGTATACGATGCAGTTATATTATCATTCTGTTTACCCCATTTATTAAATGAGGAAGCTGAGAAACTTGTTAATGATATAAGTTCAGTATTAAGCAGGGATGGCTTCTTATATTTGAGTTGTATGGAGGGAGTAAAATCGGGTTTTGAAACAACTAGTTTTAGTCCTGACGATTACATATTCTTCAACTATTACTCGGAAGACTTTATTCGGAAAACACTAGGGAAGAACAATTTAAGGATACTGCAGCTTCACCGAGATTTATACCCTGAAAGTGACGGCAACTGCACGACAGACATGTTCATCTATGCTCAAAAGTTAGGTGAAGACAGCGCACAATAGCGCATTTCAAACATTAATGCCTCTAACTATGATTATTTAACTTTTAGAAGGAAGTTATTTGCAAATGATGATAACCATAAGACAGGAAAAACAAAGTGATTATAAGTTAACAGAGAAGGCTTTGACTATATCAATTTGCTAGAGATTATTGGAAATGGAGCAATTTTAAAATGAAATATGAATGGCTTGACGAGTACTGTCTTTCTAAGAAAGGATCACAAAAGGATTTCAAGGTGGAATGGGATGCGACAAGATATCTCATTGGTGGAAAAATGTTTGCTATGCAAGGTGGAGATAAAGATAAAAAAGCGATTATTACATTGAAATGCGATCCACTATTTACGCAATCCCTGCGAGAAAATTATCAACATATAGTTGCAGGCTATTATATGAATAAAGAACACTGGAACTCTTTGTATTTAGATGGCGATGTGCCCGATGATATTTTAAAACAAATGATAGATATGTCGTATGAATTAGTTGTAGGAAAACTAAGTAAGAAAGCGCAAAAAGAAATTATGGAAGAGAATTTATCGTTGAGTTAGCTGGTGGTTAAGAGAACCGTCAAACTTGCCGAAAAAAAAGCAACCAGCGAAACTCGAATGCGGTTGCTGGTTGCTTTTGTGTTATGCTATTGCTTTTGAATTTCTAAAATTGCGCCTCTGTTTCCTGACGTTACCAGGGCGGCATATCTCGAAAGGTATCCGGTTACAATTTTTGGTTTTCTTGGCTTCCAATTTGCTCTTCGTTTTTCTAGTTCTGCGTCACTTATAACAAAATTGATTTCATTTGCCATAATGTCAATTTGGATAATGTCTCCGTTTTCTATCAAGGCGATATTTCCTCCTACCGCTGCTTCAGGAGAAACATGACCGATTGCCGCGCCTCTGGTGGCACCACTGAATCGCCCATCGGTAATCAGTGCGACGCTTCCTCCAAGTCCTGATCCCATAATAGCCGAAGTGGGATTTAACATTTCTCGCATGCCTGGTCCGCCTTTAGGGCCTTCATACCGGATTACAATAACATCTCCTGCTGTGATTCCGCCGGAAGTAATTGCTTGCATGGCATCTTCTTCGCAGTCAAATACTTTTGCCGGGCCTTCGTGTTTAAGCATTTCTGGGGCCACGGCGGAACGCTTGACAACGCAGGAATCAGGAGCCAGGTTTCCCTTTAATACAGCAATCCCACCTGTTGTACTGTAGGGATTTTCGACAGGCCTGATTACCTCAGTATTTTTATTGAGGCAACCTGCGATGTTTTCTCCTACAGTTTTACCTGAGCAAGTTATTAAATCTGTTTTAAGCAAACCTAATTTATTGACTTCATTCATAACCGCGTAAATGCCGCCAGCTTCATCGAGCTCCTCTACAAAGTTATGCCCGGCAGGCGCGAGGTGGCATAGATTAGGAGTTTTGTCACTAATTTCATTAGCGATTTCAAGATTTAATTCAATACCGCATTCGTGAGCAATCGCAGGAAGATGCAACATGCTGTTGGTACTGCAACCCAAGGCCATATCTAAGGTCAAAGCATTTTCAAAGGTATCCTTAGTCATAATATCTCTTGGCAGGATATTCTTTTTCAGTAACTCCATAATCTGCATACCCGCGCGCTTTGCTAGCTGAATACGAGAAGAATAAACCGCAGGGATAGTTCCATTCCCTTGCAACCCCATTCCCAACACTTCTGTAAGGCAGTTCATACTATTGGCTGTATACATGCCTGAACAGGAACCACAGGTTGGGCACCCTT
Source organism: Desulfosporosinus nitroreducens (assembly GCF_023897015.1). Classification (GTDB taxonomy): domain Bacteria; phylum Bacillota; class Desulfitobacteriia; order Desulfitobacteriales; family Desulfitobacteriaceae; genus Desulfosporosinus; species Desulfosporosinus nitroreducens. The sequence goes on along the minus strand of NZ_JAMHFY010000022.1, from coordinate 53,677 downwards.
TATTTTCAAATTCTCGTAATTTTTTTTTAGTGATTTTTCCTGCCTGAAATTGGCTGACTGCTTCTGAAACACTGGAAAAGCTAACCTTTTGCCCATCCACTTTGCCTGCAAGCATCGGTCCGCCGCTGACGAATATGGTTGGAACGTTTAACCTTGCTGCAGCCATTAACAATCCAGGAACATTTTTGTCACAGTTTGGAACCATAACCAGTGCATCAAAGGCATGAGCTAGTGTCATGGCTTCAGTAGAGTCAGCAATCAATTCTCTAGTGACAAGAGAATACTTCATCCCCTGATGTCCCATCGCCAGGCCGTCACATACAGCAATCGCAGGGAAAACAAGAGGAGTTCCTCCAGCCATGGCTACACCCAATTTTACAGCGTCTACAATTTTATCGAGATTCATATGCCCTGGGACGATATCGTTTTGAGAACTTACGATGCCGATCAAGGGACGTTCTATTTCCTCATTGGTCAATCCCAGCGCATGAAACAATGCGCGGTGTGGTGAAGTCTTGGTTACTGCATCACTATTCATTCTATAAACACCTCTCTTATAATACGTTGTATAATTATATTATAGATTGTATGATGTCCAATGTCTATAATATATTTAATGAACAATATATGGAGAGAATGAAAAAAAAGATAAAATAGGTACACTTAAGGCGGAGGTTGAAAAAATGATAATTCGAGACATGATTGCAGAAGATATTCCTCAACTTGCAGTGCTATACAAGCAATTTTGGAATGAAGAGTCTTCTATTGAAAGTATGTATGAAAATTTCTGCAAGTTTCATGAGGATGATTCATACTTATTGCTTAGTGCTGTAGAAAATAATCAGCTAATAGGTTCTGTAATGGGAATCATCTGTGGGGAGCTGTATGGAGATTGTAAACCTTTTATGGTGCTGGAAAATATGATCGTTGATAATAAATATAGAAATCATGGGGTTGGGAAAGCACTGATATCGGAGCTTGAAAAAAAAGCTTTCGAAAACAACTGCTCACAAATAATTCTAGTCACAGACACTAATAGAATTGATGCTTGTAAATTTTACGAATCCGCAGGATATAATCCTGACACGCATAAGGGGTATAAGAAGAAACTGAAATGATATAGCTAGACCACTATAAGCATCAGCTGAACAGATTGAAACTAAAATTTTTTGGAAACGATATGTCGTTTTTTGAGTTACAACCAAATTGACGGACAGGGGAGGAACAAAAGATGAAATATGAGTGGAAAAAACATGACAAGGAGCTGTATTTGCCTAAAAATAAACCTGAACTTGTTACTACCCAAATTTAAATTTTTAATGATTGATGGAAAAGGCAATCCTAATTCTGAAGAATTTTCTGAAGCTATTGGAGTTCTGTATTCTTTATCTTACGCTGTTAAAATGTCGCCTAAAAAAGATATTATTCCAGAGGGGTATTTTGATTTTTCCGTATTTCCACTTGAAGGTCTTTGGGATTTAGCAGAAGAAGCAAGGGCTAAGGAAATATTAGATAAAAACAGTTTGATATACACTATCATGATTAGACAACCTGATTTTATGACGGATGAGTTGGCTCTGCAATTTATAAACAGAGTAAAACTCAAAAAACCTCACCCTCTGCTTGAGCGAGTGAGATTTGGTTGTTTAGAAGAAGGGCTATGTGTTCAAATGTTACACATAGGGCCTTATGATGATGAGACAAAAAGTTTTTCAATCATGAAAGATTATTGTATTAGTAATAATCTGAGTCGGATAACAAAGATTCACAGAGAAATCTATCTTTCGGATGCACGTAAGGTTCAGCCAGAGAAGCTTAAAACCGTCCTGCGTTTTAAAGTGGAGTAAGCTCTTATAAGTGTTGAAATCTTTGACCAGCCTATTAACTATGGGAATTAAGCAACTTTAGGATTAGTTATATTTCTTAATTCTTTAAACTGAATGATTTCTTTTATAGAGGCATTTCCAAATAAAGCTATCAAAATCTTCAAATCGGATAGCTTCCCTGATATTCCCATTATCTTCCTCCTATTAAAAAGCATTTTCCCCGTATTTTCAGCAAATTTATCTTTATATTTATACGTTGGGAAACAAGCTATTAAGAGGGTCGGAAATATTGTAAATCATGGAAGCCCTAAAAGTCTAATGAGTCGTCTGACGGTGAGTTGAAGTACATTCTATAAATGCGTTAATCCTTATAAAGATTAAGGTTGGACAGCAAAACTTGGGTCATAATAGAACTTAAGGGAGGGCATCATTTGTGAAAAAAGTTGGGATGATAGGTGGTTTTGGGCCGGAGGCCACACTAGATTACTACCGGTTAATGATTGACCATTACCGTAAACAGCGAGGTGGAGAAAGTTTACCTGAGATTATCATTTACAGCATGGATATTTATACTTTACTTAACTTAGTTGGACAGAAACGTTGGGAGGACTTGATTGGGTGGTTATTGAAAGGAATAGATACTCTATACAAAGCTGGCGCTGATTTTGGAATAATTTCAGCAAATACCCCGCATATTGTATTTGATCGATTAAGGAGTGCATCTCCGATTCCTTTGATTAGTATTGTTGAAGAGACAAGTAAAAAGGCCAAAGAAATGGGATTAAAAAGGGTTGGACTGCTTGGAACGAGTTTTACAATGCAAGCAAACTTTTTTCAAAAAGAATTTGATGTCAATAACATCTCCATTGTTGTGCCCAGACAAGAGGACCAAGATTATATTCAGCATAAACTAATGACGGAGATAGAACTGGGACAATTTCTGGAGGAAACACGCAACGGCTTGCTCAGGATTGTTGAACAAATGGTTAATGAGGAAAAGATTGAGGGGTTAATCTTGGGCTGTACAGAATTACCCCTTATTCTTACAAAGGATGAGTTTAATATTCCGTTCCTAAATACTGCGAAGATACACGCAGAGAGTGTTATTAGATATTGTTTAGGAGAGAAAACATGAAATTACAGATTAATTTTCAAGGGGGAAAGGGTATTTTAGTTTCCAGTAATTGAAAGGAGAAACGATGTGAATTTTAAGTACGAATTAAATAAACAGGATCTCATTGAATTCAATATCTTCCATATTACCTATTCTAAATTAGCGAGGCGGTCGTTTTTTTTACAACGGTATATTTTTTCGTTATCTTTTTTAATCTTACCCTTCATAATTAGGAATTTTACGAATATGCCGTTAGGGTACTGGTTAGTTGTTTTTATTCTCTTGTACATATATTGGGTTGCATTTTACCCAAAACGTATAAGGAAGATCGTCTCAAGGAAAATCACAAAGATGCTTGCTGAAGGGAAAAACCATAGTGTGGTTGGAACTCATAATTTGGCGATATCTGAAACCGAAATTGTTGATAATAGTGAACACAGTGAAGCAAGGACTCCATTCAATGCTGTAGAAAATATTGTTGAAGACAAAGAACATATTTTTATCTATGTAAATGCTGATTCAGCACACATTATTCCGACTAGAATATTTGAGAACCATGATAAAAAGAAAGAGTTTCTGGCATTATTAAATAAGAAGGTTGGTCGAGTGAACTAAAATAAGGAGAATACTTATGAGATTATTCATTGGAGTGGATTTGCCAGCTGAAATTAAACAAGCCCTGCTGGAATTTCAGTCAGAGCTAAGACTTCTTGGGGTTAATGGGTCTTTCAAATCACAAGATAATTTTCATATAACCCTAGAGTTTTTAGGGGAATTAGATGACAGTAAGATTCCTGCACTTACTGAAACACTTTCTAGAGTCGCAAGCAACTATAAACCCTTTGATTTAAATATAGTCGGATTAGGGGCATTTCCTTCTTTTAAACGGCCTCATACTTTGTGGACCGCGGTAAATGGAAGTTTAACTGACCTAAATAGACTGAGGGATGAACTGCATAGTGAACTCAAAAACAAGAGCTTTGAGTTGGAAGAACGGCAATTTAAACCGCATGTAACCCTAGCCTCTCGTCCCAATTTTGACAGTATAGATATTTCTGCTGTTCAATCTGCGAAGCTGGGTGAATTCTCGGTAAAGGAAGTTGTTTTATTTGAGAGCAGGGCTATACGTGGAAAAAGAGTCTATATAGATTTATTTAAAGCTCGTTTAGAACCCTTAGAACCCTTAGAACCCTAAATTTGAATATCAGTATTCTTCATAAAACTTTGCCATTTCTTGATAATAATTGGCCCGAATTTATTTGTTTTATTATTCCATCTTCCAAGGCTGCTTTGCCATTGATGATCGTATACTTAACCCCTTTAGCCATAGTAAAGGGGTTTTTATAGTCTGTTTCAGGGTTGAAGGGATAAGAGTAATTATCCATATCGATGATGGTGATATCGGCTGACTTTCCTGTAGAGAGCGTACCTCTATTACTCAACCGAAATTGTTGTGCCGGTAAGGAAGTAATCCTTCGGATAATCTCTTCTAATCTCACACCGCTTTGTCGACACAAACTAATAAATAGCGGAAAAGAACCTTTTCTAAATAATTCATACCAGGCATATGGGTCGTCGAATTCCCCGGATACTCTATCCGAACCAACCATCACAAGTGGATTTTGGGCTATGTTATTAGGATAAGGCGTTCCTGGGAAATCCTGTCGGATAAGTCCTCCTTGACAGAAGGTCAGTTCATGACGATCATTTTCTAATAGATCGAGGATTAGTTCATTAACGCTCATCTTACCCTCTAACGCAAGTTCCTTTATGGTTCGAGTTTCCATGGACGGATCATCGGCATTGATAACCGTGAGGTGATCTTTAAAGCGTATTCTTTTTATTAATTTACGTCTTTCTTCTGAAGTCAGGATGGAATCAAGTGTAGTTAAATACTGAAATAACCGATCTTTTCTCCTGAAGTGCCCACTGCTCTTCGGGATAGTATCAACTGCGATTTCCAAACCTTGTTGCCTGGCAACTAATATTTCATCAAATCCCTCAGGACAATTCGGCGTCAGATGGGACACCTGTACTCGTATGCCTGTTGCTTTGCCAATAGTTACAGCTTCCTGGACGGCTTCCAAGGTGCCCAGATAGTTTCGAATATGGGATGTATATATTCCATCGTATTTTTTTACTGCCTTGGCAAGTTCTATGATTTCATCTGTTTCAGCATATTTGCTGGGGCTATAGGTCAGGCCAGTTGAGATCCCTAAGGCCCCTTGTTCCATGCCCTCTTCAACCAAATGAATAATTTTGCTTTCTTCTTGAGCTGTTGGTTTCCTATGCTTTGTGTCACCTATAATACTCCATCTTAAAGTTCCATGCCCTAAGAGAAATCCCATATTCAAGTTGGTTCCTTTGTTCCTGATAACGTCTATATAACTGGGAAAATCCGCCCAGGCCAATCCCACACGCTTATTTTGTTCCATCGACTTTACTGAAATAAGCCCTTTTTTAACCATATACTTATAAATATTATCCGAAGAATAGGGAGTTATGGAATGCCCACAGTTTCCACTAATCGTCGTCGTTACTCCTTGACGTAAATACTCTTCAAACCTACCACTGGATAAAACGGTAAGCTCTTCATGCGCGTGGGGGTCGATAAAACCAGGGCATACCGTTAAGCCAAAAGCATCAATGATTCTTTCAGCTTGGAATTCGATTTTGGTTGATATTTCGATGATCTTTCCTTGAGATACAGCTAGATCACCATAGAATCCAGGCTTTCCTGAACCATCAATAATAAAACCATTCTTTATTATGAGATCACAGTACACTCAATTTCACCACCCAATTATTCTAACTTTGTTATTCTTGCTACTTTAACCGTATATTATAAATCGAGACCAGCTAGTGGTCTCGTGAATTATTTACTTAGACTATAAATATAAAAGTCGTTAATTGCAACCGTCCAGTTAACCTTTTATTTGTCTATGATAATCCTTGACCGATCCTTGTCAAGATTAAGTCGATGATACAAGGGACATTGAAGGAAGTGTCCTTTATCCGTGTTTCATTAAAACATTAGGAGTGAGAGCAATGCTCCAGAGATTATGATCCAGAGAGTGTCGATTTTAGTAAAGCGTTGTACGAGAAAAGCTGCTAGGGCGATTCCGATGGTCTGGAAATCAATTAAGGAACTCCCAGCTAATTTAATTATTACAGCCCATAACGTGCCGATAAAGGCAGCTACAATTCCGGTAATCACCATTTTGATAATATCAATCTTACCAGCTCGATTATAAAGATCGGAAATAAGATTAACTACAGCGAAAGCAGGTAAATACATATTGGCCATAGCTAGGGCTGCCCCAAATAATCCAGCCACTTTGTAGCCGATAAAGGCAGAAATTACAGTGACCGGACCAGGAGTTAGTAAGCTCAAGGCGAGGGCGACCCCGAATTCTTGATCAGTGAGAAAATGATATTGATTGACCATTGAATCCTGAATAAATGGGAGCATTGCATAGCCACTCCCAAAAGTTAATCCCCCGATCTTAAAGAAAGTGTTTCCAAGCTGTTGAAAAGTCGGATTGCTAAAATTTATGACAAAATTAATAGTAATGAGCGTTGCAAGCATAATTAACATAATTATGTATTTTTTTTTGCTAAACACAAATTTAACAGTCATGTTGGGTTTTTGAGAGGTCTTTTTAGCGATCCAAAACCGTTGATCCATCAATGCTTTCCAACTGGAAAAGTGAATAGTCAGGAAAGTAAACACTAGGCTTGTGACTCCTGCAACAAAGAGAAGTGAGATGATGTTAACTTTCAAGAAATAAATCATAAGAAAACCACTAACTGCTAAAATCGTTAATTGAGGGGAGTTTACCCCTCTTTTCCAGAGATCGATAATGGTGTTTAGTACAAGGCCTACAACTAATGCACCTACACCCTTAAACAACGCGGTTACTAAGGGAATATCGTTATAGTTCAGATAAAGGTGGGTAAGAATGACCATGAGTATAAAACAAGGAATTACGAAAAAAACCGTGGCAACTAAGCTTCCAGAAAAACCTCTCAGGAAATAGCCAATGTATGAATTTAAATTTACAGCAGGCGCTCCGGGCAAGAGCTGGGAAAGAGCTAACCCGTTTAGATATTCCTCATCTGTCATCCAGTTTTTCTTATCGACCAGAGATTTCTTTGCTTCACCAAGCGCGGCTAAACTATACGACACGAGTCCAATGTGAAGAACCGTTTTGGCAATTTCAAAGAGGCCCACCAATCTGGGCAGTTCCGATGAAGGTTTATTCTCGTTGTTGGAGCTAATCTCCACGCTAATGTCCCCCCCCCTTAATTTGTTTCACATTTCACAAGAGAATAGTCACATGCATTTTTCTGTGTCATTACAGAGAAATTAGCAGGGGATAAGTCCACATTCTTCTAATATTGAATTGCCCTCAGGTCCAGTCAGCAGTTCGACAAAGGATTGTGCCAATTCATGTTCTTGACCTTCTTTAGATATGCCAATTGCAAATTCAATGGGTTTACCATGGATGATAATATTCTTCCCAGGGACTTTGCTTTCTACGGATACAGCCGCCTGGTCATAAAAATTTGCATGAGCAGGGTTTGAGAGGTTGACCTTCGACGGCAGCGTAATATAGGGAAGTCCCAGCTGTTCAGCCTCAGAAGAATAAAGAAAAGCATAATCAACCTTACCATTAACTAGAGCACTTGCAAGATCCAATGATTTAGGGTAAAGCGAGTAGGGGATACAGGCTGATTCCATTTTTGAGTATAGGCCAGGTCTTGAATAGAAGGATTCAGACAATTGCCAAACCATCAGTGTTCTATAGCCGCAAGGATCAAGATGATGGTCAGAACGGGCAAAAGTAACTTGAGGATCCAGTAGAGTTTCAAACCAATTCTCTTGATTAATCTCCTCGCTCCCCTTTGAAAGTTGACTATATCCAATCACAATTTGATCAGCTGCAAAAATATAATAACTTTTCACTAAATCGGGGACCAGCAATTCTGCAAAGAGTGACTGATCAGCAAGTGCAATAATGTCATAGTTTTCTCCAGATAATAAGCGCTTCGCTCCCTCCCTTGAACCAACTCCGGTCGCCTCAAATGTTAGATTTACATTATGGCTGGAAAAGTGTTCAACACATTTTGTTATCACTTGTTGTAAGGCACCAGCATGGATAATTCTGAGAGTTTTCGATAAAATGCTCAAGGTTTATGCACCCCATTTTCCTCATTAAATAGAGAGTGTTCATACTGGCTATAAGCTTGCAAGAAAATCTCCAGCTTGGCCTTTTGTTGAGAAATGTATTGAACCCAAATCTTTAAAGACTCCTCCCCTTGAGGAGTTAATTGATAAAGTCGCCTGCCTGGGCCAGATTCACCAACCTCCCAATGGGAGTTAATAAGGCCATCCTTATCCATACGTCTTAGATTTCGATAGACTGTTGCAGTATCTGCTTCTCCGCTTTTAAAATCTGCATCGTTCAAGCGTTGAATCAGCTCATACCCATGAGAAGCCTTTTGTCCCAAGAGAAGAAGCAATTCAGCTTGAATGGAGCGCTCAATGGGGATCGTTAAGGCATTTTTATCAATATTTTCGTTCATATATGTACTCCTCAGCTAATATCACCGTGCACATAGGTTTATTGTGTATATTCTACTATTATATAGCCAAACCGTCAATCGCTAGAACATGAAAAAGGAAACAAACCTGAAACTAAACTTAGAGCATAAAAGACTAAAAAATCAATTTTAGTCTTTATGTATTATCATCATTCGGGAAAGACTATAACAAGTCGATCTATATATAAAGGAGGATGCTATTGATGTCAGAAGATCTTCATACACTAAAAGATCACTATGAATTAGCCATTATAGGGTGCGGACCAGCAGGGTTATCAGCGGCCCTTAATGCTAAAATTAGAAATCGTGATTTTGTATTACTGGGTTCTGAATTTTGCAGTCCCAAACTCTCGAAAGCTCCACAAGTGGACAACTGGCTTGGTTTCCCGGAAATTGGAGGGGAAGAATTACGGCAACGGTTCCTAGACCACGTAAAGGAAAAGGACATACCAATCACGCTGTTTAAAGTGACAAATATTTATCCTGGGCCGCCATATACACTGATAGGCAAAGAAAAATCCTTTGAAGCGGATACCATAATTATTGCAACAGGTGTATCAGCAGGAAAACTATTGTCTGGGGAAGCTGAATTACTGGGTCGCGGAGTAGGGTATTGTGCAACATGTGATGGACCCTTATATAAAGATAAAAAGGTAGCTATCATTTCTTACAATCAAGAAGGGGAAGACGAAGCTAACTATATGGCAAATATTTGTTCTAAAGTCTACTATATTCCTTATTACTGTGAAATACTGAAGCTTGATCCACGAGTTGAGATCAAAAAAAGCAAAGCTAAGAAAATCACAGGGGATCAAAAGGTGGAGCAACTTGACCTAGGGGAGGAACAATTGATCGTTGATGGGGTCTTTATATTGAGAGACACCTTACCTGCCGAGCAGTTGGTGTCTGGCTTGGAAATGGAGGAGGCCGCTATTAAGGTCAATCATAAACTGGAGACAAGTATGCCGGGTTTATATGCTGCGGGAGACTGCACCGGCCAACCTTATCAACTGATTAAGGCAGCCGGAGAAGGGGGAACAGCGGCCTTGCAGGCAGTCAAATACTTAGATAGCTTAAAATCTGCTGATCCTGATGAGGTTGTCTCTATTCACTGAAGGATTAGAGCCGCTGTATGCTGACCTTAATTCTGCAAACAGCGGCGGTTAGATGTTAGCCGATTTTCTTTATACTAGAATTACTGTGGTTTCTTGAAAATCGACCATATTGGCCACTTTAGTACATCTTTATATTTTTCTAAGTCCAGTTGGAAATTATCTTTGCGGTTGGTGTTAAATATGGGAAGCAGTGTTTCCAGTATTTTTGAAATACCCGGAGAGAGTGGAGATGGCTCAGAAGTTGATACTGGGGAATTCCCCTTTTCCTTTAACTCCAGTGGTCGAATAATGAGTTCAGATACTTGCTGTTCAGGATCAGGCAAGTCTTCTTTGGGTAGTTGCTCATGAGATGAGTTATCCGTTCCCCTATTTTTCTTGAATAATTGAATTGAGTTATAATTTTTATTCATAGGATTCTTCTTCCTTTCTAAGCGCTGAGAATAATATTGTGTTTCTATTAGGATATGTCAGATTACGTCCAATTGTTTATACAACCAGACCATAAGGTTAGTGAGCGTTTGTCCACGTTTAATATACTGCAACAAAAGACAAATGAAGGGTGAAATAAAGAAAAGCCCACCTTTTAAGGCGGGCTGAATGATTTGATAAAGCGAAGATTATAGACGTTCTGTAGTGAGAGCAAGTCCTATATTGGCTATATGGAACACATAAAAGTTGCCTAAATCGATGAAGCTCCGTTCGCATCAATCTCAAGGACCATAGCCTGAGCGATATTACCGTGCTTTTCTAACATATTTGTCATGCTTAGGGAGACATCCTCTGTAAAGCTTCTGGGAATGAGGGCCAACAGTGTAGGGCCGGATCCACTAAGTGCAGCACCATAAGCCCCAGCTTGAAGAGCCGCTTCCAATGTTTCGAGTAAGCCGGGAATAAGCGCAGCGCGTTGACTTTGGTGAAGCTTATCACACATGGCTTCCTTTAAAAGGGAATACTCTTCACGAATGAAGGCTTCAGTTAGCAGTGAAACATGGGAAATATTAAAAACGGCATCCTTACGATGAACTTGCGGCGGCAGGATACCGCGCGCTTTTTTGGTATTGAGGGGTGTATCCGGGATAATGACTACCGCCTTTAGATTAGGGGATTGAGCTAAGACTCTTGGAAGTACACCCTTTTCTGTAGGAACAGATAAAGTCACGCCACCATATAATGCGGGGGTGACATTGTCCGGATGTCCTTCTAAGGCATTGGCAACCTGTAGTAACTCTAACTTTGTATAAGGTGATCCGGCAATTGCGTTTGCGGTTGCAAGTCCACCAACAATTGCTGCAGAACTGCTGCCTAAACCCCGGGCAGGAGGAATGCAATTTTCAAAGGTTAAATCGACAGTTGGGACAGGGTAGTGGATAAGGTCCCAAAAATGACACATAGTTCGCCAGACAAGATTGCTTTCATCCGCTGGAATGCCCTCTTTGTAAGAACCAGTTAAAGAAATTCGAAAGGGGCGTTTAGTTTCTACTGTGATCGTATTGTAAAGTTGAAGGGCCATTCCCAAACAATCAAAACCAGGTCCGAGATTGGCGGAAGTAGCCGGTATCTTTATTCGGAACATCATATTCCTCCCTCATTTTAAATGGGATATTTATGATTTCTGGTCCTCTTTCTCAAAACGAATGACATTGTCAATGCTAAGGACCTTGCTGTAGGCCTTGACAGAATCAAGGGCTTCTTGAAGTGCCCCTTCTCTGCATGGGTGAGTAACTAAGACTATTTCTGCCTGATCCGCTCCGCGAGGTTTTTGGATAATGGAAGCAAAACTAATGTTCGCTTCAGCGAAAAGTAAAGCTAGGGTAGCAAGGACACGGGGTTCGTCTTTAACAAGCAAACGGATATAAAAGGCAGTATAGAAATCAGAGACAGCTTTAAGGGGCAGGTCCAGGTAACAAGTACAATTAATAGAAGAAGTTGAGTTGGATTGGATGTTACGTGCTATGCGCATAATATCGGATATTATCGCACTGCCTGTGGGGAGTGAACCTGCTCCACGCCCGTAAAACATAGTTTCTCCGACAGCATCTCCTACTACATAAATAGCATTAAAAACACCGCTTACAGAGGCGAGGGGATGAGAAAGAGGCAATATAGCCGGATGAACTCGAACTTCGATCCCTTCATCTTGGTGTTTAGCAACGGCTAAAAGCTTGATGGTACAACCAAGCTCAGCAGCATAGGTCAGATCCTCGCGAGTGATTTTAGAGATACCTTCTACAAAAACATCATTGAGAGCAACTCGTGAATTAAATGCGAGAGAAGCAAGGATAGCAAGTTTGCGTGCTGCATCAAGGCCATCAACATCCGAAGAAGGGTCAGCTTCGGCATACCCCAATTGTTGTGCTTCAGCTAAGACTTCTGCATACTCACGCCCCTGTTCAGCCATGGCAGTAAGGATGTAGTTAGTCGTTCCGTTGATGATTCCAAGTACATGTGTAATTCGATTGGCAGCCAGGGACTCTTTTAGAGCCGCAATAATCGGAATTCCACCTCCGACACTTGCTTCAAAGTAAAGATCTTTCCCTGCGGCATTTGCGGCATCAAGAAGTTCATGACCATGAACTGCAATTAGATCTTTATTTGCGGTAACCACGCTTTTTCCATGTTGCAAAGCGTCTAAAATAAATGTACGGGCAGGTTCAATTCCTCCCATTACTTCCACGATAATGTCGATTTCTGGGTCATGAAGAACTGCTTCCGGTTGATCTGTGAGGAGAAAGTCTCCGCTAATATCCCTTTCACGTTGAAGGTCACGGTCAAGTATTGCTTTGATTTGAAGGTCGCAGTGGGTGCGAGTTTGAATGTCGACTGCATTCTGTTGCAATACTTGTACTATACCGCATCCAACAGTGCCTAAACCCAAAATACCTATTTTAATGGACATGATAATTTACTCCTCTCAAAAAAACAAATGTATCTGCATAGTGGACATTATACATTGTTCTATCCAGCTTTGACAAGGAAATTCTAAAGGAATTTCGCACAATATTAGTAAATTAGGGTTGACACTTTAGAATGTATTCTGTATCATATACACAACGTTCTCAATACAAATGTAATATAACACAAAAGGAAGTGTACCTAGGGTTCCGAGGATATGCTCCCCCCCGAAAAGGGATAGAGGTCAACAGACCGGGGAGAACCTGACTGGTCCAAGCGGTACAGAATCCATAATGGGTTTACACCGTGGGTAGAAAAAACCCAAGCGGAAAGTTCCACGTTACTAGGGGACTGCGCTTGGGGTTTTTAATTTTTACACTAGTTTATAGGAGGGTTGGTTAGATGGGTCTGATTATTTACTTGAATGGTTCTTTTGTTTCTGAAGAAGACGCAAAAATATCCGTTTTTGATCACGGGTTTTTATATGGTGACGGTATTTTTGAAGGAATTCGCGCCAACCATGGTCGAGTGTTTAAATTAGAAGAACACTTAAAACGCCTCTATGAATCTGCGAAATCGATCAACTTAACCATTGGTATTAATAAGAAAGAGATGCAAGAGGTCATTTTGGAAACGCTCCGCCAAAATGGTTTAAAAGATGCATATATTCGCTTGGTGGTGTCACGAGGTAAAGGCGACCTCGGCCTAGATCCCCGAAAATGTTCAAAGGCTACTATCATTTGTATAGCTGAACAAATTAAGCTCTTTGAGCCAAGTATGTATGAGCAAGGTTTAGAAGTGAAAACTGTGGCGATCCGTAGGAATAATCCTGATTCCTTAAACCCAAGAATTAAATCTCTTAATTATCTTAACAATATACTTGCGAAAATCGAGAGCACTCAGGCTGGTGTCATAGAAGCTATTATGCTCACCCAAGATGGATATGTGGCAGAGGGGACTGCAGATAATATTTTTATTTATCGTAACGACGTCTTATTGACCCCCCCTCTTTCGGCAGGAATACTAGAGGGCATTACGCGAAATACTGTAATTCAGCTCGCTAAAGAACTTAAAATTGAAGTGAAGGAAGAGTTATTTACTCGTCATGATTTATATACTGCTGACGAGTGTTTTCTCACTGGTACGGCAGCTGAATTGATTCCGGTAATCAATGCAGATGGACGTGAGATCGGGGATGGCATTCCCGGTCCAGCCTTTATAAAACTTCTGGAGGCATTTAGGGCCCATACCCATGTCAATGGTCCTGATATTTACAGCAGTTAGAAACAAACGTTTAGGGAGGGAAATGTATGAGTGAAGAAAGAACTGGAATTAAAGGGGCCACCATCTTATTAAATGCTTTACAGCAAGAAGGTGTTGACGTCATTTTTGGTTATCCGGGCGGGGTATTACTTCCATTATATGATGCACTTTTAGATAGTCCAATTCGACATGTATTAGGACGTCATGAACAAGGGGTCGTTTTTGCAGCCGATGGTTATTCAAGAGTTACTGGAAAAGTAGGGGTTTGTTTAGGCACCTCCGGACCGGGAGCTACGAATTTGGTGACAGGTATCGCTAATGCTTTTTTAGACTCTATTCCATTAGTTGTTTTGACAGGACAGGTCTCTACGGGTTCCATCGGCTCAGATTCTTTCCAAGAGGTGGACATCATAGGGATTACAATGCCAATTACCAAGCACTCATATTTAGTTAAGGATCCGCGGGATCTGCCTAGGATTGTCAAAGAGGCTTTTTATATCGCACGGACCGGTCGCCCTGGGCCCGTTCTCATCGACCTACCGAAGGACGTTCTAGCTCAAGAAAATGTGGTTCCCTTTTCAAACGAGATGAAATTGAAGGGGTACAAAGTATTTGGCCAAGCAAACAACGGTAAGATAGAAGAAGTGGCCAAGGTGCTTTCAGAATCTCGTAAGCCAGTGCTTTATGCAGGTGGTGGGGTTGTCACTGCCGGAGCCGAAGACGTCTTAAGACTATTTGCAGATAAAACGGCAGTGCCGGTTGTCACAACCTTAATGGGAATTGGCAGCCTTCCTTTAGAACATCCTAATTCACTTGGTATGGTGGGAATGCACGGAACTGTGACTGCAAACTATGCTGTGGATGATTGTGACTTGCTTATTGCAGTGGGTGTGCGCTTTGATGACCGTGTAACAAGTGGCATGGGGCATCGTTTCGCGACTAAGGCTAAAGTTATTCATATCGACATCGATCCTGTAGAGATCAGCAAAGTAGTAAAAACAGAGATACAAATTGTTGGGGATGCCCGCCAAGTCTTGGCAGAGATTCTAGAAGCTTTGCCAGGATTCGCAAATCCTGATGTGACAGACTGGTGGAATCAGTTGCGTGACTGGAGGGAAAAAAATACTATACAGTATGACAAGGACAGACTCACACCACCGATGGTCATGGAATGTTTGGGAGAAATTGCTGGAGGAGATACAATTGTCACTACAGATGTAGGGCAGCATCAAATGTGGGCTGCTCAATATTATCCGACAGTTAATCCGCGCAATTACGCGACCAGCAGCGGACTTGGTGTGATGGGTTATGGGCTGCCTGCCGCAGTTGGAGCACAAATTGCTCGCCCGAACGATAAGGTCGTATTGATAACAGGGGATGGATCTTTTCAGATGTCGATCCAAGAGTTAGGGACAATTGCTCAGAATAAACTTCCTGTAAAAATTATCTTACTAAACAATGGGGTTCTTGGAATGGTTCGACAAATGCAGAAAATGTTTTATAATGAGCGGTATAGTCAGATTCAACTGCAAGGTAACCCAGATTTTGTTAAAGTAGCAGAGGCTTACGGTATTCGTGGAATCAGTGTTAATTCCGCAGAGCAGGTACGCGGTGCCCTTGAGGAGGCGTTTAAACATCCTGGTCCAGTTCTGGTTGATATTACAATATCAGAGCATGAAAATGTTTTACCCATGGTTCCACCTGGTAAAGACATTACTGAAATGATAGTGAGGTAATAATATGTTGCATACACTTGCAGTCCTTGTGGAAAACAATCCTGGCGTATTGATCCGGGTTGCAGGATTGTTCACGCGTAGGGGTTATAACATCGATAGTCTCACGGTTTGTCAGACGGAAGATCCGGAGCTTTCGCGAATGACAATTGTCGTAAATGGGGATGATCAAATTATTGAGCAAGTAAGGAATCAACTGAGTAAATTAGTGGTTGTTCACTCAGTTTCAGATTTGACTGGCGAAAGTGCCGTCGATCGAGAACTTGCTTTAATTCGCGTTCAGGTCAGCGCGGAAACACGATCCGCGGTGCTTCAAACGGTTGATATTTTCCGAGGTCGGGTTGTGGATATGGGAAGGACAAATATTACCGTAGAGTTAACGGGTGATATCCCGAAAATTGATGCGTTTGTTCATGCAATTCAACCTTATGGATTACTTGAGTTAGTTCGCACTGGGAAGGTTGCAATTTTGCGATCTGAAGCATAGAGAAAGATTTCCATTGTGTAGTATAATATACATGGTTTATTTTTAGAAAAGGTTAAAGTTGAAAGGAAGTTATAAAAATGGCGAAAATGTATTACGAAGTAGATGCTAATCTGGAGTTGTTAAAAGGCAAGGTAATCGCAGTAATGGGTTATGGCAGTCAAGGACATGCACAAGCTCAAAACCTGAAAGATTCAGGCCTTAACGTTGTAATCGGACTTCGTCCAGGCAGTGCGCGTACAGAACGTGCACAAGCAGCAGGCTTTGAAGTTATGACAGTTGAAGAGGCAGCCAAGCGAGCTGATGTTATTCAAATTCTGCTTCCAGATGAAACCCAAAGTAAAGTTTATAATGAAGAGATTAAAAAGCATCTTACCTCAGGAAAGGCTTTAGTCTTTTCTCACGGATTCAATATTCATTTTGGACAAATTGTTCCTCCAAGCGATGTCGATGTCTTTATGGTGGCACCAAAAAGCCCAGGCCATTTAGTGCGCAGAACCTATACAGAAGGTGCAGGAGTACCTGCCTTGATTGCCGTTCATCAGGATGCCTCTGGGAAAGCCAAAGAATTAGCCTTGGCCTATGCCAAAGGAATTGGCTCTACCAAAGCGGGAGTTCTGGAAACGACCTTTGGAGAAGAAACAGAAACTGACCTTTTTGGTGAGCAGGCAGTCCTTTGCGGAGGAGCATCCGAACTGGTTAAAGCAGGTTTTGACACATTGGTCGAGGCAGGCTATCAGCCGGAAATTGCTTACTTTGAATGCTTACACGAGCTAAAACTCATAGTTGACCTAATGTATGAAGGCGGCATGAGTTGGATGAGATATTCAGTGTCAGATACAGCTCAATATGGAGATATGACCATCGGTAAGCGAATTGTTAATCAAGAAACCCGTAAAGAGATGAAACGTGTGCTAGAAGAAATTCAAGACGGTCGCTTTGCAAAAGCTTGGTTACTTGAAAACCAAGCAAATCGTCCGGCCTTTAATGCTATGACTCGTAACGAAGCAAATCATCCGATTGAAAAGGTTGGAGAACAACTCAGAGGTATGATGAGTTGGTTGAAAAAGCACGAATAGAGTATGCTTTTTAAAGTGAAGTTATATAGTTTGGAAGGAAGTTAAAGGGATGCGTCGGATCGAGATCTTTGATACTACGCTTAGAGATGGTGAACAATCTCCAGGAGTAGCACTTAACGCAGATGAAAAATTGCAAATCGCACATCAACTAAGTAAGCTAGGGGTTAATGTTCTCGAAGCAGGATTTCCTATTGCCTCCCCTGGAGATTTTGAGGGAGTGCGCAGGATTGCTCAAGAAGTAAGAAACGTAAGTGTGGCTGCCCTTGCGCGGGCTAATGCCAAAGATATTGAACGTGCCTGGGAAGCAATTTCCGGTGCAGAGTCTCCGCGCATTCATACCTTTATTGCCACCTCGCCGATTCATATGCTTTATAAATTACAAAAATCCCCCGACGATGTTCTTGAACAAGCCATTCAGGCAGTTCGATTGGCAAAATCCAAAGTAAGTGACATTGAGTTTAGTGCCGAAGATGCGTCCCGCAGTGATGTAGATTTTCTAGCTAAAGTTTTCTCTGGTGTTATTCAAGCAGGAGCAACGGTCCTTAACATTCCGGATACTGTGGGGTATGCGACACCCGAAGAGTATGCTGCATTTTTGCAATCGATCATGGAGCGTACAGTTGGGATTGAGAAGGTCAAAGTCAGTGTCCATTGCCACAATGATTTGGGACTGGCGGTAGCGAACTCCCTTGCCGCTGTTGGGGTAGGTGTGCATCAGTTAGAGTGTACGGTTAATGGGATCGGGGAACGGGCAGGGAATGCGGCTTTAGAGGAACTTGTCATGGCTTTGCACACCCGCAAGGACCAGTTTAATGTTGAAACTAGTATTGTGACAGCGGAAATTGCCAGAACCAGTCAATTAGTAAGCCGTTTAACAGGCATGATGATTCAACATAACAAGGCGATTGTGGGTAAGAACGCTTTTGCTCACGAATCGGGTATTCACCAAGATGGAATGCTTAAAGAACGATCCACTTACGAAATCATGTCACCAAGTGTGATAGGGATTGATGTGGAATCTATTGTCTTAGGAAAACACTCAGGGCGACATGCGGTTCAGCAAAGGCTGGCAGATTTGGGGCTTAATTTGGAAGAGGGCCGATTTGAAGAGCTGTTTTCTCGGTTTAAACTATTGGCAGATCGCAAGAAAGAAGTAACAACATCAGATTTGTTCTCCCTGGCAGACGAGCAAAAAGAGAAAACGGATCTGATAAACTTAGATTATTTGCAGGTCTCAAGTGGGACCCATCTGGTTCCTACGGCTACTGTCGGGCTTATGTTTCAGGGGCAACGGTTAGCAGATGCGGCGTGTGGGGATGGACCAGTTGATGCGGCATTTAAAGCCATTGATAAAGTTCTGGGAACCCAAGGTGAATTGATTCACTATTCCTTGCAAGCTCTCGATGGTGGAGAAGATGCCCAAGGAGAAGTAACGGTTAGTGTGAAATTCGGTGAGAATTTAGTTGCTGGGCGTGGAGTAAGCACAGATATAATTGAAGCAAGTGTACGAGGTTATCTCCAGGCTGTGAACCGTGCCTTCTCACGAGGGTGGATTGAAATACTCGAGAAAAACGAGAGCTAAGGAGAGAGCAAAGCAGTGTTCCATGAAAGATAAACTTCATTGAATACATTATGGTCGGCGGCAAAAACTTCGGATGCGGTTCCTCGCGCGAACATGCTCCGATCGCCATTAAGGCTTGTGGTATAAAAGTAGTAATTGCCGAGTCGTTTGCGCGGATTTTCTATCGCAATGCGCTTAATATTAGTTTGTCAATTATGGAATGCCCTGAAGCGGTAGCCGGAATTTCTCCGGGAGATGAGATAGAAGTAGATCTTGCGACAGGTATTATCAAGAATAGGACAACAAAAAGCCAGTTCCAGGCTCACTCTTTTCCTCCTTTTATGCTGGAATTGATACGTGCTGGTGGTCTTATTCCTTATGTTGAAGGGAGAAGAAAAAATGCCTAATGTTCTAGTTCTTCCAGGAGATGGTATTGGGGTAGAGATTACTCCGGAAGCTGTTAAGGTATTAGAAGCAGTATTAAAAGATCATGCGACCAAACTTAATTTTGAGTATGGGTTGATTGGTGGAGCTGCTATTGACGAAGTGGGCAAGGCTTTGCCGGATGCAACATTAGCAGCAGCTCAGGCAGCTGATGCGATTTTATTAGGTTCTGTAGGAGGGCCAAAGTGGGATACCCTTCCTGCTCCACAACGCCCAGAGTTGGGGGGGTTACTGGCGATTAGAAAGGCGTTAGGTCTGTTCGCTAATATTCGTCCTGTGAAAATGCTCCCGATGTTAGTAGAGGCCTCAACTCTTCGTACCGAAGTGGTTAAGAACGTTGATCTGGTAGTTCTGCGTGAACTGACAGGCGGACTCTACTTTGGTGAGAAGGGGAGAGGAACAAACCCAAGAAGTGCGTTTGACACGTTGGTGTATACTGAGGAAGAAATTAAGCGCATTGTAGAGCTGGGTTTCCAAACGGCAGTTAAGCGACGTAAGAAACTTTGCTCAGTAGACAAAGCAAATGTACTAGAATCTTCTCGTTTTTGGAGAGAGATAACCCTTGAAGTTGCAAAAAATTATCCAGAGGTCGAATTAACCCATATGTATGTGGATAATGCAGCTATGCAATTAGTTCGTTTACCAGAGCAATTTGATGTTATCGTTACGGAAAATATGTTCGGAGATATCCTTACAGATTTGGCGTCTATGCTAATGGGGTCGATCGGAATGATCTCCTCGGCAAGCTTAAACGGGAGTAAAGGACTCTACGAACCAGCTCATGGATCGGCGCCGGATATTGCTGGTAAGAATATTGCCAATCCCTTAGCTACAATTCTCTCGGGAGCATTAATGTTACGCTATTCCTTCGGATTAGAGGATGAAGCTCAGAAAATCGAGAGAGCGATTGAACGCGTTTTGCAAGAGGGGTACAGAACTCCTGATTTAGCAAAACCAGGAGATAAAGTACTGGGAACTCGAGAAATGGGCAATGCTGTGGTTGAGGCGCTAAAGTAGGGCGTACTTGCTTCGGTTTTGCATAAAGCTTATATTTTTATTGGCACTTGAAATATTTGGATGAATAAGATAGAGTGTAATTAACTAGATATTGAATAAAGCATGGGACCGACCCAGTATGGTAGACGGTGGCGTTCAGAGAGAAAAGCAATTGCTGAGAGTTTTTCTGCCTTCGATATCAGAACCCCAGTCGTGATGCTCTGATGAAGAATCGGACGGTTTTTCCACCGTTATGCGGAATTTTGTTGGATCAATCTGGCACTATAGAGTTGGCATTGGCAATAAAGGTGGTACCGCGGAAGGCTTCTTTCGTCCTTGATGAGGATGAAAGGGGCCTTTTTTTAGGTCTTTGGGGTCTGTGAAAGTCAGGGGAAATTGCCCGTTCACCCACGTTCCCGTTCACTAGCTCGTTGGAAGCTGAAGGAATTTCGCCAACCTCTGGGTGGTGCAGGAAGTGAACCTGGGCGAAATTGGCCCTTCAGCATCGGCACTCGCTTTATCGTGAACACCCACGAATGGGTTCACTATGCAATTGTCCCCTATCTTTCTGGTCGACGGGGGTAGGAACGAGGGGACGGGGAGACGTTAGGGACGGTCTTGGGTTTGACTTTGGGGTCTGTGAAAGTCAGGGGAAATTGCCCGTTCACCCACGTTCCCGTTCACTGGCTCGTTAGATGCTGAAGGAATTTCGCCAACCTCTGGGTGGCGCAGGATGTGAACCTGGGCAAAATTGGCCCTTCAGCATCGGCACTCGCTTTAGCGTGAACACCCACGAATGGGTTCACTAAGCAATTGTCCCCCTTCTTTCTGGTCGATCGGGGGTGGGAATGAGGGGGACGTGGGGACGGTCTTGGGTTCGTCTTTGGGGTCTGTGAAAGTCAGGGGAAATTGCCCGTTCACCCACGTTCCCGTTCACTGGCGTTAGATGCTGAAGGAATTTCGCCAACCTCTGGGTGGCGCAGGATGTGAACCTGGGCGAAATTGGCCCTTCAGCATCGGCACTCGCTTTAGCGTGAACACCCACGAATGGGTTCACTAAGCAATTGTCCCCTTTCTTTCTGGTCGACGGGGGTGGGAACGGGGGGGACGTGGGGACGGTTCTTAGATTTATTCTTGGGGGTCGTGAAAGTAAGGAGGCAATGGGGGTTTTAGAAGTCTGGAAGTAGGGGCAATGCCCGTTCACATATGTTTGGTTTACTGGATCGCTGGATTGGCATGCTATTAAAGGTAGGCCAAGGTTGATAAGATTAAAGGGTTATG
Source organism: Desulfosporosinus nitroreducens (assembly GCF_023897015.1). Taxonomy (GTDB): domain Bacteria; phylum Bacillota; class Desulfitobacteriia; order Desulfitobacteriales; family Desulfitobacteriaceae; genus Desulfosporosinus; species Desulfosporosinus nitroreducens. The sequence continues at coordinate 32,282 of NZ_JAMHFY010000022.1, read as the reverse complement.
AAAGGGTGTAAAGAATGACTCAGTCAATTGGTTTTATTGGTGGGGGAAATATTGCGGAGGCTATGATCAGTGGTCTTAAGCAGTCAAATAGTTCACTTGAGATTCGAGTGACTAATCTTTCCAATCGCGGACGGCTCCAAGGCTTGGTTGATAGATATAATGTTATTGCAGCTCCATTAATGGAGCTCGTGGAAGATTCTCGTGTCTTGATCATTGCGGTAAAGCCGAAGGATGTTCAAGCTGTCCTTAAAGATTTGAAGGATTTTTCATTGAAGGATAAACTGGTTATTAGTGTGGCAGCGGGTGTCCCATTGAAGGTCTTTTATAAATACTTGCCAGGGGTTGCTGTGGTACGGGCGATGCCGAATACTTCAACGGCAGTGCTTCATTCCATGACTGGATTGGTACGCGGAGATAATGTTACAGAAGAACAGGCCGAAATAGGGGAGAAGATCTTTTCGGCTACTGGGCGGATCATGTGGGTTCCAGAAAAAAATATCAATGCCTTAACAGCCATTAGTGGAAGCGGGCCAGCATATTTTTATCTATTCGCCGAGAGCTTAATAAAAGCAGGCGTAGAATTAGGGCTTAGCGAAGAAGAGGCTGAGATATTGGTTCTTGAAACCTTGATTGGTTCGGGGAAGATGATCGCAGAAAGCGATAAATCGCCTGGAAAACTGCGTGAAGAAGTGACTTCGCCTAATGGTACGACGTATGCGGCTTTAAATGTATTTACGGATGAGAAATTGGCTGAAACCGTGCTGAATGCGGCAAAGGCTTGTGCACGGCGCGCGGAAGATTTGGAAGGAGAGTATTCAGAGTGACATTAAGTGAAGTGCGCAGGGTTGTCTTGAAAATAGGGAGCAGCAGTTTGAACCATCCTCATGGCGGTTTAGATGAACAAGCGATAACTGAGATCGTCTCTGTTGTCGCTGCCTTAAAGGAAAATGGGGTGGAGTGCATTATTGTTTCTTCGGGTGCGGTGGCTGCAGGAATGGGTCAACTGAAGCTCCAAGCTCGGCCCCGGGATTTAGCAGGTAAACAAGCCGTTGCTGCAGTTGGTCAAGGGGTGCTCATTGAGATGTATACTCGAAATCTCGAACGGCATGGTATTGTAGGGGCTCAAGTTTTATTATCTCGTATAGATTTGGCGCAATCATCACACTATAGGAACGCCCAAAATACTCTGGAGAAATTACTGCGTTTACAAGTCGTGCCTATTATTAATGAAAACGACACAGTTGCGGTGGATGAGCTCTGTTTTGGAGATAATGATACTCTGTCAGCCTTAGTGGCAGGGCTTGTCGGTGCAGACTTGTTAGTCATTTTAACAGATGTGGATGGCTTGTATACCGCCAATCCAAAAAAGGATGAGTCGGCACAGCTTATTAAAGAAGTATCAGAGGTCTCTGCAGTTGAAAGCATGGCGAGCGGGGCTGGAAGCCTATTAGGGACTGGAGGGATGGTCACTAAACTTAGGGCAGCCAAAATAGCTACTCGTTTTGGAATTGGGATGCTGCTTTTGAATTTTACGCGACTCCGAGAACTCACCTTCTTGACCAAGGGTCAAGGACCAGAGGGAACATATTTTCAGCCATTAAAGCATCGTCTTGCAGGTCGGAAACGCTGGATTGCTTATGCAGGGTTAACTGAAGGCAGTATTCAAGTCGATGATGGCGCTGCCAAGGCCCTTGTGAAAGAAGGCAAAAGTCTGCTGGCGAAAGGAATTATAGCTGCTGAGGGGAGTTGGGAACGTAAAGAAATCGTTCGGATTGTCAATACGCAGGGAGAGGAGATTGCCAGAGGAGTCGTAGAGTTGAGTAATGATGAAGTTCAGACGGTAAAAGGAATGCATTCTGAGAAAATTCATCAACTAATTGCAGATTTTGATGGTGAAGAAGTAGTTCACCGTGATAACATGACACTTATGGTGGATTAATTACTCGAATAATTTATAAGAAGGTAAGTTTAATGGTGGGAGGTCACTGCTTATGTTTCACCCAGAATTAATCGAAATTGGGCAAAGAGCTAAACAAGCGGCTCGTCAGTTGGCTTTTGCCAGCACAGAGTCCAAAAATGATGCGTTAATCTCAATGTCCGAGGCGCTCCTGAAAAATGAGGGAGAAATCCTTAAGGCAAATAGCCTCGATGTTCAAGCGGCCGAAGAGAAAGGTCTTAAGAAGAGTCTTGTCAATCGTTTAAGGTTGACTTCCGCGAGCATTGCACAGATAAGTCAATCCCTTAAAGAGGTTGTTGCATTACGAGACCCTGTGGGAGAAGGGGAAGTTTGGACGCGTCCGAATGGCTTGCGTATTCAACAGACTCGGGTTCCTTTAGGGGTTGTAGCGATGATCTATGAAGCACGACCCAATGTGACGGTCGATGCGGCTGCCTTGTGTCTGAAATCTGGAAATGTGGTCATTCTCAGGGGAGGGTCGGAGGCTTTAGAAAGCAATAAGGTTTTGGCAAGAGTAATTGCGGAAGCTGCTGAAGAGATCGGATTGCCGTCAGGATGTATCCAATTGATTACAGAGACTAATCGGGAATGGGTTCAGCAACTGATGCGTTTAAATGATTATGTAGATGTCATTATTCCCAGAGGGGGTGCTGGGCTGATTCAAACAGTGGTACAAAATGCCACCGTACCAGTGATTGAAACCGGAACTGGTATGTGTCATGCTTTTGTTGATCGAGACGCAGATTATGATAAGGCCATTCCCATTGTTATAAATGCTAAGACCCAAAATCCAGGAGTCTGCAATGCCTTGGAAACTATGCTCGTAGATGATGCAGTCGCAGAAAACTTTCTCCCACTAATTGGAGAAGAGCTTAGAAAAAATCAAGTCGAAATTAAAGGTTGTTCTAGAACGTGTGAAATCTTATCTTATGCCGTTCCTGCTATAGAGGAAGACTGGGTGGCAGAACATCTGGACCTAATTTTAAGCGTTAAAGTTGTGTCTGGGCTTGATGGTGCCCTGGATCACATTTACAAATACAGTACCAAACATTCTGAAACTATTATCACTGAGAATTATACGAGGGCTCAGCGGTTTTTAAGAGAAATTGATGCAGCCGCTGTTTATGTCAATGCATCAACTCGTTTCACAGACGGTGGACGATTCGGCTTTGGAGCTGAGATTGGAATAAGTACTCAAAAGTTACATGCCCGTGGACCAATGGGTCTGAGAGAATTGACTACGATCAAATATATTGTTTATGGGGATGGACAAATAGTAAAATAACTGGTTTGAATAGAAGGCCGCCAACTTACTGGTGGCCTTTAATGCAGCTGCCACAATTCTATAAAAGATAATTTTAACATCCAGTGATAGTTAAGTTCATATCAGGGGAATTGCGAAGACCTGGTGCAACATTAGATAAAGGATGTGTGCTTAATGGAATGGGATATTGTCGAGAAAGAACTAAGTAAATTAAAAGTCACATCTAATGGAGAAAATGAGCTTGTTACAGTAAAGGGAGATTCTAACAAATTCGAGTGTATAGGTGTAGGAACAGATGCCGCGGTATTTCGTTTTTTGTATTTGCCACACTACGCTTTCAAAGTGTTTAGTAATGATAAATTAGGTAAGTTAGAACAAGAAAATGAGGTTTATTTAAAACTAGGTCACTCGGAGTACTTTCCTGTGTATTATGGCAGAGGATTTAATTTTCTAGTAATTCGTTTTGAAGAGGGAATAACTCTGTACGATTGTCTCTTAAAAGGCATTCATATCCCAAAGCAGGTCATTGAAGACGTAGATAATGCGATAAACTATGTACTCGGCAGAGGATTAAATCCTAGAGATATTCATTTAAAGAACGTACTCCTCCACGAAGGCAAAGCTAAACTTCTGGATGTCTCTGAATATATGAAACCGGGAAACGATAAAAGGTGGGAATACTTGAAAGAAGGATATAAGGAATATTACCACTTGTTTGATGGAAGAGCCCTTCCGCTATGGATAATAGAGACGGTACGTAAATGGTATAATCAGGCGAAGCCTGAGAGTCTAAATGTTCAAGACTTTATTAAAGATGTTATTGTACTTTTCCGAATGGGTAGTAAGTGAATATATTCACAAAAATGTGAGCGTTATAGAAAAAAGCCCAAGAGGAAGTAAGTTTGAATTCTAACACGGGTTCAGAAATTAAATGTGTAATGAATCAAGAGGGAACTCGGCCTTTTAGCTGAGTTCCCTCTTGATTCATCGGCCTTATCCGTATATGATAAGTGCTTGTCCTTCATTTATAAAAAACACTCGATATGAAATAATAACATATATTAAGTTGCAATCAGGCAGAAGAGCCTATAAAGTTGGAGTGATAGAATTAGAGATGTTGTTCCGTCATTATGAATTTCACGAGGTAAAGGATGGAGAGAAACATTTTAGACTTGAATACAGATTGGAAAAAGAATATTATCCTGTTTTTGGCTAGCCAGACCATATCACTTTTTGGATCATCACTGGTTCAGTATGCAATTATGTGGCACATCACATTAACAACACGGTCAGGTATGATGATGACGATCGCCATTATTTGCGGTTTTCTTCCGACCTTGCTTCTTTCCCCGTTTGCAGGGGTATGGGCTGACCGCTATAATCGAAAAACATTGATTATTCTTTCTGATTCTATGATTGCATTATCAACATTAGTTTTAGCCATATTGTTTCTGACGGGCTATGGTTCGCTATGGTTGCTCTTTGTGACATCTGCCATACGAGCTCTCGGGTCAGCAATCCAAATGCCGGCGATAGGAGCCTTCCTTCCGCAAATTGTACCGGAGGATAAACTAACTAAGGTTAACGCAACAAACGGAAGTATACAAGCTATAGTTATGCTGGTGTCTCCCATGGTGAGCGGTGCACTGCTCACCATGGTTACCATCGAAATGATTTTCTTTATAGATGTTTTTACAGCAGCCATTGCGGTTTTGGTTTTATTTTTGTTTTTGCATGTTCCTGTTCATATGAAAGCCCAAGCAAAGCAAACAACGAGCTATTTCAGTGATATGCATGAAGGTTTTAACTACATTAAAAATCATGCGTATATCAAGAGGTTCTTTCTGTTTTGCACATTCTTCTTTTTTTTAATTGCACCTGTTTCCTTTTTAACGCCGCTGCAGGTTGCACGAAGTTTTGGTGACGATGTTTGGCGTTTAACGGCCATCGAAATAACCTTTTCTATCGGCATGATCTTGGGTGGCCTCATTATGGCTTCTTGGGGTGGTTTTAAAAATAGGATTCACTCGATGACACTGGCAAGCCTCCTTATTGGAGTCTGTACCTTTGCCCTTGGAGTTGTTCCTGTTTTTTGGATTTATCTAACTATCATGGGGTTAGCCGGAATTGCGTTGCCGCTCTTTAATACACCCTCTACGGTATTATTACAGGAGAAAGTAGAGGCCAATTTTCTAGGAAGAGTATTTGGTGTCTTAGGGATGATAGCAAGCACGATGTTGCCGTTAGGGATGCTTTTGTTTGGACCACTTGCTGACATCATTAAAATAGAGTGGCTCCTGATAGGAACTGGCTTGCTCCTGTTTATTCAGGGATTTTTCTTGCTAGGTAACAAAGTGCTAATTGAGGCTGGTAAGCCAATCTCAAAGCCTGAACTGTAACAATGTATATTTAGGATTATCCTTTCAAATCCTTGATGAGTTACATCATGAGATTGAGGGTCTAACGAGTAAGTACAACAATTAATACTGAAATTCGCTAAGTTACTAAAAAAGGACTTGTGATCACTTGAAAAGTGGTACAAGTCCTTTTTAAACTTCATTTTATTTTTTCCGAAGGTCCCGTCTCTCTATCTCGTTATCTTGAAATCTATGTCAACGAAAAAGAGAAAAATAAAAATAATGAAGTTAAAAACCAAAGATTTTACGTCTAAATCATGAAGCTTAGTATTAGCCATATTTATTATGTCAGGTAAATATGAGTGAGTTTGCTATTGCCAATTTTAGATCCCAGTCAATCGTCCAAAGACTTTTTAACCTAATTTTAAGAATTTCCTAAGAATTAGCCTTACATTATTTTAAGAACTAAAACTTATAATGCAGTTATGACCTAAACAATGTCTTTTATCAAATCGTGAAACTCTCGCTTCTAGAAGTGGGAGTGGGACCCCGTGCTCTGCTTCGGTGGGGGTAGAGTCTCCCACCGAAGTCTCGATGTTTAAATTTAGCTGAATCAGTTCACTTAAGGTGCATCGCCATATAGCCTAGGTGGTTCATATTACTAATAGGGTTGTTAAAGAAGGTTATTGAGAGGGGGGCCTAGAGTTGAAGGAGTTAAGAATTCTCGTATTTTCTGCAGCATTTGGAAACGGACATTTGCGGGCGGCTGAAGCAGTTATCGAGGGACTGCGTATCAAGGAACCATCGGCAATTGTAACTCATTTAGATTTCGGCGATTTTTTGAGTAAGCGATTTAATAGCGTGGTAAAAAAACTCTACTTTGAGTTGATCAAACATTCACCAAAGCTGTGGGGGAAATTCTATTATCAAACATCGAAGCTAAGTCCTAATTCAAGGATTCAGTGTTTTTTGAACCAATTAGGTCGATCTGATTTCCTCAAATATATTCAGGAATTTAATCCGGATCTTATTGTGTGCACTTATCCTACTGTTTCTTCGATTCTAGCTCAGCTGAGGCTAGAACATATTCTCCAGGCTCCGGTGATCACCGTAATTACGGATTACACTGTTCACAGTCATTGGGTGCATCCGGGTGTGGATTGCTATATAGCGGCTTGTGAAGAAGTTAAGGAAATGTTAGTGACAGAGGGAATTCTCTCGCAACGGATACACGTGACAGGAATCCCAATTAGTCCGAAATTTGAAAAGAAGATAGACCGAGAGTTAATTATCTCCAAGCTGGGTATCAAACAAGATCTGCCTACCTTTCTTGTAATGGGAGCGCACGGAAGTTTGGAAAGCACAAAAAGAATTTGCAAAAAGCTTGCAGATTCAGAAGTCCCGGTACAGTCAATTATTGTTTGTGGAAATAATAAAAAATTGTATAACTCTTTGCATGAAATGGCTGCAAAGGCTCGTAATCCCATGGTACGGTTAGGGTACGCAGATAACATGGAAGAACTAATGTCAGTAACTGATCTGATCGTAACCAAGGCCGGAGGCTTAACGGTTACTGAGGCGCTGACGAAGCACTTACCGCTTGTGATTTATCAGCCCATACCAGGTCAAGAAGAACATAATGCAAATTTTGTGCAACGTATTGGTGCGGGAAAGGTTGCAGGGACAGAAGAAGAATTGGAAGAACTGCTTAGCCGCTTCTTGAGTCATCCACAGGAGATTGAGGAAATGCGGGAGAAAGCGTCATTCGCTTTACTCGGTCACTCCGCAGAACAGACTGTTAATAATATGCTTGAGTTAATGATGAATCCAAGAAATAAGAAAAAAACGAGTTGATTTTAGCATATAGTTATCAGACGAAAGGAAGATTAAAAGAGATGCAAAAGATAATCAAAAATCTCATGCCCCTTTTTTTAATGTTGTCAATTCCAATTTCGAATATTATTTATGTTTTGCTCAATAATGCTAACCGGGGTACCCATAGCTTAGTTACCGACTTAGACCAAGGTGTTCCATTTCTAAAAATATTTGTTTTGCCCTATCTATCATGGTATTTCTTCATATTTGGAACGTTAACTTTCTTTTGCTTTAAAGATAAAAAAATCTATTACCGAACGTTGTTGGCTATTAATCTTGGATTATTGATATCTTACGGGATTTATTTCTTTTTTCAAACGAATGTCCAAAGGCCCGATCTTGTGGGGAATGACTTTTTGACTATGCTGATTGCGTTTGTTTATAATAATGACCAGCCCTTTAACGCCTTTCCAAGTATTCATGTTCTATTGAGCTTTTTAATGATTAAAGCGATTAACAGGTATCCTGCTAAAAATTATTTAAATGTAGCTATAGTTTATATCACCGCTATCTTAATTATTTTAGCGACCCAATTTATTAAGCAGCATGTTATTTTAGATCTCTTATCCTCGATAGTATTAGGCGGCTTAATTTTTGATCTGGTTTTTTACGTAAACATGGAGGGATTACGTGCATGGCTAAAGGAACCATACTTGTGGTCGATGGTGAAAAAGAGATCAGAGATTTAATTGATTTTATCTTAAAAACGAAGGTTATCCAGTTTTGAAGCTTCGGAACTCAAGATGGCGCTGGGTGTATTATGATCATTGGGCTTGTGATGTGTCAGAATTACTTTATGAATCACGTCTATTCATAAAAGGGGTGATATACCTTCACTTCAATTTTCGGGAGGAGAATTTACAACATGAACATACCAGCTAAAAGAAAGACTTTGAAATGGATAGTGGCTGCACTCACTTTGTCCCTTGTTATAGGATGCTCCCCAGCAAATTCGCAGAGTGAAAAACCGCCGATTCAACCAGATTCTGCTGCTCAAACCCCTTCATCGTCAACTGCACCTCAAACCTCAGATGCGACGAGAGAGTTATTATTGAATATGAAGCAATTAGCGGAGCAAGGGAAAGTCATTAACAGTACTTTTCCAGTGAAGGCAACCGTAATAGAAGATGTAAAGAGTCAATGGGGGGAACCTGATAAAACCGATTGGGTCGCTGCTGCCAAAGGGACCTATGCTACCTACTCAAAACATTCAGTGGTTTTTGGTTTTAACAAAGGTTCCCGGATTTTTGAGGTTCGATCCTTTGATAAACAGCTGCAGCAGCTTTCTCTTGCGAAAACAAAAGAAGTTTATGGAACTCCAGCTTATGACGTGAAAGTTAATGGAGAAGAAATCATCGGATATACAGCTGGGCCGGAATTCAAGATAGAGTTTATATTCCCACTGCCGACTGCCAGCAATTCTGATCCAGTGATGGATCATTATCTTGTGCTTCATCCTGCAGGTACTGTTAACAGTATGGCTGATGATCCGGGGCGACAGTGGTAACTAATTGCAGAGGGAGAATGAAAATAATTAAATTAATTGCTATTTCCTTAGTAGGGATATTTATGCTTTCTGGATGCGGTTTAGCTAACTCTCAAAATCCTGGAGATTTACAAGGTACCAATAAAACAGATATTGTTGGTACCGTCATCAAGTTGACTAAGAACCAATCAGGGGAGATTCTTGGAACTATTTTAGTCGAAGGGGAAAAAGGCTCTAAGCCTTATGACCAGGCTTCAATTAAAGTAACCCAAAAGACTAAGATCAATGAAAAATCTGCGGACAATGTAGTGAATTCCAATTTTGATGCGTTGCAGGAAAACTTAAAAGTAGAAGTGAGGTTCATTGGGCCAGTTGCTGAATCATATCCAGTTCAGGCAACAGCTGATGAGATTACAATACTGAAAGATGAACAGGCTGATACTGATAAGCGCCCGAGCATTGGACAAATCCAACTTGGTGACAGTCAAAGTCAGGTTAATGAGATATTAGGAAGTGTCTTTAAGGAGGAGTACCACGAAGAGCCAGGTCATTTTCCAGAGTCATGGAACAAGAGAACCTATGATAAAGGAGTTACCGTTATTGTAGGAAAGGACTCCGGACAGGTTCTCGAAATTGAGACCACCTCGGCACAATTTCCGACAAATAGGGGAAGTAAAATAGGAGATATAGCCAAAGATGTGTTTGATAACTACGGTTCAGACTATAAACAGTTAGAAAGTCGGCACGGGGAAGGTAAACTTGCAGGTTTTTACGATCTTGGAGATGGGCAGTTAATTATTTTTGACTTAGACAAGGATGATAATTCGCTGTTAAACCAGGATGTCAAAGCAGATTCCAAAGTAGAAATGATTCGATTAACAAATAGCAACTTTTTAGATTAGTAAAGCGATTGAATAACCGGAAACCAAGCCCATAATACTTGGAAAGCAAGCATTATGGGCTTGGTTATATCGGAGAATATGATAAAGGGGTTCTCAGAATACACTTCTGGGAACCCCTTTATTCTGCCTAGAAACAAGCCTTTATTCGAGCAGGGTTACCTAGGGTCATAGCCAACTACTGTCCATATGCCGCTTTGATCTTGGCGAATTAAACGTTTGAGGTAAACTACCTTGACCGGACCCTCTAATATTTGAATCGTGGCGTCTGTACCAGTATTGGAAGTAACTTTTAGGGAGTTGTAATCAAATGGCGGTTCACCTTGGATCCCTTCAGGGGATATTTTTAGAACTGCGAATGTAAAGGCCACTTGTGCAGGGTCAAGTTGCCAAGGACTGCTTCCTGCATCAACCTGCTGTTGATTGTTTTTTACTATCTCCATATCGATTTCAACCTTAACTTTTGATTGACTTGGGAGGACTTGGCCTTCTGCGGGGATAGCAATACTATTCGTTAATTGTTTTGCTAATTCCTCAGATCGTTGTCCCTGAACTTGAATTTCTAGTCCGTTTTGCTGCCAACGAAGACTATCTGGCAATATTTCTAAGGGGCCTCCTTCAGCTTGCCCTAGAGTTGCGAGAGGCGAGAGAACGAAAGGAGTCGTTGCTTTAGACTCAATCACAATCGTATCTATAAAGTCAAAGACGATACGGTTAGAGGAAGCAAACATTCGTTGAGGTTTTTCTGAGAGTTGAAGAGGAGTGAGACCACTGATGGTAATAGCTCCGGCCAAGGTGACTGCGGGTTTATCAGGATTCTGATCTATTATCCGATATCCCTCAGGGGGATCATAGTTGAAGGTTGAATTAGGAATTTGAGTGTTTGTTTCGAGAGTCACGAACGTAAAGGTCGTTTGTAGGGACTTCTGCATAGCGGTCTGAAGCTGAATTGGTAAATGCGTTTCCGTATCAATCCACAGATAATAGGGTAGCCCGCCAGGAGGTTCGATTTCTATACGAGTAGCTTCATGTCCGGCAATAGTTTCTTCACCTACGATTTTGTGAGGATATTGCTTAGCTCTTGAGGCTTCTTCCTGTAAGTCGAAATCATGCGGATCAAGGTAAATAGGCAGTAAAGTGATTTCTCTGCTTTTCGGTTGACTTATCCAACGACTTTCTCCGTTATTGACCGTTACTATTCCTTCTTCGCTGCGGGTTGCATATTTATTCCCCACTGACCAAATCTCGATTCGCTGGATGATCTGAGTTTCACCAGCGGCATTTGAACTGGTCTTTTCTAGTATTCCATGATAGTTTTCAAGTTGTTTCACTTTCTGTTCCATTGCTAAGACAAGATCTTTGTTCGAATGAGACCAAGGGGAAATCAAGAAAATAATAACTAAGATACTTGAAACAAGTGTACTCCATGGCAAGAATCTTTTCTGAGGTTTGGGCCCTCTTAGAAGTTTTTCTTGTAACTGAAGAGTAAACTGTTCGCGGGGGTTAACAGCTGGGCGCAGGTTTTTGATTCTTCTAGTCAGTGACTGAAGTTCAGCGACATCCTCATTGGTGCTTTCAATAGGTTGCCGTTCCAGATTTAGAGCATTGATAAAATCGTCTAACTCTTGCTCTGGGGACTTTTGAGCAAAGTTGTCGTTTGTTTTCATAGTTATTAATTATCCTCCATTCTCATCTGTGACATTAAATAAATCCCGTAAAGATTGAAGAGCTCTGTACTGTAACCCACGAATGGCATCCTCACTGCGTTCCATGCGTTCTGCCGTTTCCTTGCGCGAATACCCTTTGATAATGCGAAGCTCTAAAACTTGACTATACTGTTCTGGAAGTTGTTTCATAAGTTCTTGTACCAAGGCACGAGTTACCCATTTTTCTTCCGGGGCAGAAACATCCTCGGACAGGGAATGTTCCTTGATTTGACTGTCGTTTTTTTGCCAGTGGCGATATCGATCGTAAATAAGATTACGTGCTACCTTTTTAAGATAAGGATAGGGTGGAAAATTCTTCGTGTCTTTCCTTAGACAGCGAAAATAGGCTTCTTGAGTAATATCCTCTGCCTCTTCTCGATTCTGGAGAAGAGCGTAAGTAAAACTGTATAGTTTTATGACTGTTTGTTGGTACCAAGTTTCCATGCAATGCTCATTAAACGGATTTTTCTTCGTGGACACTTCTTCACCTCCCTTATTAACTAAAACGGAAATAGAATTAGAACGTCACGCAGTTGAAGAATATTTCCTATAGGATTTACTTATGTAATACAAAAAGATGGCTCTTATTGGATCGACCATTATGGTTCTCGGCATGCTTCTTATGTCCATCATGAATAGCATCCCATTAGCAGCGCTAAGTGATAAGCCAACTATCGGATAAATCACAGAGTTTATAACCACAGTGCAGGCTTTGGGGCGATTTAAATAAAAGAAGAAGTAGTTCTATCTGACCGTCACTAATTGTGGCGGTCTTTTATGTTGTTTGACTTTACTTGTCAGAAAGTCTATACTAAGTACAGTGAATTAGTAATTTACTAAATTACTAAGGTTGATCAAAATTTTGGAGGTAGAGATAATGAAAATACCGACCACTTTAAAACATAAACCAGTTATTATTTCAGAGAACTATGAAAATGTTGATGGCAGATATGCCTATAATTCAGATGCAAAAGGTCTTTCATTAGGTTTAGCGCAGTGGAATGATCGAGGTAAGGTAGATGTATCAGCTAAAGTATGGAGATATACGGGAGAAAAATGGTCAAGACAGTCTGAGGAACTACCCCTTCATCGTGTCCTTGATCTTGCAATTTTAATATGCAGAGCAAAACTGCATTTCAGAGAGGCTTATCGATATGAAAAATTATACGATACTGACAATCCTGTCATAGACAGGGTGGGCTTACAAGGTGACGCTATGACAGTAGCAGTATGTACGGATAATGAAAAAATTAATGAAGACATAAAGTTATTCAGCCAGGCGCTCAGTATTGATGACGAGCTGATGGGGGAACGGTTGAGTACTCTAAGCAGGATTCTTAAGGAGATGGGATATTAAACTAATGGACAGAAAGAAAGAGTTGAAACAACAATATCTACAAATGAAACCAGATATGGGAGTTTTGATTATCCGGTCTAAGCACAATAATAAATATCTAATTGAAGGAACACAAAATTTGAGAGCGACCCTAAACAGCACCAAGTTCAAATTGGAATTGGGTGCTTATCCTAACCGAGAGTTACAAAAGGAATGGAAAGAATATGGGGAAGAGAGCTTCACAATTGAGGTGTTAGAGAATCTCGAATACGACAAGGATGAAACAAAAACCGATTATAAAGATGATTTAGCGTTGTTACAAATGGATTGGGAAGAAAAAATGGCGAAACAAGAAGTTGAGTTTTATATGAAATGAAATCGTCAAAGGCCACGCGTATGCGTGGCCTTTGACGTTATTTGGTGAAAATTTAAACTTTCATCTAAACAAGATTGCCTCGTCAAGCTAAGTTAGCAAATTAATTCTTCACACTGCTTTTAATATTTGAGGAATGTTTAATAGATACGTTTCGCCCCTACATAGGCATTTGCCCAATAGGGAGTAAAGCTATAAATAGCAATGCCCTTACTGCTGGTTGCACTGATAAATTGATTATCTCCAATATAGATGCCTACATGACTTACTTGCTTTCCTGAGACAAGGTTAAAGAAAACCAAGTCACCTGGAATAAGATTGTTAAAGGCTACTGGGGTTCCTACTCCATATTGATCAATGCTAACACGCGGCAAAGAAATACTTTGGCTGGCAAAAACATAACGGGTGAAGCCAGAGCAGTCGAAGCCTGAAGGAGTGGTACCTCCCCATTTGTAGGGAACTCCTAAGAAACTTTTGGCTGTACTTATTATTTGGTTAGTTTTTTCCTGAGGCGAAGTATTTGATTTTAAAATACTTGCTTTTTTCAAGGCTTCTTGTGTTTGTGGACCGACAATTCCATCCACTAATAAATTATTGTCACGTTGAAATGCCTGAACAGCGGCTCTGGTTTTACTTCCGAAAATTCCGTCCACCGGGCCAACATCGTAATTTAAGGTTTGGAGCTCTGATTGCAACATACTGATTTCTGAACCTGTTGATCCTGCCTTTAATGTTGCAGCTTGGGTTACGGAAGCTGAGGCGATAATAGCTATTATAACTAATGTCATTAACAAAATACTTTTTTTCACTAGTACTACCCCTTTCCTGTTGCTTACTATCTTTAAGGCCTCGTACAGTGAAGTATACATGCTGACTACCTGAAAATATAGTACAAGTTGTTGGTTCTCCTTCCATAAATAACCTTATCTATATTTCAGGTTTAATAACCGCTTCGGGTACTTTTTCTTTTTTGGGGTACGATAATAGATGCCAATAAGTTGCCAAAGTGAGGAGAGAGAGTATGCAAAAGGTATTAGTCGCCGAAATTGGTAATGAAACAATAGTTGTGAAAGCATTTGCCAATCTAGACACGGAAAATCCACTTTTACTAGGGCAAGGGATCTCTCTAAGGACTGAATACGATGGGGATTTTCGAACTGGGTTACAATTTGCTGTTACTGATTTAGAGAAAGATATCGGACCTATTGGTTGTTTAGGGGATATACCTTTTTATGGTGTAAGTTCAGTGCCGAAAATTCACACTATGAAAGTGAATGGAGCAATTGTTCTCAGGGGCGGGTTTTTGCCGGCCACTGAAGCTATTATGAATGCTGCTAAACTGATCTATGAGGAAGTAGGAGAAGTCCTGGTACTTGATGTTGGAGCGATAGCGACAAATTTGTATTCGCTAACTTCTGGACCAGTGCCTCAACGAACGGTTGAAGAGGATTTGGGTGTTCTTATTAATCCTTTACCCTTGGTAAGGCTGATTGGTGAAAATAGAATCGTAGAGCATCATGGAGAAGAATGGGAAAAACTTATTACATCCAGACCGGAAACACCTGAACAGATGGTCTTTAGCGCTGAGATAACTTCCGCCGCAATAACAATTGCTCTAAAACGACATAGTGGTGTCTCGGGAAACTGTGGGCCAAGAGATTTAAGTAATATTCGGTGGATTGTTGGAACAGGTGTGGCACTAACTCAGTTACCTAATGGCCTTGAAATTTTCCGGGAAAGCATTATGGGGATGGAGGGTACACTGTTTTCAGAAGAAAAAATCGCAATTTTATTAGATAAAGATTGTATTATGTCATCCTTGGGAAGTTTAGCCGCCACCTACCGAAAAGCGGCTTGGCAATTAATGCGTGAATCATTTGGAGTGGAAAATTAGATCATGATAAAGGCCTCCCCATAGATTCCGTTCGGAAGGAGTCTTGCTCTAATGAATAATCGAAGCAGTAAGCTGTCAATTGGAATGGCATTGTGTTTTGAGACAATTCTTATATATACAGCTATTGTGAATGTTGCGTTTAGACAATGGAAGAACCTAAGTTTGGCGATGCTCGCTGTCGTTTGTCTGATTAGTCCTTTCATAGTTACCCGTATTGCTAATCAAAGAAATATCCTTCTACCTTCTGGCTTTCAAACAATAGCCCTAGTATTTATCTTTTTTGCACAATTCTTGGGGGAAATCAAGAATTTCTATGTAGTATTTTGGTGGTGGGATTTATTTCTCCATGCAATATTTGGGAGCTATGCTGTTATCATAGCACTTTATTTGATAAAAGGAATTTTCGAAAAGAGACAAGAAATTACGGAGCAACGATTTAGATTATTTGCAGTAATTGTTGCTTTTAGCGTTGCAATCGCCCTAGGCACTCTATGGGAAATGTTTGAGTTTGTAGGGGATTATTTATTTAAGACGAACATGGTAAAGGGCGGACTTGAAGACACTTCAATGGATCTTCTTGCAAAAATTGCGGCAGCTTTTTGCACAGCGATTTTTTATTATTTTCACGGCTCGAAACATAAAAAACGTTAATAATAAAGTGCTGGCAGGATTATCAGATTTTTTATCGAAATCTTGAAGGGAACTTATTTCTCAATTTAAAAATACGACTTCTCCCAATTTCTAATATTAGTTAAAGAAGAAAGGTTTGAGCGGTATGATTTCAGAAAAAATGCATGAGCAGGTTAAAAACAGTTCTGTAATTCGGGCAATGTTTGAGGAGGGTAAAAGGTTAGCAGGAATTTACGGTGCGGAAAATGTTTTCGATTTTAGCCTTGGAAACCCCAATGTTGAACCGCCTGAAGAAGTGAAGAAGGCAATTTTAGAGATTGTAAATGATAAAAATGATATAGGTATTCATGGATATATGAATAATTCAGGGTATGAAGAAGTTAGGGCAGCGATTGCCAAATCTATCAATGATAAATTTGGTACCACAATTACCCATAACAGTATTCTTATGACCGTCGGCGCAGCAGGCGGGTTAAATGTTATTTTGAAAACCTTACTTAATCCAAAGGATGAGGTAATTACTTTTGCACCATTTTTCGGAGAGTACAGAAACTACGTCAAAAACTTCGATGGTGAATTAATTGCAGTGTCGCCTAATACGATTGATTTCCAACCGAATCTTAAAGAATTCAAGGATAAAATTACCCCTAAAACCAAAGCGGTTATCATCAATTCTCCTAATAATCCAACAGGGGTTATCTATTCGGAAGAAACTATAATCAAGCTTTCTGAAATACTGAGAGAGAAGCAAAAGGAATTTAGCACAGATATATATCTGATTGCCGATGAACCGTATCGAGAGCTTGCTTACGATCAGGCTGAGGTACCATACTTATCGAAATATTATGCAAATACGATCGTCGGATACTCGTACAGCAAATCCCTTTCGCTTCCTGGCGAAAGAATAGGCTATCTGATGATTTCAGATCAAGCTACCGATTTTGAAAATATTATTTCTGCAGCCAATATTGCAAATCGCATTTTAGGTTTTGTTAACGCACCGGCATTATTCCAGCGCGTCATTGTAAAATGTTTGGATGCAAAGGTGGATCTTGAGGCTTATAATAGGAATCGGGAACTTCTTTATAAAGAGCTCTTGTCCTATGGCTACCAATGTATAAAACCTGAAGGTGCATTTTACATGTTTGTCAAATCCCCTATTGAAAACGATGCCGAATTCTGCAGTTTGGCTAATAAGAAAAATATTCTCATAGTTCCTGGGTCTGCATTTGGATGCCCTGGTTATGTCCGAATTGCCTATTGTGTTGCTTATGAAACAATCGTGAAAGCACTGCCCGGCTTTAAGGCATTGATTGAAGAACTAAAATAAGACTGTGGGTCCGGGTGTAAATAAGAGCAAGAAGCTAAACCCTTTAACTGGGTGCTTCTTGCTCTTTTAGGTAAATATCTGGCAAGAAAGACAAGATTGAGAATAACTTCTACTTAGGATAGAGAGGGGATAAATAGGGTGTACATTTCGTGCAGTTCAGAACGAAAAATCTTTGAAATTCCCGATGAAGGGGAAACGATCATCGCAGGGTACTGGAGCTATGAACGGGGTATGTGTTCTCAACCTGTGCTTTTAAAATGGAAGGATGGCAAGGTCAACTCATTGAAGGTTTTAAGTCATTTAGAAAGTCACCCTGAACCGTCGTTGCTATGGAGCTCCTATTTCCTTTTGCCTGGATGGTTAGATGCCCATGTTCATTTAGCTTTAGACAGCCTGGATTTTTATCAGTGCTTAGAAAATTGGGCTCAGCCTCTATTGATCGAGGACAACATTAAAGTGTTTTTACAGCGATATCTGGAGATGGGAATTGTTGCTATTCGCGACGGTGGAGACTTACCAGGATTCTCCTGGGAAGCAAAAAACAAGGTTAATGAAGGATTGTGGTCTGGGCCTAAGGTCATATCAGTTCACGAGGCTGTGGGTCGAGCGGGAATGTATGGCCGTTTTCTTGGTCGGGGCTTTCAAGACCTTAAGGAATGGCAGGAAAAGGAGAGTGACTTCTTCGACCAAGGCATAGACCAACTTAAAGTAATCGTCACAGGATTGATTCGGTTTGATGATTTTTCGAGGGTGGGTCCTAATCAGTGGACGGTAGAAGAATTAAGGGAGATCGTCGAGGCGGCTCATGAACGTCAAATACTTGTCATGGCTCATGCCAGTGGGGAAGAGGGAATCTCATTAGCTGTAGAAGCTGGAGTCGATTCAATTGAACACGGATATTATATGACGACCAAAGATCTTGAGCGGATGAGAGAAAAGAGCATTGCTTGGGTTCCAACGGTGTCACCGATAGGGAATATACTGAAATATCCATCCGATCGTTACTCCCCACATGAAGTTGATACCTTGAAACGTATTCTGGAGGCTCACTTGGCAAAAATCTATGAAGCTTATTGTTTAAAGGTCCGACTGGGTGTTGGCACAGATGCCGGCGCTTATCAAGTGCCTCATGCTGAGAGCTTGTATGATGAGATAGACTGGATGGTTCAGTCTGGAATCCCAAGGCTGGAGGTCTATCGTATGGCAACGCATGAAAATGCTCGGATCTTTGGCAGACCTGAATTGGGAAGGTTAGACGTCGGAACTCCGATGAATCAATTACAGCTTGTGAAGAACATTCAATAGGAGTTTTATATCTATATGTGTCTCGAAGAGATCTTTTGAAACATTACCAGAAGTCCAACGCAAAGCCTATAGATTGAATCAATCTGGAGATTGTCCCCCGCTGTGCTATCGAAAAAAACATTGAGCTTAGATTCTAGATCCTCTTCTGGTTTCTTGTAACAAATAAGTAAGGGAATCTTTGGCAAAGGGTATAATACAAGCGAAATATCGGAGGTAAAACTAGTTTCTACTGGCTTTCCGTTAAAAATATAAATCAAATCTTCAATAAGATCGGGATAGCTATCTATTAGTTGCTTCAAAGGTTTTTCAAACCTTTGTTCGAAAAATGAATTCCATACCGTGTCGCTGCTAAGCTCCCTAAAAGGAACCCATTTTTCAGAAGGATCAATTCCCGCACTTCTAATGATATAGTTCAGTAAAGGCACAATTACCCAAACATTAATATGACAGTCAGATATAACATTGCCCTTAGAATCAACAGTAAAGTCTTTGCCAAGACACTTTACTGTTAACTTATCGCCAGAAAGCTTAGCACCCAGTCGCTTTACTGACCCCGGGAAATCTATTGCGAAAATTTCAACTTGCAACGGTACGAGTACTTGCTTCAGTTGCTTTTCGGCAGTCATTTGTCGGATAATCTTTCCATCAAGTTCTTTGATTGTATTTTTCTCTAGATGTGGACATTCATTGAGACGTTTTTGTCCCTGTATAACAGCAGCAGCAAACGCCAAGCAGGTCGCTACTCCACAAAGTTTGCAATTTGATTTTGGAAGTAACTTGTATATATTTAGCGGATTATCAAGCTTCGACATAGACTAATACTCCTTTCAGCAAATGCACTTAATAATTAAGGGAAAGAAGGATCTTCGGAAAGTTTTAAATATTAAGATTCTATATTTAATCCCGATTTCCTCCATTGTTGCTCATTTCTGTAACAACAATCTCATATGCCTCAATATGGATTACCCTTCAACGGGGAAGGGTTTAAATTAGTGCTGATCTTTTCATGAATGTCAGTCTTTTAAGTATTTCCATAGGGTCTTCCTTCTTTGGAGAGTGTGATATAGAATGTATTATAGAACTTTTAGAAGGAGAGTTATGAATTATGGAGAATTTCTTCGGGGGGTTAGGGTTTCAAGAAATACTAATTGGAGGTTTAGTGATCGCTACCGTCGGCTTCATTCTAAAGAAGTTATTTAAGTTGGCCATTAGCATAGTATTTATTATTGCCCTTGTTTATTATGGATTACCTGTACTGCAGACTGTGATGACTAAATAAAGGAGGGTGTAAATGAACATAATTGGCAATATTATTTGGCTATTATTGGGAGGTATTATTGCTTCAGTTTTATGGTTTTTAGCAGGGGCCTTATTGTGCATAACAATCATTGGTATACCCTTTGGCCTCCAATGTTTCAAGATTTCGTTATTTGTACTATGGCCTTTTGGAAAAGAAATAGAACTAGGACATTTTGGAGCTGGCGGATTAATTTTTAATATCATTTGGCTGATCGTTTTTGGATGGGAGTTTGCCATAGCCCATCTGATTATAGGTGCACTATTTTGTATAACAATTGTTGGTGTACCCTTTGGGCTTCAGCATTTCAAATTTGCTAAACTTGGGCTTATACCTTTCGGGGCAAAAATACGCTAGCATAATGTTACTTTTCAGTGACATATTATACAAAGGCTATACATTTTTCGGAAAGGATGAGTATTTTGATACGCATTGGGGTTATCGGGCAATCAGGGGACATATCTGCTGAGTTGCAACAATTGGCCCAAGAAATGGGCCGGGAAATTGCTCTTAGAGGTGCAATTCTCTTAACGGGTGGTACAAACGGTGTGATGGAGTGTGCTTCTAAAGGAGCCAAAGAGGCTAATGGTCTAGTAGTAGGGATTTTACCAGGAGATACGATGGATAGGGCCAATAAATATATAGACATTCCTATTAATACAGGATTAAGTTTTGATTATCGGAGCTTAATTCTTGTTCATTCTTCGGATGCCTTAATAATGGTGGGTGGAGGTAATGGCACACTGGGGGAATTATCTGCGGCATACCTGAACCTTAAACCTGTCGTAATTCTGGAACCTTCAGGCGGATGGGCTAAAAAAGTGAGGACCATAGCATATGAAGAAGAGTATTTAGATGAAAGAAAAAGCATTAAACTGGATTATGCACAGACGGTTAAAGAGGCCTTGGATTTGGCCTTAAGCCGAATAAAAAAGTAAGATCTCACTGGCATGAGACATTTAAGGTAATGGTTGCCACGGAAATAATATTATTGAGAACAAAGAGACGGTCCAACTGGAATTAGATATAACTTCTTGGAGGGATGTTTAATATGATTCGTAAACTCATTGAAAAAAACCGGACTTATCGCCGATTTTATCAGGACGCAGAGGTAACCCGTGAGACTTTAAAAGACCTCGTTGATCTTGCAAGGCTTTCTTCAACGGGGGGGAATCTTCAGGCGCTAAAGTACATAATATCCCAGACGCCCGAAATTAATAATCGAATTTTTAAAACCTTAAAATGGGCTGGCTACTTTAAGGACTGGGATGGGCCTCAAGAAGGGGAGCAGCCTAGTGCATACGTGGTCGTTCTTCATGATCAAAGTATTAGTAAAGGTATTTTTTGGGACCACGGAATTGCTGTTCAGAGCATATTGTTAGGTGCTGTCGAAAAAGGTTTAGGAGGGTGCCAATTTAATTCGATTGACCGTGTTGCACTAGCTCAAGAATTAGATCTGCCTAGCCATTTTGCTATTTTAACAGTGATTGCCCTGGGTAAACCTAAAGAAGTGGTGGTCATTGACAAGCTAGGAGAATCAGGAGACATAAAGTATTGGAGAGACCAGCAAGGGATACATCATGTGCCCAAACGTGCTCTTGAGGACATAATAATAAACTTATAATCATAAACAAGATGCGATGCACCCCTTTCGCCTCTTGCCAAACTGGGTTGTAAAAAATATTTTGATTGTACATCCTACTTCTTAATATAAGATCCAAGTTCTTGGAGAGACGGTATATAATCCTAGACATAGGAGGAAAAAGAAAATGCTGACATTTTATTGCTTTCCCCAGTGAACGACTTGCCGTAAAGCAGAAGCGGGTCTTCTGCAACAGAATGTTAAGTTTGAATACCGCAATATTGTAAAAAACCCTCTCTCCGTCGAAGAACTGAATGACCTTGCTAAACTTGGGGGTGTTCTCGTTCAGAGTTTGCTGAATAAGAGAAGCAAAACCTACAAGGAACTTGGGAAAGAACTTGAGGACTCTAACGAATTGGCTGTAGCCAATTTTCTGGCTGTAAATCCAAAGGCTATTATCCGCCCCCTAGTTGTACGGAACAACGAACTGGTTATAGGTTTTAAGGCAGAGGAGAAGTATAGTTAAACCCCACAATTCCCCTCCGTTTTGGGGAATTGTGGGGTCTTTTACTGCGAAATGAAGCCCAGATGTTTTTAGTTAGTTGGGTAATGGTATGAGGTGAAAAATGAGTAAAGAAGAGACAGGGAGTCAACTAATCAGTACGAGACAAAGCATACTTGAGGCAGCTAGTAAATTGATTGCCCAGAAAGGTGTCAAAAATACCAGTCTTGCTGATATCTCCAAAGAAGTTGGCATAAGTAAAGGGACGTTATATTACTACTACTCTAATAAGAGTGATATTATTTACGACATTGCAGATATTCATCTTAAAAAAATTACCGAAGAGCTTTTATCGTGGATTGACAATATCGAGCATAACCTTATAGCGGAGGAAGTATTAAGGGTGGTATTCGAAAGAATATCGACGGCTGAAACCAGGGGAAAGTTGCATCTTTATCTTATTAGCGATGCAGTAACGAGCAATGAACCCCTTAATCAACGTTTTAGGGAAAAGTATAAAGAATGGAGAATTGCACTGGAAAATGGTTTAAGAAAGGTGTTAAAAGATAGTTCAGCAGACTATAGAGTATTATCATATATAATATTGGCAGCAATTGACGGATTTACAATTCAGTGCAGGCTTGGTGAGGAAACGATTCCAATTGATGGCATTGCCAAAATATTATCAAAGGCTAAATAATTATTTAACATCTATCGGTCGGTCGGACGACTGATAGATGTTACTGAAAGGAGTAGAGAATGGATTATAACAAAAGTGATCATATTTTTGGATAAGTAACTAAAAGATAAGTAAATTTTAGGTGAAAGCATAAGAATTAGTGGGAGTTCAAACAAGGGCAGGATCTTGAACGAGGGACTAAGGAGACTCAATGTTAAAGAGGGGGAGGGTGATATGTATGTATCAATTGTATTGCAGGATTTATCAATGTGTTTTCAAATGGATTTCTTACTTGTTGCCTTGGCGTATGCCAGAGTTGATAGAGGGAGAAAACAGCTTGAACAAGCTGCCAAAGCTAATTAAAAGTAAGGGTATTGACAGCGTTTTGATAGTAACTGACAAAATGATTGCATCACTGGGACTAATGGATGGATTGCTTAAAGGCTTGAGCAATGAGGGCGTTGACTATCTGGTATATGATCGAACTGTCCAGAACCCAACCATTGATAATATTGAGGAAGCATTACAGATGTACAATGCAAACAATTGCAAAGGTATAGTAGCTTTTGGCGGCGGATCACCAATTGATTGTGCAAAGGGTGTAGGTGCCCGTGCAGCAAGACCGAAAAAGAGCATTCCTCAAATGAAGGGGTTATTTAAGGTTTTGAAAAAAATTCCTCCTCTAGTTGCTATTCCAACAACCTCCGGTACTGGCAGTGAAACCACAATTGCGGCTGTTATTACGGACAGCAGGACCCATGAAAAGTATGCAATCAATGACACTGCTCTAATTCCACAGTATGCAGTGCTTGACCCGGTGCTTACTGTTAATCTGCCGCAACGTATTACCTCGACAACCGGGATTGATGCTTTGACACATGCCGTCGAAGCTTATATCGGCAGAAGTAACACAAAAGCCACAAAACAGTACAGTAGAGATGCAGTAAAGTTGATTTTCGAAAACATTTTTGAAGCATATTCGAACGGCCAAAACCTTGCCGCGCGTAAGAACATGCAAGAAGCCTCATTTTTGGCAGGTCTGGCATTTACACGTGTCGGTGTTGGTTATGTCCATGCGATTGCTCATACGCTTGGTGGATTTTACTCAGTCCCTCACGGATTGGCAAATGCTATCATCCTGCCTTATGTTTTAGAATACTATGGCAAGTCGGCACACAAACCTTTGGCCGAGCTTGCCGATATGGTTGGTTTGAGTGAACCAGGCGATAACAGTGAACAAAAATCATTTAAATTTATTCATGCAATTAAAATGCTCAATAAAAGTATGGGGATTCCCAACAAGGTGAACGGCATTATTGAGAGTGATGTTCCTTTGATGGTAAAACGTGCTTTGGCAGAAAGCAACCCGCTTTATCCTGTGCCAAAGATTATGAATGAAGAGGATATAATGAGAATTTATCTTATTATTAAGGAGTAGGTAATTATGTTTGGTTATGCTGAGAAAATTGCTAAGATAAATCTGAGCAGTGGCAAAGTTGAGGATTATCCCGTGTCTGATAAAGACAGAGAAATGTTTATTGGAGGCAAGACTCTGGCTGCCAAGATTATCTATGATTCTTTCAAGAGCAAGGTGGAAGCATTTTCTGAGGAGAACATTATTGTAATCACCACTTCACCTCTTACCAGTTCAACGTCACCGTGTTCATCCAGGTTTAATGTGTCCACAATTTCCCCTTTAACAGGTCTTTTAGTTTCCTCAAATTGTGGCGGAAGCTTTGGATTACATCTCAGGCGTGCGGGTTATGATGGATTGGTCATTTGCGGAAAAAGTAAGGGAAAGGTATATATTGATATCCGGAATGAAGATATATCCATGAAAAATGCTGAACATTTATGGGGAAAAAATACAAGCGAAGTACAAAATTTGTTGGGTGGAAAAAACATAGGTAAATTCGTCATTGGTATAGCCGGCGAAAACATGGTAAGGTATGCAGCTGTTATCAGCGAAGAGCGGGCTGCGGGGCGTGGGGGAGTTGGCGCTGTATTTGGTTTCAAAAATCTTAAAGGTATTATTGCGAGTGGAACAGAGAACATAAGAATTTACGACAGGGATAATTTTAAAAAGCACAACCTGAATTGGATTAAAAAGCTTAAATCACATCTACTTACTGGGGAACAGTTGCCAAAGCTGGGAACTGCGTCGCTTGTAAGTATGATGAATTTTCGCAATCAACTTGCTACTAAGAATTATTCAAGGGGAAGTTATGAAGATTTTGAGAAGATTAATGGTGAAACATTAAGACAAGATTTTACAATAAAAAATAAGGGCTGTGTTACTTGCCCAATTCAATGTGGCAGGGTGGTCAAAGCCTATGGTAAAAATGTTAAAGGTCCTGAGTTGGAGACGATGGGGTTATTAGGCAGCAATTTGCTTAACAATGATATGCAAAGTATCTTAAACCTCAATCATCTATGCGACGAGTATGGAATTGATACCATTAGTTTTGGGAGCAGCGTTGGTTTTGCAATGGAACTCAATGAAAAAGGCTTATGGAATAATGGCTTGAACTTTGGCGACTGTGCAGGTCTGGAGGAATTAGTTAAAAAAGTTGCAACTCGGCAAGGAATTGGTGATGTATTGGCAGAAGGAACAAGACGTATTGCAGATAAATATGGCGGCAATGACTTTGCGATGAATGTCAAAGGTCTGGAAATTGCCGCCTATGAACCTCGGGCAGCACAGGGGATGGGACTTGGGTATGCAACAGCAAACAGAGGGGGGTGTCACTTAAATGGCGGTTACCTTGTTGTGCTTGAAGGACTGGGGCTGAATGTTAGCGGGAGGATCTCCAAGGGAAAAGCTGCCTATACGATTTTCTTTCAAGATCTCATGGAAGCAGTATCAGCTGGTGGAACGTGTTTATTTACCACTTATTCGTTATTACCACAGGCACTGATAAAAAATCCCAATAAAATTCTTGTGAGGTTTATTAACAAAGTTATACCTTCTTTTGGTTGGTTAGTGGGCTTTTTGCATAACCATTCTTGGTTAATGAGCTTTAACGTAATGGGTATACTGCCGCATCCTTATTCAATTAAATCAGTGACAGGCTTTGAAACAACTATCGGAAGATTTATCAAAACCGGAGAACGGGGTTACAACCTGGAAAGAATTATCAACATTAGACAAGGTTTGAAGAGTAGTGACGATACCCTCCCCAAGAGACTTACAAGTGAACTTCAAAGGGCAGATGACGATGACAGTAAGGTGAAATTGGATGTAATCATTAAAGATTACTACAAAATCAGAGGCTGGGATGAACAGGGTGTGCCAACAAGACGCAGACTGAAAAAGTTAGGTTTGGAAGGCTATAGTATATGATTACTGTTAAGTTTTTCGGGTTGATTTGTGTTGACTGTAATATAAGGCAGCTGATTGTAAAAGAAGGCACAGTAAAGCAGGTGTTAAATCAGGTCATGCAAAGCTGTCCAAATATCTCCGAACAGCGGCTGAGTCAGGCAATTATGTTTGTCAACAAACAACACATCAATGGTAATAAGCGTTTTTCTGTGCTACTCAAGGATGGCGATGAGTTGGCATTACTCAGTCCTTCAAGTGGAGGGTAAAATAATCTGCAAATTTTCAGGACAATAAACAAAACCCCCATTAATGACGTAGTAATGGGGGTCTTGTTTATGAAAAATGAGATTACCCCTATTTTTGGAGTGATTAACTTTCTGGTTCGTGGCTACAACTAAAGTGATTTTCTAGTACTCGTAAAAAATCTGCTGGAAATGGAGCTTCAACTGCAATTTCACGCTCCTCAACCGGGTGTGGGAAGTGTAAAAATGAGGCGTGTAAAGCTTGACCTGTTATGAATGGCGAGCCCTTTCCATACATCCTGTCTCCGATAATTGGATGCCCAACGTGAGTTAAATGAACACGGATTTGATGAGTCCTGCCGGTGGCTAGAGTTAGTTCTAACAGTGAAACTTCAGAAAAGCTCCGAATCGTTTTGTAATGGGTAATGGCTTGGTCCCCTTTGGGATTTACCGCGCGCCGGTTCGGCTTGGTAGGGTGTGAGCCGATTGGGGCATTGATGGTTCCGGTTGGAGGATCCATAAGACCATGAACCACGGCTTGGTAAGTGC
This sequence comes from Desulfosporosinus nitroreducens, assembly GCF_023897015.1. Lineage (GTDB taxonomy): Bacteria > Bacillota > Desulfitobacteriia > Desulfitobacteriales > Desulfitobacteriaceae > Desulfosporosinus > Desulfosporosinus nitroreducens. Next base: position 5,697 of record NZ_JAMHFY010000022.1, on the reverse strand, counting down.
GCTTTAGAGTTCCTTCTTTCAGCAAGCCATCTAATAAGGCTTGGGTATGGCTGTCTTTGGCAAATACAACACACCCTGAAGTTTCTCTATCCAGGCGGTGTATTGGACGAACTGTGCAGATTGCTCCCTGCTGTTGATAGTAATGGGCAAGGTAATTGCTTAACGTACCCCGGGAAGTTTGGCCCGCAGGATGTACCAATAGACCAGAGGGCTTATTCAATACTATTAGATAACTATCCTCGTACAAAACTTCAACTGGACCTGACTCCGGTTCAACTCCGTAGGACGAGTCTTCAAGGGACAGTACACGTAAAATATCTCCCGTTTTAATCTTCTTCTGTAAGAAAACGGGCTTTTTGTTAAGCAAAATTCCTTTTAGTCGGGTTAGCTTCTGAATCTTTCTTCCTGAATACTTCTGAACCTGTTTTAGGTAGACCTCAATCGTAAGACCTTGATGCTCCTCATCAATAGGGTATGCATTATATAACTTCATAACGCCAGTTCCAATCTTTGCACTCTTGTCACAACATTTCCTATGTATTTTAATGATATTAAGCTAACACTTAAAGGGAAAAATGCTCCCTCTACACTACCATATTTTCGCCTCATTATCATATAAAAAACCATTACAAACTAAGTTTTTATGAATATGAATACATGGATAGTTAATTTCACTCATGATAGTGGATAGAAGCAAAGCAATGATTTTCTTTGGTTGGTTAATAGGTATGATCTAAATTAAATACAGCTAGGAAACATCATAGTTTCCTAGCTGTATTTCTACTTTAAAGCCTGCTTAGAAGTTTACGCAGGCTCCACTGCCCATTCCGCCCCCAAAGCCGCCTCCAGTGCGTTGACCTGCATTACCTTTTCGTCCCATACCCTGACCTATTCCTTGGCCCTGCCCCAGACCAAATCCAGCTCCCTTGCTTTTTCCTATTGCTGCACTACCTGTTCCGTCGCAGGTGGCTTGATTTGTCTTTAGTGAGTTATAAATTGCGTCCGCTTGTTCCTGAGTAAGGTTGCCGGCTGCTACTCTTTGGTCAAGGATTGCTTTCTTTTGCTCAAGAGTTTGTGCTTTGAACTCTTCTAACTTACCTGCTTCATCTGCTATAGTAGCGTATGTCTTTCCGGTTGCTCTTTCTGCCGTGACCTGTTCGACAGTTTTAGAAGTTAATCCTGCTGTAATTTCTGCAGGCGTCTGACCGATTACTGCTGCAAAAGCAGTTCCTGTCACCCCTAAAAGTCCTACAATTGTGGCGGCTGCAATGTAAGTTTTCATTTTTCTCATGATTGTTTCGCTCCTTTTGATTAGTTAATTTAACCTTATGACTGAATTATAGCCAGGATATGTGTCAAAAGTATGACAAATCAAATCTAGATTAAAAAGAGTTTTGCTTTTCGATATTGCTAAGCTTCCCCTAACCGAGGTGATGGCACCTGCCATAAAGTATGCGGAAGAAGGTTACCCCATTTCTCCGACGGTAGGAAGGAATTGGGAGATCACCTTTGACCGATATGTTCATGAGCTTAAAGGCGAGCAGTTTGAGAACTGGTTTCGAACGTTTGCTCCTCAAGGGCGTGCTCCAAAAATTGGGGAGCTCTGGAGGTTTGCGGATCAGGCCCAAACGCTACAATCGATTGCTGAAACAAAGGCTCAATCGTTTTACAATGGAGACATAGCTGATAAGATCGTTCATTTTTCTCAACGTTACGACGGTTTTCTGAGGAAAGTTGATTTAGATACTTACAAGCCTGAATGGGTAAACCCGATCTCCGTAAATTATCGTGGCTATGAGGTATGGGAGATTCCTCCTAACGGACATGGATTAGTCGCGTTGATGGCTTTAAATATTTTAAAAGGGTTTGATTTTGAGATGAAAGAGTGTGCAAATTCCTATCATCTTCAAATTGAGGCCCTAAAGTTGGCATTTGCTGACGGGAAGAAATACATAGCCGATCCATCTCAGATGTCATTAAATATTGAAGGTCTTCTTTCGGAAGGATATGCTGCGGATCGCCGAAAGCTTATTGGAGAAAGAGCTCTTCAGCCCGAACCTGGAAACCCGCCGAAAGGGGGGGACGGTTTATTTGGCAACAGCAGATGGGGAGGGAAACATGGTTTCGTTTATTCAAAGCAACTATGATGGATTCGGTTCAGGATTGGTCGTCCCAGAGACGGGGATTAGCCTTCACAATCGCGGGAATAATTTTTCCCTGGATCCCAACCACGCTAATTGTCTTCAACCGGGTAAAAGGCCTTACCATACTATCATTCCTGGATTCTTAACTAAAGATAGCCTTCCAGTTGGCCCCTTCGGAGTTATGGGAGCATTTATGCAACCTCAAGGACATGTTCAGGTTGTCATGAACACTCTCGATTATCATATGAATCCTCAAGCAAGCCTTGATGCACCTTGTTGGCAATGGATTAATGGGAAAACCATCGAGATTGAACACTCTTTCCCAGAGCATATTGCTCAGGAACTTGTCCGCAGGGGACATGACATAAAATGGTCGATGGATACATCCAGTTTTGGACGCGGTCAAATCATCTGGAGAACCGCGGATGGGATGTTAGCCGGAGGCACAGAGCCAAGAGCGGATGGGCATATTGCCATGTGGTAATTAGCGGAGGTTTTAGTGACTCCTAGATAAAAGCATCTAGGAGTTTTATTTTTTCCTTATGACAAATCGGTAATACAAAATGTATGATATAATTGACAAAAAGATAAGAATGTATTACTATTATACTTGAGGTGTTGGAATGAGCAAAAATTTGAAGTTGAAATCTTCAAGAGCGGCTAAAGACATGTCACAAAAAGATCTGGCAGATGCCACGGGAGTAACTCGGCAGACCATTAATGCCATTGAAAAAGGGGATTATAATCCATCTATTAAGTTGTGCGTTTCTATCTGCAAAGTATTAGGGAAAACCCTCGATCAACTATTTTGGGAGGAAGATGAAGATGAGTAGAACTAACTTAGATGAAATGCAAGTTCAAAAACGAAACATGGTCGGGAATCAAGCGTTTATGTTACTCTTTTACCTTCTTTTGATTGACATTGGGCTCAGTGGGTTTGGTTTCCGCTGGCTGCAGTATCCCATGAATGTTTTCGTTATTATGCTAGGGTGTATGACTTATTATTTGACTCGAATTATATGGAATAATTCCTACGTTGGACCTAGACCTAAAAATAGAAATGAAAATGTAGGTGGAAAAATTGCCCTTGGTATTGGGGTGGCAGCATTCGTGGCTGGAACAGTTGCTTATCTCAACATGGATTCTTTGAAAAAACCAATTTCCACTGGGGATAATAGTGGGATGATTTTATTTGTGTTTTCAATCGTATTATTTATTGTATTAGGGATTGTTAGCTTACTCACTAAGTGGCAAGCTAGAAACGATGAATAATTAACCAGCGACAAATCATCAATGCTTAGAGGGCAAAGGTGTTGATGAAAACTTTAGCATAAAGGTTTGAGAAGTTTTTTTGAAGGAACCTTATTTAGGGGTGGATAAGATTTAACCCCTGGATATGTGGTTTATACCCTAATGCCGAGAACAGGCACAGATTATGTATGGAAAAATGTTTTACCTGCAATACTAGGGTTAATGTTTGATTGGAGGTATGTTTCATGGGAGACAAAAGTCCTAGGAACAAGGAGAAAATGAAGAAGAAGTCTGAGAAGAAAGTTACTCCTCCAGTATCTTAGTTCAATCTTGAAAATTCATAGGTAATTATACTTCTCTAGATGACTTCGGTATTAAGCCGGGGTCTATTTTTTTGTAACTTACAACTTTGATAAACAAATATTATAAGTGTTTAGAGAGTTTTAGTTTCCGGACATAGATTTTGAAAAGAGTCATTATGTGAAAAAGCTTTTATAATCTCCAGTATTTGCTATAATAGTGTGCTAGAAGCATTTCGTTTGCAACCTAGAAATGGGTATCGTAAACAGGTGCTTATAAAGATAGTGGTTAGTGTTAAATAAAACTCTTGGAGGTTTTGGTATGTCGGATGAACAACTACTTGGATCATCGATCACTGAAATAGTTAAAAAAAGAATTTCTGTCCGGACTTATTTAGAGCAACCATTAAAGCCCGAGATTCAAGATACGTTGCGTGGATTTTTTTCAACTTCCAGGGGTCCATTTGGAGGAAATGTAAGATTTGAGCTCATCGAAAGTGATCTTGCTCGTAAAGAATCGAGCGTAAAGCTAGGGACTTATGGGGTGATAAAAGGTGCATCGACCTATGTTGTTGCCGTGGTCGAAAAGGCCGACAGAAATTTAGAGGATTTTGGATATTCCTTTGAGAAGGTTGTTTTATATGCTACATCCTTAGGGTTGGGCACTTGTTGGCTTGGAGGTACTTTTAAGAAAAGTGAATTTGCTAAAGCGATTGAGCAAAAAGATCATGAGATTTTGCCTTGTATCTCGCCGATTGGTTATCCAAGCAACAGAAAGAGTTTGATCGATTCTGCTATGAGATTTACGGCCGGATCAAAAAACAGAAAAGGATGGGGCGAGCTTTTCTTCAATAGTGATTTTGGGCATCATTTGTCTAAGTCGGCGGCCGGGAAATACGAAACCCCTCTGGAAATGCTTCGACTTGCACCCTCAGCTTCCAATAAGCAACCGTGGAGGATTGTGAAGGATACTAATAAGAGTCATTTCTTTCTCCAACACACTAAGGGCTATGCTAAATTTATGGCTCATGATTTGCAAAGAGTTGATATGGGGATTGCCATGTGTCATTTTGAACTGACTGCCAAAGAACAAGGAATCAGTGGAAAATGGCAGATCAGTGATATAGGAAGCATCAGTACACCACCAGATACCGAGTATTTGGTGAGTTGGGTCGAAGGCATTTAATCTATTATTATTCTATATAATGTGAAGGATGAGGTCTATTGAACGCAGGGTCATGGATTGCGATCTACTTGCCATTGTTCATAATATTTTTTATCATTTTGCCACAGCAACGTGCGGTGAATAAGGCGGTACTGTTAAAAATCAGGAAGAGGAAAGGTGTAGCTATAATGACTAACGAGCTCATCAAAAAATACATTGGCAAGAAATGTCTGATATCTACAGGGACTTTTGGCACTACTGTCAAGGGAATAATAATAGGTGTCAATGAAAATTGGCTTGAAGTAGAAACGAAAAAAGGTAACGAACTTATTAATGCGGAATTTATTCAGAGTATAAAAATGATATAAATTCAAATGCTATAATATAGTACGGTATCCAAACCCCTTGAAATGAAAAGACTTACAAATTGGGTTTTTTAATCTTGAAACACCATATTAACGGCACGTAAGTATCTTGATATTATAATAAACCTTGCTCCATTGAGGTGAATGTTTGAGAGCAATAGGATTAAAATAGTCGTTGACAGCATATCTTGAAAAATGGTATTATAACTGGGTGCCTCAAACGCACTTGGTAAATCAGAAAGGCAAGAGTTACTACTCTATGCATCTGACTCAAGGTTAAGAAATTAGCTATTGACAACGCAAGTTGGAAATGCTAAGATACAACTCCGGCCTAAACAGCCAAAGAAAATGATGGTCTTTGAAAACTAAACAACAAGGACAGCCAATGAGAGAAATTCGAAAGAGTTTCAAAAGAAATCATGAGCGAATCATCTTCTTCATTGAAGTGACATAACTTTTTTTGGAGAGTTTGA
>NZ_JAMHFY010000021.1 GCF_023897015.1 Desulfosporosinus nitroreducens | reverse complement strand
TAGTTCCATCTCGAACTTCATGGTTTGAAGATGAGATGATAGAGCTTGGGATTTGAGAGACATAAAAAATCATCCTTTCTGAATAACTAGAATTATCCAGTAAAGATGATATCATGGATATAGAATTGGAGCTAAAAGAAGCCACCGCGCAGCGGTTTAGTACAACAGAGGGTTTGCGACATCGGAGAGAATATGAATGTAGTAAACCGACGTCGCAAACCCTCGAGACGTTATATGAAACCACATCTCGGAGAACTTATTTTGGGTTTTTTTAGAACTTCTCTGGGGAACGTCTCAAAAAGTAGGTCACATTAAAAGGGGAGGTAGTTATGTTTAAGAAAATTTTCGTTATTACCACTTTAGTGATCTCTTTGTTAACTCATATTGGAAGCCCTGAGTTTTTTGGACTATTCCTTTGGCTAATAAGTCGTCCATCTTTTCTAATTATAGATTTGCTGTTCCCTTTTATAGGTAATGACATTCGAATAAATGATATTAGTAGTAAATACTACTACATCTTAAATAATCCGTTCTTTGAAACCGGTATTACTTTATTGTTCTGGTTTATTATTGGATTCCTTATTGACTTCTTAATTAATAAGGTTAAAAAAGAAATTTCATTAAATGATTAATATTATCGTAACAGAAAATACAATTATTTGTCATTTTATCATAGCTAAGGGAATAATTTACAGATAAAATTTGAGCGTGTGGCTTCATATAACACAGAATTTAGCGCCACTTAGCTAATATGAAAGAGGTATGACGCGGCGCAAATTCTTAAACGTTATCAGAAATCCTAGCGTGGTTTGATTGATTCTGGATATGGGTTAAATAGAAGAAATGTAGAAATATGTTTCGCTGTTGCTCAATGGAGGGTAGGGAGAGGCAGTGATCGATGTTTGACATTTACATAGTTAACGTTATGGAGCTGCCCTCAAATTCGGATCCGGATCCGAATTTGGGAAAAGCCGGCGGGCTCCATGGTACAGAAGGTCGGTTTTAGAGAGAAATGCATGTTTCGTTTTGTTTGGGCATTATGCAAGCTTCGTTTATATTTTAATAGAACACCTTCACATCTTATGTTGTTTGAAAAGGAAGGTAATTCGTAATGTGCTAGAGCATAGATGAATGTTCCATTTTAGTTATGTAGGTTGTTTGAGCAAGATGCATGTTTTGCTTTTTCGGGGTTTGATACTAGCTTCGTATTAGTTTCGCATGACCACCGATACATTTTTATCTTAAAGGTATTTGAAGTGGAAAGGTCACTCATTCGGTTGCCTGGGTAGAGACGAATGTTCCGTAGTTTGTCTTGGCATTTCCGACGGACTTCTGATAACACGGGGTCAAACGCAACTTTGCCTATATGCATGTGGTTGGGACGCTGCGTTAACCCCAACACGTTATCTGACATTTTCGTATTTGGGAGGGAAAATGAAGAAAAATTGGGTCATACTTGATGCTATGGGTGTAGTCTTCGAAGAAGGCGATGACACAAACAATTTACTTATACCCTTTATACTGGAGAGAAACAATCAAATTTCGGTTGAGAGAGTCAATGAGCTTTACATCAAGTCGAGTTTAGGATTACTCAGTGCTGTGGATTTTTGGAATGAGGTTGGATTGGGCGGTTATTTGCCAAAAATTGAGTCGGAGTATTTAGATACTTACATAACCTTAGACCCGGACTTCAACGAGGTTGCGAAGGAACTTGTCCAACTGTATTCATTGGCCATTTTATCGAATGATGTAATGGAGTGGTCTTTATATTTACGCAATCGGTTTAAGATTTGCGACTTCTTCGAGTACTCAGTCATCAGTGGTGAAGTTGGATTTAGGAAACCGGACAAAGGGATATACGATTGCCTATTAGATACACTGGGTGCCAAACCATCAGAGTGTGTTCTGGTAGACGACCGAATAAAAAACCTCCAACAGGCATCGGAGCTAGGGTTTAACACTATTCTTTTCAACAGAAGTAGTACTGTTGATCCCGGATATCAAGGTCTTGTAGTTCATGGGTTCAAAGAACTAGCTCATAAACTCGATAATTTGTTTAAGTAGTATTTGGGGGCGAAAACATCAGATAACAGCGTATTCCCTAAATCTGAGAAAATATGAAAGTAATAACCAGACTTCGGGAATACGCGGGACGTTAGCTGACACTGGGAATGATAGATGATATAACATTATACTGATTACGCTCGGGTTGGATGTATCATATTTATAGTTCCAAGGGCCAGGGGACTAGTTCATGGATATTCCGATCCCGAAGAAAGATAAATTTTTCGCTGTCACTGTGGCGTAAGATCTGGAGTACTCTATTTTATGACATTGGCCAGTAACGAATTTGCTGGGGCAGTCAGTTTGGTGTATTCCTATGAGGTAGTCAATTTGGGGAGATCTCCGCGCCAGCTAACACAATGTTACCGTAACTAGAGGATGATGAATGTGGTTGGGACGCTACGGGAACACCCGTCCGTTAAGTGAAACCACATATCGGGGTAGGGGTTATGGGTTAAATCTAATTGTGGTTGGTCTATTAAGAGTAGGTTAGCGTAAGGAGGATCTTATGGAGTGGGTCTTACTATGGGCATTGAATATTTTGGTTTTATACCTTGTGATTGTCTTTGCGATTAACAATTCTCATTTGCGCTATCTCAAAGGTTGGCTTGAACAAATGAACCAAACTATCGAAGGTCTACAATCGGATGTTCGTAATATCAAGGAGTATTTAGCGGTGGGGAAAAATGAACATGTTGAAGGTTAGCAGGTTCCACGCGAATCGGATCTTGATCCCAATACTGAAGAACAATGTCCTGGCTGTGGTATTTTGGTGCCAGTTAAGGAAAAAGTGTGCCCCAATTGCGAACTAAAACTGTCCGACTAAAGTTCTCGTAGATAGAGCTCAAATTATATTCCCCAAAAGGGAAGGCCCAGAAAAATCTGCCACGAAATAATAAATTAGAGGCCCATGGCAAACCTGTTCCAAGTAGCCGAGTAATAATTAAAATCTATCTTCGACGAGTCTAAATCAATTTTCCCGCGCCTTATTACCAATGGACTTTTCCTTGGTCGGGCTTCGAAGGTGTGGCATCACTTAACACGGCATTCACGAAACTGGCAAAGATGAAGGTAGTATGACGCATCGTGAATGCCCGGAACGTTAGGCGCAATCGGCGAGGATTCGGTTAGGGGGACGGTATGAAGCAAGTATTACAAGTTAACGATTTGATGAGAGAGTTTACATTGTTCTTGTATGGGATCAGAATTAAGCCTTCACAGAGTTCTTTTGGCAGAGATGTAATTATCCAATGCCTCGGTAAACAATGTATAACATTGCTACCACCTGTTCCTGGTATTCTTTCAGATATTGAGGGGGAGAACTTAAGATATCTCTTAGGTTATAAAATTGGTCATTTCGATAGGGAACTTGCATCAGATGCTTTTGATAAGGAACCTAAAGCAGTAATAACTAAGTTTAGAGACTACCTTAAAAGCTTAGGATATAGCTTTTATATACTTTTTTCTGAGAGTTTTTATAACGAGCAGATTGATGATGAAGAGACAAAGGCTTTTAGATTATCCATTGAAGAGGATTTGATTCAGTTTATAGAGGAAGAGAATTTATCGTTAATGGTAAGGGATACGATTTAATTTCTCCAGATATGAAAAGGATATTGATTCTCTTCCATCATAATTTCTATGAAGTTTATGATGAAATTGTAGCTCAAGAGTTCTTAAGGTTTGTGTCAGACTCTGGGGCCGCCGACAGCGTCTAACAGAGGGTTTGCGACATCGGAGAGAATATGAATGTAGTAAACCGACGTCGCAAACCCTCGAGACGTTAGTGCGCCAAGCAAAGCTTGGTACTTCTTACAAGGTGAAAGTCCTTGCTGGGTAAGGTCTAGCCAACCACCCATATCGAGTGTTGCGTCGAAACTGGTAACAGTAAGGCGAAGCGTACACAGAGAACTATATAGGCCACAGGGAGAACCGTAACTCCTGAAGCATATTCAGCCCCGTCATAGAGGGTCTGGAAACAGACAAAGAACAGATGGCAACGTGTTTAACGTCACGGAAGCCCAAGCAAAGAAACCGTCTAAAGGCAAGGTTTCGGAGGATCTGTCGGGGTCAGAGAACGTGGCATGTATGGAGAGAAGTATCAGGAACTTGGGAGGACTCCTGTTGCTCCTGCTAAAAACAGCAGGTAGGTCTATCCAATCGAAAAAGAGGACGGCCAATGCACATAGGAATTCGGATTAACTCATAGTACTCTGAGGACGGGAAAGCCGGCCACATGGGGAAGGGGTTAACGGGTATGCGTAGTCTGCAAAGGAAACACCTACCGGACATGTAGGATCGGAAAAAAATGGTGCAAACCTCTCTGCGGAGAATAGCAAGAAAGTTATGCATCTGAAGTGCATAACCGATTACGGAAGCGAGCATATCTGAAGAGCCCGGTGCGGTAGTTCCGCACGCCGGGATCTGTGCGGGGTGCGCCGGGTAACCGGCGCGTCTACCGTGACTATGAAACCGCTAAGCATTATGTTAAAATGTGGGATAATATCAGGGGTGGAAGTATAGTATAAGAACCAAACGCGATTGGAACTTCGGGCTTCTACTGAAATCATTGGAATAGGGTGAAGAGTTTTGAGCGGAATCAAATTTCTTTTTATAAGCGGAAAAGGCGAGGTGTGCCCAATCCCAGCTTCAAAGGGCTCAGACTATAAAGCAGCACCAGAGTTAGCGAATGAGTCAGTCCTAGTGGTTGAATTATTTTATGAGGTTAAAAACAGAAAGCCTTGGCGGTTAATCCATGTTGGGTTTGACAGAATTCAACTTGATGAGCACGGTCAGTATATTCTAACTTTAGAGGAAAGAGTAAGTAAGTTTTATAATATATCCCATTTTGGACTAGCGACAGCAGAGGAATTAAGCAAAAGAGAGGAACCCGTGACAATTCCTAAAGCGCTGGTTGTTCCTAATGCGAAAGAAAAAGAGGCCTTGATTAGTTTTATAAAAAGAAAATATCCGATCCTTTGGAAGAATAGCCCGGAGGCGATTGAGGTTTCTATACAATCTCGGTTAAATACACATTTAGATCTAGTAAGTCTAGTCAAGAAATCAACAGTAATCAGGCAAAAAAATAAAATTACAGTAGACAAACAGGAATAGAATTTTGGTCGTGCTAAACCGCGGCTTCATATAACAGAGGGTTTAGCGACATCGGTGAGAATATGAATGTAGTAACCCGACGTCGCAAACCCTCGGGACGTTATGTGTAATGGCAATATCGGTGTATTACTTTGGAGTATCTTGTTTGTGAAAGATTATATTTAAAGTAATTTAATAGGGGGTTTTTTATGAGCAAGAGAATCATTATTTTTGTTCTTATCATTCTGAGTAGTATAAGTTTTGTAATCATCGGTTGTTCTAGTAAAAGCTCAATTCCAATTTGGGAAGAGATGGATAAAATTAAATTAGAGGTTGTTTCAAAACAGGAATTACGAGATGGAATAAACTATATTATTACGCTGAAAAATGGAAGCTCTTTATTGATTAAACATAATACCGTATATGTTAGTTATTCTGTAAAGAATGGAAATAACAGTCATGTATCGAATAAAGCCAAAGTTGAAGCAGATGGAAATAAGATAGACATTCGTCCTGGAGAAGAGGTTACTCTAAATGCGTTCATACCGTCAGTTTTCGATACTAACAAAGTGGATCAACGTAGACTCCAGTACGAGATAAAGGGTTATATTGATCAAGTAAAAGATATAAACCATTTTGGGCAAAGCGGGGAAATATTAAATTAGGTTTTCATTTGAGGGCGTTGCCACAACACATAACAAAGGTTTTGCGACACTTTGCAAAGATGCAAGCAGTTGGGACGCGTCGCAAACCCTCGGGACGTTCTACGACATATCGTGCGAAAGGCGCGCCATCCTTGGCGCGTACGAAAAGAATTTGCAGTATTTCTTCGCAGTAGTAGGAAATTGTTTACTTAAAGAGAATAGGCTAAACAGAAATTTAGTGACTAAATATTATTTATATTAGGTGAGGTGTAATCAAATGAGAAAATCAGTAATTGTTTTACTGGTGCTTATCTTTTTATTAACAGCTTGCTCAAAGAATGCGGCAAACGTTTCTTTAATTCAGCTACCAGATAATTATAATCTAGATGATGCAAAGTCCGATAACTGCGTTGTTTTTGAAGATGGTGATATTACTTATGGTTAGTCTGCATGGGACGATTTTATTACAGCAACAGACAATGGTAAATCTTCGACTGTCAGATTAGCATTTTATTATACACTTGGTGAACCTTCACAATATTCAGAGGAGTATTATGAAGAAATAAGAGATGAGTATCCTGTTCTTTATATTAAGGATTTGAGCTTTGATGGAAAAAAATATATCATTGAGGGTGTTGAGGATGGTAGGCTGATTTCAAAAGAATATAAATATCTAGTGAAATATGAAGGACGGCCCAACAGTACAACCGCTATTTTTTCCGAGTACACTTATTATGTTCTGGTAGATGATAATACTGTTACTTGGGGTGATATTGAACATGGAATGTTGAGTTCTCAGTCCGGCGATTGGATTGACCATTCCATTGTATACTCAGATTTAGTTTTTAAATGAAACTCTTCGCAATAAGCAATTCGAAGTAATCTAAAAAATACGCAATCTTTATATTTTACGTATCAGAGGCATTGCGGGTGGAATTCAAGGCAGCGCCGTCCATGGCGCTGTCTGAGTATGGGGGCACTATACGTCGTAGAACACGCCGTTCCCGAAACTTAGAATATATGAATGCTGTATGACGCTTCGGGAACGGCTGAACGTTATACGACATATGACGAGTGCGGAGCCCGCCATCCTTGGCGGGCAAGATAAGGAGTAATGCTGATGAAGAAAACTGATTACAAAAACATCGTCGAAAATTATGACAAGAATAAGTATCGTCAAGGGATTAAACCCGATAAAGACTTAAAGGGTTATATTGATAGTTGTACGGCCCCAATTATAAATGTTCTTGATTTAGCCTGTGGGACAGGCATCTATTTACTTAATCAGATTAATTATTTTCAGGACTCTATTATTGAATGGCATGGGTTGGATGCGTCAGAAGAAATGTTACATAAAGCTAAAAGCAAAATCTCTAGCTGCAGGTTTACAAATGGTTTGGCCGAAGAGCTTCCATATGATTAGAGCTACTTTAATTTTGTTGTCAACAATTATGCATTCCACCACTTTTGCCAAAAGTCTGATGTTTTAGACGAAGTGGTCAGAGTATTAAAGAAAAAGGGAGTTCTCAAGATACATAACATTTCGGTTCATGACATGAGGCATTGGTGGATCTATGAATTTTTTCCATCCGCGTATTTTGAGGATCTCAAACGATTCTGGCCAAAAGATTTGATATTTAATGAGTTGTTGAATAGGGGTTTCGACGTTAATGTTCGCATGGAGTTTGTAATGAAGGCTAATAGGTTAGCTGAGTTTATGGATCATGTCTATAACAGGGATATTTCTGCTCTTACCTTAATTAGCGATGCAGAATATCACCGCGGGCTAGAAATGATGGAATATAGGATCAAAAAAGACCCAGAAGCGTTAGTAGTAAATGATTTTGCAGACATAGTTTTCGTTGCATCAAAAAGATAGATCTGGGGGGCGGCCATCCGTGGCCGCTCTGAATCAAGGGGCACTCGTCATACGTCGTATAACAAAGGGTTTGCAACATCGGAGAGAATATGAATGTAATAACCCGACGTCGCAAACCCTCAGGACGTTAGGCGAAATGTCCATTCCCACGTATTTCTATTCCGTCTCGTCTTGAATGTGGATATAACGAAAAAAGACCCCGTGAAGGAGATCTATCAATCATTATGTATTCGTTCGATTTCACTCAATAAATAATTGAAGTCCAGTTCAGACATGCGCCCAATGAAATCATCTTCTTTAACTAAATCGCGCAACTGGGTTCGTGTTAGATGAATCAATTTTAAGCTTTGGACCCAGGAAGGTTTCGATAACCCAACTTTACGCAAATTGAGAACTGGTATTTTAAATTGATCGAAGTATTTTGGCGGATCATGTGGCGGTACAGATGTAGTTGCAACTAAGATCAATAATTCGTCATTCTCTTCGTACACAATAACAGCAGGTCTGATCTTTGATTCATTAGGAATATCTTTATACCCAACTTCAAACCAGAAAATCTCACCTAAAGTAAATTGGTACATTGTATTTAATATTCCCCTTCGACAATGTAACGATGATCCTTATTATTTCTATCAAATAATAGTTTTCCATTCTTAATTGCTACCGGTTTGATCGTGATTTTTTGTAATTTTTCGGGGGTTAGAGATAGTTTTTTATAGCCTTGTTCTTTGGCAACGGCGCTCAAATTTTCCCCCTCCTTATTTTCCTCATTATTCTCTTCTTTGTCCATATCATATCACCTTCTAAACTTTCATTCAATAAGTAGTATGCCCATTTCTTACCACTTAGAAGATGCCAAAATGGAATCATATGGTATATAATAAAGAGGTTTAGTGAAAGTATGCGTAAAAAGCTGGACACTCCGTCTAACAGAGGGTTTGCGACACTTTGTATAGATGAAAGCGGTTGGGACGCGTCGCAAACCCTCGGGACGTTAGTGCGCCAAGCAAAGCTTGGTACTTCTTACAAGGTGAAAGTCCTTGCTGGGTAAGGTCTAGCCAACCACCCATATCGAGTGTTGAGTCGAAACTGGTAACAGTAAGGCGAAGCGTCCACAGAGAACTATATAGGCCACAGGGAGAACCGTAACTCCTGAAGCATATTCAGCCCCGTCATAGAGGGTCTGGAAACAGACAAAGAACAGATGGCAACGTGTTTAACGTCACGGAAGCCCAAGCAAAGAAACCGTCTAAAGGCAAGGTTTCGGAGGATCTGTCGGGGTCAGAGAACGTAGCATGTATGGAGAGAAGTATCAGGAACTTGGGAGGACTCCTGTTGCTCCTGCTAAAAACAGCAGGTAGGTCTATCCAATCGAAAAAGAGGACGGCCAATGCACATAGGAATTCGGATTAACTCATAGTACTCTGAGGACGGGAAAGCCGGCCACATGGGGAAGGGGTTAACGGGTATGCGTAGTCTGCAAAGGAAACACCTACCGGACATGTAGGATCGGAAAAAAATGGTGCAAACCTCTCTGCGGAGAATAGCAAGAAAGTTATGCATCTGAAGTGCATAACCGATTACGGAAGCGAGCATATCTGAAGAGCCCGGTGCGGTAGTTCCGCACGCCGAGATCTGTGCGGGGTGCGCCGGGTAACCGGCGCGTCTACCGTGACTGCGAAACTGTACGCAATGGGTCGGGCTCATGGGTCTATTTTCTTACAGTATAAATTTATAAGCTATTTCGCATTAGTAGCATTCCTGTAAGTTAATTTCCAAGTCAATTGTTACGGGTGTATGGATAATCCTGCGAATCTGAGGCTCCTTAGCTCATTGGCCTTTATTTTGATGTAAACAGCTTAAACCGTTCTTCAAATGGGAGTTTAGCGAAGCAATAGCATTACAAACAGATGTGGGATTTAAGAGAAAAATTGTTCATCGAATAAGATAATGTCACTTATAGGACTTAAAAAAGGATTTGGCTATGTTCGTTTGAATATATATTTTAGATATACTAGCCTACGTATTAGAATGTTTCGAATGGAGGAGTAAGAATGCCGTTTGTAAATCTAAAATTAGTAAAAGGACAAGTATCATTAGAACAAAAGAAAAAACTTATAGAAGGGATTACTGATCTAATTGTTAATATTATGGGAAGGGAGAGGAATTTAACTGTAATAACTCTAGATGAGTTTGCAAGAGACAACTGGGCAATTGGTGGAAAAACGTTAGAAGATACCTCTCTTGATAAAAGAATTGTTTCATTTGTAAATATTAAGGTCTCTAAAGGAACGACCAATGCTGATGAGATGGCACGGATGATGAAAGCAACAAAGGATCTAATGTTAGGAGTTCTAGGTAATAGTGATGAAACTAATTACTTTATAATTGACGAATTAAATTCTGATGGATGGGGATTTGATGGTCTATCAATGACAGACCGTGGAAAAATGGAACAATAATTAGCTATATGATACTTTCCACGTGGTTCAAAAGTATAGTTAAACTTACCTTCGCTAAAGACCCAATTAACGAACGTCCTATACATTTAAACTCGAATAGGACTACTACTATTCAATAATTTGCAGCTTCCAGTTATATACATTCGCATCTTTTATCCAGGCTTCCGCTTATTCTTATAATAATAAGTGTGAGGAGCGGGTCGGCTGTGCATGCGCGCTCTGGGGGGCGTACGGCTCCGTATAACAAGGTGTTCCCGTAACTTAGCCAATATGAATGTAATATGACGCTACGGGAACACCCAGAACGTTAGTACGCCAAGAAGTTTGATACCTCTTGCAAGGTGAAAGTCCTTGTTGGGTAAGGTCTAACCAACCACCCATATCGAGTGTTGCGCCGAAGCTGGTAACAGTAAGGTGAAGTGTACACAGAGAACCATATAGGCCACAGGGAGGACCGTAACTCCTGAAGCATATTCAGCCCCGTTATTGGGGGTTCGGAAACGAACAAAGTGCAGGTGACCACGTGTTTAACGTCACGGAAGTCAAGACAAAGGAATCACTAAAGGTGAGATTCCGGAGGGCCTGTCGGGGTCAGAGAACATGGCATGTATGGAGAGAAGTATCAGGAACTTGGGAGACCCTGTCGGTTCCGGCAAAGACCGGTAAGTCTTACCAATCGAAAAAGAGGAAGGCTGACGACCAGCAGGGAGTCGGATTAACTCATAGTACTCCGAGGACGGGAAAGCCGGCTACATGGGGAAGGGGTTAACAAGAGTATGCAACTTGCAAAGGAAACATCAACCGGACATGTAGGATCGGAACTATCGATGCGAACCTCCCTGCAGGGAATAGAACAGAAGGCAAGTAGACTCAAGAAGTACCGATTTCAAAACCTTTACCGGTTGCTCAATTACAATGCGCTAGCAGAAGCATGGAGAAATAACAACAAGAAAGCCGCAGCAGGAGTCGATAAAATAACTGCTAAAGAATTTGCCGGGGATCTTGAACGAAACCTAGCTGACCTAGCGATGCAATTGGTAAAGAAAAGATATCGGGCGAAACTGGTGCGTCGGGTAGATATACCCAAAGGGGAGGGGAAAACCAGGCCCTTGAACAGGCAATGAAAATGCTGTATAAATGGCTCAACAGAAGGAGCCAAAGGCGGAGCTTCGAATGGTTAGAGTTCAAAAGGATACTGAAACGGTACCGTGTACTTACCCCAAGGATAATAGAAACTAGCCAGACCCAGATGAAACTTGAGTTTAACTAAAAGCTTGAATATGGAAGCGAATACTCTTGAGGAGCCCGGTGCGGTAATTCCGCAAGCCGGGATCTGTGCGGGGGGTGCCGGGTAACCGGTATCTCTACCGTGACGCCGTAATTTCCCATTCCCACGCATTCTAATACTGCTTTTTGGAAACATTTTGCTTAGGAGTCTCCTAGATAAAATTTAGCAGGTGCTAAAGTAGAAAGGTATGAGAAAAGACCTCTGCGATAAAGTTACCTCTGTCAAGTAGACACCTATAAAAGAGGACCTTTATGCGGCATAAGTTCGGTATTCAACCGGTTTCATGCCGCTTTTTAGTTGTATACGCTCATTATTATAAAAATCATTATATTGATCAATTAGCTCGTTAGCTCAAGCTATTTACATAGACTTTTTGACGAACTGCTAATTCAACGTTCTATATTTATGTATATGACTTATAGGAGTGCGTAGTTGGTGGGGAATGTGAAAAATAGAGGAATTCAGTGTCCCGAAATAGAAATGATTGTTAAGTGTAGGATTGAGTTGTGGGAAAGAAAATATCTTTCTTTGAGGTTGAATCATGTTTATTTGGTTAACCGGCACAAAAATCATTTTATATTCTTGGTTTTTAATTAGAGTATTGCAAAAAACCCCGCTTAGCTTTCCGTTGATGGCAATTGCGCTTGCTATTTTAGCCAGTGGCTTTTGGCGAAGTTTTTACAGATATTCAAATGCAAAAGTGAATATGATTACTTTGCTGCTGGATTTAATTTTGGCTGTCCTTATTTCTCTGTTTCCAAAAAGTGCCGGCTTCGATAAACTTTTTATGATTTACCTTATAGAAGGGACAGCTATATTACCGAAGCCTTTCTTCATTATTTACGCTATTCTTGCAACAATAGTCAGTGTGGGATCTTTTGCACTATTTGAATTTAGGGAAACGGGTCAGATGCAATTACTCGGGGTTGCCGAAATAATGCTGTACGGATTTGTGTTTATACTGGTTCAAAGTGAAAGAAGACAAAGGGAACAAAGGCTGGCCTATGAAAAACTGACAAAAGAACTTGAATACGTCAACCTTCAACTGAACGAAAGCATGGTCTTGAGTGAAAAGTTAGCCTCCGAAGCTGAACGGCGACGAATCGCGGGCGAAATCCACGATAGCCTTGGCCATGATCTCACCGGCCTGATTTTGACACTCGAAGCGGGTAAAAGGCTTATGAACCATGATCCAGAAGTCGCAAAGAGCCACTGGGACAAAGCTCTTCAAGTTTCTCGGACAGCTCTTAACTCAGTTAGGGAACTGGTTTCAGAAAAAAGGGAATCATATTTCGAATTCGAGTTAATTTCCCGTCTTAACAAAATGGCCTGCGAGGTACAGGATTTAACCGGTTTGCAGATAGAAATTGATATGAAGCCCCAGGATCTGTGCTTATCAAGTAAAGAAGATTTCAATTTGTATCGGATATTTCAGGAAGCCATCACCAATGCCTTGCGTCACACCAATGCTGACCGTGTACAAATTTGTATTTCAGGCAACAAGGAAGCGGTGTCTTTTTCCTATTGCGATAATGGAGCCGGAACAAATAAGATTGAAGCGGGTAACGGCTTAAAGGGTATGAAGGAAAGAATCGCCGAACTTGGCGGCGTCATTTCTTTTCATTCGCAGAGGGGAAAAGGTTTTAAAATTAACGGGTATATAGGCAGACGGAGGGTAAGAAATGAAGAAGATAAAAATTCTTATTGTTGATGACCAGCACATCGTCTGTGAAGGATTGAATACTATTCTGCATTTCGAAGAGGATTTTGAAGTTGTAGGTGTTTGTCACAATGGGCAAGAGGCGTTGGATTTTTTTGAGCAAAATATTCCCGATATAGTCCTGATGGATGCACGTATGCCTGTGATGAACGGCATTGTGGCTACCGGAGAAATCACCAGGCTCTTTTTGGATACCAAGGTGCTGATTCTGACAACTTTCAACGAGGACATGCTGATCATCGAAGGATTACAAAACGGTGCCAAGGGTTTTTTGCTTAAAGATATGCAGCCCGAGAAACTGTGTAAGATCATCCGGGTTGTTCATGACGGTGGAGTTTGCCTGCATCCGGATGTGGCCCAAAAAGTTCTCTCCAAGATATCAGACAAGGATAGGAAGGCTGCCGTGGAGCATCTGCCTGAGAATGATATTTCTCAACTGACCAACCGGGAGAAGGAAGTCTTCGGGTTGATCGGCAGGGGTTTTTCCAATATTGAAATATCTTCTGCGCTGTTTATTGTCGAAGGTACTGTGAAAAATCATGTAAGCAACCTGTTGGCCAAAATCGGGGCCAGGGACAGGACCCAACTGGCGTTACTTGCTCAAAAAATACATGACTTAAGATAGAGAAAACCATGTCTGGGGTATGATGTGCAATGACTCCCTCATCTTTTAGAATAAAGATGAGGGATTTTATTATTGTTGGAGGTTGAAATGAAACATAAAAAAACAATTCTTGTCAGCGTAATGGTAATTCTAGTTTTGGTAATTTCCATAGTTTTTTCCGTATCTCATGTAAAAACACAAATGACGGATTTGTTCCGAATGAACAAAGAACTTCAGGAAGAAGGCTATTATATGGCCGATTTTGAGTTCAAGATGATGGGAATGGCGTACTGGTTGGATCATGGCCATTACTACACAGCGTTGTCACGGTTAGGGAATCTGCATAAACAGTTAAAAACAAGATCAGGATTAATCAAAGTGCCGACGTTTACCAACAAGAAAGATGAATTGGCTTTCTACTTAAATCTTCAAAACTCCAGAACAGGGGCCTTTATGGATGATTCTTTTCCATATTGCACGTATAACGAACCTACAGAAAATATATTAGCGCATCTTGATAAGCTGGCCGAAGAAACAGGACAGCCCTTACGCTTAAAATACCCTTTGAAGTACTTGGATGAAATTAATACACCCGAAAAGTTGGAAGCGTTCCTTGACGATGTATCTAATGTCGGGTGGATTGCTACCAAGTTTCCGCAAACTACCTTTATATTCGCC
Source organism: Desulfosporosinus nitroreducens (assembly GCF_023897015.1). Taxonomy (GTDB): domain Bacteria; phylum Bacillota; class Desulfitobacteriia; order Desulfitobacteriales; family Desulfitobacteriaceae; genus Desulfosporosinus; species Desulfosporosinus nitroreducens. The sequence continues at coordinate 76,356 of NZ_JAMHFY010000021.1, read as the reverse complement.
AGAAGCTTGTTGAGTTATTATAACGGGGAAGGTGTTATGGGCGAAAACAATTTATATCATTTCTCTCCTGAGTGGAAACATGCTTTGCTTCAATGGTTTTATGCCAATCAAGACCCGCAAACGGGGTTTTGGGGACCAAAATCAAGATCAAGCGCTCAACTGTTGAAAAAGGATTTAACCAACACGGCTTCAATTATCAAGACTTTCATTGATAGAAACGGCAATGACATTTACGAATCCTTTCCTTTGCGATACAAGAAGGAGATGTTCAAAACGTCTCTTGAGGTTATGTCCGAAGCCATGCCCGCTGATGAAGATTTGGAAGAATGGCATGAGTGGGCGTTAATAATGGGAAAAGGCACAATCATGCTGACAAGATATTTATGGAGAGACGCCTTGGAAGATGATAAAACAAAGGCGAAAGCATTGATTGAAACCTATGTCAATACCACCTTTGAAAAATATTACGTTTCAACGGAAGGAGCATTCAGCTATTATCCTAATTCAGAACACGCTACTTTGGACGGTACGGGCGGAAAAATGAACGGGTTTACCGACATGGGTTTATTTTCTGCCGAAAAGCAAAAAAAATTATGGGGAAATCCTGAAGATAGTTTATTTGATCATGGAGTACTCCACGTTTCAACTCTTACACAAAATGATCTGGCATTGATCACGAATCATTCTGAAATAAATTCTCTTCGTTTTTATGATACGATTCCTGACTTTGGCGATCCGACTTCCGGAGTTTTCGCCGTTGCCTATCCCCGAAAAACTCCCGTTCTGGATATAATGGATTTTACTCCCAAAGTGCAACATTGGCTTAATACCACTTCGCAAAGCATGGGAAATTGGGTCTCCAAAGAGGCAACGCTGCAAAGTTTGAACGCCTTGGAAATAGAAGAAGTTCTTGTTTATGAAGATGGAATTTCATTGGAAACCGCAAATGAGTTTCTGCAAAAGAATCAGGGATTTGTTGTACTTGGTTTTGATGTTTTGCAGATTCCCAGATACAAAATCACCTATGAGTTAAAAAATGAATAAACTGAATTCTAACTTTTCCCAGGCAAGCCTGGGATTTTTTCTTTACATTGGTAAAAATAATGCTATATATCAATTAAATCATTTAAACTAAGGGAGGTGATGCCCATGACAACTGAAACCAAAGTACCCAATAGATTGGCTAAGGAAAAATCCCCTTATCTTCTTCAACATACTTATAACCCAGTCGTCTGGTTTCCCTGGGGAGAAGGGGATTTCCGTAATGCCAAAGAAGATAAGCCAATCTTCCTCAGTATCGGTTATTCGACTTGTCACTGGTGGCAATTTCATTACTGAAACCGTTAATTATAGATGAACGAAGGTTTATTGAATTGTGTATTAACATAGATTTCCGTATAATAATCTTTAGGGATGACGTTTACCTGTGTCTTTATTCATTATTTCTGTTGGAAAATCAAAGCTATTAAGAAGTCTGTTTTATTTGTTACAAGCCTCATCAAATCTCCCATGATAAAAACCTCCTATGCGGAGGTTTTACTTAAAATTGAGTAAAGTTCTTTTTTTCGTTACTATAATTATTACAGTTATTGGTAATTTATGTATCCAAATTGGGCGTTTAAGCATTCCTCACAAGATGGGAAACTTCGGCTAAAAACGGATTCCCAAAACCTTGTAAAGATGAATGCGAAAAGATGCTTCGGGAATCCGAGGACGTTATACGCCATTCTAGGTCGATTTTATAATGGGACTTGGATTAATTAGGGGGTTGATTCGTATCGAATTTTGGTCCATCTATCTAATTGTATGGCTTTTTCCTGTATTATTTTTAATCCATGATTTAGAGGAGATATTAACGGTCAAAGGTTTTATGAACAGGAATAAAGATCGAATTGTTTCTTTGCTTTCCCCAAAAATTGGTACTTTCGTTCAAAAGCAATTTGACCTTACTACTGTTCAATTTTCAGTATCTGTAGCATTTGTGTTCATATTTGTTATTTCCTCTACATATTTAACTACCCACTATAATTTTGCCGAAGGTGCACTGAGATACTTCTTTATAATTGTTGCGATTTTTTTCGTGCATGTATTTACTCATGTGGGACAGGCATTAATCCTTAGGACTTATACTCCAGGAGTAATAACTTCGGTTTTAATTGTTTTTCCATATACATCGTACGTGATTTTTCGACTCTTAAGGGAACATATAATAGATTGGAATTTTGCTCTTGCCAATATCCCGTTTGTTTTATTGGCCCTTCCCATCATTTTGGGTGCACATTCTATTGCCCGAAGACTTGTTAAGTAAAAAGTATAAGTTTGTGCAAGTGGAAATTTGCCGAACCGCGTATAACTTCTAGAGATTTATGAGGTTCCTTAAAAGAGAAAAAGCCATTGATCAACATCAATTGCTTAAAGGTAAGCAATTGCTCAGTGCAGAGTACAGAACCTCATGAATCTCCTGTTGTACTGAACCGTCTGCAGATCGACAGTCTGTGTACCTATGGGGATTCAATGTTTTCTAACTGGGCAAAAAATCTCCAGGTATAGATGTCACAAGGAAGAATTTGCCTCCCATGTTGAAAGACAGCAATGTAAAGCCCTAAAAAGGGTAAACTTTCCCCCTCCCCGTACTAGGTCGTTTTCTAGAACGATTTAGTTTTAAAACGATTATGGACTTACCTTCGAACAAATAGGTAAAAATTGTATAATACAAGGACTGCCATAGCTAGGGCAGGTTTTAGTATTTTTGGGAGCAGTCGTGGATGGAGGGGGCAGATTCTTCCCAGTAAGCCTAAGGCATCTAAAAAGCTTTGTTTTAATATTTCGGCTGCAAAGAAGACCATAATGTCTGATCTTAATGAAACGATTGGGCAGAACATGAAGAAGAAACCGTCTGCAAAACTCAGCAGCATCAAGAGTCATAACTTTGGACTTATTACCATCCTTATAATCTCTCCAAGCAAAACTTACGGATTAACCATCAAAGGCTTGAATCCAAAGATGAAAGCGGTTGGAACGCTACGGGAACACTCGTCCGTTATATGAAACCGCAATATCGGAGCTGTATTCAGGGTCTAAAAATGCTTTTATGTATTCCGTTGATTATTATCTTCCTTAAATTCAATCTTGATGGGGGTAAGTTATGATACGTGAACTAAGGAATTTATTAACATCTAGTTGTGCAATTATTGTAATTTTAGTTACATTCTTAATGATAAATCGTTATGATTTTGTTCATACTTTTGCAAACGCCATTTACAAAGTCCCCGAGGTATTTGGCCTGGTCCAGACTGATCCTATTAAGGGCCCCCATTTACCAATACTCAGTACTAACGTTTTGCTCTTTATACTTCTGAATATTATTTTTGGTTATCTTGCCTATACATTAATAAACAAATGGGGAACGATCTTCCACGGAATTTTTAACGGAATTATAATGGTAGCGGTTTTTTTCATTATAACCTATGCAAGTTCAGTTAACAGAGTTGACAACACTTCAGAACTTTTTGCATTCATAGGGACTTTTCTGGTAGCCTTTATTCAATTACCCCTTAGTCAAATAATGATAAAACGTTCTGTCTTTAAAAAGGAATAGTTTCTTAGGGTATTCTTTGAGGAGTTGCGGCATCATATAACAGCGTGTCCCCAAAATCTGAAAAAATATGAATGTAGTAACCAGACTTCGGGAACACGCGAACCGTTATGAGAAACGCCGCCTGAAAGAATCCATTTTGGGCAAAAAATAGAAGCCCGGAGTTACCGGGCTAAGGTGTTTTACTAGATTCCTTTTACCATCTCCTCCGGAGATGGAATATTAAATAGTCTTCGTCGGATAGGTTTTAACGAAAAGATTTTAATCTCAACTAACCTTATGGTTGAATTAACAATCCAGTATGCACTAAGGGCAACTGGGGCCTTCCAAAGAAACACTACCCCAATAGTAGCTGGCAAAATGAACATTAGCAGATTCCTATTTTCTGTTGAGATTCCGCTTAGTCCCTGAAATAAGCCGGCAACAATTGGCAATACATGAAGGTTGTCGATTGTATGGAGACTTGACACCCATGGCACAAGGATACTTCCGACCGACGTGCTCAAGTTAATTACGGAAAAGTATAAAGAGAAAAAGACTGGCGCTTGGACTAATAGCGTTACGATTGAAGATATAGGATTGATCTTATACTTAGATGCAATCTTTAATAATTCAGAATTGACTTTTTCGGTCTGGTTGTGGAACTTCCTTGTCAACATTGCCTTTGCTTGATTGAGGTTCGCAGTTAACAATTGTGTCCGTTGCTGTTTCACCGACAAAGGAAAGAGCAATAGCTTTATACTTAGTGTGATTAAGGCCACCGCGATAAACCAGTCACCCGTTACAGTTATAAGGTTAGCCAGTAAATGGGTGAAGGTGGAAGTCAAAATATACATTTAATCGTCCTCCTTAGTTTTTATCATAAAACTAGGAGGATAAAAAAGGTGCATCATCGTCACTATCAGTTTTAATCATTCTTCTAACAACTAAATACTTCTTGACTTGAAGATGTTCAGGACAGGTAGAAATCAATTGGCAGCTAGAGAGATAAGTATCTGCTAACTTGACACTAATCAAACTACTTTTCAACAGTCTGAAACTAACCCAGGAGAATGCCAATATCAAAGCTAGGTTCAGAATTAGTATAACCCAAGCATGACTGTCAAATTGCAATCACTCACCCCCTACCAGAACATAAATCTATTATATAATTAGCAATAGGGGATAGCAAGGTTTGTATAAGATTGTCTTATAAGCGCGGCGCATCTCATAACAGCGCATTCCCAAAATCTGAGAACATATAACGTAGTAACCAGACTTCGGGAACACGCGAACCGTTAGTGCGCTAAGTAAGAAGCAATCTATGAACAGGAGTTTAGTGGCCATAGCTATTTGGCTTACTCGACCGCGGGGGTGTCGGGTAACCGGTATCTCTACCGTGACTCTGCAATTGCTAGAAAAGATGGAGGGAAAGTATGGGGAATTTTGAGTTTGATGGAGAAAAGTATAAGGCTGCTTCCGGTCATCAAAAAGAGTGGGGGACCAAAATCGTATCTGAATTGAATCTTACTGGAGCGGAGTCCATTCTCGATCTTGGTTGTGGTGATGGTGTTCTTACAAAACAGTTGGCTAACCTAGTTCCTGAAGGGAAAGTTCTTGGAATCGACGCCTCAATGGGGATGATTAAAACAGCAAAAGAGCTGGAAGGAAATAATTTGACCTTTTCTTGTCAAGACATTAACGATATGGTCTTTTCCAACGAGTTTGACTTGATATTTTCTAACGCTGCGCTACACTGGATTAAAAACCATGGGAGTCTCTTAGACAGTTGCCAAATGGCCCTCAAGCCAGGTGGCGTGGTGCGTTTTAACTTTGCTGGAGATGGAAACTGTTCAAATTTCTACGAGGTTGTTAGGCAGGTTATGGATCATCCAATTTATAGTGATTACTTTAAAAACTTTGAATGGCCCTGGTACATGCCAACACTGAGTGAGTACGATGATTTGGTTATACAACACAAGTATAGAGAAACAAGCGTGTGGGAAGAAAACGCTGACAGAAACTTTAACAGTAAAAAAGATATGGTAAAGTGGATTGATCAACCTTCCATCGTTCCGTTCTTAAAGTTTCTACCTGAAGGAAAAAAGGTCGGGTTTAGAAACGAGGTTATATGCAGAATGGTTAATAAAACTACCCAACCTGATGGAACCTGCTTCGAAACTTTTAGACGGATAAACGTCTTTGCAAGAAAATAAGACTCAACAGCAGATAACAACAAAGCATTCACGAAACCAGCCAAGATTAAGGTAGTATGGCGCTTCGTGAATGCCCAGAACGTTTTATGAAAGGTAGCCTGTAAAGTAAACGTCTCGGGTATAGAAAAGATTACAGAGAATGTATTTTAATGAAACGACTTTAGTCCACTTAAAGACTTGATCTAATAATTTAAAGATATAAGTTTAAAGTGAAAATTAGAGAGGAGCCTACAATGAAAAGAAAGTCTAAGATATTGACCTATATCTTGTATGTAGTTGTTCTTTTTGGTTTTTTAACAGCTGGTTCATGGGCGATGTTTATGATCAAAGTATGGGTAGGTAGAAATTATAGACCAATTCCCGGGTTTATTGGATTTAGTTTAATTTGCATATTCTTAGGTGTACTTTTAGGGTTAGAACATTTCGTGGGAGAATTCCGCAAGGACGGAAATTGGTCTGCAAATATTGTTAGGCTTATTATCTTGGGGGTTCCATCAGGTGTTTTCGCTTTTTATTTGCTTCTGATCACGTTACCAATTAGATTTCCCAGTTTCCTTTTCAATACTAGTTTGTTTTATGAATTCTCAGGAATAGTTTTTGGATATACACTCATGACTAGCTTTTATAAGAAAACAAGAAATAATAACCCGGAAGTTGATAAGACTGTGAAATTATGAAAAAAGGTTATTGTAGAAAGTTCCATCAACGTATGTCCTACTAATTTAATCAAGAGGGAATAAAGAAGGGCATGATTTTGAAGACAAGGGTGTTAAGTTCCTGAGGAATCGTAAAAACAACGTGGAAGGATATTTTATTGGTTTAGTTGTGGTAGGGGCAAAAGAGGTAGAACAAGTAGAAATGGAGTTAGGAACATTCACTCCATATGTGCAAGGATTATATCGTAAAACATCTTTTTCTTGTGGAGGACGTTGGCTAATGATAGAAGTAAAAGACAAGTCTGTGATCAATGATATACAGAGCCTAATAGCAATAAGAGTAAAGCCTAAGAGATAAAGTCATAAGAATGATTTGTGTTGGAGGGGAAGTCAAAGGGTTATTGAATAAAGCACTGATAATTCACAGTTAAGGAAGGGTCTGGCATTTTTTTTGGAGGCAGTCAAAAATCAGACATTCCAATAGATCCATGCAGTTTTGGTCCGAACCCTCTCTCTCACAAACCCATCCGGAGAGATATCTTTGAGATAATTCTTAACTAGCTTGTTTTGATCATCACCGGGGTCATTTTTAAGTTCAAAAAGTGTGCCATAATAACTATGTGCTTCTTCGAGTGAGCGGACATGCTCTCGATCAGTATCCACATAGGTAATGTGGGGATAATACCCCATTAGCCAAAGAATATTAAAAATACAGTAGACTGTGTTAACATAAAATTTTGGATCTTTAAGCTGAAGGATTTCCGCACGAATAACGTCCTGAACAGAGTCGGAACGACTCACGAAATTTGACAAAAAGCAGTATCCCTTGCTAGCAGAGATCATCTTTTCCAGAGTGACTTGATCATGGATTCCTGGGCTGTTGATGGCCGTAACTAAGTCAAATCGTTTTTCCCAACCGTATTCCTCAAGGTTGACGTCATTCCAATTTAAGTTTTTAAAGGAGATATTGGTCAGGTTGGCGGCGGCAGCATTTTGATGCGCATGGTCCAGCATTTTAGAGGATATGTCCAGGCCGGTAACGTCACTGGATGACTTAGCAAATTCAACAGCAAATCCTCCCGGACCGCAACCTATGTCCAGAACACTGCTGTTTTTAGCAAGAAGATTATGATCAGACATGAATCCAAGAATTTTCCCAATTCGTTGGTCAGAAGTTTTTGGGGAAACTAATTTATTGAACTCATCGGCCCGATTGTCCCAAAAGGCCGTCGCTGAGGCCCTGGCAACCTTTCCTTCGCTCCACAGACGGGTGTAATATTGTATATCCATCTCTTTACCACCCTTTCGAATAGTCCTTGAAACAGTCCAGGCACACTTTTTTGCCGTCATTGATTCGCATCTTGTGCTCCGGAGCGCCTTCTCCGCAATTCTCACAAATTACGGTAGTAAAGAGTCTGGCCTTTTCGGGCAACTCAAAGGACGGCTGGGAGAAGTTAAAGAGTTCTTCGGCAGGTGAGTTCAGAAGGTATTCTTGACGTTGCTGGCGATCCATTTCTTCATTTAAAGGCTTTACTATCATTCTCAGGCTTTCGCCATTGGAGCGGTTAAAAAAGCTGAAGGCCATTTTGCCTGTGCCTTTGTACAAAAGATTTCCCTTTCCAAAAGTACAGCCCGTAATCACCTGTACGGCATCGACTCCGCAAGCGTCGTTTTCGGTGACACAGACAATTTCTTCATCTGCAGAAAACCGAATGCCCAGTTTCTTGATGGCGGCTTCACAAGCTTTATAGCCAATTGCCAGACCTGGGCACTCATGCCCATGAAATTCCACTGCTTTTTCCCACTGCGTTTGCACTCTGCACAATAGATTTAATCCCCCTTTTTACATTATAAAAAATTAAAAAAGACCAGGGGAAAACTGACCTATCAAAGTCAGACCTCCATGGTCTTCACCAACATCTTCATGATCTTGTGTGCTTATGATTTATAATTAGTATTCTACAAGATCCCATGAATTCCTGCTGGACATATGTTCGAAATAATTAAAAGAATCAATAGAGGAAAGGAGAGTTCTGCAGTATTTCGCAGAAACAAAATATTTCGGGCTATACATATTTTGCAGTTTCATTGTGAGATGAAATTATCATTCTTTGCTGGTGCTGCACTGCGGTAAGGAGTCTAGGCAGAAAGTAAAACTTTCAGTTGGGAAATTAAATGCCTAAAGGGTAGTGAAACATATGATGTGTACGGATTTGTTGCTGACCACGATAGCTTGTCAGCTTTGCTCTCAAACGACAGTGAATGAAGACAGATTACTTATCAAAGATGAGTAAAAAGGTGCCCCAAAAATATGTTTGAATAAAGCAGGGATTCTGATATTTTTGTAGAAGTAGCAAATGATATAAAGTGTTATGATTTAGGGGAGTTAAAGAGGCCCGAAAATTGACAGGTCCTAATTTTAGATGCTTGCTTGGAATGAATAACTTAATACGTACGTAACGAGTGTACTTTCTTAGGGAAAGTATTAAAAAGGGAAGTCAGTTAATCTGACGCGGTCCCGCCACTGTGATAGTGAGCGGCCTTATATAATGTCACTGGGTAACTGGGAAGACATAAGGCGGCGATGAACTTAAGCCAGGAGACCTTGTTCGTTACAGATCAACACAGGAACCTACGGAAGATAGGGGAGGTGCCGTTTATGTCGGGAAGCCAGCGAATGCTGTCCGGCTAGCGAAGTCAACCATATCCCTTTACAGGTGTCTGTAGAGGGTTTTTTTGTTTTTTCAGGAAAAGAGACTGAACGCAGATATGTGTAAATACAGAGTGTATGGGAGCGAATTGTTATGATTACAGCCACTGTTCATAGTTTAGAAGGTGTTGTCTGCAGACTGGGGTTAGACCCACTCACAGCTAACCGCTTTATGGAGGAGTGGTTACAAACTGCACGCGAGGTTTCTTTTGAGGAGGCTAATGAGGTAGCTTGTATATTGAACAAAATGAAAGGATGTAAGTACTACTTAGCCCCAGATCCTACCCAAGAGGGTTATCAAGTCGTGCTGATCGTGAAGAAAAATCGAGTAATTACTATTCTAACTCAGATAACTAATTCCTTTTACGGTGTACCTGAGGCTAAGACGGTGGATGGTACACGTATGATTAGGACATTAGGGGGAGAGATGTATGAAGACTATGGCAATTGGGTTAGACAACTTAGAAAAAGACGCGAAAAGTCTTTTAATAGAAAAAAACTCAGATTCTGAAATCAAAAGCAAATTCTGAGGGTGGGATGGTTACTGATATCCACTAAATTGAGAGTTTGTTAAGTATAACTGGGTTCCGGGGAAACCGACCCTGCAAGTTAAATGTCTTAATAATGAGTCCGAAAAATTTGTAAAGCAGGGATTTCTAGATTTTTGGAGAAGTAGTTATAATAAACAAAATACATTAAAAATTTGACCATGGAGGTCTGACTTCGATACGAAGTCAGCCTCGTGGTCTCTTTTTTTACTAAAATTGAGGGAGCGATGAAACGATGGAGAAACAAATTCAAATGGATTGGGAGCGTTGTGTAGAGTTTCACGGACATATTTGCCCTGGGTTGGCAATCGGTTTCCAAGCGGCACAGATCGCCTTAAAGGTGCTGCCCGCCTTGGAGGGAGAGCCGTACAATCCCAAAAGCGGGATAGTCAGCATCGTACAAAATGACGCCTGTGGAGTGGATGCTGTGCAGACCTTGCTTTCGAGTACCTTTGGAAAAGGAAATCTGATGTTCAGGGATCAGGGGAAGCACGTTTTTAGTTTCATTCGCCGTCAGGATGGGCGTGGTGTTCGTGTACGGTGCAATGTGCTTTTTGTGGAGAGGGCGTAATGGAACAACGGGGAGTGTTCGCGATGGGCGCATCGCCTGTCTGGAGTGTGTGGAACAATATGAATCGCGAGTCCTTGTATTAAACAAATAAAACAGGCTTAAGTAAGAGCTGGCATACCTATGATCACGTATGGCATGTTTTAAGTAGGCTAGTTTCGATAAGTTTGTCTGAACATGCCATACGATATAGAGAGGATGGGTTCCGTGAAAAAACTGATGGCGATATTTTTGACGCTAACCATGTCATTATTACTTTTAACGGGATGTGGAGGAACTGCAAGTACAAAGGAAGGGGGAACAGTTCCGACCACAGCTCAGGTTCAAAAACAAAAAATTACGGATCTGGCCGGCAGAGACGTTGAACTAACGGTCCCGGTCCAAAGGGTCGTGGCCGTTGGGCCGGGAGCGCTCCGGTTAGTGACTTATGCCGAAGGAGCGTCCATGGTGGTCGGGATCGAAGAGACTGAAAAGAAACCTAACCTAGGAAGATCCTACATGCTCGCTTATCCTGACTTGAAGAAACTACCCAGTATTGGGCAGGGGGGGCCGGATACTGTACCTAACGAGGAAAGCTTGGTCAGCGTCAAACCGGATGTGATTTTTGTCTGTACGCTTGTAGATAAAGATAAGGCCGATCAATTACAAGCCAAAACAGGTATTCCGGTAGTCGCTTTAAGCTATGGGGATTTAGCGACGTTTGGTGAGAATCTATACCGATCCCTAAATATAATCGGCTCGATCATCGGCAAGGAGAAGAGGGCACAAGACGTTGTGGCCTATCTCAAACAAAATGAAAAGGATTTGGCTCATCGGACGAAGGGTATTCCAGAGGGCGAAAAAGCCAAAGTTTATGTAGGCGCTGTGAGCATGAAAGGAGCGCATGGGATTGAAAGCACTCAGGCCAAATACCCTCCATTTAAGTATATTGGGGCAAAAAATGTCGTTGATGAAACAGGCAAAAACGGAACTGTTATGATCGATAAAGAAAAACTCATCAGCTGGGATCCGGATTACTTGTTTCTTGATGCAGGGGGGTATGCACTAGTTACAGAAGATTATAAGAAAAACCCTGCTTTCTACCAATCCCTGCAGGCTTTGAAAAATGATCGAGTATATAACTTGATTCCCTTTAATAACTATAGCCCCAATATCGACACGGCATATGCAAACGCCTATTACGCAGGAAAAATAATCTTTCCTGAACAGTTTAAAAACATTGATCCGATTAAGAAAAGTGATGAAATTTATCAGTTCCTGTTAGGTAAACCCCTGTATGCAGAAATGGATAGGGATTTTGGCGGCTTCAAGAAGTTGGAGCTAGGAAAATGATATGAGGTGATTTGAGTTGGTTGGCAATGAGACCGTGACTGATGGAGGAGTAATCCATTATCTGAGATATACATGGAAGAAGAAATTAATCTTGTTGGGTCTGTTGGTGATGACTGCAGTGCTAGCACTTTATGCCATCTGCGCCGGCTCAGCTGAGCTTTCGCCTTGGCAGGTCTTACTGACGTTATTCGGCCAAACCGAGGGACAGTCTCAGATTATCATTTGGTCAATCCGCTTACCCCGAGTGTTGGCAGCGATGGTGGCAGGGATAGGCTTGGCAGTTGCCGGTGCGGTCATGCAAAATATCCTCAGAAACCCCTTAGCTTCTCCGAGTACCCTCGGGATTGCTCAAGGCGCAGCCTTTGGGGCTGCACTGGCCATCATTGGTTTGGGAGCAGGGAGTACTCCAAGTACAGGCGGGGGAGCGCTGCTGATTAACAACCCATATATTGTCACAATTTTCGCCTTCGTGGCGGCAATGCTTACGACCATGATTATTCTTTTTCTAGCCCAATATAAGGGGGTTTCGCCGGAGTCCATGGTGTTAGCTGGGGTCGCTTTAGGGTCTCTCTTTTCGGCAGCCACTATGCTGTTACAGTATTTTACCAATGATGTTAATGTAGCGGCTATTGTCTTCTGGACCTTTGGCGACATTGGGAGAGCATCCTGGGGGGAATTGGGGATTATGTCCTGTGTAGTCTTTAGCTCCTTGCTCTTCTTCCTGTTTAACCGCTGGAATTACAATGCTCTGGACAGTGGGGCAGAGACAGCCAAGGGTCTAGGTGTCAACGTGGAAAAAACGAGACAGTGGGGGATGTTTTTCGCTTCTTTGATCACGGCTACAGTCGTTTCCTTTTTAGGAATCGTGGCCTTCATTGGTCTCGTAGCTCCTCACCTTGTGAAGCGCTTGATTGGCGGGGACAATCGCTTCCTCATTCCTGCATCTGGGGTGATGGGCGCTTTGCTGCTTTTGGCTGCGGATACTCTGGCCAGGCGGATCATCGCACCCGTGGTCTTGCCGGTAGGTGCAGTAACCTCCTTTCTCGGAGCACCGCTCTTTCTCTATCTTCTAGTGAGGGGGTCTAAGTTGGGATGATCTTATCCGTCAAAGGGATCGAATTTAGTTACAGCTCTCGAACAATTTTGGATAAAGTGGGCTTTTCTGTGCAAAAAGGGGAGTTCCTCTCCATATTAGGGAACAATGGTGCTGGAAAATCCACGCTGCTCAAGACTTTAAACAGGATTTTGCTGCCGAAAAAGGGCAATATTCTATTGGACAACCAGGAGGTGTCTAAGCTTAGTCGCTTGGCAATAGCTCTAAAGATGGCGTATGTCTCACAGCATTACGAGAGCAATCGGCAGACTGTCTTTGACGCTGTACTTTTAGGCCGCAAGCCTCATATTAAGTGGGAGGCGACGGCGTCAGATTTGGCGCTGGTGCAAGAAATATTGGCAAAAACTGGTCTGAAGGAGTTTGCTCTTCGCTACTTAGATGAACTGAGTGGAGGGGAACTGCAGAAAGTCATCATTGCTAGGGCCTTGGCTCAAGAACCCGAAGTTCTGTTATTAGATGAACCAACCAGTAACTTGGATCTAAGAAATCAAATCGAAGTGTTAAGGACCATTCACAATGCTGCTAAAGAGAAGAACATTGCAGTGGTTGCTGTGATGCACGATCTAAATCTGGCTTTACGTTTTTCGGATAAATTTTTATTATTACAGAATACAAAAGTCTTTGCTGCTGGAGGATCTGAAGTGATGACAGCTGAAAATATCTCTCAGGCGTATGGGGTCCCGGTAAGGGTGGAACGGGTACAGAACCAAATAGTGGTGATTCCAAGTTAGGAAATTGGGTTTGAAGTGGATAATATAGAAAAGGTTGACTCCAAAAATAGGGAGTCAACCTTTTTTAAAACTAGGTAGGAACGTTTTGGTTAGCCCAGACCCAATAACATTGTGACGGTCAGATCAGAATATCATTAAGTCTGAAGTTGATAGCTTCCTAAAGATCCAAACTGTCTTTAGAAAATAATATGTTGACATTTTCGCACGTAAGGTGCAGGTAGAAAGATATCAAGGGGCTTTGGAGCATCGAATTCACGTTGCAAGCTTTTTCGAAAGTCATCAAATCTTGGTTTAGTATTGCATCAATCACCTCCTATATGAAACTAAAAAGACCATGGAAGAAATAATTAGACTTTAAGTCTAATTAAGACCTCCATGGTCTTTTAATATTTAGCATTTTTATTTATGCATATTACATTCTACATAAATACGATTATTCCTTCTTCAGCTACTGAAAATTATTTTCTGTTTTATGGAGAACTTCTTGCTCAGGGGCTATCGTCCTTAATACGCTTTCTAGTATGTGAAAATGAGATTGTTAGCCTTACTCAGGATAGTGACTTGGGAGAGATGATTTTTAGTCTGGGACTGCCTGGTATGAAGGTTTCCGAGTTGGTGGCATTAAAGTTGTAAGAATTGTATTGACAATTTTGGTTATTAATTATAAATTAAATATATGGACCTATACTATTTCTTGCATTGCACCTATGTTTCGGGTAAATAAGGGAAGAACAGCATTACAATTTTTTTTTACCATGCAGGAAAAGTAGGAATGTGTGTAGAACGAATGTAGAACGAATAATGTAGTTTAGGAAAAATATGATATTGCATAGCAAGCCAAGAAGGTGTTGCAAAAACCATGGAGGTTTGACTCGTTAGGGTCAACTTTGTGGTTTTTTTATTTGCGTGAGAAGTAATGGATATTGTGTCATTTACTTTAAACTTTATAGAAATTATCAGATTGTAAAGGACAAAGATTGGGGTATGAATGTATAATAAAGGAGGAGATACTTATGCATATGGCAGATGCCTTGATTTCACCGATAGTGGGTGGAACCATGTGGGTAGCAACTGCAGGAGTTGCGGCCTATTCGATTAAGAAGATTCAAACCGAGATGGATGAAAAGAAAGTTCCTTTAATGGGAGTGATGGGTGCATTTATCTTTGCCTCCCAGATGATTAACTTCTCGATACCAGGAACCGGCTCAAGTGGTCATATTGGAGGAGGTTTAATTCTCGCTATCTTGCTTGGTCCCTATGCGGGCTTCCTGACTATGGCTTCTGTCCTTACGATACAAGCGCTGTTTTTCGCTGATGGAGGGTTGTTAGCTTTAGGGAGTAATGTTTTTAATATGGGTTTTTTCACCTGTTTTATTGCCTATCCATTGATTTATAAAACGTTTATGAAACAAGGGTATTCCACTAGGCGGATTCTCATTGCCTCTCTCTTTACAGCGATTATCGGCCTTCAGCTAGGTGCCTTTGGGGTCGTGCTTGAAACGCTCTTTTCCGGTAAGACTGAGTTGCCTTTTGGAACGTTTTTATTGTTGATGCAACCTATTCATTTGGCAATTGGTGCAGTTGAAGGCCTTGTCACAGCAGCTGTTGTAGCCTACATTTGGAACTCTCGACCAGAAATTATCGAAAAGGCTGCCTCGGGTGAAGCTTTAGGCAATGTCGCTATAAAGAAGGTTGTTGGAGGACTGGTTATCGTTGCAATGATTACTGGAGCGGGGTTATCCTGGTTTGCCTCTTCCGATCCGGATGGGTTAGAATGGGCCATGATAAATACTGCTGGCACAGCCGAATTGGAGGCGCCAGAGGGTCTGCATCAAACGCTCTTGCACTTACAGAGTAAAATTGCATTTTTGCCAGATTATTCGTTTAAAGCATCGGGAAATGAGCCGGAACCTGGTGTTGGAGAAGGCGGAGATGCTTGGCCGGCTATAAGTGGAGGAACGAGCGCTGCCGGATTAGTGGGCGGTGGAATGACACTTTTATTGGCTGCCTTTATGGGATTTGGTATCAGTATGTTAAAGAAAAGAAAGAGTAAGGTAAGTATCTAAAGCTTATTTACCGGTAGGTCTGCCTAAATTACTTATATTGGATTGGATTGTTAATATGGCAAACATCATGAATTCATTGTACAATATGCGGATTCTTGACGATTTGGCTCGGCAGGAAACCGTGATACACAAACTGCATTCGCTAATGAAATTATTAACCACAGTTAGTTATTTAACTGTGGTTGTCTCCTTTGGAAGATATGAAATTGGCGGGTTGTTGCCTTTCCTCATTTACCCAGTGATGGTCTTTACTTTGGCAGAACTGCCTGTTAAGCCCATACTTCTAAGGATCTTAATTGTTTCTCCATTTATTATTGGGATAGGTATACTAAATCCTTTCTTCGATCAGCAAGGCTATTTACTGGGTGAAAGAGTAATCTCCAGAGGGTGGATTACGTTTGGTTCAATTTTGTTAAAAAGCGGACTAACTGTAACCGCAGCTCTCCTTCTTATTGCGACTACGGGGATGGATCGGTTGGCAGGGGCCTTAAGGATGATGAAAATTCCTCGTATATTTGTGCTTCAACTGCTCTTAACCTATCGTTATATTTCAGTATTGATGGAAGAGGTAGCCCGAATCTTAAGGGCGTATTCTCTACGGGCACCGAACCAAAAAGGTGTCCATCGAAGTGCTTGGGGCTCATTGGCGGGACAACTTATCCTCCGCACCTTTGACAGAGCTCAGCGAATTTATGAAGCAATGTGTTTAAGAGGGTTTGCGGGGGAGTACAACACAGGAGGCTTTAAGGAAATTAGAGCTTGGGATTTATCCTATTTTATAGGGTGGGCATTATTCTTCGCCGTTGCGAGGATGTATAATATTCCAATGTTAATAGGTTCATTGATAACAGGAGTGATAAAATGAGTCATCATAAGCTAGAGGTCAAGGATCTTCATTATAGTTATCCGGATGACCATAAAGCAGTCAAAGGGATGTCCTTTTGTATCTATCATGGGGAGTCAGTAGGCATTATTGGAGCCAATGGAGCAGGAAAATCGACGCTGCTAATGTTGCTCATGGGCGTAATTTTTCCAAGTCAGGGAGAAGTTTGTGTAGGAGATGTCCATGTTACAAAAAAGACACTTCCTATGATTCGCAAAAGTTTAGGGATGGTTTTTCAGGATCCTGACGACCAATTATTCATGAATACTGTCTATGATGACGTAGCCTTCGGACCTCGTAACTATAAACTTGATGAAAAGGAAGTCGAAAAGCGTGTTCTCAATGCCTTAGAGCTGGTGGGCATCCTTCATCTAAAAGATCGTGCGCCCTTTAAATTGTCCGGCGGGGAAAAGCGAGCTGCGGCTATTGCCTCGGTACTTTCGATGCACCCCGATATTTTGGTGATGGATGAACCAACTGCAGCTCTAGATCCTAAATCTAGACGTAAGGTTATGAAACTCTTAACAAGCTTTAACCATACAAAGATTATCACCAGCCATGATTTAGACATGATTTTCGAAATGTGTGACAGGACTATTGTTATTAAAAATGGCGAAATTGCCGCGGATGGGGTAACTTCTGAAATTCTGGTGAATGCCGAATTGATGGATGCCTGTGGCCTTGAGATACCATTGTCACTGCAGAACTGTCCTGTTTGTAGGACTAAAAAAGTTTAATCGGCTATTTATCAAATTTTTTACGTAAAAATCCTTTATATTTATTATAGAAGCTTTTTTTATAATACTTCATAAATACAACTATATACTCCCTTGTGATGTGTCAGCCATGTTTTCTTGTACATGGCTGATATTTTTTTTGATAGAATAATGGGAGTTAGCTAAAAGAAAGAAATGAAGGGAAAATCTTAAGGGGATTTCTTGCAAATAAGGCAAAATAAAAAGATCAAGACGTTGATGAAGGTTACATGTTTTTGGTTTAAAACGGGAATTTTATATTAAGAGTAAAACAATGAATTTAGCGGAGGTGCCTTGTAAATGCCAATGATTAACTTTGATGGACCTGTCCTAACTATTGACCAAAAAAGGAGTCTGATTCATGGAATGAGTCAAGCTGCTTCCCAGGCCTTGGGAATTCCTATGGCAGCCTTCACAGTTACCTTAGATGAACACGAATACAGCAATATGGGTATTGGTGGGGAAGTGTTAACTGAAACTGCCTATTGGGATAAATACAAAGAGAGAGATTAATATTTAATTTCAAAAAATAGGCGGCCTCAGGGAGGCCGTCTATTTTGGTCTTTAAAAAGGTTTTAGTGACGTTGGGAGTACAACGGGGCCGCTTCGTTGCACGCCCAACGTTATTTTGAGTGATTTTTTAGGACTGCTATTTTATTTACACAGTTTAATTAAATTGTGATAAGATGATTCTTAATAAGGAACAAATAAAAATAGGTTAAGGAAGTTTTGCACTTAAAAGGCTGTAAAAAATATGCAGAAGAGAGAAGGGGTGTCCAATGCCGACTAAAAGAGATGTAGAACAAGTTTTAGAGAAAAGGGATTGGAATCAACTTAGTATTTGGGCTAAAGAACATAGGAATGTCTACCGACAATTAATGACGCGAATTTATGTTAAAGATGGGCTTATATTTTGGAGAGCTGTAGAAGCCTTAGGTTTTTTAGTTCGTGAAATCGAAAAGGAAAAGCCCACATTTGCGGTAGAGCTTGTAAGACGCTATTTTTGGATGCTTAATGAAGAATCTGGGGGGACGGCTTGGAATGCATCTGAGGCCATAGGGAGCCTCCTTGCTCATTGTCCAGAGACTTGTGGACATTTTAATTGGATGCTTTCTGGGTTGTTAGAAGATGAGAGCTTAAGGGATGGAGCACTATGGGGATTAGCGCAATTGGCACAGACTGCCCCACAGTTAGTATATCCTCTGGAAGAACGCATAAGCCCCTTCTTAGAAGCTAAAGAACCCTTCGCTCGGGGATTGGCTGCCTTGATTTATGCACTGATGAGAAAACCAGCGGATGACTTTGAACTTTACCGTGAACAAGGACCTAAATGGAGCGTTTCCAAAGATCTGGATCAGCGCTTAAAAAATGATCAGCATCTTCTTGAATTTTATCAAGATGGCAAATTTATCAGTTATACTGTTCAGGAACTCTGGCAGGTTCAAACTCTTGCGGTTTGGTCGGAGCAGATGAATATGAAGGATATGGAGGTTGAATTAACGGTTGCCTCCACTGCGGCAGGTTTATGTTGGTTAGGGATTGGCTCGATGGTTGAGGAGGAACAGTCCTTGAGAACATGGGCAGCACGCTGGTTCCCAAAATGGTTTTTGATACGAAAACGCGAGCCTAATACAGAGGCTTTTCGTCAGTTGCAAGAGTATTTGACAGGGAAAATTAAGGACTTTAGCATCCCTCTTCATCAAGTCGGGACACCTTTCCAACTTCAAGTTTGGAAAGAGCTTTTGCGTATACCATACGGAGAGACACGCAGTTATGGTGATATTGCTGCGAGAGTGGGTAATCCAAAAGGGCAAAGAGCGGTGGGCATGGCCAACAATCGAAATCCAATTGGAATTGTGGTTCCCTGCCATCGAGTGATCGGCAAAAACGGAAGTTTGACAGGGTATGCCGGGGGTTTAGACATTAAGGAAAGTCTGTTAGAACTGGAAGGTTTTATCCTTCCTAAAGAGGAAGCTTGAAGAAATATGGATTAGAGACGTTAATAAAATATATGCGGAGTGTGTTAACAGTCGTTTTTTGAGCTGGATTTAAATGGATATACTAGAGACTAGAGAATAGCATTCTTAAACAACTCGGGGAAATGATAGACAAAATGAGAAGGCAGGGAACAGATATGGAGAACAAATCCCTTTTTATTGGAGTCGAACATATTGGAATTAAGGCCTTGGAAATGGAAAAGGCTATTCGGTTTTACACTGAGGTACTTGGCTTTAAGTTTTTAAACCGGATTAAACCAGGCGAGGTGGAATTGGTCTTTCTGGAATTAGGGGGTACTGTTGTGGAGCTGGTGGAAGTTGTTAATGGCCAAAAGTTTCAGGATGGAGTTGTCAATCACTTGGCAATCCGTGTATCCGATATTATAAAAGCGATTGATCACTTAAAAGACCATCAGGTTGAGTTGACTGCTTCGGAACCCATGTCGATAGGAGAAGGACGGTATAATTTCTTTTTTCGAGGTCCGAGCGGAGAAAAACTGGAGCTATATCAGGTGTAACTAAGAAGGTCCGCATAATAATGTTGATCAAAGATGGCTGGCCCGCCTCCAGTGTGCCAAAAGACAATCTTCTCAGGGAATTCTTGGCTTTTTTGTTGCATCAGGTGTTTGACTGCTGCAACACCTTTGGAAGTGTAAACAGGATCAAAAAGGATACCGTCAGTTCGAAAACACTCAATGATGACCTTAGAAGACTCAGGAGTGGGTAAGCCGTATCCCGGTCCGATAAAATTAGAAGTAATTTCAAAAGATGGCAGAGAACAAGGAACATGAAGCAGATCCAAGACCTCGGCAGCAAGTTTTTCAACCTGTGTATGAAGTTGATCCGAACTTTGGATTACATTGACTCCCAGTACGCGAAGAGGGTGTGGGAGAAGAGCATTGGCGGCGATCAACCCCGCTAGAGTTCCGGCGCTGCCGACTGAACAAATCAGGGTATTTGGGGCCCATCCTTGTTCTTCAGCTTGTTTAAGCAGTTCGAAAAAAGCTAGAAAATATCCCAACGATCCGAGAACATTAGAGCCCCCTAGAGGGATTGCGTAGGGATGGAAACCCTGTGATTTCTTTTCAGCGGAAATGCGGTTCACTGCTTGATCAAGGGGTTCTTCTCCACAAGCTATAATTTCTGCCCCGGCTAGACGATCCAAAAGCAGGTTGCCACCCCATTCAGTGGGTGTCTCTCCTGGAATAACAATCACGGGTTTAAGCTTAAACATTGCGGAAACGACAGCAGTGAGACGAGCATGATTCGACTGAGGTGCACCCGATGTTATAATGAGATCTGCCTTTTGACTTAGTGCTTCGGCCATCAAAAATTCAAGTTTGCGCAGTTTATTCCCACCAAGGCCGTAGGGAGTCAGGTCGTCTCGTTTCCAATATAATGCATCATCACCCCAAGCAAGACGGCTTCTTTCAAGGGGTGTAGGGCCGCCCATCAAGGGGATGCGAGAGGGAAAGGGTAAACTTTCCAGTAATGAATTGTACATTTGACACCTCCTGGAGGTTATCATTCTATCAGTTATCAAGGAATCCCTTCTTGAAATCCCTTTAGTAAGGTTTAACAATCTTGCAATGCCTGCTTAATGTGGTAATATTATCCTGTACCTTCCTGCCTTTCGTACATTTACAATTGATGTTTAGGGTCATAATTGGAGCTGATTAACCTTATGCCACAACCAAAAGAAAAAGGTAATTATTCCTACGCTGACTATCTAACTTGGTCAGAAGATGAAAGATGGGTTGATTTAAAATAAAGAATGGAAGCAACTATGCAAAAGAAACGATATCTTACTTTTAATGAACACTTGCGTAATCGATTTAGGGAGAAAGTTTTTAAGGTCTCTTTGGACGCTGGATTTACATGCCCAAATCGAGATGGAACGTTGGGGTGGAGCGGGTGTGTCTATTGCAGCGAGCGAGGATCCGGGGATTTTGCCGGAGATCAGAAGTTATCCCTTCATGATCAATTTGTCGAAGTTTCGGAACGAATGAAGAGGAAATGGCCAAGCGCAAAATATATCGCTTATTTCCAAGCGTATACCAATACCTATGCCTCGCTGGAAAGGTTACGCGAGGTTTATGAAGAAGCCCTGGAAGAAGAAAATGTCATTGGATTATCCGTCTCAACAAGGCCGGACTGCTTGCCGGAAGATGTGCTCGACTATCTTGAGGAACTGAATCGGCGGACGTATTTATGGGTAGAGCTGGGTTTGCAAAGCAGTCATGATCGAACTATGGAATGGATTAGAAGAGGTCATGATTATTCCCAATTCCTTAAGGGTCTAGAACAATTACGATTTAGAGGAATACAGGTTTGTGCCCATATAATTCTAGGCTTGCCTGGAGAATCAAAAGCAGAAATGCTGGAAACAGCGCAAGCAGTTGCCAGTCTGCCTATACAAGGGATTAAAATTCATTTGTTACATGTGCTCAAGGGCACTCCATTGGCAACAATTTATGACAACGAGCCATTTGAACTCATGACGAAAGAGGACTATGTCTCTCTTGTTGTGGATATTATAGAAATTTTACCGCCAGAGATGGTGATTCATCGTTTGACCGGAGATGGTCCCCCAGATGATCTAATAGGGCCTCTTTGGAGTCGGAAGAAGTGGGAAGTTCTTAATGCCATCGACGCTGAGTTAGAACTCAGAGATACATGGCAAGGGAAAAGGGCAAAGAAATAGCGACCCCGAAGGATCGCTAAAGAGAAGGAGAAATGTGAAGTGAAGTTCGGATTAAGGCCTAAGCTTAGGCCGTGATAACTGATCTGGCTGCATGGATGCATTATAACAGGAGTTTTTAGTCTTAGACTGGGGTGGCGTGAGTTTAAAGCTAGGTGCTAAATTCAAGTAACGTTTAATATCTGAATTTGTAGCAATTATTTGTTGGCTTATTTGGTCATTATTGAGACGTTCCATGTTGCACTCACCCCCTTGTTTTTATAACTATTTCTATTATGGGGTTTCGTACTGGACAAGTTTTCCTTCCCAAGTACGTAAAACTGCTTTGTTTTCATCAAGAGATACCAGGTATTGCGGTAATATGGGTGTCTTACCTCCGCCCTTCGGGGCATTTATAATATAAGTTGGCACCGCAAGGCCTGAAGTATATCCTCGTAACTGATCCATTATGGCAAGCCCGTCTTGAATCCGAGGAACAAAATGGCGTGTTCCCTTGACGTTTTTGGCATGGAAGATATAATATGGGCGAACCCTGATTTTGAGGAGTTCATGATTTAGTTTCTTCATGATCTCTGGTTGATGGTTTATGCCTTTGAGTAAAACCGCTTGATTACCCAAGACCACCCCGGCTGCAATAAGTTTGTCAGCCGCTTTTTTAGCATCTTCAGATACCTCTTTGGGGTGATTAAACTGTGTGTTAATATAAAGGGGTGGATATTTAGCTAATATTGAGCACAGTTCGTCCGTTATGCGCATAGGAAGAGTCACTGGAGCCCTTGTGCCAAGCCGCTTAATTTCTACGTGAGGAATTGAGTGAAGTTCTCCCAGAAGCCAATCCAGAGTGAGATCACTAAGAAGCAAGGCGTCTCCGCCAGTTACTAAGACGTCTCGAATCTCGGGATTTGCGCGAATATAATCTAGAGCTGCTTTAAGTTCTGTTCTTTGGGTATGGGTATCGGTTTCACCAATATTTCGTCTGCGCTGGCAGTGCCGGCAGTACATAGCACACATATTTGTGACATTTATAATTAAGCGATCTGGATATCTGCGAGTAATCCCGGGAGCAGGAGATGTGATTTCTTCGCCCATAGGATCATCTTCGCCAAAGTCTTCGACGAGTTCAGCTAATGTAGGCAATCCTTGAAGCCGAATTGGGTCCAGAGGGTCCGTATCACTCATTAAACTTAGATAATAAGGGGATACTGCCCAACGATAGGTTTTTCCTGCGCGCTCAATTTCCTCACATTGATCTAAAGTTAATCCGGGAAGCAGAGCCATTAAGACATGGGGGTCTGAGATTCTATGCGCCATTTGCCAGTGCCAACTTTCCCAGTCTTCAAGTGTGGCGTTGAAATAGCTTAGAATATCTGCACGGCGGGATTCGTAGGTTTCTGTAAGCGAAAATCCCGTAGGAACTTCTTTAGAGTTATTGAGATATGGAATAACCATTTGTTTAAGCTCAACTGCACGCTTAAGCGCATATTGTCGAAATGTACCTGAAAGTTCTTGGAGTTCGACAGCCATATATATTCCTCCTTTATCTGTTTCCAGTTGAAACTTAATTCATCCAGCTGTGCTTTTCTCCAGTGAGGAGAGTGTTTTGTACGCCATCCGTGGCTAACGCATAAGTGTCGCTATGGCTACCGCTTGCACGGAAGCTTGGCGCTAAGCCAAGCTTTCTAAAAAACAAAAAAGAACCAATCAAATCGTCGGTTCCCAAAAGAATTAAACGCAAAATATCACGCTAACGTGTTTCAACGCTTACGAGGTTAGCTGTCGGGTTCGAGCTGAAAACTGCTCTACGCCATTTGGCGATTCACCCCAAGAAGTGGTTCCCCCGTTTTCCTTTTGGAAATTCAGCAAGGTAAAAATATTTATTTTACTGACAACCTTATATTAACACAAGAGTTGTTACCTGTCAATAGCATGATGTAACCAAGATTTGGCTATGTTATAATAGGTTAGAATTCGATTGAATATTTTATTATTAGTTATTCAAACCACGAACTATGAACCACGAATCAGCGAGATTGGATAAGGGGTTGAACATAATTGGAAAAGGCTCGGTATCAGGAAATTGCTATTGATATAGCTCACGCAATCATGATGGGAGAATATCATGAAGGGGTGAAAATTCATGGCCGTTCGACGTTAGCAGGACGGTATAACGTTTCTCCAGAAACTATTCGCCGGGCCATCGCAGTTTTGCAAAATGTCGGTGTGGTTGTGGTCAGTCAAGGAGTAGGGATCACCGTAACCTCAAAGGCCATGGCAGAAAAATTTGTTAAATCATTTGATCAAAAAGGGGAAATTCAAGTCTTTGTTGAAGATCTTAAGAAGCTTATGGATCAAAGGCGTGAAATTGACTTAAAGATTGAAAGTCATCTTAATAAATTCCTAGGTTATACTGACCGTCTAATGTCTCGGTGGTTGGATGTTGGAGAAATCGAAATCGGAAAAACATCCCCTGCCATTGGCAAGACTTTGAGAGAATTAAAAATTCGAGAGCGAACAGGGGCAACTATTGTGGCAGTGGTTCGAGACGGATTGGAACAATTTTCTCCAGACGCCAGCTTTGTCCTGCGTGGAGAGGACGTCCTGCTGGCAGCAGGTTCAGCAGAGGGGCAACAGAAGCTAAGGTCAATTTTATAAGTTGGATGGAGTAAGTTAAAAATGTATCCTGGCATTGATATTATAGAAATAGAACGAGTGGCACAGGCGTTTAAACGTCAACCTAGATTAATTGAGCGCCTTTTCACAATTCGAGAGCGGGAAGCCTTAATTGGGAAAGGTATTCAGAGTTATGCAGCACGTTTTGCTGGAAAAGAGGCAGTTCTTAAGACTTTGGGAACTGGCTTACAAGGATTGTCCTGGCATGATATAGAGATTTTGAGTAACGTAAGGGGAGAACCGCAAGTTTTTCTTAGTCTTAAAGCAATGGATCAGGCATGTGCCAGGGGCGGATCAGAAGTTCGAGTTAGTTTATCCCATAATCGAACTCAAGCGATGGCGTTCGCAATTTTAAGCTAATATAGAGAACTGGGGTGGGGAAAGTGCGTGTGGTTAATGCAGAACAGATGCGGCAGATAGAAGAAAAAGCCATTCATCATTATGGTATTCCGAGTTTGCTCCTTATGGAAAATGCAGCCTGGGCAGTCGTCGAAGAGATTCGACGTTGTATCCCCAAAGGTAAGGAGGGGCTAAACGGTCGAAAAGCAGTGATTCTTGTTGGCAAAGGAAATAACGGCGGAGATGGTTTGGCTGTTGCTCGACATTTAGTTTTTCAAGGGATGGATGTTACGGTTTTAGTATTTGCTGCACTTAAGGAATTGAAGGGAGATGCAGCTTTAAATTTGTATCTTTTTCAAGGCACCACCGGTAAATTATTTGTAATCGAAGGAGAGAAACAGCGGCGGTTAACACGATTGGCTCTGGCGCAAGCAGATGTCGTTGTAGATGCACTTTTTGGAATTGGAATGCGTGGGGCTTTGCCTGGCCTGATAGAAGAATATGTGGATGAAGTGAACTGTGCTCCTGGATGGGTGGTTTCTATTGATATTCCCAGCGGGGTTGAGGCTAATACCGGTAAAGTTTATCGAACTGCGGTTCGGGCCCAAACTACAGTTACCTTTGGCCTCCCTAAATGGGGCCTTTTTCTCGGTGAAGGGCCTGAATATTGTGGACGGGTTGTAGTGGATCCCATTTCTATTCCAGAATCCTATCTGGTAGAGGAAGGGATTTCTACGTTTGTATTGATGGATGATGATGTACGCGATATGATCCCTATTCGTCATCTCAAAGGGCATAAAGGAACTCATGGAAAAGGTATTCTTGTGGCAGGGTCTAAAGGGATGAGCGGGGCATCAGTGTTAGCAGGAAAAGGAGCTTTGCGAAGTGGAATTGGGTTGTTACAAATCGTTGCTCCACAAGGGATTGCAAAAGAAGTGGATGCAAGCATCACGGAGGCAACTGTTTGGTCTGCGCCTGGAGAAGATTTTTTGAATGAAGAAGCTTGGCATGTAGTCTTAAAACAATCTGAGAAAGCTAAAGCCCTTGCTGCAGGTCCGGGTCTAGGTGAGAATATAGAGTTTATTTCTGTTTTAGAAGAAATTCTTAAAAATATTAGTTGCCCAATTGTCTTGGATGCTGACGCCCTTAATCTCATAGCATTAGAACCAGGTCTGTTGAGTTTGAGAAATGGAAGAGGCGGGTTGATACTTACGCCTCATCCTGGTGAAATGGCTCGACTCTGTCAATGCAGTGTTGAAGATATTGAGAGGAATCGGTTAGATATTGCGGTGGCAAAAGCAGTTGAGTGGGAAGCTGTAGTCGTTTTAAAGGGTTCTGTGACTATCATTGCTTCCCCTGATGGTCGTGCTTTCTTTAACCCAACCGGAAATCCCGGACTTGGTGCAGGAGGGACGGGAGATGTTCTTACCGGGAGTATTCTTGCTTGGTTAGCCCAAGGAGTTTCACCGCTGGAAGCGGCTTGTCTAGGCGTATATTTACATGGTAAAGCAGCGGATGAGTTAGCAAAAGAGTTTGGTTGGTCTGGATTTACGGCCTCGGAAGTAGCAGATCAAATTCCTAAAGTGAGGCGTGCATTAGAGTATAAGGGCTTAGAGGGAAAGAGGGGATAAACTATGGGAGGGAGACCGGTCTGGGCTGAGGTGAATCTGCAAACCCTTAGAGAAAATTTCTACAAGCTTCAGACATATACCAAAAGTGAAATAATGCCGATCGTAAAGGCGGATGCTTACGGACATGGCGCGATTCCTGTTGTAAAAACGCTTATAGCCTGTGGTGCACAGCGTTTTGGTGTTGCTCTTTTGCAAGAAGCCCTGGAAATTAAAGCGGCGTTTCCTGAGGTTGCGGTCATGGTCATTGGTGCTACGGAGCGGAATGAGTCGGATACTTTAGTTGAAAGAGATATTATTCCCACTGTTTTTCAATTAGCTCAAGCTCAGGCACTTTCCGAGTCAGCTGTGAGGCTTAACCGAACGGCGAGACTACATATAAAAATTGATACAGGGATGGGGAGAATTGGATTTCGTGAGACCGACGTCGCTGAGATTCTAAGAATTGCCGATTTGCCAAATCTGTTTATTGAAGGTATTTTCACACATTTTGCGACTGCGGACCAAAGAGATTTGTCATTTGCCAGAAAACAGTTAAAATGTTTTAAAACTGTCTATGAAGAGCTAAAGAGGGCCGGACTTACTATTCCGATTCGCCATGCGGCTAATAGCGCGGGGATCATTCAATTCCCGGAATCACATTTTGAGCTTGTTCGTCTAGGAATTAGCCTCTATGGACTCACTCCATCTTCTCAAATTGACGGAAATATTGGACTAGAGCCGGTAATGGCTTGGAAAGCCAAAGTGTCACATGTTAAAACTATTAATACCGGAGAGACTGTAAGCTATGGCCGCACATTTCAAGCGGCTTATCCGACCGTTGTGGCAACTGTCCCGGTAGGTTACGCGGACGGAATGCGCAGAGCTCTTTCAAATCAAGGGGAAATGCTGATCCATGGAAGACGTTCAACAATTATAGGGCGGATCTGTATGGATCAGACTATGCTGGATGTAACTAAGATTCCGGGAGTAAAAGTAGAGGATGTCGTAACTATTTTGGGAAAAGATGGAAACGAACAGCTGACAGCGACAGAAATGGCAGATTGGATGGGTACCATTAGCTATGAAGTGGTTTGTGGAATTTCTAAAAGGGTTCCGCGAGTTTATATTGATCCAACGGAGCCTTGATACCATCCCTTGTACTATGTCCAAAGTGATCTAATTATTAAAAGTAAAGCTCTTTGAGACATAAAACCCTTTGTTGCCTCATAAATTGTGGCAAGGGGGTGCCATGTCTATGTTTGATCTAACTACTGGGTTGAGTTATGCCTTTTTTATGCTTTGCCTGGTGCTCGGGTGGGGTGCTGCTGGAGCTTTGGATTACGATGGTATCCTGCGTCGTTCTACATCCCGTTGGGGGAGATTTTTACTGCGTATAGGCGTAGCTCTAGTATTGGCTGAGGGATTTCGGATTTTCTTAAGCTTTGTGTTGGGGCCGGTACTCGATCTAGTTGTAAATAAAAGCATCAATGGATTTAAAGCTTTTTAAATTTCTCGCACAAGACTTGATTTGTGAATTGACTTAGGCAGAATAAGAGCCCCTCCGGAATTTTTCTGGAGGGGCTCTGCGAAGTCCTATCAACCTATAAGAAATCTAGGCCGGTATAAAACCAAAATACATAAGCACAATGATTCCGAGTACAACTCGGTAGTAACCAAATGGCTTAAAATCCTTTTTGCTAACGTAACTCATGAATCCGGCAATTACTAACCAAGCTACTATAAATGATATAAAAAACCCAAAAGCTACCACTATAAATTCATGTAAGTTGAGGGTGAGTCCATTTTTTAACAATGTGTAACCAGAAGCAGCGACCATAGTAGGAATGGCTAAGAAGAAGGAAAATTCTGCGGCTACGACCCTTGAAGCACCCAATAACATAGCCCCTATGATGGTTGAGGCTGAGCGTGAGGTTCCTGGTATCATAGCTAAACACTGGATAAACCCAATCAAAAGAGCAGTTCTGTAAGTGAGTTGTTTCATGGATTTAATTTGGAAGGCAGGTCTCTTGCCTTCAATATATAACAGAATTAACCCACCGATTATGAGGGCTATAGCGACAACTGTTGTATTAAACAGAAGTTCTTCTATGTAATCTGCTACTAGAAAGCCAATTCCAAGGGCAGGGATAACTCCGACTAGGGTCTTTTTCCACAACTCAAATATTTCTTGATTTTTGGCCGACTTATAATTGCCGAAGGGAATAAGTCTATGCCGAAAGTAAACAACGACGGAAAGAATGGCCCCCAGTTGTATTACTACATCAAACATATTTGCAAATTGTTCCGTAAACCCAACAAACTGGTTCACTATGATTAGGTGCCCTGTCGAGGAAATCGGGAGGAATTCGGTAATTCCTTCTACGATCCCTAAAATCAAGGCGCTGACATAATCATTCAAAAGCATCATCTCATTTCTAAGTATTGTTCTAAATGGCTTAAGCCGCTATATTAAGCTCACGGTTCGTTAAGTGGCTCCAAGCGCTTGGTTATGATAACCATTAATAACACTCCTATAGACACTCAACCATTATCCCATAGTTTTAATAAGCGAGTCAATAATTTCAAGTCCATATTTACTGTCAGGAAACGACAAAGCAGGCAGAAATAATTATCGACATCTAAGTTTGGCATGGTAAAATAGATAATCAGAAAACTATCGAAAACATGATTTCTACTACTCTTAATTCTAAAGTGCTAACTGATTGGAAGGTTTAAAAAGATAAGGTTTGTTTTATATGGAGTTTGGTTGATAATACACATAAGAGTGCTACAATGTATGAGATAACAATTAAAGGAGTAAACATGAAGCGAACATGGCGTTTTTGGCTTGCCCTATGGGCTGGTAAGATAATAACTATGGGTCTGTTAGTTATAGGGAAAAAAGGTACGACCCTGCCCGGAAAGATTGCCAACCGGATTGACCCGCAGATCATGCGCCACTTGAGTGTGGCCTATACTGATGGAATTATCATGGTTACTGGGACCAATGGAAAAACGACAACGGCTAATCTCCTGGCAAGTATTTTGCGTCAAGCCGGAAAAGTGTTTGCCTTTAACCAAGCGGGCGCGAACCTAGTGACTGGAATTACGGGAGCCTTAATACAGAATACAGGGTGGAATGGTTTATCACGAGCGAGTTTAGCATTGCTGGAAGTGGATGAAGCGACAGTTCCTAAGTTTTGTGAGCAAGTGTCTCCCAGTTTAGCGATTGTCACTAACTTTTTTCGCGATCAGCTCGATCGCTACGGAGAATTAGATACTACAGTACGTATGGTTAAAGGATCTTTGCCGAAAGAAACGGTTCTTGTCTTAAATGCGGACGATCCTTTAGTTGCGCAGTTTGGTACGAATCATAATCAGGCAATTTACTATGGGGTGGAGCGCACTCCAGACAGCCAAGGGGATAGTCAGGAGACACGGGAAGCCAGGTTTTGCCCCGGATGTGGAACGGCCTTAGATTATACGCTGTTTCACTACGGTCAATTGGGGATTTTCAAGTGTTCAGGGTGTGGTTTCCATCGTCCTGAGCCTAAAATTCTGGCGAAGGATGTTCATCCGGCTGAAGGGTTGCTGCTGTTTCAGGTTGATGAGGTTGCCTTTAGGATAGCTTTGCAAGGGTATTATAATCTGTACAATGCCCTTGCAGCTCTTACAGCAGCCCGTGAATTAGGTTTCAAGGATAAGGTTATTGAAAAGGGACTGCGAGTATTTATCCCTCAAGCCGGACGGATGGAACGGTTTAGTCTCCCGGAGGGAGAAATCACCTTAACTCTCGTTAAAAATCCGACAGGGTTTGATCAGGTCATTCAGACAATGATTGGTGTCGATAGACCCCTGGGAATTCTAATCGGAATCAATGATCTAGCGGCGGATGGGCGAGATATTTCTTGGCTTTGGGATGTGAACTTTGAACGATTAGGAACGTATGAGGCACGCATACAGAAAGTGGTATGTACAGGTCTTAGAGCAGAAGACATAGCCTTAAGGCTAAAATATGCCGGCGTATCCGTCGAGAAACTTATACTTGAACATAGTTTAGCCGGAGCCCTTAAGATGTTGACAGGAAGTCGGGCAGAGGGCGAAGCTTGGTTTATATTACCCACGTATACTCTGCTTTTTCCGCTTCGGGAGATCGTGGAAGACCGTCAAAAGAGTGCGGGGCTGTCGAATTCGAGAGCTAAGGAACGTGGAGAGGAGGCAAGCGCGTGAAACTTGCTATTTGCCATCTGTATCCGGATTTACTAGACCTTTATGGAGATCGAGGTAATATTTTAACGTTAGCGGCTCGGTGCCGTTGGAGGGGAATTGAACCGGTAATTCAAAAAGCATCGCTAGGGGAAGACTTGGATTTCATGGGTATGGATATTCTGTTTATTGGCGGCGGTTCTGACCGTGAACAAGGCCTGCTGGTTCAAGATCTTATGCGTCGGGAGAATGAACTTAGAAAGGCCATTGAGAATGGTCTTGTAGTGCTTTCTATTTGCGGTGGTTATCAAATGCTAGGAAAATACTATCAAATGACTAATGGGGAAAGAATTGACGGGTTGGGCATATTGGATGTCTGGACAATTGCTGGGGCAAAGCGTCTGATTGGAAATGTGGTTGTGGAACTTGACGAGAAAAAATCAAGTGGTAATTCCAATAAATTTAGGACAATGGTTGGGTTTGAGAATCATTCAGGCAAAACTTATTTGGGTGAAGGGATTAGCCCTTTAGGCAAAGTCTTATTCGGTCATGGAAATAACGGTGAGGACAGTGGGGAAGGGGTACGTTACCTCAACGTCTTTGGAACGTATTTACATGGACCGCTCCTCCCTAAGAATCCGCATCTCGCTGATTTGTTGTTAGAATTGGCTATTCAAAGGCGTGGAGTGGACACTCGCTTGATGGAACTTGACGATTGCTTGGAAGATTTAGCTCATAAGGCCATGGTCAAAAGGCTATTGAAACAGGCCTAAAATCATGGCTATGATTGGTTAATAACAAAAATCAGTATATCAAGAGTGATATACTGATATACTATAGTTAATGAACGATTCTTGATAAAAGTTCTCATCCATATTGTCTCTTACCATAATTTACATGGTGAAATAACCTTGTTTTCGAGGGGTTTTGGTTTATTTACCTGTGGAATTCGTTGACACTTTTTTAGATTACTGTCTATAATAGAGTATAGCTTTAGCTAAATGACTTGGGGGTGCTAATGTGGCAGAAAGTAAGCGAATTATGATTAGTTTGCCGGAGAGTTTGCTTGCGGAGGTTGATGGGATCGTCACAGTTGAAAAGCGTAATCGCAGCGAATTTATTCGAGAAGCATTGAATAGCATCCTTCACGAACGCCGGAAGAAGGGAATCCATGAGCAAATGCGTCAAGGGTACCTCGAAATGGCGCAACTGAATTTATCCATAGCTAGAGAATTGTTTCAAACGGAACAAGAAGTATTAGAGTATTATGAAGAAACGATGGTGGCGTATCAGAGATGATGATAAAACGCGGGGAAATTTATTACGCTGAGCTTAACCCCGTCGTTGGCTCAGAACAGGGAGGAACTCGTCCCGTCCTCGTGGTCCAAAATGACATAGGGAATCAATTTAGCCCGACGACAATTATTGCCGCGATCACTTCACAGATTGCTAAAGCGAAATTACCGACTCACGTGGAGGTAAGAGCTAAACGCAGCGGATTAGAACGGGATTCGGTCATCCTTACGGAGCAGATCAGAACGATTGATAAAAGTCGGCTGAAGGAAAAAGTAGCGGTATTGGATGAAGAAGTGATGCTAAGAGTAGATCAAGCCATCGAAATTAGTTTAGGGCTTGCGGATATTTGATATATAGTTGATATATAGTTTCTGAAGAGGCAGCGCTGCGGGATGAATACCGACGCTGTTTTTGTTTGGCATAGATGACAAGTACAAAAAAGAGACGACTACTGTCGTCCCTCTTTGTACGGGTTCACCTGCACACATGTCACAGATAAGAATATCTTTACAAACATGAGTTCCATAGCAGATGTTATCTCCGATTTTAGTCGCGCCATTTGCGCGATCTCAATGTCAGCTCACCTTTTAGTTTAGAACAAGTGCAAGCCTTTGTCAACGTTAAAAGAGTGTATACAGTATTCCTTATTAATTAATAGAGGGATTTGTGGATTTGTGACGAATAAATTGTACATAAATGACATACTTTAAGGGAACTAAATGGTAAAAAATACAAGAAATGGAAGGAGAACCCGCTTGATTCAATTAGAAGGGGTAAATAAACATTTTGGTCATTTGCATGTCTTGAAAGATATTAATCTAACGGTAAAGTCGGGAGAAAAATTGGTGGTCATTGGCCCCAGTGGATCAGGCAAGAGCACATTAATTCGATGTATGAACCTGTTAGAAAAGCCAAGTTCAGGTAAAGTTACGGTGGACGGTGTAGACATAACTGCTCATAAGGCATTAGTGGCTAAAGTTCGTCAGTCAGTTGCTATGGTCTTCCAGCAATTTAACCTCTACCCGCACAAAACAGTTTTGGAAAATTTAACTCTTGCTCCTATGCTTATTAAGAAAGTGCCTCAGGCGGAAGCAGTTAAGGCTGGTCTGGCTTATCTTGATCGTGTGGGATTAAAAGAAAAAGCTAATGTATATCCGTCCCAACTTTCTGGGGGTCAGCAACAACGTGTAGCCATTGCCAGAGCCTTGGCAATGCGGCCTAAAATTATGCTCTTTGATGAGCCTACATCGGCTTTAGATCCGGAAATGATCCAGGAAGTTCTTGATGTTATGGTTGATTTAGCTCATGAGGGAATCACAATGGTCGTTGTCACGCATGAAATGGGTTTTGCTAAAACGGTTGCAGATCGCGTCATCTTCATGGATGATGGACTGATTGTGGAAGAGAATTCTCCCCAACGCTTTTTTGAAAACCCTACGCATGAACGTACCAAGTCATTCTTAAGCCGGATTTTACGCTAATCTTTAAATTCGGTTAGTTCATAGGGGTAATTATTCTGGTTTAATATGGAAAGCGCAGGTAAGCTGTGACTATAGAATTGGAAGAGGGGGATATATATAATGAAGAAATTTGGTATTATTTTAACAAGTTTATTATTAGTTGCCGGTCTGGTAACAGGATGTGGGTCTACTCCGACTACCCCAGACAAAGGCGCCAGCGGATTGCCTGCAGATGTACAGGCCATCAAAGACCGAGGGGTACTAAAAGTAGGAGTTAAGGTCGATGTTCCGAATTTTGGATATAAGGATCCAAAGACGGGAGAAATCACTGGATTTGAAATTGATCTAGCTAAAGCCATCTCTAAAGAAATTTTGGGAACTGAGAAAATCGAAACTACAGCCGTTACGGCAAAAACTCGAGGCCCCTTAGTGGACAGCGGGGACGTAGACCTAGTTATTGCCACATTTACCGTTACGGAAGAGCGCAAAAAGAGTTACAACTTCTCTGACGCGTATTTTACCGATGGCGTAAAATTAATGGTTAAAAAGGATTCCGGTATTCAAGGTCTCAAAGATTTAAACGGTAAAAAGATCGGTGTAGCCCAAAGCGCCACCAGTAAGAAAGCTATCCAAGAGGCTGCTGATAAAATTGAATCAAAAGTCACCTTCATGGAGTTCAGTACCTATCCGGAAATTAAGGCAGCCCTGGACTCTGGCCGAGTTGACTGTTTCTCCGTAGATGGATCTATCCTATCTGGTTATTTAGATGATTCAACGGTTATTCTGGCGGATAGTTTTAGTCCTCAAGATTATGGAATTGCCTCCAAAAAAGGAAATGATGGATTAGCTAAATTAGTAAATGATACGATTGCAAAGCTCAAAACATCTGAAGAGCTTGATAAAATGACACAAAAGTGGGGTCTTAAATAGTGGTTGGTCCTTTTGCTTGGTTTAAATGGGAAGCCCTTTTTCGCGATTGGACAGTATTTGCTGAGGGGTTTAAAACCACCATTATGGTAGCCGTCCTTTCCCTTGCATTGGCCCTTATACTGGGAATAGTGTTTGGGGTGCTAGGGACTTCTCAGTTGAAACTCGCCAAGCTGGTAAGTCGCGTCTATGTGGAATTTATTCAAAATACGCCACTCGTTATCCAAGTTTATTTCCTCTATCATGGGTTGCCTCATATGGATGTTATGATACCTGTCTTCGCAGTTGGTGTTTTAGGTGTCGGCGTGTATCATGGCGCTTATATTGCGGAAGTGGTCAGGGCCGGAATCGACTCCATCCACAAGGGACAAATGGAAGCAGCTTTATCTCAGGGTTTTAGTTTTTGGGGAGCTATGCGGCACGTTATCTTGCCGCAAGCATCCCGAATCGTTTTACCACCGCTCACTAATCAAGCGGTTAACCTGATTAAAAACACATCCGTACTTGCCATGGTTGCCGGCGGTGACCTGATGTATCGTGCGGACTCCTGGTCAAGTGACAATCTCTACTATGGGCCTGCGTATGTTGCAATTGGTCTGCTTTATCTCCTTCTTTGTTTGCCTTTAGCGACCTTGACACGCCGCTTAGAAGGTAAAACGGGGGTGTCATCATGATTCAAGAGGTCTTTAAACCTGAACTAATTCGTTTTCTTGGTCAAGGACTTTTGACGACTATCTATATTGCGGTTATGGCTATTCTGATTAGTTTTGTCTTTGGAACTGTCCTTGGCATTGCTCGTTACTCTAAACAACCTATTCTGGGTAGAATCGCTACGATCTATATTGAATGCGTTCGTAACATTCCTATGCTTCTTTTTATCTTGGTTTTTCGTTTTATGACCACTATGAAACCGATTAATTCAGGAATTGTCGCAATCGCAGTCTTCACTTCGGCCATCATTGCAGAGATTGTCCGAGGGGGGTTAACCTCCATTGATAAAGGACAGTGGGAAGCGGCCAAGTCACAGGGCTTTTCTTATCGTCAAACCCTGACGAATATTATTCTACCTCAAGCTATGCACAAAATGATCCCGCCTTTAGTATCTCAGTTTATAACAGTTATTAAGGATACATCATTTGTATGGGTTGTGGGTGTAGAAGATTTGACAGGCAAAGGCATGATTATTTTAGGACAATATGGTACAACTGCTCAGTTCTTTGCTATCTTTGGGATGATTGCATCAACGTATTTCGTTTTGAATTATTCACTCTCAATTATAGCCCGTCGACAACAACTTAAAATGGTACACCAGAGTTATTAACTTGTTTTAACGAGTTGTTAGTAAATACTTTCTGACAAAAAATTATGACTCTTCTTAGTGGACGACCCTAGATTAGGGTCGTCTTTTTTATAATATAGGCAGTTTTATCACAAATGTAAGATTCTTTACCAGTAGAATAATTTGCTCATGCAGAAATAGAGCTACATAATTGCACCTTCGATTGAGATAATATATTACATAAAGTTTAAATCCCTTCTTTTATGTGTGGACAAGGGTCGGTAAGGTCAGTGACGGAAGAGGACACTTGCTTATGATTTATAAGGAGAAGAAAGAATGGATATGAAGTTAAAAGATCTCCTGGAAAAAAAGAAATCTACCATTTTGCAGAGGTGGTTCGAGGCCATCATGGCGACCTATCCTGCTGATACCTCAGGTTTTCTAAAAAAGCAAAAGGATATGTTTCTAATCCAGTGGGGCATACGTTCACTCAGGGAATAGATAATATCATAGAAACATTGATCGCTGGGGAGGGATTTACAGAGGATTTACCCCTGTTGGATGATATTATCAGAGTAAGAGCGATTCAGGACTTTACACCTGCGCAAGCGCTAAACTTCGTTTTTTTTCTTAAAAGAGTAATTCGTGAAGAACTTGAAAAGGAAATCAAGCAGAATAAATTATATGATGAATTACTGGAATTTGAATCTGAAATAGATGAGCTAGCCCTTTATACATTTAATATCTATGTAAAGTGTCGAGAACAACTATACCAACTTAAGACGGATGAACTAAAAAGGATGACATTTTCGCTACTGAAAAAGGCGAATTTAATGTCCGAGATCCCTGCGGAAGAATTTGAGCATAGTGATCGGGATTTAATCAAGACCGCAGAGGACGACTTAAGCGGGTCAAATGAGTAAATGGTATGATAATATAGTTAAGGGAGTAAAGTCGGTAATTACCGACTTTTTCCAATGTAACTGTAAACGTAAAGAGGGGGGAAATAATGTTTCATGTTTCAGATAACAGACGGGGAATTGAAGTATTTAAATGAAATATCTTCAGAAATTAAATACCCAAAAGGACAGATTATTTTTTCAACCAGTCAAAAGGCCAATGAAGTCTATTACATAAAAAGTGGGTTGGTTAAAATATACCGCACTACATCGGATGGCCGACAGGTGTCTGTTGCGATCCGTTATCCGGGTGACTTTATTGGTTTAGCTGAAGTACTTAGTAATATCAATGAGAGAGAGTATAGTGCTGAGGCAATGGACAATGTCTCGATCTTGATTATCTGGAAGGATGGCTTTAAAAAGATGCTTTGCGAAATGCCCGAGTTTTCCGAGAAGTTAATCAGATTGATGAGTGATAGATTAAGAGAAGCGCAGAATACAATCTATGATTTTATAATGAATCCCATTCAAGGGAGGTTGGCTATTCTTCTGTTGACTATGGCAGAACGTGCGGGGGATAAAAGTGAAGATGATATTATTCGAGTGCGTTTGCGGGTTACTCAGGAAGAACTGGCCTGTGTTATAGGTTCGGCACGTCAAACGATTTCGTCTCTGCTAAACTTACTTAAGGAAGACGGAAGCATCCAATATGAAGGTAGAGAGATTGTTGGGGTAAACCCAAACAAGCTAAAACTATGGATTCAGGAATAATGAGATAACACATTGCTCAAAAAACTGTAATCCAGCCGACAAAATAGGGGTCTGTTAAAAGACCTTTTTTTTGTCGGCTGGATTTCTTTTGTCGTTAACATGACAAAAAAGTGTCTTCAATTTGGTTTTAAGCAACAATTGTTATTGTTAAAATCTTCACATACCAATAGAACGAAGGGGTGAGCTAGCAGGTCTAAAATCGAATACGGTTATTTTTACTAACAACGAAGAAATGGAGGGGTTATAAATGTCGGAGCCCGCTTTACAAGCAAATACACAGAGTACGAATGTTAAAGCGAAATCTACTGAAACTGGCAGAAGTAAGTATGCCTTACCAGGATTTATTCTTTCTTGGTTAGTTTTTGCAGCAATCTTAATACTGGTTCCTACTTCCGAGAGTCTTACTGAGGGTGGTCGAGCAGCCTTGGCTGTGATGGGTTGGGCTACAATTATTTGGTTGAGCGATGGATTGCCTTTAGCAGTTTCCGGACTGATGATACCCGTCTTATTATCCTTGACAGGAGCAGCTACAAAACTACCTGAAGCCTTTAGTGGCTTTACCAGTAACGTTACCTTCCTCATTCTTGGCTGTTTTATTCTAGCTGCAGTTATGCAGACTACTGGATTAGACAAGCGGATTGCACTCACTATTGTTTCAAGAGTTAAACCTAACGTTGGAAGTGTTCTAAAAGGCATAATCGGAGCTCACCTGGTTACTGCAGTACTCGTGCCTGCCACCAATGCCAGGGGAGCACTTTTCCTGCCAATTATTCAAGGTCTAAACAGTTTGTTTGAGAAAGCTGGCGAAGGTGCTAGGGCAAGGAAAGTATTTACGATGGTTGGCATCGGTTTTGCCTCACTGGCTAGCGGGACTATTCTGATGCATAGCCATATGTCAAATGTCATCATAGCCCAAACCATTAATCAGGCTGTGAAAAAAGACGTGATTACTTGGGGTACCTGGGGTTGGATGAATTGGCCATTGCTCGGTATTCTGGTAATCATGTATTACTGGGTTAATTGGATCATGAAATCAAAAAATATTGAAGTTCCTGGCGGTATTACTGAAATCAGGCGCCAAAAAGAAGCTATGGGAAAAATGAATACCGCTGAATGGATTGTCTTAGTTACCTTTGGGATTGCGATTTCCTTATGGGCGACCGAACAAATTCATGGTTATAAAATGGCTTTAGTTGCTCTTGTGGCCGTGATGGTACTCTTTATTCCGGGGCTTACTAACCTTTCTTGGAAAAAGGTACAATCCAATACGATCTTTGGTACATGGTTGTTGCTCTGTGGTTCTCTGTCTCTGGTATCCGCCTTTGAAAAGACGGGTGTGGACAAGTGGATTGCCTCTCACCTGGTTGGTTTAGCACCTGCTTGGGGTTGGATAGGTGTTAGTATCTTCATCTGTGTGGTAGTACAAATTAGCCGTCTAGGGATTGTGAGTAATGTTGCGGCTGTAACCCTGCTGGCTCCGATTGTAGCAGCAATGGCTCCTATGCTTAAGCTGAACACTGTCGCCTTTACAATGATGGTCTTAAATGTGGATAGTTACGCGTTTGTCTTGCCTATCTCGGTAACTGCCTGTCTGATCGCCTATGGAACTGAGGAGTTTACCTTTGGCGAATTTGTTAAAGTCGGTGCGCCCTTCACCTTAATGGTAATACTCTATATGGTCTTTATCATGGTGCCCTGGTATGCATTCACAGGTTATCCCATCTGGGTGCCCACTCCATAATTATTAAAAGGAGGAAAATTTAAATGGCAAGAGCAAGTTTACCCCAATCCGTGGAAAAAATTGAAGAGGTCCGCATTGATACTGATATTCTAATTATCGGAGCAGGAAATGCTGGTTGTTTCGCTGCCATTGAAGCCAAGCGTCTCAACCCTGATTTGAAAGTGACTTTAATGGAGAAAGCACACATCGACCGCAGTGGATGCCTAGCTGGTGGTATGGATGCGATTAACACCTATATTAAAAAAGATCGTACCATCGAAGACTTCGTGCGTTGGAGTCGTTCTCAGGCCGGTGGGCTGATCCGCGAAGACTTGACCATTTCGATGGCAGAAGTTTTAAACAAGCCTATCGAAGAATGGGAAGAGTGGGGTATGCCCATTAAATATGAAGAAGACGGCGATGAATATAAAACTAGAGGCAAATGGGATATCACGATCAGTGGTTCTGAGATGAAAGTTATTTTGGCAGAAAAGACCCGTCAAACTGGCTGTGAAATCATAAATCGTGTAGTCGCTACCAACTACCTGATGGAGGGCAATAAAGTCATTGGCGCTATTGGTTTTGGTGTGAGAGACGGCAAGGTATACATCATACGAGCTAAGGCCACCATTATTGCTACTGGAGGCGCAGCTGGTTTGTATAAGCCCTATCAAAACGATGGTAATGACAGCCACCACCAGCTCTGGTATGCCCCCTTTAATGTAGGGACCGGTTTTGCGATTGGTATCCGTCAAGGTGCTGAAATGACCACCTTTGAAATGCGCTGGTGTGCCACCCGAACCAAAGATTTTAATGGCCCCATCGATACCATTTCAGTGGGCTATAAAACACCCATGATTAACTGCAAGGGTGAGCAAATTCTAAAAACCCGTTACGCTCACCTTGGTGGGGATGCCGCTCCCCGCTATATCCGGGCTAACGCGCCGATGGATGAGTGGCGTGAGGGTCGTGGTCCTTGCTATGTGGATACCACCCACATGACTTCAGACCAAATCCATAACATGAAATACGATTATTTGAATGAGCGCCCCAGTTATGTCTTATTCCTGGCCAGCCGAGCCCAGGATTTAAAAAAGGAACCCATTGAAATATATGGCTCCGATCCATATATTGTGGGTGGGCATACAGCGAGCGGTTACTGGGTTGATGTAAAAAGAGCAACTACTTTACCGGGATTATATGCCTGTGGTGATGTAGCGGGCGGCACACCCAATAAATTTGTGGGTGGTTGTGCCGCTGAGGGGCTCTTGTCCGCTAGGGCCGCCGTAGAGTATGTGGCTAGTGTCGAGCAGGGTAACCTTAACGAGGAGCAAATTGCGAAGGAGAAGGACAGAATTTTTGCACCTGGTTTCCGCAATATTTCCGTGGGTGACGGTGTTAAACCTCGAGAAATGGAAGAAAGGCTTCAGCGGCTGATGGATGAATATGCCGGGGGGGTACACCAATTTTTCCGAATGAACAAAGAGGGCCTTGAATATGCCCTTCATAACCTCAAGACTTTGAAGGATCAAGTCAAATACCTAGTCGCCACGGATCTTCATGAGTTGATGGATGCTCACGAAGTCATCGATCGATTAGATGTGGCTCAAGTGCTGGTGCACCATCTGATGTATCGTGAAGAAACAAGATGGGCAGGATGGCAGACCCGTGCAGATTTCCCAGAAAAGAATGATCAAAAATTCGATTGCTTTGTAAACTCTCGTTATAATCCTGAAACTGGAGACGTAGAAATGTTTACTCGCCCCTATGAACAAATTATCTCAGGCGATCGTTTAAAAGCTTAAGAAAGGAGGGTGACTAAATGCCACCAGTAGTATATCAAGACAAATGCCAAGGGTGCGGAAAATGTGAAGAGATCTGTCCAGGAGATTTAATGGAATTAAATGAGGATAAGAAAGCGTTTTGCCGGGCTAAAAGAGATTGTTGGGACTGTATGGCCTGTGTAAAAGCCTGCCGATTCGAGGCCATTGAAACACGAATTCCCTATCAATTGGGGTACTATCCGGCAAGACTTATTCCTAAGGTGAGAGAAAAAGAAATCGAGTGGACCTGCATCGATATAAATGGTAAGGTAGATAAGTTCTTGGTAAGGACGCACAATAAATAAAATAAACCCATAACTTTGGTAAAGTGGAACAAGAAGCGATGGTATCTTAAAGGGACTCTGATTTTTATAATCAGGGTCCCTTATTCATAAGAAATTCACAACTTTTTCATGAGTTAATCGTATCAGAAAGTTAGACTAAGGACATAGAAGAACAGCAGATTTACAGGAAACGTAACAAAAATTAATAATTGATTGGGAGGAATATTCATTGAAAAAATTCAGCAAGAGAGTTACCGCGATCGTAGGAACCGCAACATTAGTTCTAGGGCTCATGGCTTTGCCGGCCTTGGCAGAAACGTCTCAGCAACAAGGTAGTGGATGGTTTGGACAAATGCAAGGATACATGCAAAGAACTTTTTCGTCTGAGCAACACCAAGAGCTTATGAATTCGACAGAAATGCAAAACCTTCATAATTCGCAGGAAATGCAGAATGCGATGCAAACAGGCGATTTTGAGAAAATGCAAGAACTCATGAATTCTGATCCGGGGGTTAAAGCTCAAATGGGGGAAGGGAACCTTGATAGAATGAACGAATTTATGAGTAATTCTGGAGGGAGTATGATGACCAACGGAAGTAGTATGACCAATACTCGCGGGTCTATGATGAATGGAAATGTAAATGGAATGGCGTCTAAGTAAATAATTAGAAGGGGAGCGAGCTTAAATGATGATTGGTTTAATACTATTAGTCGTTATTGCTTATTATATATTTAGTCCATCTAGTTCTGGAGCATCATGTTGTACGGGCCATCAATCTCAGGTGAACACTTCACTGGATATCTTAAATGAACGATATGCACTTGGTGAGATTCAAAGAGAGGAATACCTGGAAAGAAAACAAGAGCTCTCGGGGCAAAAACAGTACGTATCCATTAAAAAAGATAAATAACTTTTACTTATGGTTCAAAGGGAATGTCTAGGCTGGATTAACGAAATGAGTTTGAAGGAGGAATTTACATGATGGGTGGCTGGGGTAATATGATGGGTGGCTGGGGATATGGCGGTTACGGAAGCGGCGGCTATGGGATGATGGGGATGGCGGGAATAGGAATGCATCTCATCTTCGGGATTGGGATTATCTTGCTGGGTATCTATCTATTTCGTCGAAATGCCGCACATGTTCATAACGGCGCAATAGGTAGGCATAGTGCTATGGACATCCTGCGCGAACGATATGCGCGTGGCGAGATAGATTCAGAGGAATTCCAGAGCAGGAAACGAGATTTAGAGAGTAAATGAATAAAGACCATAAAAGTGGCTGAGGATTGATTCCTTAGCCACTTTTACTATGTACACAGTGTTAACTCGATTTGCTTCAAAAACATGCTAATTTATCTAGGGATTCCATATAGAGATTAAGAAGTTCTTGGACGGCTTCACGTCCGAGCCGTGAAACAAAATCATGGAACGACTCTTGGGAAGATCGTTGATTTTTGTAAAACCTGATAAAATCCTCTAAAACCTCGTGAACTCTTTCGGATGGAACCGCTCCTTGGAGCGTGGTTGC
Source organism: Desulfosporosinus nitroreducens (assembly GCF_023897015.1). Lineage (GTDB taxonomy): Bacteria > Bacillota > Desulfitobacteriia > Desulfitobacteriales > Desulfitobacteriaceae > Desulfosporosinus > Desulfosporosinus nitroreducens. The sequence continues at coordinate 33,692 of NZ_JAMHFY010000021.1, read as the reverse complement.
AAAACCAGCGTTTATTCCGAGGCTTCCTCCAATCGAGGGTTCGAATTTCTCGACCGTCTTCCCATTCCACTTTCCTATTGTACCTCTTAATCTTTTCATCCAGGTGTTTTGCTAATCTTAACGTAAGGTTCTTTGTTTCGACTAAAGCTAAATTCCTTACCCGTTGTAACATTTATTCACATTTTCGCAAAACATTTTCATAGTTTGGTAAATGCCAGTTAATATGCCTTCAGTATAATTGGCTTCGAAAGGAGGAATAGTTCTTATCTTAAGGAAGGGGAGGTAATATATCTGAATAAAATGATTTAATCGTTAAATTTCAATAAGGAAACAATTGCGTTTTCTGGCTGAAACTGAAACGATGGGGTAGATAATGAAACCCTTACTCCAGTGGACGAAGAAGAAGCGGTGGATAATGAAATTCCTGCTCCAACGGACCAAGGACAAACGGTGAATAGAATGTACGATAAGCTCCTCACCTCTTAAGATAAATTGCTGAACATTTACGACAATCTGTTAAGTATTTTTGGAACAACTTTCACCCAATAATCAGATTACCAGAATAACAATTTTATACCTAGGCAGCATAGGAAGAATATTCCTGGCTCCTAAGGGTTGACATATATTCAACTGACAACTTATAATAATTATATCGGTTGTCAGTTGTTCCAACTAAATAGTTAAGGACGCGCTGAGTTCCGCACAAATGGAAACGGGGGACCCATCTTTTTGGGGTGAATCCGGCTTTTGCCGGTAGGGTTGTATCTTTAGCCCGAATCCGTCAGCTAACTTCGTAAGCGCTTACAAGAGAGAAAAAACTTCGTAAAGGGTCCTGCGTCTAGTTCAACGCGGGACCCTTTACGCATTATTGAGAGGAGGACAGACTATGAAACTTCTGGAACGGTCTAGTGACGACTTACCAACATCGCCTGACTCTTTTGGGTGGACCTCTTAAACATCAATTGTCCTTTCTTACTACTAATTAAAGATATTACGGAGGTTCCGAAGGACGTCGCTAAGTCAAACTACCTCTGGACTACAACAGAAAGTGTGTGTTTAGGGTCACGAGCACAAAGAAAGGAGGGAAGGCGCATTCCTCCCCCACTTATAGAGAAGATGGGGAGGGAATGTGCTGACGTTTTTGAAAGAAATTAAATTTAGAGTTTGGGACAAGGTTAGGCTGAAAATGTTTAAGCCACAAGCTATAACATTTGATATACAAATGCAAGCTCCATTTGCTATAAGTGTTCCCGGTCGTTCGTGGGAACCAGCCGAAAAATTTGAATTGTTGCAGTGGACCGGTTTGTCTGATGCCAATGAAACGGATGTCTATGAAGGTGATTTTATTAAAATTTCATCTGCAATTTACAAAGTGATTTGGAATAAATCAATAGGGAGTTTCGAACTTGTTGAACTAGGCAGCTCTTTGAATCGAAAAATCAGTGATGTTGGGATTAGTGATATTGTAGGAAATCAGTATCAAAATGCTGATCTCCTACAAATAGCAGCTCCATGATTGCAATACGAATATAACCAGAATTATAGGTAATTAGTACAATCCAGAGAAAGATTAGTACCATCGCATCATGGTATTTAGATGGAAAAAGATACCGCTGAGGGAGGGTAAAATGTCTTATTGTGGTAAGGTTCTGCTGGTTGATGACGACCAAAATGTATTGGAACTGGTCAAGTTATATGGTGAAAGGGAAGGTTTTAAAGTCATTGGGGTAAGCAACGGTGACTTGGTGCTAGCAGCATTCGACCGGGAAAATCCTGATGTGGTAATACTGGATATCATGCTTCCGGGTCAGGACGGGCTTACAATATGCCGCAATCTAAGGTCGATACGCATGGTTCCTATCATCATGCTTACAGCCAAGGGAGAGGAAGCAGACCGTGTTTTGGGACTGGAAATGGGAGCTGATGACTATGTTGCTAAACCTTTCAGTCCCCGGGAATTGGTAGCCAGAATTAAAGCATTACTGCGCCGTACTCAACCGGTGGATACAGCGACGAATTGGAAATTGAAATACCCCGGGTTAGAAATCCTGGCCGATTCCAGGACCGTTTTGATTGAGGATCAAGAAATAGAAGTCACTCCCAGAGAATACGATTTGCTCTACTACCTGGCCCAGAATCCGCGCCGGGTTTTTAGCAGAGAGGATCTGCTGGCGGCTGTCTGGGGGTATGATTTCTTCGGTGATGAGCGTACGATAGATGTCCACATTCGCAGGTTGAGGACCAAGCTGGCACCTTTGCCGTTTGAATACTTGACAACTGTATGGGGTGTGGGATACCAGTTTACACCTCCTGCAAAAAGGGGAGAGACCGTGTCGTGAATACTTATCTACAGCAGGGCAGGGAAAAACTTCAGTTGATAATCCGTGCCCTGCATCACTTTTTGCTCATTAGTAAACGCTTACTACAGGAACAATTCAACAAAAATCTTTACACCAGGATATTGTTCACCAATGTTACGGCTTTTGTTATCGCTCTGATTGTCCTGATGATGTTTTCCAGCTTTGTGGTGAAGCAGGTAACCTATGATCAGGTCCAACAGGAATTGTTACGTAAGGCCAAACGAGTAAACTTTGCCTTGCTCCAGCAGACGGACAGCGCGTGGAGTATTCCACCTGACCAGCTAAAAAGCAGTCAGATTCAGGCTCAACAGGATTTCTTGAAATATCTGGCTGATATTTTTGACGCTAAGATTACGATCTTTGACATGACAGGAAAGATTACGGCTACCTCGGCAGAGCAAGAAATGGTGCCCGGTAGCAAGATAGAGGAGAAATACATTGAAATACTCAAAAACAAAAATGGTTCAATTGCGATGACCCAAACAGTAGATTCTGATACCGATCAGCCTATTTTTGTCACCGTTGTGCCCATGGGGAACAACAAGGACGCCATTGAAAACGGGATCCTGCTGGAAACGAAATCATCTAATCTTGACCTTGCTTTAAGCAAAATGCGTTTGTACATGGTTATCGGGGGAATGATCATCCTGCTGTTTATTATTTTCATTTCCGTCTACCTGGCTATGTATATTTCCAGGCCAATTTCCCGTTTGACTGCCACTGTGGCAGAGATCAGCAGAGGGAGTTATGTTCTGAGCGATAAGGACCAGCCTCTGGATGAAATCAATGACCTTGGCGGCCAGCTTAATAAATTGGCGGAAAGACTCCAGAAGGTACAGACTGAAAGTCGCAGGGTGGAAGAAGAAAGAGCCCGTTTATTTGCGGAGATATCGCATGAGTTACGTACCCCGCTGACTGCCGTGCAAGGCTTTGTCGAGGCCATCCGCGACGGTATCGTGCAAGATGAGGCTATACAGGAGAGGTATTTAGACACGATTTACACGCAAACGATTCATATCAGCAGACTGATAGATGACATCTTGGAATTAAGCCGCCTGGAAAGCGGAAATCTAACGGTTGAAAAACTACCTGTGGACTTGAACGCTCTGGCCCACGGTGTGGCTATATCCATGGAGCCTCTGGCCAATCGCACGAACACCTCGATCCTTTTGGACCAGAAAACAGAAAAAGCCATCGTACTCGGGGACGCTGACCGGATGGAACAGGTTATCAGGAATCTACTGAAAAATGCGACTAGGGCCACGGAGAACGGCACCATCCGGGTTGGCGTAGAGACCCGACAAGGTAAAGTGGAACTGAGCATTGAGGATAATGGTATTGGCATATCCCCCGAGGATCTGCCTCACATATGGAAAAGGTTTTATCGGATCAAGAACCAACGTGCTGATCACATGCAGGAAAAAGGCAGCGGTCTGGGGCTGGTGATTGTGAAAAAGCTGGTTCAGTTACAAGGCGGCAACATTGATGTGGCAAGCCAGTTAGGAAAGGGGACAACTTTTCACATAAGTTTCCCATCTTTTGAGAAGAATTAGACTGGTTTTCCTCGATAATAAGTTTTAAATCTACCACTTCTCCAGCGCTTCGTGCAACTGGAAAGAGAGGCGTTTGGCGTGGGCGGATTAAATGAATGGTGTCAGAAGGAATCAAGAGGTTGTTGGCTTGGTTCAGTACATGCTGGACTGGGACAACTCGCGTAAAGCATATATGATGGGAGTGTCTATCTGAAAGGAAATGCGTGGTCAAGGGCTGGGAACAGAATTGTTCGAAAAAAGTTTGCAAGCGTTAGCCAAAACGAGAATATAGAAGAGGTTGAATTGATTGTAGACGCTGCAAATGTTGATGCCAACGGTTATCGGTCATTACTGTCCGGAAACCGTTGGCATTTTTTTTTATGCCTTTGAATGGTTGTCTCTGGGCTGATCCCAGTCTTGTAACATTTATTAATATTTTGGAAAACAATTTTTAAGGTTAGGTAAAAGCCAGTTAATATTTCTTAAGTATAATTTAAAAGGTCAGCTCCTCTCCTCTCATTTCTTTGACCCCTGGCGCGGGAAGCAGATTTCCGGCGCTGGGAGGTCTATTCTTAATCTCGAGCACAGAAAAAATATCCCCTCCTTGACGAAAGTTAGGCCGCTGTGAATGATCATTGTCCCGTACAGGTTTGTGAATATGGTTATTCGGACTAAACACAAGTTATTAGGGAGTTGATAGCATTGACTTGTCCCTTGTGCGGAGCGCACGACACTGGCCGGATCGGCCGTAAACGTTATTATTGTCACGAGTGCTGTCTTGAATGGACAAAGAACAGTGGTGAGCTGAAAATTTATCACATTGGTCCAGACGGGAAAGCTTGCCAGCTGAAAGGCGAGCAGGCTCTTGAAGCTGCGGTTCGCCATAGTCAGAGGTTAAGATTTGTTTATTTGTGAACTCTGCCAACGGTTATCGACTATTGTTCTATGATCAAACTCTGAAACCTTTGTTAAAGAAAGCACTTAGTAAAAAAAATGATTTTGAGAAAAGATAGAATTAACCTGAGGCTACAGACTTTTGTACATGAGTTAGTAAATCTGATATCTCAATGTTCTAAAAGTGGCTGAGGATCTACTCCTCAGCCACTTTTATCTTTTTAGGAAGCTTAACGACGAATTCGGTCTCCTGTCCCACTTTACTCAGTACGGAGATCGTACCTTTATGGAGGTCCGTAATCTGACGGACCAGCGCCAGACCAATTCCGGTCCCTCCTGTCTCACGGGTTCGGGATTGGTCAGCTCGGTAAAAACGCTCGAATATTAAAGGTAGGTCGTCTTCCGAGATGCCTATACCGGTGTTTTTAATCTTGATTTCTGCATAATCCGGCATTTGTGTAAGAGTAACGCTAATCTGACCGCTTGGGTTTGAGTATCGATAGGCATTGTGGACCAGATTGTAGAAGAGTCGAGTCAGAAGGCGTTCATCCCCGGCCGCAGTAACGGGTTTCTCGGGAGTGTTCCAATTTAGAGTCAATTCTTTTTCCTGGATAAGAGGGTAAAGGCTGTGTATGATTTTCTCAAGAAGATGTGTTATGTCCACAAGTTCAAGCTTTAGGTGTAATCCGCCTATTTCAGCAACATTTAGGTCTTTTAGATCGCTTGACAAGTCAACTAGACGGTTAATCTCCTCATTTATAGAAGAGAGATTTTCATGATTGGCAGGAAGAACGTTGTCTTGGAAGGCTTCAATATAGCTTTTGATCGAGGTCAAGGGAGTGCGCAGTTCGTGGGCAATATCGGCGGTGAACTGTTTGCGCATGGTTTCTTGACGGTTTAAATTATCCGCCATTGTGTTAAAAGCGTTTGCCAGTTGCCCGACCTCATCTTTGGAACGAACGGAAACGCGTTCGTCAAAATGTCCATGACCAATACGATTGGCAGCTTGTGTTAAGCGTTTGAGTGGAGCGACGAGCCTGCGGCTTGTAAAGTAACTGAGAAGTATCCCAAATAGAAGGGCCAATCCTCCAGCGAAAAGCAGAGAGCGAAAGACTGCGGATTGGAAGCGGACATCTTGGGGATTGAGAATCTGTGCGTAGCGGACCTCTGCTATGGCTAAATTGCCGAGGGGTCCTGACACTGTGAAGGTTTTAGTTTTCCAACTTGTAGTGGTGTAGGAAGACATACCCATGCCCATACCCATACCCATTTGGTCTTGACCGTGCATCATATTATCCATTGGGTTGCTTAACGTGGCAATGAGCTTGCCCTTCGGATCTGTTAGAGTAACAACTGTACCCGTCGGCAGGGTATGACTTACTTCGTTTAGAAGTGCAGGATCCCAAGTGCCTGTGGTCTGATATAGCGAACTGAGACGTAAGGGTAACTGTTCCAAAGTCGCTTCATTAACCTGAGTTAAGTAATTACTAAACTGTTGTTTGAAGACAAAGTTCACGGAAAGCATGCTGAAAGTTAAGGTGATCAGCGCGATGATCAAGGTGGAAAGAAACAATTTTGTGCGCATTTTATCCCCCCGCATTCGGGTTAAACTTGTAGCCAATACCGTAGACAGTCAAAATAATTTGTGGGTTGCTGGGAGTAGTTTCAATCTTTTGGCGGATCTTCTTAATATGAGCATCAATCACGCGGTCATCTCCATCAAAGTTGTGCCCTTGAACAATTTCTACCAACTGACCCCGAGATAACACTCGTCCAGGATTTTTCGCTAAGGCACCCAGAATCTTAAATTCGGTTGGGGTCAACGAGATTTCTTGATCCTGCAGCCGAATCTCATACTGTATGTTATCAATGGTGAGGCCATTGTCATAGGAAATTACGTCTGCAAGCGGTGCAGTATCATTATTTGCCCGACGTAAGACAGCACGTACGCGGGCAACCACTTCACGAGGGCTAAAAGGTTTTGTAATGTAATCATCTGCACCGATACTTAAGCCTTGGATACGATCTTCTTCTTCGACTTTAGCAGTGAGCATGATAATGGGTACGGAGGATATTTTGCGAATCTCGCGGCAAATTTCTGTTCCAGACATGCCAGGGAGCATTAGATCCAGAATGAGTAAGTCAAAGGGGTTTTCTTTAAACATGGTCAGAGCGACAAGTCCGTTAATAGCGGTGCTGACTTGAAAACCTTCTTGTTGAAGGTAAGCCTTAAGCACGGTTGTTATCTTTTTTTCATCATCAACTAGTAAAATCCTCATCGATGGACTCCTCTCACTGACCCTGGCAATCCAGTTAGTCAGATGTTTTTTTACTTATATAAGAAACTGGTTACGTGCGTGGAAAGATTAGAATTACGGCAAGAGTAGGGTACGCGGTGGACATCCCTATGTGGCGGAAGGGATCCATTAAGGTTTTCCTAAGGGATAATCAAACGAAGAAAAAATATCCTTGAGAGGGTTTACAAGATTAAAATAAGTTCAAACCCCATTGACAAATTATAATAATTACAATATAATAAATAATATAATATAAATATGCTAGGTAGAAACCAAATAACATGTACAGGCTAATTTCAATATTAGCTAATGTGATCCGAGTCACGATTAATTAGACAAGGGTTTGATATATTTGAGACAGGTTTTAGGATGCTAAGGAAGTTGTAATAAGTATACAATTTCATTATAAATTTAAAAATAAATTTCTAGGGAGGGGTCTATATCGAAGGGCTAGATTTATTGGTAACATCCGTATGCTTCTCAGTTTTGGGTTATGTATTATGTTACCTTACTCTTTCAAGTAATAATAAACTCAAAACCCATAACAATAACTCAGAAGAATCGTTGGAAAGATGAGAATGCAGCTATTAGATTACTAACTCGTTCGCGTGAAGAAGTATAAACCCAACACTATGAGGAGGCTGCCGCTCAGATAGGTAAAATAGTGCCCCCATTTTTGTAAACGGGGTAAACTCTTTAGAACCGCAGTAAAAGTACCCGCAATAATCAGTGGCAGCCCATGGCCAAGCCCATAGATAAAGAGCAATAAAGCGCCATACCAAAGCATACCTTGCCCAGCTACATAAGTCATCAAAACTGCTAACACGGGAGTGGCACAGGGTGAAGCTACCAGACCAAACAATAAGCCCACTCCAAAAGAACCAAAAACTCCGCCCCTTTTCTCGGGCATAGCTTGTAACCCCGGCAAATTAATATTGATAACGCCAATTAGCTGTAATCCCATGATGATTGAGAAAAGACCAATAATATAAATCCAGGCAGGGCCAATCTGGCCAAAAGCTTTACCTAAAAGTGCGGCTGCTGTACCTAAGATAGCAAAGGTAACAGCTAGGCCTAGGACGAAGGACACTGAAGTGATAAAGCCTTTTGTTTTAGAGGGTTTTTCCAAGCCGCCGATATACCCTAACATGACAGGTAACATCGACAATATGCAAGGACTCAGACTGGTCATTAATCCCCCTAAGAAAACTAAAAGTATGATGGTTAAACCACCATTAGATAAAGCACGCGGGAGAGTGTCTTTAAAGAACGATCCGTACCAAGTATCATTTGGATTACCGGAGTTGAGAGCATTGTCTAAGGTACTTTTACTTTGAGGGCCAGAATCGTTATAAGTAACTTGCCCTTGCTCATTTATCACGAAAAAAGCAGGGATATAGTAGATGCCAAATTGCTTAGCAAGAGCCTGTCCTTGAGGGGTATCAATATCAGCTACAATAAAGTTTGTATTATTACCATATTTCTTTTCTAGAGCCAGCACCACGGGCTCCATGCTCCTACAGCTGGGTCACCATTTAGCATAAAACTCTAGAAAAATTGGTTTGTCAGAGTTCTGGGCGTCTTGGAAAGCAACCATTGGTTGATTAGTTACGTGGAATTCTGAGGGGCCAGTGTATCTAGGAATTAATAAAGCCATTACGGATAAAATTGCAACCGTTAGTATTATAAGCAATTTGATTTTTGTCTTTATAATATCACCCCATTATTATAATTTTAGTTTGCAAGTGTCACTGTAGCCAGGGATGGCGAGAAGTGACCGCCGGCCAAGGATGGCCAAGTGTCACTGTAGCCAAGGATGGCGAGAAGTGACCCGTAACTATCGGGATAAATTCTAGATAGAGGATAGTGATTCTAAGGGATCTAACTGTATGGCTCGTCGAGCCGGAAGAAGAATCGAAACTACCCCTATTATGACAGAAGCACTGATTGCGGTCAAAGCAATGAAAGGGTGGAATTCAAAGCTCACTGTTTTTTGGAAAGCGATTGGAGCAAGAAGAGTGGGCGTCAAGATCCCTATAAAATATCCCAAAACTCCTCCACAGAGACTTACTAAAGATATCTCACGAATCAAAATGGAAAGAATATGCTGACGACGAAAACCGATGGCTCGAAAGATGCCAATTTCCGTAGCGCGATCGTTGATATTACCTAAGGTTGTAACGAATACGATTAAGACGCCGATAATTCCCAGTAAAATAGAAGTAATTAAGGAAAAACTAGAAAAGCGATCCACACTTTCTTTGGCTCCCTGAACTAGTTGAGATATTTCGGAGACTTTAGCCTCAGGTAAGAGTTCGCTCAACAGGGTCGCTGCTTTAGTTGGTTGAGCCGTATTGAGCTCGATCATTGACCAAGAATCTATTCCGGTAATCGATCGTGCAGTGTTAAAATTCGTAAATACTCCACTATCCTCTGAGCCGCCTGTTTCTTGCATTATCCCCACAATGGGATAACTCTTGTGGTTAAGTTCCAGAGCATTCCCGATCGCTAAGTTTTCTGTCTGGGCCAGGTACGAACCAATAATAATTTCCTGTTCACTAGGTAATTGGCCATTTATACTCCACCAAGGTTTCATTTTCAGTTCTGTGGGGAAATCCACTCCGATGATCAGATAACGATTGATCTCTCCTGTGACAGAACCTCCAGTGGCAGAACCAATAATCTTGGGGGCAATTCCGTTTAACATAAGATTAGGAGTATTATTCAATTTAGCTAAACTATCGTAATCTAAATGTTTAATTTCATAATCAATCCCGGGAACGGAAAGACCTCCGTAGCTGAGTGTAAAATGTTCGGACTTGGGAGTAATTACGACGTTAGCACCATATTGGGTTAGGCTTTTTTGTAAATCATCCTGCATACCTTTAGCTAATGAATTTAATGTAACGGTTATGCCTACTACTAATATAAAAGTAAGCATCAAAAAGAAAGTTTTCCCTTTCCGACGACGCAAATTTTGGATCGCAATATCAGTAAGTGTCATCTTATCCTCCTTTACCGAACAGCGATTTTCGAATTTGAAGATCGCTGTTCTATTTCATCCTCCACTTTTAACTTTCCTTTACACTCAAAATATCTCGTACCTGTGCTTAAACCCGACTATCAGACAACTTTGACCCCCGCCATTGTTCCTCAAGAAAGACAAGACTTCTGACATCTCACATCGCTCAATATATTGAACCTCGACCTATGAACTATGCTTGCCTCTGTCTACACTCTCATGCATTGCTTGCTCGACCACGAACCACGAACCACGAACTGCGATCCGACCTCCGACCTCCGACCTCTGAAATCACAGATAACGCAAAGACTCAGTCGGGTCAAGTCTTGCGGCTTTGAGGGCGGGATACAGACTTGCTGTCAGTCCAATTATTAGAGAGGCACTTAAGGCATAGATTAGCAAATTAGGTTGCCAAGAGATATGAACTTGAGCTTTCATGAGCTCTGACCCGAAGCTTACGGCCATACTCATGCCAAGAATGTACCCCAATAACCCGCCCAGAAGACTTAAAAAACCTGCTTCCCCAAGGATGATTTGAATAATATGACGTTTACGGAAACCAACGGCCCGAAAGATACCAATTTCTCGGGTTCGTTCTTCCACAGAAGACTTCATCGTTATAGTTATAACTAAACTGCTAGCTAGTAAGAGAATCAGGGATACACTTCGAGCAAATACGTTAAATCTATTGACGGTATCATCCCGAGATTCCAAGCTGGACATAAGCGCGGTAACCTTAGTCCCAGGAAGTTTGTCACTTAACTGTTGGGTAACTTCTTCGATTGGGCAGGTATAACATAAGGCAGCCGTTTCGATAAGACTTATGGCGTTGGGTCGGTTTGTCAGTTTTTGGAGAACAGCTAAGTCCATAAATACAGCTTGGTCATTTTCTGTTGACCCTGTAGGTTGTATGACTCCAGCTATCTTAAAGTCCTGTCCTAGGATAGTTACAGTTTGAAGAGGGATAAGACCAAGGGAACTTGCAATGTCACTTCCTAAAATGACTTGGTCTGCGCTGGGAATTTGGTTCTTCTCTAGACCATCCACTTTCCACCACTTTTTCAGTTGGAATTCTTGAGGAAAATCAACTCCTAACAACAAAATTTCTCGACCTTTGAGCTTAGTATTTGCTAACAGTTTAGGGGCAATAGTAGCCAAGGTTTCTTTATTCTTGATGGTTTGCATAAGCGGAATAAGGGACATATCCAGTTCTTTGATCTGAGTTGGAGCTTCAACGGTTATACCACCAAAGGTTAATGATTGTTCTGTGTCAGGGAGAACGAGAATATTAGAACCGAATTGATCAAGCTTGTTGGCAACATCTTCTTGCATGGCTTGAGTCGTCGTGTAGAGGAAGATGATTGAAGCCACTCCAATAATCACGCTGAGCATCAATAATGAGGAGCGCATTTTGCGGCGACGTACGTTTTGCACCACGATATTTGTTAGACGCATTGAATGCCCTCCTTAGAACTCTTGAGGAATTTGGGATAGAACTCCATCACGAATGTAAATGGCACGGGTGACCCAGGCCAAGTTTTCTTGATTATGAGTTACCATAATAATGGTTAAACCGTCCTGGTTAAGGGCTTGGAATAATTCTAACAGCTCCTTGGCGGTTTTTGAGTCCAGACTTCCAGTGGGTTCATCCGCAAAAATTATTGCAGGTCGGTTAACGATGGCTCGAGCAATAGCTACTCGGTTTTGTTCTCCACCGGATAATTGATTGGGGAGGCGAAGGGATTTCGTACCGAGACCAACTTTGGCTAAAACTGTCTGAGCCATATCTCGTTGTTCTTTACCTGAACGCGAGGTTATGGACAGAGGGAGCATAACGTTTTCCAAAGCGGTAAGATAGGGAATCAGTTGATATTGCTGGAAAACAAATCCGACGTATTCATGACGAAAATCTGCTAATCGTTCAGAATTGAGAGCATAAACATCTATGTCATCAATGATGAGTTTGCCGGAGGTGGGGGGATTTAATCCTCCTAGAATACTGAGCAAGGTGCTTTTTCCAGAACCGGAAGGGCCCATTAAAGCCAAAAATTCTCCTTCGCGGATCTCTAGATTAATATTGGTTAAGGCTTCAACGGCCCCGTCTCCACCTTCATAGGATTTGCTAACCGCACACACCTTTATCAAAGACATTTAGCCGTTTCCTCCTAAATTGCTTGAAATTGAGTTCTTACGCTCTGGTTAGAGTGAACGCACCCGTAAGAACGAGTGCGTTTAATAAATGTTATAAATAGAAGATGGGAAAACTTCTATAAATTAAAGTATTTTTAATATAACTAAACTCTAGGTTCCCACGCATCAAGTACAGCTTGTGGAATCTCAAGGTTGTCGCCGTTTAAAGAGTAGGTGAGCGCTTCGGGGGGATAGGCTTGACAACCACCGCTCAGGCCTTTGAGTGTTTGAAGATCCCAAGTTGTCCCACAGACGTTGCAAACTATTTGGTTACCTGTTATGTGAAAGGTTTCGCCCTTGCAGGGCTCACAAAAGCTGACGGCCACCATGACTTTACCATCGGGTTGGACAAAGGCTGTTAAGGGAATTCTTTTACCGTTTGCTTTATACTCTGTCCAAATAAACTTTTTTTCTTTCACCGCGCTGAGCGTTGTAACAATGGCCTTTCCGTTTTCAACCTTGCTTTCAACGTTTGTTTGTTCTAGTTTACTATCTGAGCTATAACTCATTTTTTGACCGATATCCGCTGTCGCAGTGACAGCGACGCCAGGTTTATTGCCACTGGAAACTATGAAATAGGTACCTATCATAATTACAACGGTTATTAGGCCAACGATACTGTAAAGCAGGGCATTGCTTTTAGAGGGTTGGATAAATTTCTGGTTTTTCCCCGCACGGTCGTTATTCATCTGGAAAACCTCCCTTGGTAATAATAATTTAAGCCAATGTAGGAATCTTAGTTCAGGTGGAGTTTTAGCTCCACCTGAAGTTTAGTTTGAACTTATTAAGGAAGCAACAATCCATTATAGGATTTCTTACTAATTTAATAAAGATGAAAATCTTGGATCCTAGAATTCCAGACCTGCAATCTGACTTCCGGCTTCTGACTTCAGACCTCTGGAACTACATCCGCATATCCATTCTTACTACGAAGGTAAGAAAGTTCAGTATACCGAAGATCAAGATGACGACTAAATAAGGCATAGCGACGGATAGGGCTTTTTGGGTTCCATAATTCTTTTTAGCAATCCTATAGGCAGTGTAAAGAGAACCGAGAGTTCCCGAGATAACCAAGACGTATTGCATGATTTGAATTGTTGGGTCAGACACGAAAGAAGTGGGGCCTTCAATGTGTTTGCCGAATAACCCCATGAAGGTGTAGTAGATTGATTTTCCTTCCGCTAGAAGATGGAACAAGTTGTGGGCCATGTGGGCAGCCAAGTCTAGCGGGATGACTGCATAACCAAAACGGGCGAAGGCAGTACGCAATGTCTCACCAGTAAATCGCTTGGAAATCGCCGTGGCTAAGAAAAGTAACAAGACTGGGGTGGTCATAGCGAAAACAAAGAGAATTGTAAAGGCTATATCCTTGTTAACAATTCCTAAAGACAGCTCCGCCCATTTAAGATAGGACTGGTAGAACTCTAACATGGTGATATTTTGGACAAAGACAATCCCGACAATGACAATTGCTAAGAAGGATTCTTCGAAGCGTGCCCTAGTCATCGACCAAAACTCGCTGGTTGGTTTGCGGGGAGTTAAGCGGATGGAATCATGAGGGCAACTTTTGATGCAGTTTCCACAGAGATTACAGTTAGCATTGTTCTCCATAGCCATAGGGAATTCAAACATCGGACAGCCGGGCGCTTTAGAGTTGCCTTTGTAACAGTCACGAGTAGTACAAGTTTTGCAAATTTCTTTATCGGCACGTAATTCCAGCATGCCTGTTCGAGAGTAGTTGCCTGATAAGCTTCCGAGAAAACATAGATAACGGCACCAAGTACGTCGTTCGAAGAGCATAGCCGTGACCATAACGCCACCTAAGATGAGTAACAGCAGAGTTCCAGAACCCCTTGGAGATTCAACAACTCCCCAAATGTGGTCGGACCAAGTGATGAAAATGAAGGTAATATCAATGATCCATAATCCATATTTCCTTAAAAAGTTGGGAACTTTGCGATTTGCCCCAAAAAACTTCTGTGTTAAATCGCTCACCCAAGCAAAGGGGCAGACGGCACACCAGAACCGACCGAAAATAAAGAAGAAGAGAGGGAGGAGTGGCCACCAGAGAACCCAAGTAGCGGCAGTACCGAAATTATCATGGGCGCTTGTGGGTCCCGCTAGAGTTTCAATCATAATGACCGCAAATATAAGCACGGCCAGCCATTGGAAAATACCTGGATAGAGTGAACTTTGCAAAAACCAATTGAGAGGTTTAAACTTAAGGAAGTTTCTTTTTTGTGGGGATTTAGGTGGTGGTGATTGACTCATTATTGAACCTCCTTCCCTGAGGGCTGCTTTCGTTTGAGAAATTGAGCAAAAATACCAGCCAGTACTACCAATCCGCCAACACTTCCAATGAGGATCCAGTTGGGCCCAGACTTAGAAACAATAAGTGGGACAGTAATGGCGGTTTCCCCAAGAGTCGGAGAACTAATATGAATGTCTTGGTTCCATTCTCCTTGTTTCGTTGGGATGAGAGAGATTGCGTACATTCCCGGTTCCATGTTGTCTGGTTTGGCTTGTCCTTTGAGAGTAGTGGCCGAGTCCATATTCATTCCTGACATGTTACTGTGGGAATCACTTTCCATGAGCATCATATCTACATTCACGGATGCATCGAGGACAGGTTCACCAGTGGCTTGGTTTTTTACGATAATCATAAGGGTAACGGGTTTATTGGGTGCTGGTTGCTCAGGGTCAGTCTGAACACTCACTTGAAACTTATCGCCCTTGGCAACGGTCACTTCAGTTGAAGGCGAATCACCGTGAGCAGCTTCAGAGGAAGGACTGCCAGACATATCCATATCAGACATGTTATTGGAAGTAGCGGGTTTTGAATCAGCTAATGCGGGAAGGGTAAAAATTAATAAAGAGAACAGAATTAGTATTAATAGTGACGCAAATTTCTTTTTCATTAAAAAACACTCCTAAAATTTATTACGGTTTAGGAATATGCAAAAGTTGTGCCAAGTTCGAGATTCGAACTCAACTTGGGATTTGGAATGACATAACGGAAGGCTTAATTACCCTTTCAGAAAAGTTAAAAGATACTCGATAATATAGCTATAGCTATAGCTATAGCTGTAGCTGTTCCTACATGAACAGGCTGTATTATTAAGTAGACGTTGTTAGTATGTTTGGCCAAAGTAATAATTACGGTAGAAATTAATTTGCATCAATTAAATTAAGGGTTCATCGTATAACAAAAATTGCTTTGTAATACCTTAGGGTTAAAAAGTTGTGGGATTTCCCACACTATGGTGTGGGAAATCCCGCAGGTGAGGAGGGTGAAACTTGCGAAGGGTATTAATTGCAGACGATGAAGCAAATATGCGCTGGGTCTTGGAGCGAGCATTAAGTAAAGTTGGTTATGATGTGGAAACTGCTGAGGACGGGAAAAGCGCCTTAGATCGAGCCTTGGAAGAACGTCCGGATCTGGTCCTTGTAGATTTGAAAATGCCGAAAATGGATGGTTTGAGTGTTCTAAGGACCTTGAAAAAGCATTATCCGGATTTAATGGTTGTCATGATGACTGCACACGGCAGTACCGCGACGGCGGTCGAGGCCATGAAGGCCGGGGCACATGATTATTTGATGAAACCCTTTGACATTGATGAACTGCTCATCACAGTTGCTAAGGCCTTTGAAGTAGAAAGTTTGCGTGAACAGGTAGATTATCTAAAGGGAGAAGTCCAAAGCGGTGGATGGCAACTGGTCGGGAATAGTGAAGCAATGAAAGCGGTTAAATACTTAGTAGAGAGAGTTGCCCTTACGCCAGCTACAGTGCTTATTGAAGGGGAATCGGGGACGGGGAAAGAACTGGTTGCCCATGCTATACATACTTTAAGTCCGCGCGTGAATGGACCGTTTATTCGCGTGAATTGCGCAGCGTTGACGGAGACTTTGCTGGAAAGTGAACTGTTCGGACATGAAAAGGGCGCATTTACGGGAGCTCATGCTCGAAAAACGGGACGTTTCGAGTTGGCCAATGGCGGTACACTCTTTCTCGATGAAATCGGAGAACTGTCTTTCAACGTCCAAGCTAAGTTATTAAGGGTTCTCCAAGAGCGGACCTTTGAGCGGGTCGGCGGTGAAAAAACCATCAAGGTGGACGTGAGGATTATTACTGCGACGAACAGGAATTTACTAAAACAGGCTCAAGAAGGGCGTTTTCGCGAAGACCTTTACTATCGCCTCAGTGTCTTTCCGATTTCCATTCCTCCCTTACGGGAACGTCGGGAGGATATTCCTTATCTTGCCGATCATTTCTTGAAGAAACTTAGATCTTATGGGCAAACCAAGACTCTAGATTCAGAAGTCCTAACTCAACTTATGGAGTATGACTGGCCAGGAAACGTGCGTGAACTGGAAAATGTGGTGGAACGTATGGTGATTATTTCCCAAGGAGCAGTGATTGGAGCAGATGGGTTGCCCGTCTTTAGCACACCCTCAAAAGAGGAGAAAGGCCCCGAATCCTTTGTCCTGCCTCCTGAGGGGGTTTCCCTGGAAGAACTAGAGAAATCCTTCCTCCAACAGGCCATGGAACAAACGGGGGGGAATCAAAGTCAGGCTGCCAAACGCTTAGGTCTTTCTAGGCATGCTTTTTTATACCGTTTAGAGAAGTACGGAATAGATCCTCATTGGGGGATTTAGAGAAGGAGGGCCTCTATGCTAAATAACGAACCCCCTGAACAAAACCGTGCCCGAATTCTCTTTGACCTCATAGCAATTGGGCTCGTCGTGGCGGTTCTCACTATTATTCATTACACGAATTATCATTACGAAGTGGATTATCACATTCTTTTACAATTCGCCTATTATCTCCCGGTGATTTATGCAGCTATGCGTTTTGGACCTGCCGGGGGGATCATATCAAGCTTTATTATAACGTTACTTTTTATACCGCTTATGTGGCATATGCAAGGCGATTTAAGCCCAGCCGCTAAGTATACACAGTGGGTGGAGGTCGGCTTAATCAACGTCATTGGTTGGTTAACGGGCATTTTGACTGAAGAGGAACGGAAGGCGAAGCGCAAATATAAGCTCGCGCTAATGATTCAAAAAGAATTGGTAGAAAAGTTAAAGCGAGAAGGGCAGGAACGTGAACGATTAGAGCGTGAGATTCGGCAAACTGAACGAGTAACCGCGCTGGGGCATATGAGTGCTGGCTTAGCTCATGAAATACGGAATCCCTTGGGGATAATGAAAGTGAGCATCCAAATGCTGGCCCAAGAAAAATGCGACGATGGGGTCGTTTCGGAATACTGTCGGGTACTTCTGGAAGAATGTGAACGGTTAAATCGCTTGCTGAGCGAGTTTTTGTCCTTTGCCCGACCTAAAGAGCTGGTGCGGGAAGGGATTACGCTGGGAAAACTCTTGGACGAAGGAGTAACACTAGTCCAGCCAGCCCTGAGGCAAAACAATATTAAGTTAGAACAAGCACGAAGCCAGGTTGACTTGCAAGAAGTTGAGGTGGACCCGGACCAAATTAAGCAAGTCATACTTAATATTTTACTTAATGCCATCGATGCCCAGGGGGAAGGCGGAGTGATTCTGCTAAGTGGGGTTCAGGAAGATGGTTTTGTAGGCTTCGCAGTTAGTGATGAGGGACCCGGCATTTTGCCAGACGCCTTGCCTTACATTTATGACCCGTTTTTTACGACTAAGGAAACCGGGACTGGATTAGGGTTATCCGTTGTGCACCGTATCCTTGATCAGCACGGGGGGAAGATAACAACTTTGAACCTGAATGAGCGAGGGGTTCGGGTTGAAATCCTGTTGCCCAAACAAGGCTGGAAGCATCTTATTGCTTTCTAGCCTTGTTGCTATATTAACATCTTATTTTTTAACACCGTATTTTTCTAAATGTCGATATAATGTTGTCCGTGCTATCCCTAATTGACGAGCTGTAGCAGAAAGATTACCGCCTGATTCCTTAACAAGGTTGAGAAGGGCCTCTTTTTTGTGACTGCTCGCAAATTCCTTCCAGTTTGCTGGGGAGACTATATTCCTTGTCCAAGAGGAGTTATCATTTAACGTTTTTTGGATACTTTGTGGAAGGTCTTCAATTGCGATAATGCCATTTAAGCAAAATAACACTGCACGCTCAAGACTATTCTGTAATTCTCGAACATTACCCGGCCATTTATAGGTGTTAATCAGAAAATCCCTGACTTGCGGATCAAGCATAGGAAGTGGTTTACTGTATTTAGAAGCGAATTGATCCAAAAAGTGATCGATTAACAAGGGGATATCGTCTCGACGTTCTCTTAGAGGTGGGATGGTGATACTTACAACATGCAATCTGTAATAAAAGTCCGCGCGAAATACCCCATCATTTACGAGTTGTTCAAGATTGTGGTGGGTAGCAGCAATAATTTTCACGTCTACCGGTATGGGAGTTGAACCCCCCAGTCTAACGATTTCCCGTTCTTGGAGAACGCGTAACAGATGAACTTGAAATCTAAGAGGCATTTCTCCAATCTCATCGAGGAATAAGGTTCCCTGATGGGCCTCTTCAAATTTTCCCTTACGTCCACCTTTGACTGCCCCTGTGAACGTACCCGGATTGTAGCCAAAAAGCTCACTAGCCAACAGCTCATTCGGCATAGCTCCACAATTTAAGGCAACGAAAGGGCCTTCTCGGCGATCACTGATTTCATGGATCGCTTGGGCAAAGAGTTCTTTGCCTGACCCGCTTTCTCCAAGCAATAAAACTGGGACGTTTGTCTGAGCAACCATGTTGCATTGGGACATTGCGGAAAGAATCTTGCTCGATTTTCCAACGATTTTACTCCAAGAAGCACTCTGGAGTTTGGTCCAAGTATCATTGTGAAGGGCTCGGCTTGGGGTTGTTCTTTGGTCTAAGGGGATTAGTATCAGGATAGAACCTATGCGTTGGTTTCCTCGATAGATTTCCTGAATTAAGCATGGAGTTCCAAATTGCTCAATGAAAATTTTGTAGTCCTCTTGCGGTTGACCGGATTTATGCTGTTTTACTAAAATCGCAGTAAACGTTTGCTCTTTCCATATTGTTTCTAAATCTTTGCCCGTCAAGTTGTGAATAAGTCTACGGGCACAAAGGTTAGCCTCGATAGGGTTAAAGACAGCATCAAGGGCAATGACTCCATTTTGCGGATACCGAAGAACAAATGACGAATAGCTTTCCAAAAGCTGAAGTCTATTAAGGAGTGATTGTTCATAAAGCTTATGTTCAATCACTGTAGAAGCCATAAAAACCATACCGAGGGTATGGGCCTGAGCTTCTTCCCAACATCCTGTAATGTCAATAACGCCCAGAACTTCCTTTGTTACAGGATCACGTACAGGAGATGATGAACAGACCCAGTCATGAATTCCTTCGCAAAAATGTTCAGCTGAAAAAATCTGAACTGGATAACCTGTTTTTAAGCTTGTGCCAATTGCATTAGTTCCAATTGCTTCTTCACTCCAACAAGACCCTAATACAAAATTCATTTTTTCTGCCTGCTTTTTGACTTGGCGATCCCCTCCAAGATAGATAATCCTTCCGTTAGTATCGCATAAGGTCATAAGATACTTAGTTTTTTCGGCCTGAATTAATAACTTATTCAAAGTTGCGGTTGAATACTTATGAAGTATAGAACATCCAATTATGTTTTCAAGGTCTGAGCCATTAGGAGGATCTTCAGTCTGATGACGTAGAGGATCAATCCCAAATTGGCGACAACGTATCCATGAATCATAAACTATCGTCTGTATGGGGTGAAGGCCTGGAGAGTGATCCAAAAATCTGCACCGATTCTCTTCAAGTAGTTTCCTGTGCTTAATAAGGCCTCTTGGCGAGGATGTCTCTAATTGCCAACTCATAGAAACCACCACCACTTTTAGAATAATACCAAGTCAGAAAAATCAGATAATTTCGACTCATTTATTATTCTATTCTAAGTAATCGTGATTATCAAGTGTTTTGGATGTAAATATCAGTAATTCGCAATAGGCAAGGCCCTTTAAATTTGGAGTCTTGCCTATTGCCTGCTGGTAAATTGTACAACTAAAGTGAAACATATCTTAATTATAATTAGGCATCTGCTTTGAGTACGACCTTAATTGCATTGTCACGTCGCTGTTCAAAGATATCGTATCCTTCTGCAACCTGGGATAAGGGTATAGTGTGAGTTATAAGTGGCTTCATATTAAGTTTTCCTTCTTTAATAAGATCGATTAGCTCGGGAATATGATTAGCCTTGACTAGCCCCATTTTCAGTGTGATGTTTTGAATCCAGAGGTTTTGCATTTCAAGAATCTGTGGTTTCTCAAAAACTCCGATCACAGAAACAGTTCCGCCTGGCCTTACGCCAGCGATTGCTCCTTTGAAGGTTGGCTCGGATCCATTGGCTTCAATAGTTACATCAGCTCCACGACCACTGGTAAAATCTTTTAGGGCCTGCGTAACGTCTACTTTTTGAGGATTCAACCCGTAATCAGCCCACCCTTGTTTAATGGCAAACTCAAGCCGGGATTCATCAATGTCTACAGCCACGATTCTGGCTGGACCCCATAGGCGGGCGGTTGCCATAGCACACATTCCGACTGGACCGGATCCAAACACAGCTACAGTGTCACCAGGTTGAATACTGCCATTTTCTGCTCCAAAATAGCCCGTGGAAAGAATATCACCGACGAACAAGACGTCTTCGTCTGCTAAACTGTCTGGAATCAGGTACATTCCGGAATCGGCATAGGGAACTCTAACATAATCTGCTTGGCAGCCATTAATTTTGTAACCAAAGATCCAGCTTCCATTTTCACATCTGGAGTAGATTCCGCGTTTACAATAGTAACATTCCATACATTGTGTAATGCAGGAGACGGCAACATTATCCCCTTTTTTAAACTTATTAACACCTGCTCCAATTTCCACAACTTCGCCACAGAATTCGTGTCCTATGACTCTTCCCGCCTCCACTTCGGGTAATCCACCGTTTCTGATGTGTTTATCTGTTCCACATATGGTTGAGGTGGTTACTCTAACTATGGCATCCGTCGGTCTTTGAATAACGGGGTTGGGTACTTGGTCGAGGCTCATATTTTTAGGACCATGATAAACAAATGCTTTCATTTTATACCCCTCCAGTTTTTATTTTACCAATTATAAATCTTAGCATAGGGACCGTATCTGGTATCTATAGATCATAACTCAAAACAGGCCATGAACTTGATTTCTGGAACATAAATCACTCCCTTCGTTAGATCAAATAACTAAATATTCTGTTATAAGTTATTGCAATATTAATGCCAGCTTTAAAGAGGTTTCATCATACCGTAAAGCAGTGGCTAAACTGCTCATTATACAAATTCGTATGCTAGAATTATGTTACAAAAACAATACAAGTGTAGCCCTACAAAACTGTAGCGCTACACTATTGAGGATTCATCGCTGCTTCTTAAATGTTATGTGAAAAAGAGGTATTTATTGGATTTTTAAAGAAAGAGTGAAGATACAGGAAAAGGGTCGTGAGAGTATTATTACCTGGAAAGACGTCTAGCCCCTGGTCTACCCTTAATCTGTGACTCTTGCAAAAATTCGACAAAAATGCAGAGAATCGTGTAACATAGGAGTGAGATCTAGAAAGTAAAAAAGGGTGAAAAGATTTGGATCTAAACAACAGTAATGGCGTTCTTGAAATAAATTCTTATTCAGTTGAGACGAATAACTGGATTAAAAGAGGCTGGGACGTACGCGTAAATAATTTTCCGGCCGAGATATACTTTGATTATCCGACCAAAACAAAAAGTGTAAGTTTAACCGGAACTGCTTGCTCTCTCAATTGTGCACATTGTGGGGGACATTATCTCAAAGGCATGACAGATGTCAAAGAGCTAACCTCCCAGTTGTGCTCGGAGCTTTCTTTTTCCAGCGCGTTAATCAGCGGTGGATGTACTCAGGACGGCAAGGTTCCTTTTTGGAACCGCTTAGACCTCTTACAGGAGCTAAAGAATAGGAAGGTTCGTTTAAATTTCCATGTAGGGCTGATTAGCGAAAAGGAGGTTCAGCTGCTTAGAGGGTTAGCAGATGTAGTTTCTTTTGATTTTGTTGGAGATGACGATACTATACGTGAAGTTTACGGTCTCGAGCATAAATTAGAGGATTATATTCGAGTTTATAAGGATTTGCGTAAACAGGCGAAGATTATTCCCCATTTAACACTTGGCTTAAAAGGGGGGATTTGGAGTGGAGAGGAAAAGGCATTGGATATTCTTGAGGATTTAGGATTGGACGGATTGGTGTTGAACGTATTTATTCCAACTCCGGGCACCCGTTACTCTGACCGAACTCCCCCGAATTTAGAAGAGGTCATCTCTTTTCTGGCTAAAGCAAGGGTACGCTTCCCTAAAACTTCTCTTGCACTTGGTTGCATGCGCCCCAAAGGAAGTTATCGTCAAAAGCTTGATGAGGCCTCGGTGGCCTTGGGAATCAATAGAATTGTGATACCTACTCCGAAGGCGCGACAATTGGTCAAGGAAAAAGGACTGATAATCAAACGAGGTGAGGAGTGTTGTGCTCTATGATTCGTTGTTCGGTAGGAACTGCCAAAGTATTAGGCCTAAATAATATAAAAACTGATGCCTTGCCAACGACTGCCTATCTAATGGTAGGAGAACATTGTAAGTTTAATTGTGCCTTTTGTGCTCAAGCCCGCGAGAGCAGGTCAAGGACTAACTTACTTTCCAGAGTAGTTTGGCCGGAATTTCAAGAACACGAGGTTGTTCAGGGCTTGCAAATACCCGAAGCCCAAAAAGTCATGCAGAGGGTTTGTTTTCAGGTCGTCCAAGATGGCAAGGCCTTGGAGGAAGCCAAAAGTCTGGTTAAAACCATAAAGAATGAGAGCCCCAATATGCCAATCTGTGTCTCGGCAGGGCCACGAAGCCTCACTGAGATTGAAGATTTGCTAAAGCATGGTGTAGACAGGGTGAGTTTAGCACTCGATGCTGCTACTCCAGAGGTTTTTGCTTTGGCCAAAGATGGATCGTGGGAAAGCCGCTATGAATTGCTCATAGAAGCCGCAGGTAAGTTTCCAGGGCATATTGGCACCCACCTTATCGTAGGGCTGGGGGAAACCGAAGAGGAAATGGTCAAAATCATACAAGACATGTATGATAAAGGAATCACTGTAGCCTTGTTCGCATTCACACCGGTAAAAGGGACCCGCATGGAACAATCACCTAAACCAGAGTTGAATCATTATCGCCGGATACAGGTTGCCCATTATTTAATCCGCAGGAAATATGCTCGAGCCGATGAGTTTATCTTTCGAGCGGGCAGGATTGTAAGTTTTTCTATGCATTTAGACCAGCTTTGGGATTATCTCTCTTCAGGTGAGGCCTTTCAGACCTCTGGTTGTTCAGGATGTAACCGTCCTTATTATAATGAATCCCCCAGGGAAGAATTTTATAACTATCCAAGACCGCTTACCCCTGAAGAAACAAAAAAATCCTGGCAGGAACTCGTTTCTGGTTTAGAAAAGTAGGTGAAAAAATGAAAACGTGGAGATATCTGCCTTACTCGGTTTTTACTGGCACTGAAAACATGGCCATAGATGAATCTATCATGGAACTTATGAAAAAGGATAATAGTAACCAACCAGTTTTGCGGTTTTATGGCTGGAAGCCTGCCGCTTTATCTCTGGGTTATGCTCAAAGTTATGCTAAGGAAGTGGATGAAGACGCCTGTCGTCTGGCTAATATTGATGTTGTTCGGAGGCCGACTGGTGGCAGGGCTGTGTTACACCAGTATGAACTAACCTACAGTATTATTGTTCCGGAATCTGAGGAACATGTTAAGGGGACCGTCATTAAATCCTATTTGAAAATAAGTGAGGCATTATTAAAAGGAATAAATGCAGTTGGGGTGCCAGCTGAAATGGTTGCTCAGGCAAATTCTTCGCACACGGGAACAGCGGCTTGTTTTGATGCCCCTTCGTGGTATGAACTAGCAGTAGCCGGAAAGAAGCTTGTAGGAAGTGCCCAAATGCGCAGAGATGGAATTCTCTTGCAACATGGATCTATAATCTTGCATTTTGATACAGAACTTCTATTCAGCCTTCTAAAATTACCAAACGAAGAAGTCCGGCAGCGTTTGGTAAAGAGCTTTAAGGCCAAGGCCTGTGCCTTGGATGAAGTATGGACGCGACCAGTGACGATCGATGAGCTGGAAAAAGAGATATGTTTAGGATTTGAGGAGATTATGGGCATAAAACTTGTCCCTTCAGTTCTGAGCAAAGAAGAGAAACTTATGACAGAACAACTAGTTAAGAAATATAACTCCCAGGAGTGGACAATGAAAAGGTAAATGTCGAGAATATGTCTCGGAAAATTGTCCGGAAGATATATTAAAACCTTCTGGACAAAGGTGGAACCTATTGTTGATATTGACCGAAAAAATTTCGGGTACCCGAGCAGATAGACCTGAATTATTGCGTTTGAAGGATAAAGTGAGGCCTGGGGATACGATTATCATAGAAAGTTTTTCTCGATTAGGTAGAAGCACAAAGGATTCTACATATAGGATGCGATCTTAACCTCACTTTCGTTATGAAAGTGGTTGAGGTTAGAAAAATGAGGGAATAAGCAAAAGTTGTATGCAATATAATCTAACTACGACAAAATTGCACAATCATATAATTTGGTTATTAGAGTGATGAACTGCAGAAGAAGTATTTGGACGTTTATTTCCGGCAGCGAGCTAGTCCACACAAGGTTCGTTCTAGTATTTATTTAAGGTCATAAAAGTAGCTTTATTATTCAAGGATAAAAAGGGGGTGGTGAATTAGGGAGATGGAATTGCTATGAAAGATAGGTCAAACTAAACAATGAGGAGGTATTCTTGTGAAAAAGCGAATATTGGTTACGTCAGTCATTGCGCTGGTACTTATGTTACCAATTGGATCGGCAATAGCGGCTGATGTTTTGCAAACTCCTACTGAACTGACTCCGATCGAGCAGTTAGGCAAAGATCTTTTCTTTGACACGAGTCTCTCGTCTAATAGAACAATGTCGTGTGCTACTTGCCATGCTCCTGAAGTAGGATTTGTCGGACCAGATTCAAATATCAACGAAACTTCAGCTGTCTATCCTGGAGCAGTGGGTACACGTTTTGGTAATCGCAAACCACCATCGGCGGCTTATGGAGGCCAAAGTCCAATATTCCAGTATGATGAAGATGAAGCGCTGTGGATTGGCGGTATGTTCTGGGATGGTCGCGCTACCGGTTTAACCTTGGACGATCCACTTGCTGAACAGGCACAGGGCCCATTTTTAAACCCCCTTGAAATGAATATGCCAAATGCTAACCTTGTGTGCACAAGAGTTGCCCAGTCTGACTACGTGGATCTTTTCGAAGAAGTGTGGGGAGAAGGATCTCTTGATTTCACTATAAATGTCGATCGTACCTACGAATACATCGCTCGATCAATAGCTGCCTATGAAAAAAGTAACGAAGTAAATCCTTACTCATCGAAATATGATTATTACCTTAAAGGTGAAGTTGCACTCACGGAACAAGAGGCTTTGGGACTGGAGCTGTTCGAAGGCAAGGGCATGTGCTCTTCGTGCCATATTTCACAACCAGGATCTGCCGGTGAACCGCCGGTTTTCACTGATTTCACGTATGATAATCTAGGTATACCCAAGAACCCAGATAATCCGTTTTACACGATGCCGAAAAGGTGGAATCCTGACAAAGAAGAATGGGTTGACTATGGCCTGGGCGGTTTTCTAATGGGGGATGGGTATAGTGCTGAAGTTTACGGACCGGAGTTGGGGAAATTCAAAGTCCCGACACTGCGAAATGTGGATCTCAGGCCTTACCCCGAGTTTGTCAAAGTCTACGGACATAACGGATACTTCAAGTCGCTAGAGGAAATTGTGCATTTTTATAATTCACGCGACGTGGACACGGAAGATTGGCCAGAACCTGAATACGCACCTACTATTAATACTGATGAACTTGGAAATCTTGGTTTATCAGAAGAAGAAGAGGCAGCATTAGTAGCCTTCTTGAAGACTCTTTCAGACGGTTACACATCTGAACCTTAACTCAATGTTGAGGGTATCTTTTTGAAATGATTAGACAAGGAGGGACTAGCAGTATTCCTTCTTGCCTGTCTTTTTAGTAACTCGCGGATTGAACAACGTCTAGCCCAATACCGCGATGGAGTATCGCCTACGCAAGGAACTGCTCGCTGATTTGTAATACCCTCAAGGGGTTAACGCTGGAGTGAGGATTGCATTGTATTGCTCGTAGCATGAGAAAAATGGTTACTGCCCTAAGATTTAAGCAGTAACCATTTTTTTATTTTCCGCTCAAAGCAAGAGTTTTATATGCTAATGGAGTTCTTATCTTCTTTTAATGTTTAAAGGGTCGAGAAAACTTAAAGTTTAAACATGGCAGGGAGGAGATCTTAACAAGAAATTCTCATTAAATGTAACGGGGCAAGGTATAATTTCAGACTTGTGTAAAGTTACCTATTATATAATTGGCCAGTAGAGGGAGATGTTCTAAGAACAGCCCCCTCTTGCAATTCAACGTTATTTGTTGGCTTCCAAAATCACTCATCATGTTGGCACCAGTTGTACCGCCCATCATATCAATTTTAAAAAAGCTAGTTTGCAGTTAAATAAGGAATTTCTAAAACGAAAATTTTATTCAAAATCTAATCAAGCATATATTGGGTAATGGATTCTAAGGTTGATCTATTCGAAAAAACTTAGGAGATGATTAAGTTGAATAAAGAAAAAAAGTTCTTTTATTAGCCGTATGACTTACTTGGGATAATCTTTTGTCATAACCTCTATCAGATATTTGGAGTCGTAAAATCTCCGGTTCTTGAATCGGAATATTTCCGATTCTGCTATTATCAAGGCTTACAGAGGTTAAATATATACAATTAGCTGGACTGAAAGAATTTTTTCAGTCCGTTATTTTTAAAGTTTATAGGAGTCTATCTGCAGGATCGAGGACTTTACCTAACAGTTTTTATAGGACCTCCGAAGAAAAATTCCTTATGTATTATTCCTGGAGTAGGTAAAACAGCTTCTTACCGTCAAATATTGTCTTAGCGTGTGTTTTACGTCATTTGGTTGACTCCCCCTATTAAGGGTAATCTACTAACAGAAATAGGGATTGACAGTGCATTCTGAAAAAGCTAAAATAATATTATAAATGTAACCGTTTACATTAGGCTTTGTTAATTTAATATAAATAGAAAAAGCTTATCAATGGACAGGCTATTTTATGACATTTTCCAAGAAAAATGTCATAAAATATAAGTGTTCAGGGTTATCTAGTTCAA
Source organism: Desulfosporosinus nitroreducens (assembly GCF_023897015.1). Taxonomy (GTDB): domain Bacteria; phylum Bacillota; class Desulfitobacteriia; order Desulfitobacteriales; family Desulfitobacteriaceae; genus Desulfosporosinus; species Desulfosporosinus nitroreducens. The sequence continues at coordinate 6,062 of NZ_JAMHFY010000021.1, read as the reverse complement.
GATGAAAAAACACGGAGTTCAAAAATAATGTAACCGATTACAATATAACTGGATTGAGGGTGTTCTCTATTGGCAACGATTAGAGATGTTGCGCGTTTAGCGGGAGTGTCTGTGGCTACAGTCTCTCGAGTGATTAACAAAACGGACTCTGTGAATCCTGAAACGGCAGGACAAGTGATGAAAGCGATTGAGCAACTGCAATACGAGCCAAATGCTGTAGCTCGGGGCTTGGCTGGTAAGAAGATGGGGATTATTGCCTTAATCTTACCGGATATATTAAATCCATTTTTTCCTGCATTGGCACGAGGTGTCGAAGATGTAGCCCATAAGAAAGGCCTAACGGTTATCTTAGGTAACTCGGATGATCTAGGCCTAAAAGAGAGCTCATATATCAAAGTCCTTAAAAAAAAGTATGTAGATGGATTTATCTTCGCTTCTAATACGATTCATGAAGAAGATGTTGAAGCGTTAAGAAAGGAACAGATTCCGATTGTCTTATTGGATAGAGGCTTGAATACTGCATCTTGTGCAGTAATACGCTCAAATAACCGAGAAGGTTCGAAACTGGCTGTCAAGCATCTAATAGAGCAAGGTTGTCAGAAAATCGCTCATATCTACGGGCCACAGGAATTTATCACCGCTCGAGAGCGCATGCTAGGATATGAGGAGATTGCCGGAAGATTACGGGAGTATTCACCTAGTCTGATGGAACAGGGTAATTTTGATATCGAGAGTGGACGGAAGGCTGTGGAACAGCTCCTTGTCCGTCATCCTGACTTGGATGGGATTTTTGCCGGGAATGACCTTATGGCGGTTGGGGCCCTCAAGGCCTTACATGAACGAGGAATTCGAGTCCCGGAACAGGTCAAAGTTTGCGGCTTCGATGGAATTGGCTTGACTGAGATTACCGAACCGGAATTGACGACTATAGCCCAGCCAGTTTATGAAATGGGAGGATTAGCTGCTCAGATTTTGCTTGACGAGATCGAGAGTGGGATCCGTGAAAATAAGCTTATTGAACTAGATGTCACTTTAATTCCTAGAAAATCGACCCACAAGGAGGAGTCCTAAATGGATCGGCGACCAAAGGTTGTCGTTATTGGCAGTCTGAATATGGATTTAGTTGTTAAAGCTGTTCGAGCTCCAAAACGTGGGGAAACGGTGTTGGGGGAAGAGATACATTTTGTTCCCGGTGGTAAAGGTGCCAACCAAGCAATTGGCCTAGCTCGTTTAGGTGCTGAGACGACTATGATAGGAGCAGTTGGGTCAGATGCTTTTGGCGAAGAACTTAAAAAAGCCTTACAAGCAGATGGAGTAAGTACATCGAGTATTAAGGTTCTCGATTCACAAGCTACTGGAGTAGCCTCAATTCTCCTGGCTGAAGGGGATAACAGTATTGTGGTGGTTCCGGGAGCGAATGCCCAGTGTTTACCTGAGGATTTAGACCAGTATGAAGGGATAATTTCCGAAGCAGATCTTGTACTCCTGCAACTGGAAATCCCTCTGATGACCGTGGAGCATGCCATTAGGCTGGCACGAAGGCACGGGACGCTCGTAATGCTTAATCCGGCCCCTGCCCAAAGCCTTTCTCAGGATCTGCTCAGGCAAGTGGATTATTTAACCCCCAATCGCTCTGAACTCGCCTTGCTGACAGAGATGCCCGAGGAGTCTGCCATCGATCAAGGAATTCAACGGCTATTAGAGGTTGGGGTTTCATGTTGTGTCACGACTCTTGGAGCTGAAGGAGTCGCTTTCAAGGAACTAAGCGGCAGTCTGGTAAGTATTTCCGGTCATAAGGTCCCTGTTGTGGATACTACGGGAGCGGGAGATGCCTTTAATGCTGGCTTAGCCTATGCGCTAGCCCAGAGGAAATCTATTCGAGAAGCGGCTGAATTTGCAGTTAAGGTTTCGGCTCTTGCAGTTACAAAATTTGGTGCTCAGGGTGGGATGCCTTCTCTGGCCGAAGTAGAAACTTATTTCAGGAGGGAAGCAGATGAAGAAAATAGGCATCTTAAATAGTGAAATATCACGAGTGATAGGTGAGTTGGGGCATATGGATCGGATTGTCATCGCAGATGCAGGCTTACCTATTCCTTCTCATGTCAAAAGAATTGACTTGGCCTTAAAGAAGGGAGTCCCATCGTTCATCGAGACCGTGGAGACCGTTCTTCTGGAAATGTGTGTAGAAAATGCCTTTGTGGCTCAAGAAATGGAATCAGCGAGCGCTGCAACAAAGGAAGAGTTACTCAGGCTATTACCCGGTGTCCAGACTAGGATCGTCACCCATGAAGAGTTAAAAGCCTTGACTCAAGAGGCAAAGGCCGTGATTCGTACAGGCGAGTTTACTCCCTATGCCAATGTCGTGCTGGAAGCGGGCGTTATCTTCTAAAAATTTCAAAAGGGGGGATTTAGGTATGACAGATCTCTTGACGATGGAAGGTATCCATAAGAGCTTCAGCGGAGTCAAGGTGTTAGAAAATGTTCAGTTTTCGCTCCGCCAAGGGGAAGTTCATGCCTTGATGGGAGAGAATGGAGCCGGGAAATCAACCCTGATGAAAATTCTTTCTGGAATTTATAGTAAGGATGCGGGCTCTGTTCAGATTCAAGGAACTGAGTCTGCAGCTAGTTCACCTAAAACTGCCCAAGCTTTAGGTGTGGCGATCATTCATCAGGAACTTAATATGATCCCCGATCTAACCATCTCTGAAAACATGTTTTTAGGACGCGAGTTCAAATGGGGTCGGACGGGTTTTATTAACTGGTCCAAAATGGGTGCTGAAGCGAATAATTATTTACAGCAACTGGGGATGGATTTGAACCCGGATAGCTTGGTAGGGGAACTGTCAGTCGGACAACAGCAAATGGTGGAAATTGCTAAAGCACTTTCTATGCACGCGAAAATTTTGGTTCTTGATGAGCCCACAGCGGCTTTGACTAAACGAGAAATCGAGAAACTCTTCCAGCTAATTGAGACTTTGAAGACCCAAGGGGTGGGGATGATCTATATATCCCACCGTATGGAGGAAATATTCCAAATCAGTGATCGGATAACAGTATTGCGTGATGGACGTTATATTGGCACCAAGGATACCAATATCACAACAATGGATGAATTAGTACAGATGATGGTTGGCAGGGAGATCAAAGAGCGTTTTCCTAAGGTAGAATCGAAAATCGGAGAAGAACGTCTTCGTGTAGAAGGACTTGCTCAAGACGGAAAACTTTATGATATCAACTTTAATGTACGGGTTGGAGAAATCTTGGGAATTGCAGGTTTAATGGGAGCTGGTCGGTCTGAATTAGCGAAGGCTTTGTTTGGAGTAGGGAAGTATCACGGAAAGATCTTCGTGAATGGTAAACTGGTGACGATTAAGGGTCCTGCTGAAGCGATTAAGGCTGGGTTGGCTTTGATTACGGAGGATCGAAAAGGGGAAGGGCTTGTCACTGATCTGTCAGTTCGAGAAAATCTGGCCTTGCCCAATTTACGATCACTGTCACGCTTTGGCTTCATAAGTCATCGCTCGGAACAGGAGTTTGTGGACGATAGTATTCGGAAACTGAAAGTAAAAGTCCATCATTCTGGACAAGAGGTAAGCTCTTTAAGTGGGGGAAATCAGCAGAAAGTCGTGATCGGTAAATGGCTGGCGACTCAGCCTAACGTTTTAATCCTTGATGAACCGACAAGGGGTGTAGATATCGGGGCGAAACGAGAAATCTATGACTTAATGAATCAGCTCGTTCAAAAAGGAGTTTCAATCATCATGATTTCCTCAGAACTTCCAGAGGTCCTCGGAATGAGCGATCGAATTTTAGTTATGCATGAAGGACGAATCACCGGAGAATTCTCACGCGGAAATGCTTCTCAAGAAACTATTATGGTTGCTGCAACAGGAGGGAAAAGTCATGGGTAAAGTCCGAGGAAACAGTGGGATTCTGCAGCGTATGGGACCCCTTGTGGGTTTGATCCTCATCGTCTTCATCTTATCAATGGTCAATTCAGACTTTCTGACCGTGAGTAATATTTTTAATGTACTTCGTCAAGTTTCGATTAACGCCCTGATTGCCTATGGAATGACGTTTGTCATTCTAACGGGCGGGATTGACCTCTCTGTAGGTTCGATCATTGCACTTTCAAGTGCTTTTGCCGCAGGGATGATGGCTTCGGGTACGAATTCTTGGCTGGCAATCGGGATAGGCGTTTTGTCTGGGACGTTGATGGGAACGGTAAATGGGGTAGTCATTGCCCGAGGAAAAGTCGCACCGTTTATTGCTACACTGGCGACTATGACGATTTTTCGCGGCTTAACCTTAGTTTATACAGAAGGAAAACCCATCACCGGACTTCCAGATGCCTTTGGTATGATCGGACGAGGGTATCTCCTCGAAATTCCAATGCCCGTTATCTGGATGTTGGCAGCTTTTGGAGCGCTCTATGTTATCTTGAAATTTACATCCTTTGGACGTCACGTATTTGCTTTGGGAGGGAATGAAGAAGCAACACGCCTTTCGGGTATTAATACGAATCGAGTCAAAATCCTTGTTTACAGTATTAGCGGTTTGATGGCTTCTTTGAGTGGAATTATCCTGACTTCGCGCCTAAATTCTGCTCAGCCCACTGCAGGGACGTCTTACGAGCTTGATGCTATTGCAGCAGTAGTGCTGGGGGGGACGAGTCTTTCTGGCGGAAAAGGGTGGATCGTGGGAACCTTAATCGGGGCTATGATTATTGGAATTCTCGATAACGGCTTAAACCTCTTAAATGTCTCATCTTTTTACCAACAGGTCGTCAAAGGCGGAGTTATTCTGCTGGCGGTCTTGCTGGATCGCTCCAAGAAAAAATAATACTTCTGGGTGAATGAAGCACACTTTCGGATCTCCAACTGAATGGAACAACCAGTTTTATCAGTTGTGGATATAGGTTCTCATAAAGGAGGATGATGCGAACGCTGGAAATGTTTTTGATTTATACTAAATAATGGAGATCATGGCGGCAGGCCGCCCTATAGAAAGGAAGAAGAAAAATGAAAAGAAGAAATAGTATCTGGATGATAATGCTAGTAGTTCTCATGACTATTAGTCTGATTGGTTGTGGAACGACTCAATCCAATTTAGAGAATAAAGAAGCAGCTAAACCAACTGAAAAAGTAACAATTGGGTTTTCCATCTCCACGTTAAACAACCCCTTCTTCGTAACCCTCAAGGAAGGCGCTGAAAAAGCTGCTACAGAAGCTGGAGCAGATCTGTTAGTAGTAGATGCTCGCGACAATACAGCTAAACAAATTAGCGATATTGAAGACTTAATTCAGAAAAAGGTCAATGTAATTCTAGTTAACCCAACCGACAGTGCGGCAGTTGTCTCAGCCGTGGAATCGGCTAATAAAGCCAACATTCCGGTAATCACAGTAGACCGGGCTTCCAATGGAGGAACAGTGGTTTCTCATATCGCTTCTGATAACGTAAAAGGTGGCAGTATGGCTGCTGACTATATTCTGAAAACTCTAGGTAACAAAGGTAACCTTGTGGAGTTACAAGGGATTGCGGGAACTTCGGCAGCCCGTGATCGGGGTCAAGGTTTCCATAATGTTGTAGATGGCAAAGACGGAGTGAAAGTTGTCGCTTCTCAACCGGCAGACTTCGATCGTGCTAAAGGATTAAAGGTCATGGAAAATATCCTGCAAGGGAATAAAGATATTAAAGCCGTGTTCGCGCATAACGATGAAATGGCTTTAGGGGCCCTCAGTGCCATTCAAGCGGCAGGCAAGACTGACATCATGGTAGTAGGGTTTGATGCAACTGATGACGCTGTAAAAGCCGTTAAAGAAGGAAAAATGGCAGCTACAGTCGCACAGAAACCAGATTTGATTGGGAAAACGTCATTAGAGACCGCACTGAAAGTAGCTAATGGGGAAAAGGTTGACGCTAGTATCCCAGTTGAGTTAGAGCTGGTTACAAAGTAAAAGAAACAAGAAAAGGGGTTGGAGCAAGTAAACTGGTCCCCATGTCAAGGACATTTTGAAAAAGGGGCATTATAAAATCAAGATATTTCATATACACTCCTGATA
>NZ_JAMHFY010000020.1 GCF_023897015.1 Desulfosporosinus nitroreducens | reverse complement strand
ATCAGGAGTGTATATGAAATATCTTGATTTTATAATGCCCCTTTTTCAAAATGTCCTTGACATGGGGACCAGTTTATAGTTTAAGCACCCTCTTTTATTTCGTATTAACCAGTTTCTAACTCTTTCGTTGTTCCTTTTTAGTTTGCCCTAATCGTTCTATTTTTGGTTCATAAGATTGTTTCTTTAATTCTTGAAAATGCTGATCCATCTCAGGAAATTTTTCTGCTAAAACTTCTCTTCCAGATTCATCTTTATTGCTCATTAATTTAAAACCTCCTTAAAATTCAACTTGCAACCTTAACAGTATTTCCTTAATTGAAGGAAAGATGTTTGGGATTTTTTATAAATTAAGTAAATCCTCTTTTAGACTTAACACGTAGATTTAACACAAAAACTTCCGTAATCCCTTGTGATTTCTGTTTAAGAAAAGATTCATCTTCTGCATCTCTTTGAATATAGTTTAAACTATCAAGCTAACGCTCTTACCAAATTACACCTTTTATAACAAGAAGCTCTCCTCTAGTTTTAAAGCCTATTTCGGGAACAGATATTAAAGGATCTAAAGGCAGTTATCCATAAGATGATAACTGCCTTTAGATCCTTTATAGATCCGGATTATCCTCGATTCTTTTTATTGCCTCCCGAATTACTAAGGGTATTAGTTCTGTTTCAGATTTCTTATTATTGTACATGACGAGAACGCCTTCCCCAAAAGCCACTTCTCCGAGTTTTTCACTCACTATTAGATACTCCATGACAAAGCTTGATTGACTCATCGATTTTACTCTTGCGCCAACGACTATCTGATCCGGATATCTCAACGATTTTAGATATTTACAAGTAGTCTCAGCCAATACAGTCCCTGTACCCGTTATATTTCTCATTTGCATTAGCCCAATTTCTTGGAAATACTGAATTCGTGCATTTTCAAAGTATCTAAAGTAGTTAATGTTATTTATATGACCTTGGGCGTCCATTTCACCCCATGCAATGGACATTTTTAAATGAACGGGAAAATCATGCAAATCCATCTTACCAAAGAGGCCACCTTTCTTCTGAAAACTGCTTCTGCGTTTGAAACAAACTCTCAAACTTCGTCAGAAGACCTTAAACGTTCAGCAACACCTTTTCCATCCAGAACACCTGGCAGAGGAAAGATGCCCTGTTTCTCCAAGAGCTTGCGCAGTTTTTCTGTTTCACGAACAATCACGACAGTAGGACTGTATAATCCGAGCACATACTCCCGGTATTTACGAGCCGAAGCGATAGATGCCGCTTGTTCCGGTGTGGTGCATTCCAGGAGGCTAAGTTGAACGAAGGTGACTTGACCAAAGGACTCAACCCATTGTTGGAGAGTGAGGACAAGGTTTTCGGGCAAAGGATATGCGCTTAGTTTTGCAAGCAAGGTCAGCACTTTAGAGGCAGGCACTCCTCGTTTCAGAGCGTTCATGAGATAATTCTTGTCTAAGCGGTATTTAAGCATCTGGTCCTGCTGTACTAGCAGGGCGAATTGACTTAGTTGCCAACGAATCGACCAAGATACAGAGTGGGGAAGTAATATTTCAAAGTTCGGTTGGACATATGCCGTATCAGGACCACTCGTTGGATAGACCTGATCAATGAGACACTTGATCTCAGAAACATAGTCTTCTACCTTTTGCCTTTTTAATAATTTAGGGATAATAAACTGTCCCAATGGAGTAAGCCTCACTAAAATATCTTCCTGATATTCGCCCCAATCCAGTAAACCAAGGAAACGCATTGGGTCCAACAAGCTAATTACTCTATCCCTTGGAAACAAGGCACGTGAAAAGTTGGCTGGAATCAACTTACTCGCCTTTTGAGTCCAGCTTGTCCATTCAGTACAGTTCACCAATAACGGCAACATCAGAAAAAATCCTTTATTAGGAATAGTATTCAAGTGGGACGGAAAGATCTGGCAAAGCAAATCTTCCACTGTAATGTGCTCTGTTAATTCTCTTCCCAATGCAGTCAGCGCTAACCGATCTCCTTTTGGCGAAATCAATTTAAAAAAATTCACTACTCCTAAAAGCCAGAAGAAATAACTCTCCATAGTAAAAAGTTTATCAGGCCGGGCAGGCTCAGTCAAAGCAGTCAGCACACGCTTTAAAGAGTTTTTGTTGACCTCACGAGCACGTGTGATCGAAACTTCGCCTTGCTCAACCATCACTAGGAAATTAAAAATGTTATCTAAAGTACCTGACAGGTCGGCAGTATAGGATCGCACCGGCACGAGCTTAGATAACTCCGGGTAAACTTGATCATCGATAAACTGCCAAAATGCTTCAGTTACCCCTTTTTCAAGAGAAAGCAAATTCGAATAACGTCCTTCAACCATGAGACCGACTTTCTTCCATTTGCTGATTATCCTAATCGCTTCAGGATAATCAGGACCCAAAAGATCCCTGTCTAAATAACGAAAGCTATCATAGTTATAACTATAGAACTGGTCAATACTCACGTCCTTAGGTTGTCTATAGACCGTGAAGGCAAGTAGAATTCGCTCCAGCGGGTCCATCTTGGCAAGATAGTCGGGCCAAGACTCTGGCTTAAGCTTCTTTTGAGGAACTGCATTAGGTTTAGGCACTGATTTGATGCTTGTTTTAGGGTTCTGTTTATTGCTCGGCTCCAAGGGCCTGCTCGAAACCGCGTTCTTAGAAGAATTGTTTACTGAAGGCTGACCCGCTTCATGAGTAGGCGGCTTAAAACCAGGAGGCAATTTTTCCCCAAAAACTGGCCGCCATTTGGGAGTTTTAGACATGGTTCAAATCCTCCTCATTCAAGATCTTCTTCAATCATGATCTTGTATGCATACCCTTGTTCGGTGAGAAAAAGCTGACGGTGCATAGCAAATTCCTGTTCTTTGGTATCCTTTGAAACCAAGCTGTAGAAATAAGCTTTGCTCTCTCCTTGCTTAGGCCGCAATATTCGGCCTAACCTTTGCGCCTCTTCCTGCCGGGATCCAAAGGTACCAGAGACCTGAATGGCTACATTGGCATCCGGTAAATCGATGGCAAAATTGGCCACTTTAGATACCACTAAATGACGCAAGCGGCCGCTTCGAAATTCTTCATAGAGACGGTCACGTTCTCGTTGCGGAGTTTTACCCGTAATTAAGGGTGCATCCAGCTCACGGGCCAGCATTTCCAACTGCCGGACATACTGTCCAATCACCAACACTAAATCATCACGATGTCGCTCTATCAACTCAGACACCTTGTCCGACTTGAGAGGATTCTCCGCCGCCAACCGGAATTTCTCTTTTTCCTCTGCTAAAGCATAGTCCATCCGGCGAGCTTTACTCATTGGGATTCTCCACTCCATGCACTCAGCCGTTGCAATCCACCCTTGTGATTCCAAGATCTTCCAGGGGACATCCATTTTCTTCGGACCTATCAAAGTAAAAACTTCATCCTCCTTGCCATCTTCCCGCACTAAGGTTGCTGTCAAACCTAGGCGTCGCTTGGCCTGCAGATCGGCTGTGGCACGAAAGACTGGTGCAGGTAACAGATGCACCTCATCATAGATAATCAGTCCCCAGTTCTTTTTATTAAATACATGAAAGTGACGAAAGTTCCCGTCAACACGAGAGCGATGGGTAAGAATTTGGTATGTAGCTACAGTGACCGGGCAGATCTCTTTTTTCCCACCTGTATATTCCCCTATTTGCGAAATATCCAGGGTGGTTTTATCCGTCAATTCGCGCAGCCATTGCTTGACTGCACTCGTATTTGTCGTCAAGATTAGAGTCTCACACTGCAATTCCATCATCACACCCATGCCGATCACAGTCTTACCCGCACCGCATGGCAACACTAAAACTCCACTTCCACCATGAACCGAACCTTGCTGATGAAAGGTTGCGACGGCTTCTTGCTGGTATGACCGCAGGGCAAACGGTTCACTCTCAGAATTGTCGGTACGCCAGGCGATCGGCAAAGGGGTACCTGCCATATAACCCGCTAAGTCTTCGACTGGATAAAACAGCTTCATCAGGAGTTGTTTCAATTGCCCACGTGCTTCTGGGTTGATCTCTGCACGGGTAGAGGAACTTAGGGAATCGTCATTCCTGTCATCGTCCCCAAGCAAGGGCTTGACCTCTTTATGACGGACGATTTCCAAGATGATCAAAGGGTCCTCCGCAGTCAGAAATAGCTTATTATCCTCTCGAACAAGTTTTACTAAGCCGTAGCGACCCATAAGCTGCTGAATTTCTGTACGTACCGAGTCAGGCAGAGGGAATTTACTGTAGCGCTCCAGACCATTTAATACATCAGCAACAGAAACCCCGCTAGAGGCTGCGTTCCATAACGATAACGGAGTAATCCGGTAAGTATGGATATATTCCGGGCTTTTTTCCAATTCTGCAAAGATGGCTAATGTATCGCGAGCTTCCTCATATAGAGGATTATGTACTTCCAACAGAACCGATCGATCGCTTTGGATGATCACAGGGTTGGTTGCAGATGGCATCAGGGTCTCCTTCTTCCGATTAAATTCGTCATAATTATAGCATAAAAAAGAGCACTTCGAAGAGTGTTCTTTTACAAATGCCAGTTCATCACAGTCCTTCTTTTACTGCGCACTATCATCCTAGGCAGTGCCTCCTTATCTTGAAGTCTAAACGTGTCTAAAAATACTCTCTGACTCGTTGGCATCGCTCATATACACATCGACACTTGTAATGTTTCTCACGCCCAGTGTTTTTATCGCCGAGGTGTAGGGCATGATGACCATATTGTTGGTTGAACCCAAGATCTAACCGCTTGTTTCATTTAAAACTCTATCCAGGGTAACCGTGTTACGTTACCATTGATCAATAGTTGTTGACCAACAAGCTCAGCACCGAACAACAATAAGAACCTCCTCAATAGATTAGTATTTTATTTACCTCCAATCAAGTAAGCCTGACTTAGCAGCTCAATCGGGTGCATTACTTTTTGCGTCAGTTGATTTTTGCGAACTCCATGCCCAATCTGCATCTCACAGGCCGGACAAGCAGTCGCCACCACTTCAGCCCCCGTATCTCTGATATTATTAAGTTTCTTATCAAGGATCTGCATAGAGAGCTGATAATAAGATAAATTGAAGGAACCTGCAGAACCACAACATTGGGTCGTTCCGTTCATTTCTTTAAGTGAAAGACCCGGGATCTTTTTAAGAAGTTCACGCGGTTCTTTTTGGATCTTTAGTCCCCTAATGGCATGGCAGGGATCATGATAAGTTACTGTAACCGGGACATTATTTTTGGGGATTTTGAGTTCAATATCTTGTATGAGGAATTGAGTAATATCTTTAACTTTAGAACTAAATGCTTTGGCTTCTTCAGTCCCTAATTTTTCCCCATACTCTTGGAGCGCCACCCCGCAACTTGGACAATCCCGTAATAATCGAGTCAACCTGTAATTTTGTGAATTTTTAACATTTTCTGCAGCCAGATGCAACATTGTCTCTTCATCCCCACTGGCCTCCGCGGGCACCCCACAACACACCTGCTCCGGAATAAAGACTTCCACTTTGTTTTCTTTAAGCACGTTGAGTACAGATCTTCCTGTGTTTTGAAAAACGTAATTTGTCATACACCCTGTAAAATAAGCAACACGTCTTTGCGGATTCTCCACGGGAATTCTCTGGGAAACCTCTTGACGAAAAGGGCGTCCTCCTTGAATATCCGGCAGAAGCTTCTCTTTAGCTTCTAAGTTGGATGGGAAAGGTTTTAAGATACGGGACTTTCGCACCAGCCACCGCAGTCCTGTACGCTGGTAGATCGCTAAAAACCGGGCGACTAGGTTCAAGCGGCCATTGGACTTGAGCAAATGATGAAATACTGTCTATTTAATGAGAGGTAATCCATTCTTACCAACAAGCTCTTTGCGAGCGGCCAAAACGAGTTGATCTGTGGCTACACCATTCACTTTTGAAGAGCATTAACAGATAGAATGATGGCACTGTTATAATTAGAAACTTATTAGATAAGCTTACTTATTTAGCAAAGAATGTTTTCATAACACAGGACAACTAATCAAAATCCTTACATATTGTTTGAATAGTTTTAATTTTATAATAAGATGACTAGTAAGTAAAACAAAAAACCGTTTTAACCACGCACGACTTACCCCAAGGAGGCGGCATGCAAATTTTTCAATAGTTTTAGTCCCATATACACTAAAAAGGCACTCCCGCATAGCCGGAGTGCGCGTTTGAAGGTATAAAGGTATGAAAGCATGCCAACTTTAGATTGACATGCCTTCATACATGCTATCAGGTAAACTCCTAAGAGCGGTTTATCAATATTGCATTTCCGCAAAACGCTTTAAGGTCTGATATTTTTCTCGAGCGTGCCCTTCAGCCGCATCGAACATCTCTTGAGCGACATCTGGGAATACGTTCATGAGAGAAGAGTAACGGATTTCGCCTTTTAAGAAATCTTGGAAAGAAGCAGTGGGTTCTTTCGAGTCAAGAACAAAAGGATTCTTGCCTTGATCTTTAAGACGAGGGTCATGTCTCCAAAGATGCCAGTATCCTGCTTCAACTGCCTTTTTCTGTTCAAAGATACTCGTGCCCATACCGGATTTGACCCCATGGTTGACACAAGTAGCATAGGCAATTATGATAGACGGTCCGCGATAACTTTCTGCTTCTGCAATCGCTTTAATCGTTTGATTCATATTGGCTCCCATAGCAATTTGAGCAACATAGACATACCCATAGGTCGTAGCCATTAGTCCAAGATCCTTTTTACGAACCTTTTTCCCTGAAGCTGCAAATTTTGCGATGGCTGCCGTCTGAGTTGCCTTTGAGGCTTGTCCCCCCGTGTTGGAGTAAACCTCAGTATCCATTATTAGGATATTAACATCATCCCCGCTCGCTATGACATGGTCTATTCCATTGTAACCAATATCATAAGCAAAGCCATCCCCGCCAAAAATCCAAACAGAAGGTTTGATGAGATAATCCTTCTTCTCCTTGATTTCGCGAAGAAGAGGATTGCCAGCGACATCTTCGTTTTTCATCGCTTCAAGTACTCGGCTCGATGCTCTCTTTGAACCTTCTCCATCCTCCATATTTTCCAGCCATTCTCGGAAGGTTTCTTTAATGTTTTCGTTAAGAGGACTCTCTAAGCCTTGTTGCATCAGCTGAGCTATTTTTGCTCGAATTTGCTTCGAGCCAAGATATATTCCATAGCCGAACTCGGCATTATCCTCAAAGAGCGGACTCATCCAAGCGGGTCCTTTCCCTTCAGCATTAACCGTATACGGAATAGAGGGTGCGCTTCCGCCCCAGATGGAGGAACAACCCGTGGCGTTGGCAATTACCATACGGTCACCATACAACTGAGTAATAAGCCGGGCATAAGGTGTCTCACCACACCCTGGACAAGCACCATTGAACTCAAGCAACGGCTGGGCAAATTGACTTCCTTTTAAGGTCTTAACATCCATGAGATGGCGTTTTTCAGTGACGTTTTTAATCGCATATTCCCAGTTTTCTGATTCCATTTCAATCTCATGATCAGCAGGTTTCATAATAATCGCTTTCCCTGGTGCAGGACAAACGTCGGCACAGTTTGAACACCCTGTACAATCAAGGGGTGTGACCTGAATTCGATAGTGGTAACCTTCCAGCCCTTTGCCAATTGGCTTCTTTGTTTTGAAGGTATCAGGTGCTTTTTCAAGCTCCCTGTCATCCAAGAGGAAGGGCCGAATGGTGGCATGGGGACAGACATAGGAACACTGATTACACTGAATACATTTATCGATTTGCCATTCGGGTATATAAACTGCGATCCCCCGTTTTTCATATCGAGTTGTGCTTAGCGGGAAAGTACCATCTTCAACACCAACAAAAGCACTGGTCGGCAGGTCTTCTCCCTCATGACGGGCCATAGGCCGTTGAATGTTTTTAATAAAGTCTGGCTCTACCTTAATTGGCATATCCTCATCAGGAACCTCAGCCCATGAAGCTGGGACCTCTACTTTATGTAAGGCATTAATTCCACGGTCGACAGCCTTATGATTCATCTCTACAATATTTGACCCCTTTTTGCCGTAGACTTTCTGAATAGAGTCTTTAAGGTATCGAATTGCATCCTCGACAGGAATCACCTTCGCTAACTTAAAAAAAGCAGCCTGCATGACCATGTTGATGCGTCCACCGAGTCCGATTTCTCCTGCAATGGAAATGGCATCAATGATATAGAAACTGATATTATTTTTTGCAATATGACGTTTTAGTGAAGCTGGCAGATGATCTTCCAGTTCATCAGCTCGCCAAGGACAGTTTAGAACAAAGGTTCCGCCTTTTTTTAGGCCTCTCAGAAGGTCATAGTGATAAATAAATGACTTATTATGGCAAGCAATATAATCCGCATCAAAGACTAGATAAGAGGATTTGATGGGTTGCCTGCCAAAACGCAGGTGTGATATTGTAGTCCCGCCGGATTTCTTACTGTCATATTCAAAGTAACCTTGAACATTAAGGTCGGTATTATCTCCGATAATTTTTATCGCGCTTTTATTCGCACCAACCGTACCATCAGAGCCAAGTCCCCAGAACTTACATCGAATTGTCCCTTCTGGCGAAGCATCAATGGTCTCCTCTATTGGTAAGGAAGTGTGGCTTACGTCATCAACAATGCCGACAGTAAAGTGATCTTTGGGCTGAGCCTTCTTCAGATTTTGGTAAGTGGCCAGAATTTGGGAGGGAGTAGTATCTCTAGAACCTAAGCCATACCGTCCCCCTACGATGATTGGCCTTGTAGTCTCATGGTTAAACATTTGTAAAACATCGAGATATAAAGGTTCACCTGTCGAGCCTGGTTCCTTCGTTCGGTCAAGGACCGAGATCTTCTTAACAGATTTAGGCAGGACATCAAAGAAGTATTTTTTAGAAAAAGGCCGATATAGATGAACTTTAATCAGGCCAACCTTTTCTCCCCTTTGCGCCATGAAGTCAATCGTTTCTTCGATAGTATTACAAACAGAGCCCATAGCTACAATGATGTTTTCGGCCTCAGGGTCACCATAGTACTGGAAGGGATGATACTCGCGTCCAGTAATTTTCTTAATCTCTTTGAAGTAGTCTTCGACGATATCTGGTACAGCGTCAAAGAAGGGATTTGAAACTTCTCGCCCTTGAAAATAAATGTCTGGATTTTGGGCAGTACCTCTGAGTACTGGATGGTTTGGATTTAAAGCCCTGTCCCTAAATTCCTGAATTTTTTCATAGTCCACCAGCTTAGCAATTTCATCATAACTTGTCGTCTCGATTTTTTGTACTTCATGTGAGGTTCTGAACCCATCAAAAAAGTGTAAAACTGGAACCCGTGACTTAATAGCAGAAAGGTGCGAAACAAAACCTAAGTCCATCGCTTCTTGAACATTATTGGCGCAAATCATTGTAAAACCAGTTTGCCGAGCAGCATTGATATCTTGATGATCCCCAAAAATTGACAAGGCATGTGTTGATAAAGCTCTGGCTGTGACATGGAATACTGCCGGCACTAAATTTCCAACTAATTTATACATTTCAGGAATCATAAGCAGTAAGCCTTGGGAAGCCGTATAGGTTGTGGTTAAGGCTCCAGCTTGGAGTGAGCCGTGCAGTGCGGCTGAAGCTCCAGACTCGGATTGCATCTCTACAACTCTTACCGGTTGGTCAAATAAATTCATTTTACCATGTGCTGCCCATTCGTCGACTCCCTCAGCCATCGGAGAAGAAGGCGTAATCGGGAAGATGGTTGCAACCTCAGTCAGAGCATAAGATGCTTCTGCTGCGGCCTGGTTCCCATCCATTGTTTTCATTTTCTTGGCCACACTAAGAACCTCCTCAAATAAACTTTAAATCGTAAGCTTGAATTAGTATTCGTAACTGGATGACTCTCATACATTTTTTTCAATAAAAAAAAGATTTTAGTAATAAACATGCTGATTACCGCATGCACTAAAAAGGATTATAATAAGAAAAAGAAGTTTTACATTCAAAGGTGGAGAATTCTAGAATGATTGATCTTAAGAGCAGCGCACGACAAGCCAAAATCGGCTGGTTTCTCCTTATAGGATTGGCAGCGACTTTTGCCTCTTTATATCTTTGGTCAGCCATCTTTCCAGGACCTATAGATCCTTCTGTGAGTGAGTTTTTTTCACTAGAAATAGCTAAAAAGGCTAGAATATACAATTCAACACCGCGTATCCTCTATATAATAAAGTTCTTCTTCCAGACCATCCTTTTATTTTATCTGCTCTTTAGTTCAGTGGGACAGACTTTCTTTGAGCGCCTTCGGAAGATTAGCAGGAATTATTTGTTAGTCTCTGGATTATCCATCCTGAGTATTTGGACTCTGTTCAAAATTTCATCCCTGCCTTTTTCATATTATGCCGGGTACCACTGGCAAAAAGTCTGGGGTTTCAGTACTCAAAATCAGAGTGCTTGGTGGATTGACTATTTTAAAAATGCCGGAATCGAGCTCCTTATTTCTCTTGCGGGAGGGCTCATATTTTTCTGGTTGGTCAACAGGTTAACACGCTATTGGTGGCTGGTCTGTGCTTTTCTATTTAGTCTCTGGCTCGTTATAGCGCATCTTTGTTGGCCAATAGTTATATCTCCGCTCTTCAACCATTTTGAACCCTTACCCGATTCCGCTGTCGTTACCATGGTAGATGATCTAGCCCAACAGGCCGGACTGGACATTAGTGAAGTTCTGGTGATGGACGCCAGCAAGCAGACAACCTTAGCTAATGCTTATTTTGCCGGAGTGGGAACTACTAAACGAATTGTCATATACGATACCCTCTTAGATAATTATTCTTTACCTGAGGTCAAAGCCGTTATTGCTCACGAGATGGGACATTGGCGACATAACGATATCATCTCTGGGCTTTTCTACGGTATCATTGGCGGTTTCATTGTCTTCGGTTTATTGGCTGTCCTGTTAAAACCATGGTTGCCTAAAACCAGCAAAAAACCGCCTCAACTCTGGGCAGCGTTACAACTGGCTCTTCTCCTTCTTCTCTTTGTAAGCAATCCTCTCCAAAATGCAATATCCAGAGAAATTGAAGAAAGTGCGGATCGTTTTTCTCTCGAACTCACCGGAGACCTCAATGCAGAAATCCAGTTGCAACAAAACCTGGCCCGCACGAGTTTATCCGACTTATCTCCTCCCCGCTTTATCGTCTGGTTCAGCTACAGCCATCCACCAGCGCTAGCCAGAATAAACACCTTAGAAGAGGAATAAGGATTAACACTGCCTAACAACCATGACGATGGGGAGATCCAAAAGAAATGGGAGTGTCGCTGACTACTTTTAAAAATGTAGTCAGCGACACTCCCTGCTTCTTTCCCTGCAGAAATCAATTAACCGCTTGACGGGTTGCTTCTTGGATTATTGCCCTTTTCCTAATAAAAAATATTAAGCATTTATTCAGTTAGCCTTCAGCCATATTTCAGCAAGGCTTTATATACTTACTACAGATCAAAAAATTGTTTCCTTGGAAACGCCAAGAGATTCAAAAAAGGAGAACGTGAGCAAAATGGCGATAACCGCTTTTAAACGCTACGAAATGAAATTTATGCTTACACAAGCACAGTTAGATACTCTGATTCCCAAACTGTTAGAGTACATGAACCCTGATGATCATTGCCAAAACGGAAAGGAGTACAGCATTTACAATCTTTATTACGATACTAGTGACCACAATTTAATTCGGCACTCTCTTTCTAAACCCTATTACAAAGAAAAACTTCGTTTGAGAAGCTACTTCGTCCCAACATCATCCAATGACAAGGTGTTCTTAGAACTAAAAAAGAAAATCGGTGGCATCGTCAATAAGAGACGTGCTGTCCTAACGTTAAAAGAAGCCGATGATTTTATAAACTTCGGGAAACGTCCTGTTACGATGAACACTATGACCCAACAGGTCGTCAATGAAATAGAGTATTTTTTAAGTCACAACGACGTTGCTCCAGCGGTTTACATTAGCTATAAACGACTGGCGTTTTTCGGAAAAGCGGATAAGGATTTTCGAGTAACCTTTGATTACGACATTACGACCCGCAGAACTGAGTTGAGTTTGGAAAAAGCTAGTTATGGGGAACAGCTCTTAGACAAAGGGAAGTATTTAATGGAAGTTAAAATCTCCAATGCTGTACCAATGTGGTTATCTAAAATTTTATCGGATCTATTCATCTACCGCACCGGCTTTTCAAAATATGGCCAAGAATACCAAAACGCCTGCCCCCACCTTTATCCAAGCCAATGTGTCAATTATTAAATGTGTTTGAAAGGAGCCAACCTAATGTTAGAAACAATACTAGCCTCCACCAGTGGAGATTCCCTTACGTTAATGAGTTCTCTGGCAGTTTTATGTTCAGCCTTAGCAATAGGTCTGTTCATCAGCCTCGTTTATCTCCAGACCCATAAAAAAGAGGGTTATTCTGCAGGTTTCACTATCACCTTGATCATGTTACCGGCCATCATTTCCGTCATCATTTTGTTGATTGGGGATAACGTGGCCAGAGCCTTTAGTCTGGCCGGTGCCTTTAGCCTGATTCGTTTCAGAAGTGCTCCCGGTGAACCGAAGGATATTGCCTATGTCTTCTTCACTTTGGCAGTAGGGTTAGCGTGCGGAATGGGTTATATCCTCTATGCAGCCCTGTTTGCCGTAATCTTATGTTCAGTCATGGTCCTGCTTTATTACACAAACTTTCCCAACCCAAGGTCGAATGCTATGAACTTGAAAATTACCGTTCCAGAAAATCTAAACTTTCAAGGACTATTTGATGATATCCTCAACACCTATGCTAATTCTTGGAATGTAAAACGTGTTAAAACCAGTAATTTCGGGACCCTTTTTGAAGTGGTCTTTAACCTTAATTTAAAGCAGTCGATCAATCAAAAAGAATTCCTGGACGAACTAAGATGTCGCAACGGCAATCTCAACATTGCCTTAACCTCAAAAGAATATGAAGATAAAATTTACGCTTAAAAGGAGAAATATCATGAAAAAAACACTTGGGATTATTTTATCCCTTACTCTTTTAATAACAGGCACAATAGGGTGTGCAGCCGCGAAAGAAAGCTCCAATGTGGAAAGCACAAGCACTGCCGCCTCTATCAATGCGGTTTCAGTAAACTATGACAGTGACGATTATTATTTTGATTGGAGAAACGGCAGTTATAAGACTATCGGGTTAAACGGAAGCTCAGCCTCCGTAAAAGGTGACGGCTTAGCCGTGCAAGACTCGGTTGTGACGATCTCCGCATCAGGTGTATATGAAATTATCGGCACTTTAACAGACGGGAGTATTATTGTCGATGTGAATAAGGACACCGATAACGGAACGGTATTTCTTGTGTTAAATGGAGCAACTATTGAAAGTCAAACAAGTGCGCCTATCAATATTAAAGGCGCTAAAAAGTCGGTAATACTCCTTGAAAATGGCACTAAAAATTCAGTTGCTGACGGGAGTGACTACATTGTAAATGCCGATGGTGAGCCATCCGCTGCTATTTTCAGCAAGGCCGACCTTACAATAACCGGTGGCGGTACATTAGCGGTTACAGCAGATTATAATGACGGAATTACAAGCAAGGATGACTTAAAAATAACGGACGGTACGTTGATTGTAAACGCAAAGGCTGACGGAATGGTTGGCAAGGACAGTCTAAATGTTAAAAACGGAAACATTGCCATAACCGCCGGTAAAGACGGTATGCGCTCTACTAATGAAACAGATGAGGGCAAGGGAAATGTAGTTGTACAAAATGGACAGTTTACTATTACTGCTGCAAACGATGCTATACAAGCATCGAAACTAGTACAAATTGACGATGGAAACTTTAATCTTAACTCCGGCGGAGGTTATCCCGGCAAAAGTATCAGTAGCGGGAACAATGATTTTGGTGGTCGCCCCGATCAAAATGCCACCTCCACTACAGAGAGTACTGATGAAGAAGAGAGCAAAAAAGGCTTAAAGGCGGGGCAAGGTATTCTTATAAATGGCGGTAATATCAATGTTTCATCCTATGAGGATTCAATACACAGCAACAATGATGTTGCCATAAAGGGTGGAATTCTGACCTTGCAAAGCGGGGATGATGGGTTGCACGCCGACAATAATATATTCATAGACAATGGAGAAATTACCATAAAGAACTCGTATGAGAGTTTAGAGGGTACAAATATAACTGTAAACGGTGGGAAAATTAGCGCCTCCTCTACCGATGACGGAATTAATGTTAATAACAACCAAGGCGTATTGAATATAACCGGTGGCGAAGTTACTTTGAACGCAAATGGTGACGGGCTGGACTCCAATGGGAGCATAAACATGACAGGCGGTACTGTCTATGTTGATGGTCCAGCATCTAACAATAATGCTTCTCTTGATTATGACGGCAGCTTTACCATAAGCGGGGGAACACTAGCAGCATCTGGCAGCTCTGGAATGGCTCAAGCTCCAAGCACCAATACCCAACCGTCAATCCTTATGTATTACAGCTCTGCGCAAGCGGCAGGAAGTACAATAGCGCTTAAAGATCAAGATGGAACAAGTATTGTAACCTATACGCCATCAAAACAATATAACTCGGTTGCAATTTCTTCTCCCAAATTATCAGTAGGCTCTACCTATACGCTTTATAGCGGAAATACCAAGCTAGTTGATGTTACACTTTCGGAGTCTCTAACCTATCTTTCTGAATCGGGTGTCACCACTAAACCGCAAAACGCCGGACCCGGTGTTGGCGGAGGCAAAGGCCCTGGTGGCAACCGCCCACAATAATCAAGATTACCGTTCCTGAAGGAACACCTGGATGGAAAACTTACTAAGAGAAACATTTTGCTCATACTTTGGTCAAAAAAGGCCTCCGTGTCTCGGAGGCCTTTTTCCACTTCCTTTTACTTCAGAACTTGCAATTTACTAATTAACTCCACCTTCGGAAGGCGCAGTTAGGGCGGCTTTTCTGCTATTGCTTAGCTAACGCACTCTGATAGCCAGTATTAGCTCTGTCTTTGATCTCGGGATCTAAGTTCGGCCCTTGCAGAACGGTCCAGTAGTATTTTGCCGCAATCGCATATGAAGTATCTTTATCCTCAAGGACCAAAGCATCTGCTTCATCTAATAGTTTGTCATAGGAACTAAGGATTTTCTGCGAAACGATCGCCTTATCTGCAACCGTCACCAACGGATTATTATAAGCGGTAATATAAAATCCTAAGCCTTGTACGTAAAAATCACCTCTAGGTTGTTGATCGATCTCATATTCATACCAGTAATCACCGTTAAAAATCAAAGATTCCAGATCAAACGCCAGATCTCCAACATGCACGGGAACAGGAGTACTCCAGCAACTAGAGAGGCTGGGAGGATTTTCAGAAGGCAAAAGGGATTTCGCAAAGTTTGTTGCACCCGGGGCAAACGTAATTGTGCTGTTGTATTTCCTCCCCATAAGGCCAAACACTTTATCCTGATAGGCATCCTCGCCAGTATAATAATTGGGGTTATTCTCTTTGGTCCAAGCATTGTACCCCCAAACCGCAAAATACCAATTTTCTAAAACGTTGCGGTTCCCATCTCCGATCTTGGGGTAAGCTCGCCATTTATTATTGAGGATACGGCAACCCACTTCAAGGTTATAATCAAGATCACTTTTCAGTTTCTCTACGTCATATTCGGGGTAATTGGCTGGAGAGATTTGCATAATTCCTATGCCACCATCTTTGGATATAAACGGTTTATCTGTTAAAGGCAAACCAGTCGTTGGATCCAGTTCATATTGTTTCCACCCGCTCTCCAAATGAGCAATGGCTTTGAGTAATACGGGAGGAATATCAAATCTATTGGCCATATCCTCGATTTTTTTACCAACAATTGCGGTTTGTACACTTGCATCAACTGCACCAACGCCCAAATTACGTTGGCTCTCAGAAACTACCGCTTCACCGCCAAGTGCTGTTACAACACTGGCTGCCGACATGTTGCCTTTCACGAAGGCGCCTGCAACAGGAGACGTAACACCGTCTGTGAGAACAATCGCAGACTTAGTTTGTGCTGCAAGCGGTGCACCGGAGAGCGCATCGATACCCGTTACGCCATTAGCCAAGTAGACTTGGTTAAATTCGAGGGAAGCAGCGAAGTCTTTAATAACTTTATCATTCGTATCATAAGCTGTAATTCCAAAATGGCGAGTTGGGGTTGGAAGTTGAGCTAATACTGCATCGTATATGACCCCTGTACCACCAATAACATCCGAAGCTTTGATACCAGGATTTGCTTGCAAAAATGATTGCGCACTTGAAGAAAGTCCTGTGCTGTCGGTTAAGAGAATCGGTTCACTCGCCTGGGAAGCAATGGAGGCAATAGAGAGAGCATCTTGGATCAGCCAGCCATAGGCAACTGCGACTTTGCTGACTGACACTCCAAGCGTAACCATTTGTTTGGCAATATTAACCGATGTTTCAAAGCGATCAACTCCACCAAGGGATACAACAGTTATCTTCATAGCGGCTAATTCATCGAGAACTCCTTGACTAATAACCGCAGTTCCGCTGGTGACATAAACCTTAGCAACTGCTAGTTTAACAAGTTCCTCTTTGGTGTCAGGGTCAAGGACTTTTCCCGGACCGGTCAGAAGGATGGGAGCTCTCAGATAGGAAGCGAGCGGACCGGATGTCAGTGCATCAACCATACCATATGAAGCTGAGGAAGCAAGAATTGCGGTTCCGGTCCAGCCTGTTTGATCGGCAATTTTTATTGCGGTTTGTTCAGCGGTTATACCTGCTAAACGAGTTGGGACAGTCCCTGCAGCAAATACATTTAAGGGGACCATAGTCAATGCCATCCCAGCTATAGTTAATGAAGCAAATAATTTTTTGGTTCTCATGTTCAGTATTTTCCCCTCTCTTGGCTCTCTTCTGGATCATTGTTATTCATTGTCTATCTAGACTAATCGATAGACCTTCTTGCGAGTTGTATTGGGCGTCCTATATAAAATTCGTTAGCATTATTCATTTTCCTTTTATTTTTTACGAAAAAGCCCTCACCTGAGAAGACATGAAGTCTGGTGAGGGCTTTTCGTATCATGCTGATAGACTTACTAATTTTCATCCTCATACTTTTGCCAAAATGAACGCTATTATCTGTTTCAGTTTCAGCGTAATTACCTATCAGGTTAGTTTTTTGAACGAGCAGTACGTTTTTCTTTAGTACGCAATAAGACAAGAGCGATCGTTATCCCTGTTAACACTAAACCAAACGTGAGCGCAATACCATTAGCTATAGCTGTGGCGGAAATATAAAAGGATTGCAGGCCCGAATGCGCATTATAGCCTATCCCCAAAAAAAGCGAACGAATGCCAGGGATATAAGCCGCTTGATACATAATATGCCCTGCCAGGACTAAGGGGGTAAATGCAAAAATCAGTTTGACACGCAGGGAAGCTGCTTTAGTTTTAAAGGGTTTGACGATCATCCAAGCGAGCATCCCCCCTGTTAAACCTGCGCCCCAATAGAACAGACTAAACCAGACTTTCCATGAGGTGGAAACCTCTATTCTCTGGAACGATGCAAGGTAGTAAAGAGGAACTAAAATACCCAACATTACCCCAATAAACACAGCAAATCCCTGGTTAACTCGAACCAAATGCCACACTTCTCGGCCTGCAAGTCTTAAATTAACCTGTACAGAACCATTCGGACAATTTCTTACACAGTTGAAGCACAGTTTACAATCCAAATTATTATCCAAGAAAGGGAGATGTTGTGACATTGGACAGCCTGGAACGTTTTCCGTTCCGACATAGCATTCAAACGTAGTGCACTTATTCAGGCAAAGTGAGGGATCGGCGCGAACCTCAAGCATCGAACCTACGGAAGCAGTTCCAATAAATCCTCCCAAAGGGCAAAAGTGCCGACACCAGGTATGGCGTGGATAGAGGACCGCGATAATAATCGCACAAACTTGGATAGATATTAACAGGACAGCCGTGTAACTTGGGTTAAAGCGCATGTCAGTAATCACTTCGACCCAGAAGATTGTCAGAAATAGAAAACTGACAAGAATGTAATCATATTTTATGACAAACTCGGGAATTGCCCGGTTCATATGGACTCTTTTTTGCACAAAGTCCATGATTGTTGAAAACGGACAGACCGTACACCATAGTCTGCCTAAGAAAGGAGAAATCAGAGCCAGTAACGGCCACCATAACCCCCAAACTAATGCGAAAATCTTGGTGGAAACTGCAACTTGAGGATTAAAAAGCAACAATAAGACCAAACCAATAAACAGAGCTGCAGCTGCTCGCCTTATCCAGCCAATCAACACTCCCTTCTTCAGCAACCCTTTCAACGTTGGTGACGCCAAAAGGTTAATCGTATGCCCGTTTTGTTCCGCCGTAGGACCAAAAAAGATCTGTTCTAAGCCAATAACATCCTGTTCCGCAATATAAAAGGCTCTTTCGATGACTTGGATTAATTCCGAGACATTTCCCTGTTGGTAATGATGGGAGAGCAACAATTGAGTCGCTTCCTGATTTAGAACAGGGACATTTCGCTGGTTCTTTTGGGCCAGTTTCTCCAGAAAACCTTGAGCCAATATAGGAATATCTCGTTTACGCTCGCGTAAAGGAGTTATTTCATACGTATGAGCAAAACATTTCCGCAGTTCTGGAATAATAATTCTTTCTAAATCATCCGGTTCCGAGTCCAAACTCCCAATAATAAAACATTTGTTCCTTTGGTAATTTATGGAGCGAGCAAGTTTAAGCTGAGTATGGGGAGAGATTAGGTTTATCTCTCGTATGAACAAGGTTCCGCCCTCAGCAATATCGAAAAGATTGGAATTATAAACGACTGAGGACTCCTCTTGACTGGCAGGCTCCATGATTAGGTCCTTCCATTGTTGATCGAAACGTCGTCCATCCACAACCACAAAAGGGGCTTCTGTACCGGATTGGCGTTGATGAACATACCACGCCATCATCTGACGACCAGTACCTCGTTCCCCGGTTAAAAGCAAGTGCCCTTTGGGTTGAGCAAGTTCTTCCAGTTTGCGTTCGACCTCAGCAGTCGTTCGGTGACCTCCCCAAAGCCCATAAAATTTATCCTTATATTGGTTAAGTTGCAAAGCAGAACGTAGAATCTCCTTATAATTTGCTTCGGATAAGGTGAGGTTTGCTTCATTCAGATTTTGAGTTAAGCGGCCGATAAACATTTGGTAAAGCTTCGGCCATCGCAAAAGCATGCGTGCAAAGCCTTCTGAATCCAGCGTTAGAACCTGGCATTCTTCTAAGCAAAGAATTGTCGATGCGGAGGCCTTGCCGTTAAGCAACGAGAATTCACCAAAGGTATCTCCTGGACTCAATGATCTGACACGCCTCATGCGATGTCCTTCTTTTCTGATCATAATATCCGCTTTTCCCTTGATCAGTATATAAAAGGCATGTTCTTCTTGACCCTGTTTAATAATCTCAGTGCCCAAAGCATAGTTCTCCCATTGAAACTCGCTAGCCAGCTCTGCTAATTCGGCGGATGATAAATCTGAAAGCAACTCAACATTTGATAGACTATAAGCTTTATCGTCAATCATACGTCCTCCATCATGTTTAAATTGAGTGACCTTAAATAGTTTTAGTCCATAAACTATAACTTATCTGAATCTTTCTGACAATACAAAATTCTTTCCATCTTCAGAAATTAAAACGTTTGTGTGCAAAGGTTAGATCGTTAAATCCTTTAATTCACCACACTTCATTAACTTCAGTGAAGCTACTTTTGGTTCAGCTCAGAGAACCCTAACTTATAGCAAGTTAGGGCCTTGAAAGTTGACATTTATTATTTAAATGCACCTGCTATTCTATCAAGATCCAATTCATCTTAAGTTGAACGAGTTCACTTCTGCGAAAAATGATGGCCCGTCCATTCAAGAAAAAGCTATACCAAAATAACATTCACTGCATAACATAGTTATCTTTCCATTTTTTTAAGAAAAATCGCCTAAGCAAATGATTCTAGGGAATATCCAGAAAATAGCAAAGACCTCTGCTGCGATTTCAACAGAGGTCTTATTTTTTCTGGGTGAGTTCTAGCTTAGACTTCCTTTTTTCCCTCACGTTTTTCTTTCATTGCACGCCAAACTTTTTCATACGTGAGTGGTAAACTATCGATCCTTACCCCCATAGCGTCATAAATCGCGTTGTTGAAGCACCCCATCGTCGGATTGGTTGCTCCCTCACCGACCTCTTTTACTCCCCATGGACCAGCTGGTTCATAGCTTTCAACTAGCTCAGAGTGAACTATCGGCATGTCGAGGGCGGTCGGTAACATGTATCCACCTAGATTTGGATTTTGGATCTTTCCTTGATCATCAAACAGAACTTCTTCCCAAATGGCTTCTCCCACACCCATATACAGAGCTCCGTGTACTTGACCGTGAAGCTGCATGGGGTTAATCACCTGCCCGCAATCGTGGACATCCCAAACTTCGCAAACATCGACTTCACCTGTTTCCTCGTCGATTTGAACCTCGCTAATCTGAGCACAGAAGCTATAAGCCGGCGAAGTAGCAACAGCTGCTCCTTTAAAAGTTCCACCTAGGCGGGGAACATGGTAAACTCCACGTCCCAAAAGCGGGCCACGCAGGACAAAGAAACGACGGGCCGCTTCCTCAAAGGTAATCGTTTTGGCTGTAGGACGGGATTTAGAGAAAATAATTCCCAAACGGCAATCTAAATCATCAGGGGGCAAGCTCATAATAGTGGAAGCGATATCAAGAATCTGTTTTTTGATTTCCTCACCAGCCTGCTTACATGCTGAACCAGACATTAAGGTCTGACGACTGGAATACGCACCAAAATCATGGGGAGTTGTTTCAGTGTCGGCAGCGATTATTTTCATGTTTTCATATCGGTAACCCATAGCTTCTGCCGCCATTTGACAAAGAGCAGTATCTGAGCCTTGTCCGATATCAACTGCACCTGTATAAAGAGTAGCAGCCGTCCCATCCTCATGCACTTTAATCATAGCAGCGGATTGAGGCAGGTCATTTCGATAAATGGGGTAGCCTGCCCCCGAGACAAAACTTCCAGTGGCAATTCCAATACCCCTACCTTTAGGGAGATTACCTTTTTTCTCACGCCAACCTGATATATCGGCCGCTTTTTCCAAACACGCTGTTAACTCACAAGAATTTATGCCAAAATCGTTAATAGTAACTGTATTAGGCTGACGGGCGTTACGAAGTCGTATCTCCAAAGGATCTATTCCCAGATCTTTGGCAATGTTATCTAAATGACTTTCAAAGGCGTACTTGGGTTGGGGAGCTCCATGACCGCGCTGGGCTCCGCAGGCTGGTAAGTTAGTATAAACTCTAATCATATCAAACTTATAATTTTCAAATTCATAAGTCAGGGTAAGGAGTCCACCGGCATAGTAAGAGGTAGCTACCCCTAAGCTGGTGTAAGCCCCGCCGTCTGAAACGAAGTTGGCATGAACGCCAAGAATTTTACCTTCTTTGTCAACCCCAGTAGTCAGTTCCATGTACACCTTATGGCGGCCACGATTATGGGCAAACATTTCATGCCTGTCATAGAAGGTTCTGACTGGACGACCAGTTAGTTTAGCGAGCACAGACCCCGCAAATTCCAGTCCAGTAGGTTCTAGCTTACCTCCAAAACCGCCGCCTACGAAAGGTTTAATAATCCGGACGTCACCCATTTTCAGCCCAAACTCCCGAGCAATGTAATATTGGAAATAATGGGGAGACTGGGTGCTCGAATAAATTGTCAGCTTATTATCTTTCCAGATAGAAACAGCTGAATGAGGTTCAATGGGCGACTGGTAAGTGCGCTGTCCCACAAAGTAATCCTTTCGGATATAGTGTGCCTCAGCCATAGCTTTATCCAAATCACCGAAGTTTTGATGAATCTCAGTGTTAATATTGCGAGGATATTCATCGTGAACTTGAGGAGCCCCTTCGTCCATGGCATGAAGTGCATCAAGCACCGCAGGAAGAACCTCGTACTCGACTTTAATCAATTTTAAGGCCTTATAACAAGTTTCTTCATCGATACATGCTACGGCAGCCACTTTGTCGCCGACAAAACGAACCTTATCAATGCAAAAGATATTTTCATCCCATCGGGCTGGACTAATGCCATATTTAAGAGCAGGTACGTCCTTATGGGTAATTACGGCTTTTACACCAGGAAGCTTTTCCGCCTCCGACGTGTCGATACTCAAGATCTTAGCATGAGCATGGGGACTAGTTAAAATTTTACCAAAAAGCATATTGGGAAATTTTAAGTCACCCGCATATTTTGCAGCACCTGTTGCTTTTTCTCGACCATCAATTTTCGGGACATTTTTGCCAATTACTGCATAATCTTTACTCATTGCTTATCACCTCTTTATCGTTAGTCTCTTCTGACACTTTGAGGACGGCCTTGACTATGTTCACAAATCCAGTACACCTACATAGATTACCGGCAATGGCTTCACGAACCTCCTTCTCATTAGGATGGGGATTTCTGGTTAACAAAGCCTTGGCTGAAATAATCATCCCTGGTGTACAATATCCGCATTGTATAGCACCATTATTAATAAACGCTTCCTGGACTTTATCCAACTCAGAACTCTCGGCAATTCCTTCAATGGTCGTAATTTCTTTTCCATCAGCTTCAATGGCTAAAATCATGCATGAATCTACCGGTTTATTCTCTAACAAAATAGTACATGAGCCGCAATCACCAAGTTCGCACCCTTTTTTTGTCCCAGTAAGATCTAACTCATCTCGTAAAACATTAACAAGCAAAGTGTTCGCTTTAACGACCCGTGTATAATCATCCCCATTGACGTTAATTGTAATCATATAGTGTTGAATACCATGTTTATCGGTTATTACCTGTGACATTTTTCTCCCCCCTTCCTTATACATGCCCCTCGTTAATAGCCTTGTACAATGCCCGCCTGGTAAGCACTCGAATCAAGTCACGTCGATATTCGGCTGAACCCCTGATATCGGAAATAGGTTTGCTTTCGCCGGAAGCAATCACCCCTGCCTCGGCCAACAGATCATCACTAATAGTTTTTCCCTGCAAGAATTTTTCTGCTTCACGGGCCCGAATGGGTGTTGGAGCTGCAGCGCCAATTGCAATCTTAGCTTCCGTAATTGTTCCTCCGTTTACGGTTACTGCCACTGCAATGCCAACTACCGCCAGTGCTCCCGACCGACGCAGTCCGAACTTGATGTAGTTACTCCCAGTTGACGATTGATCAGGTATAACGATTTCTGTTAAAATTTCATTTTCGGCTATTACAGTCTTCATAGGACCAGTAAACAAATCCTCTAATAACATCACTCTTTCGCCTTTGGTTCCAACGAGCTTAATTGTAGCTCCCAAAGCTATAAGAATCGGGGGAAGATCTGCTGAAGGAACTGCATTGCAAAGATTACCTCCTACAGTCCCTATATTTCGAATCTGGTTAGAGGCCATATTATGTGCAGCTTCGGAAACAGACAGATATCTATCATTTAATATTTTAGAATTAACTAAATCATTGTGCGTTGATAGAGCTCCGATAACAACACCTTTCTTACTAACGTAGTCGATCTTTTTAAGATCCTCTAATTTCTTTAGGGAAATTAGAACTTCAGGGCTTAGAAGTCCACTTTTCATTTTTATAATTATGTCGGTACCCCCGGATAGGACCTTGGCTTTGGCACCAAAACGTTCAAGCGCTTCACATGTCTCCGCTAAACTATCTGGCGCATAATAGTCAAAATCAGGTAGATACATATTAATCCCCTCCTCAAATAAAGATTAGTATTAGGCCTTTGATGACTAAAAAATCATTTTGTTTCCTATAGGAAACACCATTTCCTATAGTAGTTTAATTTTATCATGCAGTATGATTTTAAAAAAGCAGACCGCGCCGAACGGTAGAAATTTATCGGTGATCAGCTTAAAGTTACCTTCCAAAATGAAAATATCATACTTTTCTGACAATACGTCTTATTTGAATACCGTTCAATTCACTTCAATCTACCCTGACTCCGCTAAAAATTTTGCTATAGCCTGTTTATATGAAATAGTTAAGCCAAATTGGATTAATTTATATGTAATCCTATTTTTTGTTATTAGTCATTGCTTAATTGTAATTTATGTGATTATAATATATATCTATTGTATAGAATTTCAACTGACTGCCAGAGTATCGAATATTCGAAAATATTTTAACGAAAGGTCAACCGGTGATAAATATGGCTCCAAAAGAGAGTAACAATTACAGCGCACCCATGGTATATAAATCATTTGCTATTTTAAAGGAAATTGCTAAAGCCCAGGGAACATTGGGTGTAAGCGATATTTCACGGCAATTAAATTTTAATAAAAGTACCGTATATGGAGTTACTCAAGCATTTCTTGATTTAGGTGTTTTACGCCAAGATGAATCAAACAAAAAATTCAGGCTGGGGCCTGCTTTGATCCAACTAAGTAATCAATCGTTAGCTTCAGTTAGTTTAAGGAGCATAGCGCGTCCGTATATGATCCAATTGGCGCACGATTTTGCTGAGACGGTCTTCTTAGGCCGTTTTGATGAGGACGGTCTAACAATCATCGAAAAGGCTGAAAGCTCCTCAGAATTAAAAATATCTGCTCCTATTGGGACTAGACTCCCTTTCTTTGCCGGATCATCTGCCAAGACCTTTTTAGCAAATTTAGAGGACGATGCCCAAAAAAGGATAATTATGGAGAGAGGCTTGCCTAAATTTACAGAAAAAACCATTACTAATGTTGATGAATATTTGATTGAGCTTCAAAAGGTGCGCAAACAAGGGTATGCCACTGATTTTCAGGAATATCTCCATGGGGTTAACGCTGTGAGTGTAGCTCTGCTTGACAAAAGCGGTCTATTTTTAGCATCAATATATATTGTAGGATTTAGTAATTCTTTCACTGGTGATAAGATGCAACTTGCCGCAGAGGTTGCCAAAAATTTCTCTAAGGAAATAACCGAATTTGTGGGTTAGTCAAAATATGAAAACTGGTTGAACGGCTCCATTTGTTATGCCTATCATAATTTCTATATTTCAGCCAACAAACCATTCAATATTCACATTTTTCCAAATTTTCGTTCCAAGTTTTAGAACTTCCTAAGTGTTCACATTGGTAAATTGTTAACCCTCAAACTCCCCCCTATACCCGTAATGCAACGGGAGTTTATGTTCTAGATGGCCTCAACCGCTGTTTGATTAGGTAATTGGTATAAGTTCATGGGGTTTTTGTATTTTTTCTGTTAAAGAGAAACCAATAACCTAAAAAGCAAGAAGCACGTTTTAGTAGACACAACGTGCTCCTTGCTTTTTTAGGTTAAGTCACTTATTTTCAAATGGCGTTTAGTATTGCTTTTTGTCTCCTACAGACCTTTAGTTGAATGTTAAAAGTTGCCATGCTATAGTTATTCTAGGTTTCGGGGCCTAAATATTTTTGGTCGAAGCTTCTGCTTAGCTTGAGGCAATAGCACAATTTAATGTTATCTTTCAAAGAGGATGACTGTAATATGTGTTATATTTCACTGCCCTGCTCCTTTGGCTTAAGGAGAGGATAAAATGATGGGGTGTTTCAATATGGAAAATGTAGGACTTGTACTTGAAGGCGGAGGTATGCGTGGACTATATACCTGTGGTGTCTTGGAGTATTTTATGGAAAACGATTTATATTTCAATTATGTAATAGGAGTCTCAGCTGGAGCATGCAATGCTGTTTCCTATATTTCCAGGCAACAGAGAAGAAATGAAAAGGTTATTATTGGGTTCGTTAAGGATTGGAGATACATGAGTCTAAGAAATCTAATCTTAAGCAAATCATACTTCGGTATGGATTTTATTTTTGATGAGATTCCCAATAAACATGTTTTGTTTGATTTTGAGACCTTTTATAAGTCTCCTGGTGTTTTTTTGGTCGGAGCAACCGACTGCCGATCTGGTCAACCGATGTATCTGAATAAGAACGATTTAGGTGAGCAATTCCAGGCTTTAAGGGCGTCCGCTTCCCTGCCAATGTTATCCCCTATTGTAAGTTATAAGGGTTATGAACTATTAGATGGCGGTATTTCCGATTCCATACCCATTAAAAAATCGATTAAAGATGGTAACACCAAGAATATAATTGTTTTAACCAGAAACAAAGGCTATAAAAAGCGTCCTGGCAAATTCAACACTCTGCTAAAACTGAAATATCGAAATTACCCCCAATTAATTGAAACCATGCTAAACCGTTATAAGAACTATAATGAAACTCTGGATTATATTGACCACCTTGAAAAGGAAGGCAAGGCAGTTGTCATAAGACCTTCAAAGGAATTAGAGGTCGGTCGATTGGAAAAAGATCCCCAAAAGCTCCACAGACTGCTTCAGCAAGGATATGAGGATACTAAACGTTCCTATGAAAGAATTAGGGAATTTGTCTAACATTTTTGATTCTTTAAGTCAGGTACTCTAGAAACCAAAAGGGCACTTACCTCCAGAAGAGCAACTGCCAACAAAAACTTTACTCAATTAACATTTTCAGAATCTTTCTCTAATATTATTAGTTAAAGACAAAAGAGACCTTTATGACGTTTAAAATTCATAAGGTCTCTTTTGTCGTGATTTCTCGCTAAACTGTCAAATTATTTTTCTCAGTCGTAAGTGTTCCATCTGAAAACCAAAGACTATAGATTACCGGAATAATCACTAAAGTCAGTAATGTTGAGACTGTTAACCCGCACATAATCGCCACAGACAACGGTTCGAACAGGTCACTGCCTGAGAGAGCTAAGGGAACCAGGCCGATAACCGTGGTCATGGCGCTTAGAAAAATTGGCCTGTAGCGTTTGCCGACAGCATCGAAGCAGGCATCCGTGACCGTCATGCCCTCTTGGCGGGCGCTGTTGATAAATTCAATGAGAAGGATCGCATTTTTAATCACTACTCCCATTAGGCTGACAACCCCTACCATAGCAGTAAAGGATAGGGGCTGGCCGAAAGCAAGCAGACCGATAATGATTGCAAACGGCGCATTCACATTTGGGCTTTCCTGTTTGGGTATAACATAGTAACTGTAAAGTCCGAGCAAGATTGCGATGAAAGTGAAGAAAAGGGTAAAACGGCGATTATGGATGACTTGATAAATTAGACCCTTTTTCATCATTGTCCTCCTGCTGTCGGAGCGATAGTCACTTTCATGCCCTCACTTAATTCTTTCATACCGGAGGTTACCATGATGTCTCCCGAATTAAGCCCTTCGACCCGGACATTAAAGCCCTGAGTGTTTTTAAGGCTAATATTCTTTTTGACAGCTCGGTCGGTTTGGACAAGGAAAACATAATCTTCTCCATCATTCATCACAGCAGAGATAGGGATCCAGATGCCTTTCTCTGCGCCGGAAGCCAGGGAAACACTCGCAGTGGCACCAATAAAATAGGCTTCAAGCGGAATTTCTTTCGTCAATTTAATCTCAGTATTATAAGTGCGGGTTTCAGTATCCGGTACTTGATCGATGCGGGTTACTTCTCCCTCTCCGGTAAAGTTACCGACTTTGACCACAGCTTTTGTCCCTGG
This sequence comes from Desulfosporosinus nitroreducens, assembly GCF_023897015.1. GTDB lineage: Bacteria > Bacillota > Desulfitobacteriia > Desulfitobacteriales > Desulfitobacteriaceae > Desulfosporosinus > Desulfosporosinus nitroreducens. Next base: position 70,126 of record NZ_JAMHFY010000020.1, on the reverse strand, counting down.
CTTAACTTTCGCGGCATCGGTCTGACCGAGTCCGACATCAATCACCTGTTCTTGGTTACGGACAACAATGACGGGATATCCGGCGGCTAAGTTTTCCCCTTCCTTATAGAGGATATCTGTCACATAACCGGCCATATCAGAATAAAGTTCGGTATCAGCCAAAGCATTTTGTATGGCTTCTAGATCCACTTGAGCTTTCGATTTCAGCTGCCCTTTGTACGATTTCTGAGATCAGTTCGTTTTTGGAGGCAAAATACTTATAGAGAGTTTTTTTACTCATGCTCAGTTCACCGGTGATGTCATCCAAGGTGAACCCTCTTAATCCATATTGTTTAATAAACTCAGTAGCAACCTCAATAATTCTCTCGCGCATGGTGAACCTCCTGAATTTCCCATATTTATACTTTGATTCTTCGTAAATGTCAAAATTTGAAAACCTTTTACATTCTTCTCATTTAGTCCCCTCTGGGGACTTCTTAGACAGTTGGAATAACACCTGTAGGTCTGGGATAGTTAACGGCTTCACAGGAAACTATATCAGTATCCAGAGTTTACTACTGATTGTTTCTGAGATCAAGAGGCTGGGCCAAGTTTATTTAAATGGCACTACTTTATAATTCACATGCATGATACATCAATAAAAGGCACCGGACTAATATCCGGTACCTTTTATTGATGTATCTTCATAGTACTAAGGGCTTAGAATGAATGCTAACTATCAATTGCCCCCGTAAAAAGTCCAGTCCCTCAACGTTCTTTGCAATACTCAATCCCAATGAAATTTTCCGACCACTCCCAAGACTTTACTTTTATAAAACCTGTTTCAAGTGCCCAATCATCCAACTGTTGAATGGACAATCGGTGGTCAAGGGGTGGCCCCATTTTCGTAGAAGCTTTGGCCCACTCGATCACCACCAATCTACCTCCCATTTGAAGAATTCTATTTAATTCACGAAAAAAATCAATGGGTTGATCCACTTCGTGTAAAACAAGCGAAGTTAAAACTCCGTCTATCAAATGATTGGGTAAGGGAAAGCGGCTTTCTTCGGATTGAAGGACCTCTACATTATGAATTTCGAGTTGATTAAGACTTTCACTGAGATCACTAAGCATTTCAGAACGAATATCGAGTGCGTACACTTGCTTCACCTCATTAGCAAACGGTATCGTGAAAAAACCTGTGCCACAACCAATGTCTGCCCATGCATCGTGAGATCCAAGTCCAATCTCCTTTAAAACCTGAATAGGCGGCAATATAGCCTGACGTTGCTTGCTATTAAGCTTTTTACGATTTTCAGGATCAAATTTGTGTACTGTCACAGTGCCCTCCTCAAAAACTATATACTTTGATCAATAATTGATATAAGTACCTTTTCAATATCACAATGCTTTAAAGCCCACTTCCTTTATATTTGTACCATAACTTTTATTACTTCCCTATAACTTAAAGTATAGAACTTTATTCCAGTAGTAGGTATAGTAGTAGTAGTAACTTGTTAACCTTACTAAGAAAAAGCTTTTTCTAATGAATGGGAGATGAAAGCATGAAACCCTATTGGGATTTAGATGAATTAACCATAAAACGTATTTTGGGGATCATTGAAAAATGTGAAGAATTGGAGTTGGAAAACGCCTGTTTTATATATAATCCCAAACTTAAAAACGAAGTAAAATTCTATATGGTTAAGTATGATCATCATTGGAATTTAACTGTTATCCAGAACTTGGAGAAAAAAAGTGACATTTATAAATTTAAAGATAGATCATTAACCTTTGAGTATTCGCAACACAATTAATCAAGAAAGGTCAACCAAGTTTTTGCTACCTGCCAGGGATAATTTCTACCCAATAACTATCTGGATCATTGATGAAATATATGCCCATTTCCTTATTTTCGTAACAGATACAACCCATTTTCTTGTGATGTTGGTATGCTGCCTCAAAATCGTCGACCATAAAAGCAACGTGAAATTCATTTTCTCCTAAGTTATAGGTTTCAGTTCTGTCTCTTAACCAAGTCAGCTCCAGGCTATGTTGAGTATCACCGTCTCCAAGATAAACAAGAATAAATTCCCCATCCGCCTGCACATGCCTTTTAACCTCGATTAACCCTAAAGCTTCCTTGTAGAACTTCAGGCTCTTTTCAAGGTTAAAAACATTGATGTTGTTGTGATCAAATCGAAATTTCATAGTTTTAATTCTTCCTCTCATTTTTGGCTTATATGATTATTTTCTCTAGAAAAGCCTATCCCATAACTTGATTGGTTAGCTCATAGGTATTAGTATTTATTCTATAATCATTACGAGGTGATAACAATAGGAACTTCAAGCATTAAAATTAAATATCTTTATCACAGCGGCTTTTTAGTGGAAACGGATAATAATTTGCTTATCTTTGATTACTATCAGGGCCCAGTTGAAAGTTTAGTCAGAGAAAGCCCAAAAAATATCTTTATCTTTTCCTCTCATAGTCATCCTGACCATTTTAACCCAGTGATCTTAGAATGGCAAAAAAACAAACCCGATATTCAATACATCTTCAGCTATGATATTAATTTTCCGCAAAAAAACAAAAACATTAATTTCCTATCCCCCTACGAGAAGCTAGAAATTGGCAACTTAAAAATAAAGGCCTATAATTCAACAGACTTGGGCATATCCTTTCTCGTCCAAGATGAAGAAATCCGACTCTTTCATGCAGGGGATTTAAACTGGTGGTACTGGATTGACACCCCGGCGGAAATGATGAAAGCAGAAAAGGACTTTAAGGAAGAAGTTCAAAAAATCAAGGGAGAAGCTATTGATATTGCTTTCTTCCCGGTCGACCCGAGGCTCGAGGAAAACTATAGTGCAGGAGCAGAGTACTTTATACAGGAGCTTGCCCCCCGAATTTTTATTCCTATGCACTTTGCTGACAGCCCTGAAATAACCAACAAATTCGAAGATAAAATGAAGAATTGCCCAAGTCAGATCCTAAAATTTTCCCAAGTCGGACAGGAATTAATACTTTAATTCTTTGCTGTAGCGGCCCCCATCATAGTAATAAGCTAAGCAGAATTTATTCTTCTTAGCTTATTTCATTTGGTACGTACAACTCTGTGCACTCTATTGATATTCATACAAGCCACAGGACCATTCATTATTAGAAATGAATGGTCCTGTTATTCACTAAAGAAAGTAGAACCTAGGATGAGAACCCCTCCGATCATTTGAACAAAGCTCATGCTCTCTCCCAAAAACACCGCCGCAATGATCACAGCTGAAATAGGGTCAATATAACTTAAAACAGCTATAGTCTGTCCCTTAAGTTCTTTGATCGAAGTAAAATATAAATAGTAAGCAACACCAGTATGAATAATACCTAGTATAAGAATAAAGATTATAGCTTTTGTGTTCATACCCGAAAAATCCAGCTGATCTTTAATTAGAACATAAGGTGAAAGTACCAAAACAGCTACCACTAACTGAACTAAGGTGGTTTCAAACCCTGCCAGATTCTTAATGAATTTATTCATCAGAATGACGCTGGCATAGAGCACAGCCGCTGATAGACCATATAGAATACCGACTGTGTGATTGTACGTGCCACTAGTATTGTTGCCGCTAAGGCTAACGATTAGAAATAATCCAAGCATCGCAGAAATAATACACCCTGCCTTGGCAAAGGTTAGTCTTTCTTTAAGAACAAAGGGGGCTAAGATTATAACCACTATCGGTGCGAAGTAATAACTTAAGGTTGCGTTCGAGATCGTTGTATATTTATACGACTGAAATAAAAGGATCCAGTTAAAACCAACCGCGGAACCTGATAAAATTAAGATGACAATATTTTCTCTAATAGACTTAAACGAGAGCCTTTGATTTAGAAAAAAACTGGCACATATCAAAAATAAACTTCCGAGGACTCCTCTTAGTAAGGCAATTTCACTTGAAGACAGATTAATATTCTTTACAAAAACTCCAATACTTCCAAAGATAAGCATGGCTGTTATAATCCTAAATTTTCCGTTCACTTTTTGAGTCACCTTTCTTCATAATATCTTGCTATTTTAAGGCACAAAAAAGTGCGTACTTGTATATGAGTTTCATAACAGTATAATGTTATGGAGTTAAAGTATATTTGAAATAACCCAATATAGGAGACGATAAGATGCTATGAAAGTAATTTCTGGTACATTATTGCAAAAGGCGCTTGATGAGCTAAATCTGCGAGTGCTCAAACGGAAGCCATAAATAAACAAAGCCAATCTGGTCTCTGATGAGAATCAGATTGGCCTAATTATAAATATAATCACAAAGAGAAATAAGAGAAAAAATCAAATTTTTTCATTATTCCTGTAGAATAATTTCCGCCAGAATTTCAGAGGTTCGTTCAGGAGAACGCAGCTGGTCTTTGAAAGACTAAAGGTAACATGCCTTTCATCAAGGTCCAAATCATCAATTGTACTAGCAAAAAATCCTTTAACCTTTTTATCTATCTGAATCATAATATTAATCCTATTGATCTACTGCCCCACCGCTCACATAGACTTTTCCACTTACTGTACCACCAAGTTCTACAACATCATTATTAATTTCAAAGTTTACCTTTACACTGTCAATGCCTAACCCAGCCAGGATTTTTTTAATCATTTACGATACCTCCCTTATTTACGCAAATAATAATGTCTAAATCTGGTACCCGGACCCCTATACTCCCGTTTTCCATTCCCTTTACACCTGAAAATTTGCCTTTTTACAAAGACATGTGACATTTTGGACAATCGGAAAAATATCACCCGTATAATTGACTTATTGATTTCTCATTAGTATGGCTAAGTATTTCCACACTGTGTCTTGAAAAACCTTCTTAGCTGCAACAAAACACCATTTCACCAAGTTGAACGCCTAAATCTTTTGCTACAATCTCACACTTGGCTCGCAACAAGAAATACAGCCTTCTATCCTCCCTGCCAAGCGCCTCTAATGATTCATAATTAGCCTGTCCTTTACTAATCACTAAGTCCGCCTTCTGATATACTTGTTTGAATTCTTCCGAACAGTCTTTGAGAATTGTCCCTAAAAAACCGCTGCCATTAGAAATTACGCGGAATTGATCTGTCATACCTACATAAGCCGCATCTTCCATCGTGGCATCATTTAAAATTGGTTGATCCTTAACTGCATATGTAACCTCCATCCCAAGTTTGGACAGTTGCTCAGCTAACAGCCTGTCGAAAGCAATTTCCCCGCTGTTATCTCCGAGAATTAATATTTTCCGAGCTTCTTTTAGTCTTTGCTGGAAAACCTCGTAATCATCCCGGGCAAAGCTCTTCTCAATGGCCTCCCGAATACTCCCCTCAACATCAAAATCTTTTAGGATGCCCATATCGATAATATTCCCGGCAACAGCGATTTGCAAAGACATAAAGAGCGGATCTAAACTTTGGTGAATCCTCTCTTTTAACTGGGGCAGGAGTTTAAGAGCCAAGTCATTGGACTCCTGTTTAGCACTGTGAAAGGGGTCCTCGATTCCCATCAGCTCATTGACCTTTCTGAGAATAATAGTCGAGTTCTCTGCGGGAATTCCTTGCGGGTCTAATTGAGGAAGGAGGGATAGAGTCTGATAGATTATTTCTCGCGCTTGTTCCTCATAGATTTCAGTTTGTGCTAAAGTATTAATCGTTTGCTTTATATAGCAAGGAATACAATCCAAGGCAACGTTCACAAGCAGGGTCCTCCTCGTTAGTTATTCTTCAACATTTATTGAATCAAATGATTGAACTTCTTCGTCTTCAAGTTTAGCCGACCTTAGGTCCTGACTAAAGCTAGTAAGTTCTTGATTTCTTTAGAGAGATTGGAGTCTCCGTATAACGAATGTTACTGAAGTGGTAGTGGAGATGAAGAATCATCAGGCATAATTACCTTTTGAGCACAGGCTTCTGCTACAGCTTTAAATTTATTACTGATATGCATTTTAACAGAACTACACGTCACATGTACAGCTACCGTCTCTGGACCCTGTCTGAACTTTAAGCGATCCAGCAAGAAGTCGTGAGTGAACTCAACCGAATCATGAAGCTTAATATCCGACTTAAAAGCACGCTTCATTCGATAGAGACACGGGCTGGTATCGCAAAGTATGGGATATTTTCCGTTATCACTTGCTTTGAGCAACACTCTTTCTAATTCCTCACTTTTCTCGTCAGCAATCTTAAATAATCCTTTGCTTTCTAGTCTTTGCAGAGTTAACAAGTACGATTCCTTATCGACTTTTATAAGGGAATATTAAAATAGATAGCAATCTGAAAAATCCAGACTGCTATCTATTTTTTATTCATTGCAATCCCCTAATCTGGAGGCCTGGCTCCATTGATTGGGGGTAGTTTCTTTGGAATCATCCTATTGGGTAAACATTCCAACCCTCTATATAAACGTCTAAAGTATAAATACAGCTCTCGCCAGAATATTAAGCTTAGATGTGGATATTATAACTAAAATTCTCAATGCAATGCAAAAAGGGGTTAACATTCATGCCCGATTACTTTATCTATCCTATCTTTACAGTAATTTTTGCAATAATCTTAATGGCAAATGTACCGCGACAAGAAATTCAACGTTTGTCTATTTATGGAATCATTTTCGGTGGAGTAATTGATGTTCTGGTTCATAGTTTTGGATATGTTACTGGACTATTTTCTTGGATAAATTACGGCCCATTTGGATTCATAGGCGTACATCTTTTTCCCAGTTTATCATGGTCAATATTTTTTATTTTATATTTTTATTTTTTGCCAAAACAGAAGCCCTTAAATTATATATTTGCTGTTGTTGGAATATTTTTTTCCGCATTGTACCATACAATGCTCCTTGATTTGGGTATTTTAAAATCCGTTAGTAGGTTTATATTGCCTTTACTTGGTTTTTCTGCTTGGTTTTCCATAGCCACATGGGGCTTTTATAAATTAAATAGTTTCATAGAACGTAAAACAAGAAGAGTAGTTTCAATTAAATTAAAGCGATACGTGCAAAAGTCACGGAATACTACTAAAGAATAACTTAAAATACCCAACATCATATTGATTTTAATCAACAATAACGGAGGATATGCTAGTTGGAAAACACACATAATTTCATTTTGCCGAAAAAAAATCTTATCGGTACTGGGTCCATCAAAGACCTTCCAAACGAATTATTGTCATGGAAGCTTAGCAAGGTCCTGATTGTTACAGATAAAAACATGATAAGTCTCGGATATGTCGAAAATGTAGAAAAAATCCTAAAAAGTCTATTTATTTCATACGATATTTTTGACGGAATATTACATCCAAACCCTACTGTTTCTTTTGTCGAGGACGGCTTAACTTATCTAAATAAAGGGCTCAATGTCTTCAAACGAAATTACAACTTGTTAATTTCCATCGGAGGTGGAACAAATCATGACTGTGCTAAAGCAATCGCTACAGTGGCTACAAATGGTGGTTCGATTATTGATTATGAAGGATATAATAAAATAACCAAACTAGGAATACCTCAAATTGCCATCAATACAACCGCCGGATCCGGAGCCGAATTAACTATGTATAGCATAATAGTCGATGAATCAAGAAAGGTAAAAATGGTGATCTCTTCGCCATTTTTGACACCATTTATTTCAGTCAACGACCCAATATTTATGACAACAATGCCCAAAGAAGTTACCGCCAGCTCAGGTATTGATGTTGTTTCCCATGCCATAGAAGCTTATGTATCCACCGAAGCTTCTCCAATAACAGACTCTTTAGCCCTTGAAGCATTAAAACTGGTTTTTGAGTATCTTCCGAGGTCCTATGATAATGGCAATGATTTGGAGGCCAGGGAAAAGATGATGTTCGCAAATATAATGGCTGGCATGGCTTTTAATAATGCCGGATTGGGCTATGTGCATTGTATGGCCCATCAATTGGGTGGATTTTATCAGCAAAGCCATGGCGACTATAACGCTGTCTTGCTGCCTTATGTGTTTGAGTTTAATTCCGTCTCTATACCTGAACAAAGAATTTTGAAATTATGTGAAGCCATGGGGACCATTACCCATAACAGATCACAAGCTGTCGATTTAATTATTGACTCGGTTGATAAATTACGTTCCAAACTTGAAATCCCCAGCAAATTAAGTGAGATGGGGCTAAAGGAAAGTGATATTGAAACACTCTCTCAGAATGCCTTAAAAGATATCTGTTTCTTTACAAATCCAAGACAAGGCTTGCTAGAAGACATTATTAGCCTCTATAAAGCAGCATTCTAGTGCTATATCAGTTTTTCCGGGCTAAAGTTCTATAACATGTTAACATCGGCGATGCTCGCCGATGTTAACACCTCAACCGTTCCATTATTCAAGTGTAAGAATGATTCTTCAACAATCTTTCTATATAGTAGATTTCACATCTCTCACAGAGATGTCCCCCCTGTTGCGGACACCTTTCCTGAACGCTGAATTTGTCTAATTTGTCTTTCCAATCTGCGAGGAAACGTTAGATCTTCATTACTGCAAACTAAGACCTTCCAGCCAACCCTATTAAACTTTTTCAGATCACACGGATGCTCGGGATCATAAAGGTAAATTAAGATATCTTCAATTTGGGCCAGGAACTTCTGACCCATTAAAGTTTTGTTCCAATAGACAGTCCCTTTTGGGAAAATATTAGTTAGAACCTGTCCTAGAAGATCCGCCTGCGGAGGAACTAGAGAAGTGCTGAATAATTGAGAAATTTTGGAGTCTATAGATGTAAATAAATCTGAGACTTTAATAAGTTCAACCGTTTGATGCTCATTTCCAGTGAACGAACTATTTGCCTTACGCAAGTGTTCTATGAAATAATCATTCGTGCTAGACTTAGCTCTAGCTAATTCATCGCGTTCTAGCTTGGTTATAGCTTCTAGCTTCGTTTCAACCTGGGCAAGTGCATCAGCAAATGCCAAGGCGTCCGCTTTTGCTTGCATCTCTGCTTGAGCTAGAGCCTCTTCTAGGGACTGTACTTCTCCCTTGGCTTGTTCTGCTTGGGTTAAAGCCTCTTCGAGTGCCTGGATATCTGCTTTCGCCTGGGCCTCTGCATGGGCCAGAGCCTCTTCAAGTGCCTGGGTATCTGCTTTCGCTTGGGCTTCTGCCTGGGCCAGAGCCTCTTCGAGTGCCTGGACATCTGCCTTCGCTTGGGCTTCTGCTTGCGCTAGAGCCTCTTCGAGTGCCTGGACATCTGCCTTCGCTTGGGCTTCTGCTTGGACTAGAGACTCTTTATGTGCCTGGGTATCTGCTTTCGCTTCGGCTTCTGCCTGGGCCAGAGCCTCTTCGAGTGCCTGGGTATCTGCTTTCGCTTGGGCTTCTGCCTGGGCCAGAGCCTCTTTAAGCGCCTGGGTATCTGCTTTCGCTTGGGCTTCTGCTTGGACTAGAGACTCTTTATGTGCCTGGGTATCTGCTTTCGCTTGGGCTTCTGCCTGGGCCAGAGCCTCTTCGAGTGCCTGGACATCTGCCTTCGCTTGGGCTTCTGCTTGCGCTAGAGCCTCTTCGAGTGCCTGGACATCTGCCTTCGCTTGGGCTTCTGCTTGGACTAGAGACTCTTTATGTGCCTGGGTATCTGCTTTCGCTTCGGCTTCTGCCTGGGCCAGAGCCTCTTCGAGTGCCTGGACATCTGCTTTCGCCTGCATCTCTGCCTGTGCTAGAGCCTCTTCGAGTGCCTGGGTATCTGCTTTCGCTTGGGCTTCTGCCTGGGCCAGAGCCTCTTCGAGTGCCTGGACATCTGCTTTCGCCTGCATCTCTGCTTGGGCTAGAGCCTCTTCGAGTGCCTGGGTATCTGCTTTCGCTTGGGCTTCTGCCTGGGCTAGAGCCTCTTTGAGCGCCTGGGTATCTGCTTTCGCTTGGGCTTCTGCTTGGACTAGAGACTCTTTATGTGCCTGAGCATCTGTTTTGGTTTGAGCTTCTGCCTGTGCTAGAGCCTCTTCGAGTGCCTGGGTATCTGCTTTCGCTTGGGCTTCTGCTTGGGCTAGAGCCTCTTCGAGTGCCTGGGTATCTGCTTTCGCTTGGGCTTCTGCGTGGGCCAGAGCCTCTTCGAGTGCTTGGACATCTGCTTTCGCCTGGGCTTCTGCTTGGGCTAGAGCCTCTTCGAGTGCCTGGATATCTGCTTTCGCTTGGGCTTCTGCCTGGGCTAGAGCCTCTTCAAGTGCCTGGGTATCTGCTTTCGCTTGGGCTTCTGCTTGGGCCAGAGCCTCTTCGAGTGCCTGGGTATCTGCTTTCGCTTCGGCTTCTGCCTGGGCCAGAGCCTCTTCGAGTGCCTGGATATCTTGTTTCGCTTGGGCTTCTGCTTGGGGTAGAGCCTCTTCGAGTGCCTGGGTATCTGCTTTCGCTTCGGCTTCTGCCTGCGCTAGATCCTCTTTGAGTGCCTGGACATCTGCTTTCGCCTGGGCTTGGGTTTCTGCTTTTGTATGCTGTATGTCTGAGTACGATATAGGAAGCTTGGCAGGGTAAGGAAGTACAGAATTGGTCACGCCCTCTATGCAAGATGCTTCCACAAGACCCTCGGTATAGCTATCATGAGGTTTTATGTTATTATCTTTAGTATTTACAGTAGTCAAAATGCTATTGAAAGCCTCTTTCTTTTGGGAATCAGTGACTTTCAATATTCCCTCATGTAACATTCTATCCATGGTAACTTGGAATTTAGGAAAATTATTAATAACACGGGAATCAGGAAGCTGTTGTTCTATCAGTTGTTTAACTCCATCAGTTAAGAATTCCGACGGAAAACTTGGGATATCCTGTAATAACATTGTAAGTTTCATGACGATTTGACAACCCTTTTGAAATTCTTCATCCGAACCAACCCCCGTTAATATGCAAACGGTGAAGATTCTTTCAATGATCTGATTAATCCATTTTCTAATTCTAGGATCATCGTAAAAATAAGTCTCCAAGATTATCCACCTCCAGTTAATAGCTTGTAAATACCCTATGCTTGTCACTTCAGAATAAGTACCCAACCGACAAGAGACAGATCTCATCTTGGTTTTTTCTCAACTTCACATGAATTTTCACTATAAGATTAAAAATATCTTTTACGAATGACAATTGCATAATGTCTAAATAACACTATGAAAAGTTAAACAAGGTGCTCCGCATATTTTCATACGAATCACCTTGTCTTTTTACCCACCTCCGAGGTCTAACCCCAAACAATCAACTTGCAGCGTACAAATCAAATTTCATTAAACGCGACATCTAAAGCACACCCCATTTGCGCTTATATTCCACCTTCAAAACAAACTCATCATCATGGTAACCATGTTCCTTCAAGGCCTTAAGGGAGTCATTAAAATCAAAAGACTCCGTCTCCATAAGAATGTGGTCTTTCCAACCTGTGATTGCCCAATCATCATGTACCTTTAAAAGAATGTCCATCATTTCGGCTATACGATTTAATCGAGTATGCATAAACTCAGCGAAATATCTTAAATTTTCCGGCTGAACATCCTTTACCTTAATTATGTCAACCAGGGGTGGTTTTTCTCCAGCCAACCACTCTTTTTTTTCGTAATAATTAAAGACAAAACGCGTTCTCTGAACACAGGTTTCATTATTCGGATTCATCGATAGGTCTCCTTTGCAAGATAATTCAATGTCTCTCTTGGTCCAAAACAACCTAAAGGCCACCTGCAAAGGTGGCTTTTCTTGAGGAATAGAGTGCCCAGATCTTACTTAACTGTTATCCAATAGTTCCCCATAATTACAACTGCTAACAGATATCCAAGTGGAATATTTACCAATACACCGGCAGTAAAAGCTGCAAACGGCTTCCAACCGACTGAAGCAAGGTCCTTCAAGCGACTGGTTAGGCCAATGGAGAGAAAAGTAAAGATGAAGGCCCAATTTCTCAATTCTATAATCGGATTAATGATTCTATTATCAAGCGCTTTGGAAGTCACTACATGCGGAGAAGCAGCTAAGAAGGTTATGATAATTGAGGCTACAAAGAACCCTATAACGAATTTCGGAAAGCGTATCCAGACATCAAGAGCATCCGGTTTGGTACCGACATACCTTTTCTCCCATCTTGTGACCGAAGTAAAAGCCATGATAAAACACCAGATCCCAATGAACATGTCACGACCTACGACTTTCATCAGGGTAAACGTTTTGATTGCTTGTTCATTGATAGCAGCCGCAGCTGCCATACCCGGAGCATCAGCAAATTCTGCTGTTCCAATCCAAGCACCTGCGGGGCCGGGTGGAATATGTAATGCTTTAATCGCTAAGGGGAGGATAAAAATCATAATGATGGACCAAAGAATAACCAGAGAAATTGCAATTGACACGTGCTGCTTTTCTGCTTTAACGGCACCACCAATAGCAATCGAAGCAGAAACTCCGCAGATTGAACCACCAGCTGCCAGAGTCGCAGCAAAGCGCTTATCAAGTGAGAAAACTCTTGTTCCTGTCCAGTAAATGGTGAGGAAAGTAGCGAGTGCAATAATAGTTGCTTGAGCAAAAGCAGTCGTACCAGCTTTGACGATTAAAGTAAAGGGTAAGGAAGCACCCATTAACACAATTCCCAGCTTAATGTAAAATTGGGTCTGGAGTGCGGTGCTTAGCCAATTCGGAATCTTAAATAGGTTACTAATTATGAGTCCTACTACGAGTGCGAGAAGCGGGGTTTCAATGTTATACCGTTTCATGACATCCCAAGAACCCCATACCGAAACAAGAGCACTTAGTAAAAAAAGAAACGTGAATCCCACTAAAAACCGTTTAACTTCTCCAGTCAGGGCTTTAACCGCGATTGAAAACAAAATAAGAAAAAACAAATAGAGTGTTAAGAGAGTAATCTTATGGCTGCTAACATAACTTATGGCCGTATTGTAGTTGCTATAGCTTGGGATCTTCAGTACAATCCAATTCATAAAGTTAATCCCATTACTCCAGAACACGATTGCTAACACTATGATCGTCAGGCCAAGCCACACAGCCCAATAATCTTCCTGTCTCCACAGGTCGGACCAGCCCCCGGAAGGAGTCGTTGATTTCTTTGCAGAGGATACATAGCCCATTACTCAACCACCCCATAACTCTGTAACTTTCGATACAGATTCCTTACACTGATTCCTAATAAACTTGCTGCTTGTGACTTATTGCCCTTAACTCTTTTAAGAGTAGCTAAAATGTAGCGCTTTTCTACATCTTCTAAGGATGGACATTGATTGTCATGAAATATATCTAAGAATCCTTCTTCCGAATCGGAAGAGTGAAATGTCTTAACGACTTGCTCTGAGTTTCCCCAAATATCTTTAGGTGTGATCTTTCCACCGATAGACAAGATTTGTCCGCGTTCAATGAGATGGAAGAGTTCACGAACATTACCCGGAAAATCATAATTCAGCAATTGCTCCCTAGTTTCTGGTAATAAACTATAATCCTGATGAGGCAATTTTCTTTTGTTCTGGGTTTCAAGGAATTGTTCTACAAGAGGAAGAATATCATCTCGCCGCTCGCGTAGAGGGGGGACGATTAAGGTTAAGCCGTTCAAGCGATAAAACAGATCTTCTCGAAATCTTCCGTGATTAATTTCCTGTTGTAGATCTCTATTGGTTGCTGCGACAATCCGAACATCTACCTGACGGAGTCGGGTATCTCCGACGCGCCGGAATTCTCCGCTTTCTAAAAACCGGAGAAGCTTTACTTGAATAGACAAGGGCATTTCACCGATTTCATCGAGAAAGAGCGTGCCATTATCGGCCATTTCTACTAATCCGATTTTCTGAGACCCAGCTCCAGTAAAGGCTCCTTTTTCGTGTCCAAAAAGCTCACTCTCTATTAAAGTTTCTGGAATCGCGCCAGCGTTTACAGGAACACAAGGGCGATTAAACCGTGAGCTGCAGTGATGGATTGCTTGGGCAATCAACTCCTTACCCACGCCGCTCTCTCCCTGTATGAGGACCGATGCATCTGTTTGAGCTACTTTACGGGTCATCTCTAGAAGCGCGACCATGGGTGCACTTACGGCTATAATTTTAAGTTCTGGAGTTTGTCGGTTCACTACCTGCCTAAGCCCTGTATTTTCCAACAATAGTTTCTGTTTCTCAAGAGCTTTTTGCAGCGTGATTTCAAGCTCAGACAAGTTACACGGTTTGGTCAGATAATCATACGCGCCAAGTTTCATGGCTTCAATGGCTGACTCGATCGTACCATTTCCAGTTAACATGACGACTTGGAGATCCGGTTGTAATTTTTTAATCTCTGGTAAAAGGATAAGCCCATCACCGTCCGGCAACTTGATATCCAACAAGAGAGCATCGATTAAAGTATCTTTGAGAAGGGATAAACCTTCTTCCGCTGTGCCTGCTTCTAGTATTTCATAACCTTTACGCTTTAAACGCTGCGCAATAATCGCGCGCAAGGCTTCCTCATCGTCTAAGATTAGAATCTTTTGACAGTGTTTCATTTACTTTAACCCTCCTTTATGGAGAGGCAAGGTTATCTTCACACAGGTTCCCTGTCCTTCCGTACTTTCTAAGGCCATCTCGCCTTGCATCTTCTGAACAATTCCGTAACTTACGTATAACCCTAAACCTGTTCCTTGCCCTACGGACTTCGTTGTGAAAAACGGGTCGAATACCTTTTTCTGGTTGATTTGAGGAATGCCTTCCCCGTAATCCTTAACCATAAAATGAGTATTTTCCCCTTCGCGGTATCCTTTAACTTCGATCACTTTTCCTTCAGAGGAGGCATCTAAGGCATTGTTGATCAGATTGAGAACCACTTGCTGCCACTCATTTTCATTACCCAGGATAAAGAGACTATTTTCCATTTGGAGCTCGATTTTAATCTGCTTTTGTTTTATCTTGTGTTCTAACAGTCCAAGTGTATGTAAACTGACTGCACCAATTTCGATAAGGTCACTCCCATTGATGCGCTGACGGGCAAAACCAAGTAAACGATCCGTAATCTGTTTACATCTGACGATTTGCCCCAAAACGGTCTTAAAACCAGTCTTAATTTCCTCTCGAGTCGGCCCCGGTTCTTCCTCATTCAGACGGTCCAGTAAGTCCTCACTATGTGCCGCAACGATGGCCAATGGATTGTTAATTTCATGAGCCACTCCTGAGGCCAAAAGTCCAATAGCCGCCATTTTATCCGTCTCAATCATACGGGCTTCCATTTCTACCTCTTGGGTAACATCATCCAGCAGTAACAGGTAAGCCGCACTCTCAGGATTATCAGGTGATAACTCATAAAACATCTGACGGAAATGTCGGCGTTCTTCGTTCACAAAAACAGAACACATATTACGGCAATTTTCGTGGTTAACGCCCTCCATTCCCTGTCCTTTAACAACTTGATCACAGGGGAGATTCTCTAAATGATGTCCAAACCATTCTGCAAACTTCGTATTCCACCAAATGATCTTCTTATCAGGATTGAGGAGAACCATTCCAGCGCCAACCCCGTCAACGACGGTGGTCAACAGCTCCTTTTCATCTTTTAGGTTTTCATTCTTTTGATCCAATGAATTTAACAACTGATTAAAGGATTTAACTAATCTCCCGATTTCATCCCAGCTCTCAATCGGAATATGGGATTCTAGGTCTCCCGTTGAAATAATTCGTCTGACTTGACCTTCAAGATTTTCAATTGGATGAACTACTTTCAAACCAAAAGCAATACTTAAAATCATGACTAGAACCATGATTAAGATGGCAATCATGATGAGTCGAAAAGCAAAATCCAAAATCGGTTTATTCGCTTCTCGGGCAGGCTGTTCAATAAATACTGCCCAATTCGGAGTACCGATGGAAGTAAACGCCCCTATGACGGAAACACCGTCCAGATTTTTATACTCACTTCCCTGGGAAAAGTCCTCTCCCTCCAGAAAACTTTGAACTGCAGAATCTTGACGGATTTCCTCATCCTGCAAAACAAGATTGGAATCAGTATGCCCAATTAAATTTCCGGCTTGGTCAACGATAAATACATACTCTTCCTCACCTAACAGCATATTAACATAGCGACTGATAATCCCTTGTAAGTCAACTTTAGCTTGCAAATATCCGATTCGGGCTTTAGTCAAGGGGTCTTGAACCGCCACAGTCAAATAGATCTTTGGGCGTCTATCACTCGAAAAGAACACTTCACTTATAGCTGAGGACTTTACCGTGGATACGGGATTTTCAATTATGGTTGCAGACGTATGAGGGGAAATTCCCTCTTGACGAGTGATCTGATCGATAACGACAAAATTTTCATCAGTTATCTTAATTTCTTCTATAAAAGACTCTTGGTGCAAAAGTATTTCTAAAATAATCTGACGTGATGTTTCATCTTTCCCCACGAGAGCGTAGGCACTCGTGGCCTTCGTAGGGGTTAAACTGATCTCTACATTTGTGACAAAGTTTCGTATTTCATTGGCGATTACTGTTACCTGCGCAAAGTCTTGTTCATGAATATTTTTTTGTAGATTTTGTCGGACAGATGTAAACCCTAAATTCCCAAGCAGGAACAGAGGAAGAATGGACATGGTAATTCCAAATAAAAGAAAATGAACTTTAAGGCGCATCCACCAGGGAATTGAGCTTTTTTTCAACATTTGGCCCCCATCCGATGTTACTTGATCCTCATATTCTTCAATAACTATATGTATAGTAGTATTTCCTCTTAGTGTAGCATGATTATAATTTGTCTGGAAGAAGATTAAATATGAATCTTCTATTTTCCAGTACATAATTCGCCAATTTTCTTATCCTATGGAAATAAGTCCCTCCCTAATCAAAACGAATGCCTCAGTTTTGAGACATTCGCATTCGTTAAAGAAGTCAAGGACTTTGGGATCATCTTGAAACTTAGAATCAGTGTCATACCATAATAGGTATTCTTTCATCTACTCAAGTAAACTATAGAAATTGTAATGGAAATAACCATTGCCATTACACCGAAAATCTTAGCTCTAATAGGGATCTTCCTGTTGTGTTGCCAATCTTTAATGATAACACCGAAAAATTTATGATTAACTAACCAATCATGAAGGAACTGTGAGCTTTTCGCAAAAGCTATTGCTGAAAACAAAACCAAAGGTACTGTTGGAATTAAAGGAAGAAAAATGCCAATAAAGCCTATCATTAACGATAAAAGTCCACAGGTTAGCCAGAAAAATCTAATCAAATGATTTCCCCCTTGCGCAAGCCCGTAGTGCAAATGACAAAAAGAAGTTCTGTTAACTTAATAGCCCCAATTATAACTTGCAAATCTTTATATAAGTAGTGGAATATATTTGCAACTCCTGCGATGGCAGTCCCTGTAGAGGCGGATCGCGGAAGATAACAGCTCGATTACATGTTCAGTTAAATAAATATAAGAATCTATTCAAGAAGGCTATAGTTCATAGTGGACATCAACTAGATTTTTAGTTATGAAAAGGGAAAAATGCGAGCGAATTATCAAGACAGGATGTGCAAAAGCGGAAAGCTAGCAAGAAGCAATATTTCAAATAACAGAAGTCTCCTTTCAGATTGTTTGCTTCCAAAGCTTAAATAATCTCCCGTTATTGAGTCTAGAATATCCATCTGATTTGATAAAGCTGCATATCTTTCATTGAGCTCAAAATACTCGCTCAGTTTATCAAATATTTGTCGTGATTCAATGGTTTTTTTAAACTCTGAGGGTCTGTCAAGAAGCCTTACACTTTCAATGCTTCTGTATTTAAACCGGATGCTTTTGGCAAGAGTTGAAGCTACCTTTTTGCTATTTGCGCTTAGATGCCCCTTATTTAGTTGCATTATGAAAGTACCCGCCTCATCTAAAACCTCTGAAAGCTCGGTTTCAATCTTGTAAAGTTCGGTGGATTTTGCTAAAACCGTCGCAGCTATATCATCCACGTCCTGCTGATAAGGGAATTTTACCTCATCGCCTTCCCACAGGTTTACATACGCTTCTCTTGAAAGGACCATCTCATGGTTCTCATTAAATTTAGACATCAATTCATAATCTAAATCAACGAACAGCGTCCTCAAATATTCAAGAAAAATAGAGATCTCATCTTGATTGAAGTTTAAAAAGGTAATACACCCGTATTTATATAAGTACACTGCCTTATTTTCCGAAGCATATTTTAGGATCTTTTCAATATCTGCACAGTCGAATTTAATATACTCCTTCCACCCTACGTCCTGCCTTAATTTAATAAATAACGCTATCTGTGCAAGCGGAAGTCTTGTTGCAACTTTATAAGTATTAAGGATTACTTTTTCCATATTTACACCTGTCTTCACCTGATTAAATCAAACACCATAAGCACCACTTCAATAACAATCAGCAGAACAATCACCCACTCAACAAACAATCCTCGTATTGAATGGCTTATGGATGCCAACCCGTCAATGATACTTTTTAGGATTTCAGTCTTGCTTTTTATCACCTCATACCGGTCATTTAGCTCGAAAAACTCTGACATCTTTTCGTAAAAATCTGCTGCATCACTATTAATCCAGGTAATGTCGGGTTTATCAAGAATCATGATATACGCAATGGTATTGTATTCATGCCGGACAACCCTCGAAGTTGTCTTGGCAAGTTCTTTGTTTCCAATATTTAATTTGCCCTTTTCCAAATTATCAATTTTGCTTTCAAGATCATCAAGAATTTTGCCCAGCTGTTCTTCTATCCTCTCAAGCGCCACAGATTTGGCAATCACCATTGAAATTAGCTGTGGGTGAAACAACGCCATATTTGGAATCTGAACATAGCGGTCTGTAAACTCAATTTCTTCGCCCTCAACGGGATGAAGTATATAGTCTTCCTGAAACCTGTCATAACGTGCGATATCAATATCTGACTTTATACCTTTTAGATAGCGCATCAATATTTCTGTATGCTGTTTGGTCGAATTAATAAAAACAATACTCCCAAAAGAAAAAACTAGGATCTTCTCTTCTTCCTCAGGTTCCTCTCCAATAATGATTCCAAGAACTTCGTCCTGAAGAAGCAGAGGCTCCTCCCATGTATATTTTTTCCTGATGTTGCATTCTACAGCAATCTTATTAAGATCGATTTCATTTGTCACTGCAAAGGCTTTAAACTTTAAGTCATTCATAGGATTCCCTTAACTTTCTGTGTAATATCTAGCAACAGGAAATAGATACTTGTAGTATATACAGTAAAAATATTTTTCTACTACTTTTATACACCTACACCACTATTATTTTCTTCCCTTGCGGTGTCGACTTCAAGGTTATAGAAACTGCTAAAAAAATTATAGTCAATTATTCTCACAATCAGCACAAAGCGCCCGCAAATCATGAATAACATACCTCCAAAAGCATTATCCTAGATATAGGATATTTTAACCCCTTGTTCTTTACGAACGAGGGGTAACTTGATTCCATTAAGGAGCAATAAGGGACAAGGAATTTGCGTCCCTCTTAATATAGTTGCCAAAATGTAGGTTAGTTGGGAGTTGCCTTATTAAT
Organism: Desulfosporosinus nitroreducens; assembly: GCF_023897015.1. Taxonomy (GTDB): domain Bacteria; phylum Bacillota; class Desulfitobacteriia; order Desulfitobacteriales; family Desulfitobacteriaceae; genus Desulfosporosinus; species Desulfosporosinus nitroreducens. The sequence goes on along the minus strand of NZ_JAMHFY010000020.1, from coordinate 50,665 downwards.
GCTCAATAAAATTAAAAGAATTTATATTGTAAGTTCGATAATGGCTTTGCCAATCCTAATATCCTGTAGCATTGAACATAAAGAGGCAATGCCAGCTGTAAAAAACCATAATGAAAAGGTAGCTTTAGAATGTGTAGTTCCTCTTGACGATGAGAAAAAGAATGAAGCATTCAAAAATTTCGAAACTGATATAAAACCTCTATTCCCCGATTGTGATATTCATTTAACCTATGTCAAGGGAAATGCAAATGCATATAATACAAAAATAAAAGTCATGATGTATTCTGATACCCCTCCAGATATATTCTATTCTGGGGATGGAAATTTTACTGAAGAACTATACTCCTCAAAGAAAATCCAACTCTTGGGAAAAAAGCTAAATGATATAAACTATTGGAATATGGTTATTCCAACCGCTAAGGTAATTGGAGATACTGAGCATATATATGCGATACCTATTGATGAAGTTAATTATAACGTTATGCTGATAAATACAAAAATTTTTTCTGAAAACAATGTGAAAATTCCAGAAAGTTTTGAAGAACTTAAGACTGCTTCTAAACAGTTTAAAAAAAGGAGCATAATTCCCATCGTCATTGGCGGCAAAGATGGGAGGTCTGTATATAACATGATCGAGGGCTTCGCATGTACTTTGGATAATAAAATTTCAAGTAAACTAATAAGCAATGACGTTGCATTTTCCGGGAAAACTTTTAGCCGAGCTGCAACATCGATCAAGCAACTAATTGAATTAGGTGCATTTCAGGAGAAAACGGAAGCTATTACCGATGAGGAAGCAGAAAATCTTTTTTATTCCTCCAAAGCAGCTATTTATTATACTTCTTCTGAAAAATTAAACATGGCTAGCAATCAATTGAATGGGAAAGTTGCAGTATTATATTATCCTCATCTAAGCCAAACTAATGGATCAATTCCAAAATGTATAGTTTCTGGTGGAACTAAGAAAGACTGTGGTTTATTAATTTCATCTGCAACAAAGTATCCCACGGAAGCCGTAAAACTTGCAGTAGAAATGTCTAAATACTATAACAAGTATCTGTACGAAAAGCTTGGCAATAATGCAATCATATACAATTTGGACAACATGGGATGGACACCTAGTTTAGACTCAGACCTGGGTATTAGTAAATTAATGATGAATGTAAAGCAAAAAGGGAATATAAATACAGGACTTTTTGGATACCATCTATCACCTGATAAGGAAAAGTCTATTGAAGAAGCTTCTACAGCATTCATAACAGGCCTTTTATCTGTAAGTGATTATTTGGAGGAAATGGATATCAACATGAACTTGAAATAGTATTATTGGAGCTGTATAAAATGAAAGCACCAGAAACAGTGAGAAGATTTCTATGAGAAAAATGGGGAAAATGCCTAAAATACTAATTGTGATTTTTATTCTTTTTGCAATTAGCACAAATATATTTGGCTTATACATAGGAAATATATATTATCAGAATGTTAGCAAGCTAACTATAGATCCCGCAACAACAGGGCTTGAGTATTATAAACCCAGCTTCAATTATGAGAGATTTACACGACTGGAATCCTATAGTGTGTCGATAAAATCAAGTTTTGGTTATCAGCTTTCAGGCACATATATATTTAATCCCACTCCTACTAACAATACCGTAATTCTAGTTCACGGCATAGCTGGTGACAGATGGCAATCTATGAAATTTTCAGATATGTATCTTGATATGGGCTTTAATGTATTGGCCTATGATTCAAGAAAACATGGCAGCAGTGGAGGGAAAGACATAACTCTTGGCTATTTTGAAAAGACAGACCTTGATAACATAGTAAAATGGGTTAAATGGGTTAATCCAAATGCTGTTATAGGAGTACATGGAGAATCTTTGGGGGCAATTACTGCTCTGCTCCAAGCAGAATTGGATCAGCAAAATAAGGATGTTAATTTTTATGTAGCAGATTGCCCATATTCAGATTTAAGGGAATTACTGAATATCAAACTAGCAGGTGATTTAAGACCAACTTTTCAACCTGCCGGAGCATTTATATTGTTTTATGCAAATATTGTTGCACTGAAGAAGTCGAATTTTTCACTAAATGCGGTATCGCCAATCACTGTAATTGCTGATATAAAAACCCCCATAATGTTTATCCATGGCAGTAATGATACCTTTATACCAGCTTTCATGTCATTAGAACTATACTTAAGAAACAAAGGACCCAAGGGGATCTATATATCGCCTGGTGCAGAACATGCTATGTCTTATCTTACAAATAAGGAAGAATATACAGCTAAAGTCAAGCAATTTCTTACTGATAATAAGATGCTTTAAGCGGCTAAATTCAGCCAACATTTTAGCCCTTACATTAAAGCAACTTCATTGAGTCCACTTTCATAAATATTTCGAATCATAACCTCGATCTCTGGGTCTTGGATGGATAAATCTTTGATTTCGCAGTGCTCTGAGATCTGGCTAATTAATTGGGATGCACTCATCACGTCACGGTTAAACTGCAACCATTTACGCTTTCCTTCTTGTTTAATCACTTCTGCCCCATTAATAGAAAAACCGTTTGTCTCCTCTTCTAGATCAATGATCAAAACGCGCTCCTTACCAAACCTCTCTTTGATCTTTGCTAATTCTCCATCATACATTACTTGGCCATGGTCAATTAAGATCATTCGCTGACAAAGCTTTTCGATATCCAACATGTCATGGGTCGTGAGAATGACAGTAACCCCTCTCTCCTGGTTAATTTCCCGGATAAAACTCCGCATTCGTTCCTTGTCCACCACATCTAAGCCAATCGTCGGCTCATCGAGAAATAGGATCGCTGGATCATGGAGTAAGGAAGCGGCAATGTCTGCCCGCATTCTTTGACCCAGTGACAATTGTCGGACAGGTGTTTGAAGAAACTCCTCCAGGCCTAAGATGTCCGAAAACCGGGCCATATTTTTCCGGTACTGCTCATTAGGAATTTGAAATACCTGCCGTAAGAGTTCAAAGGATTCAATAGTCGGTAAATCCCACCAAAGTTGCGTTCTCTGCCCAAAGACCACCCCGATTTGCCGCGCGTTTTTTTGACGTTCTTTAAAGGGTATTAATCCATTGACTCGGATATCGCCGGAAGTCGGCACGAGAATCCCTGTCAGCATCTTAATGGTTGTGGACTTGCCAGCTCCGTTTGGACCGATGTACCCGACAATCTCCCCTTTGCTCACTGCAAAGGAAATATCCTGAACAGCCAGTTTAGTCGTGTATTCTCTGTGAAACAGACTCCGTAGAGCTCCTCTTATTCCCTCTTGGCGTTTAGCAATTTGAAATTCCTTCGAGAGATGTTTAACTTCAATTAAACTCATGAAATGTGATGTCCTCCCTAACTCTATAAATCTAGCCTTGGGAAGGTAATTGAATAAGTGGTCAAAAAAACAGGACAGCCAAAGCTGTCCTGTTTCATCTCTGTTTTTTTTGCGATTCATCATCTTTCTCCCCGACGTATAAAGGTTCCAACCCAACATCGGCAAGTATAGTTTCAATTATACACTTTTCCTGTGCAGTCATACTATTACCCCTTTCGATATCTAAATTTTCTGAATTTTCTATATAGAGTGTTACTACATTATTGTAACCTAAGATGGATTACAAATAAAGCAAAATGTTTGTCACAGTTTGTAATATAATTGTTATTTTATAGGCGCATTATATCTGTATCCAGACCATTGGCAAGCCTGCATATAACTCCAAGTATTTTTGAAAGTAAGGGTTTCGCGCTCTATCGGGTATGTAAAGTACGATAGTTGCAACGTTCATATCTTATTATATAGTTCATATCTCGTATTGTTACTATTAAAACGTGTTAAAATTTTTACTCCAATAGGCACTTTTAGATGTGATGTTCAAAACGCCCCCCACCGCAAAGGACTTGCTGCCCTTAACGCTAATTAAATAATACAATAACAAAATCATTTCTTTTTATATTAGTTTTGAATATGATGCTATTAAAGATGTTGATAGAGGGGGGTTTACTAATGATTGACCTTGATATTCTTAACAAAAAATGTCCAAAGTGCAGTGGCCTTGGCAGAACCGTGAACCCAGCATGGTATCCTCTCTGGACTATGTGCGTTGATCTTAAGGTTTCATTTCAAATTTTAAAGTCTAATGAGGAGCTATATCTCTCTTCTTCCGCTTCTTGAAACACCGGCAAATACTGAAGGATATGAAGGTTTCTACCATTTAAACGATATCCTTGGGGATGTTGAGCTAACGACCCTTAATTATATTATCCGAGACTTTGATCAAGCTTCTTTTGAGAAACGCAAGAAGAAGATGCACTTATTCGTCGAGGAGCTCAACAAAGAGTATGGTGCTGGTACATTTGAGATTGAAATTACTGATCAATACCAAAACATGAAGGAAAAAATAGAACCGGTTATACACATTGTCGATAAGGCGCGAACAGCCATGGAAGCGGTCGGGGTACCTCCACAAATTCGTCCGATTCGTGGGGGCACAGACGGAGCCCGCCTCTCCTTTATGGGACTCCCAACCCCGAACCTATTTACGGGCGGTCATAATTTCCATGGACGGTATGAATTTATTCCGACCTTCGCTATGGAGAAGTCAGTTGAAGTCATTCTTAAGATCATAGAATTGTACGCCATTGATTAGCAACCGCGCGTCAAATCCTCCCACGCTAAGACGATTCCTTTCATGCACGGAACACATAAGGAACAAAGGGACGGTTCTCAATTCCATTAATGGAACTAAGAACCGTCCCTCATGCCGTACTCGTGCCTTTAGTACTTAACCTTTCTTAACAATAGCACTAAGCCAATATTCATTGATTCTTTCTTCTCTTACATCAGCTGTTTTATATAATTCAAAAATTGTCAGCATTGGAATGGCAGAAAACAATTTACTGAAGGAGCTCTCATCATAGCAATTAAATACTCTGTCGTCCTTCTCATAAACTTTGTCACCATATTTAAAGGACATAAAAAGCACACCATCCTCGCTAAGCGTAGCGGCTAGCTTTTGTAGTGTGTCTATGATTGATCCTCTGTCAACATGCAAGAGGGATGCTGAAGCCCATATGCCATTAAACATAACGTCGAACTTGACATCCTCAAATTTAGCCTGCTGGACAGGCAATCCAGTTAGTTCAGAGCTCAATTTTACCATTTCCACCGACGCATCAAAGGCATGTACATTGTATCCTTTACTGAGAAAATATAGACTGTCTCTGCCCGAGCCACAGCCCGCATCTAGAATACGGCTCTCAGGAAGCAGGTATTCCTCAAATCTTCTGTAGTGTTCGCTCATATCCACATTTACTGTATTTTTATAAAATTCTTGGGCGTTCTTGTTATAGAAATCGACCGTCGAATTTATCATTTTGCTAAACTCCTTAAAGATGATTCCTGTTCACCATTCCTGTTTGTTTTCGAAAACTGAACTAATGCAACCCCGCCTAAAATAACGACCGCTGAAATGAACACCTTCGGTGAGACTGGCTCGCCAAGAATCGCAGCGCCTAAGATAACTCCGACAACTGGATTCACGTAAGCATAAGTACCGGCTTTTGAGGCCGGCCATTTTTGTAAGATATAGATATAGGAACTGTAACCAAGGAGAGAACCGAACACGATCAAATAGGCCAGTGCTCCAAGACCTTTGCTGGTTAGATGGATATTATTTGCCTCTCCCATAAAGAGCCCTGCAATGGTCAAACCAATCCCGCCAGCGAACATTTGTAAACCAATATTGGCAATCATGGTTCCTGATGCTTTAAAGGTCTTCGAATAAACAGAGCCTACTGACCATGAAAAAGCTCCCAGCAATAGTATTATTCCGCCTGAAACATCAATTATTTTCGTATCAGAACTCGTCAAGACCAAAAGACCAACCCCGAAAAACCCTAAGAGTAAACCGAGCCACCCCTTCAAACCAATCCTTGGGCCATTGGGCAGGAATCGTTCTAGAATCGCATTGAACATTGGGACAACCGCAAAAAGAAGTGCTGCGACTCCTGAATAAACCCATTGTTCCGCCCAAACGACAAGCCCGTTGCCACCCAGCAGAAATAAACCAACAATTGCCTGTCTCCGTACGTCTGTAAAATCTCCAGGAAACTTGTGCCCTTTATAATAAGCATAGAATAACACCAAAGACCCTGCAATCAAGAACCTTATACCTGCGAATAACGCTGGTGGAAAGTCACTTACTCCAATTCTAATCGCCAGAAACGTTGACCCCCATAGGATGCAAACCGCTATGTATGCCAGAATTACTGTAGTCTCTTCTCTTTTTGCCATAAACTCATCTCTCTCCATAAAATTGCTAAAAAATCATCGCCACCGATTCTTGCAATAATATCCGTTTCTCTAAAGCTATTTTTAAAATATTTACTACCCTACATATTAGTCTATCCCCTTCAAAATGTCCAAAGATGTTGACTTATGCACGATTAAATCATAAAAGCAGATGTCCTTTAGGTCAAGCCGAAACATGCTTTGACCTTAAATGGGTTATCAGGAAAATAGGATCAGAATAAAGAGTGGTCGAGGATGATGAATCCTTGACCACTCTTTATTCTGATCCCCGCTCACTCTACGGGCTCGTTTTTTATGCCTATCCCCTGTTTTTTATAGCTAATCCTTTTATGAAATTTCTAGCGTATTTATCGCCACACTCTTTATAATGCTTATGGCCCTCTTTTCTAAATAGTGCGCTTAATTCCCCTTTTGTTAGAATAACTCCTGTCTCTTTTAATATATCAAGCATATCATCACTTGTTAGTGACAGCGCTATTTTCAATTTCTTAAGCATCATATTATTAGGATTTTCACTATTTTTTAGTACTGGTATTTCTGGTTGCCCTGGTTTTGGATCTTGTTTCCCTCTTTTAAATATTATAAGGCCATTTAAAAATGACTCTAGCATTCTGTTATTGCATTTAATATTCTCTTCTTTTTCTTCTATTTCGTCATAATCGTCAACTGCATTATTGTAACGGTAAGTGTCTTTCGATTTAATGAGCAATTTCCTCACTTCTTCTACTGTTAGTTCAACGTCACCAAGTTTAAATATCTTTACCATATCTATATCCCTTATATTTAATGCGTATCTTAATCTAATTAATATATCATTATTATCCATTATAATCCCCCTAAAAACTCTTTCCTATGGTTGTTATATAAAAAGCACAACCTCATAACCGAAGTTACCACTGGATTGCTAATACAAGAAAACTGCACTATTGAAGAAATGGCCTTAAAGCGTTAAGTAGATTTTACCTTAGATGGGATAATACCACAAAAAAAAATAAAAAACAATCGGTTCAACCTGGCTGTTGCTTGTCCATCCCGGATCCCTTATTAGTATTTCTTAGGGGTCATGATCCAGGACATATTTCACAAAAGAATATTCCTGCATATAATAACATCGTGTGTGCTTATTATTTACAAACACTTTACAAGTAGATAATTGGAATTAACACTTTTCGATAAAAGAGTTCACTAAATCATTAACCGATCAAGGAGGTTCTTATGTATTTGAATTTCCGTACAGAGCTATTAAGGTTATCCTATGAAATTGAGCAACTTTGGGTACCTGAACCGCGTGGTGCTAATGATAAGGCAAAATTCATCGCCACAAAGGAAAAAGTCCTAGATATCTTAAAAATATTATTCGGAGATACTTCTAGAGAATTTCGAGTTGTAAAACTAACCTGTTCACCAGCCACCATTGTCAAAGTAGTAAACCATGTTATTCACAGGTCTGATATGAACTCACCCAACACCATGGCCGTTAATATGTAATTATTATCACCTACTATAATCTAAAACACGGATAACAAGATGAGAGGAAGAAATCACTTCTCATCTTGTGTTCTAATTTGGGATAATACATATTCAAGAAAATGTTCTATAAAGAATATGTCATACTTGAAACCTCTTATAACCTCATCAAGAGACCCAATCACTCCTTCAGAATAATTGCATATTATGTACTCTCCTATAAGTTCCTATTCTAACCTAGGTGGCATTTCATTTAATTCGAACTATTTATGGAGGAGAGTAAGATATGGGAAGAATCAAGGAGTTTGTTTATACTTTTGCTTTTAAAAGAGCATTACGTTACGCAGAAAAAAATAGACTAAAAGATATGAATCTGATTTTAAATTTGTTTAGTAGAATTGCCCGTGATCAGGATCATAAAACTGCCATAAGATATTTACAGAACTATTCAGTGGATTCTTCGAGTAGTTTTAATAAGCTATTTGACGCTGTATTTACACAGCTTGCTCCTAATGTTCGCAAAAAGTTCCTGACAAACTTTTTTATCAAAGCGACTTTATTTGGACGAGAAAAAGCACTGAAAACTGCTAAATTACATGATTGTAATATCCCCTGGGCAATTTTGATGGATCCAACTTCGTCATGTAATCTGAAATGCATTGGATGTTGGGCGAGTGAATATGATCAGCATCATTCATTATCCTTTGATGAACTTAACAATGTCATTGAGCAAGGGAAAAAATTAGGTATATTTATGTATATTTACTCTGGCGGAGAACCCCTCTTAAGAAAAACTGATTTGATTGCTTTAGCGGAAAAACATCAAGACTGTGCTTTTTTAGCCTTTACTAATGGTACATTGGTGGATGAGAATTTTGCTCATGAATTAGTACGAGTTGGTAATTTTGTACTGGCTTTCAGTATTGAAGGGATCGGAGAAGCAACGGATCAGCGTCGGGGTATTGGAACCTATGACAAAGTTATTAAGTCCATGGATTTATTGAAGGAGGTAGGGGCAGGCTTTGGTTATTCCTCCTGCTACCATCGCCAAAACACGGATACCGTTGCTTCTGATGAATTTGTAGACTTAATGATTGAAAAAGGGTGCCTTTTTGCTTGGTACTTCACCTATGTTCCCGTTGGAAAAAATGCTGCTCTAGATTTAATTGCCCTGCCAGAGCAACGAAAGTATATGTATCATAGAATCCGAGAAATCAGAAATACTAAGCCCATATTTGCCTTGGATTTTTGGAATGACGGAGAATACGTTGAAGGCTGTATCGCAGGCGGACGCAACTATTTTCATATTAATGCCCATGGAGATATTGAACCTTGTGCTTTCATTCATTATTCTGATACCAACATTAGAGACAGCACCCTATTAGATGCCTTAAAATCCCCCCTATTTGCCCAATATCGTGAAAATCAACCTTTCAATCAGAACCATTTGCGCCCTTGTCCTCTCATGGATAATCCGGATAAATTAAGAATGATGGTCACTAAATCCGGTGCTCATTCCACTCAAGTTCTGGATCTGGAAAGTGTGGAGGAATTGACGGAAAAACTTCAGAATGTTTCATCCGCTTGGGGAGAAGTAGCCGATAGTATTTGGGAGCAAGCTCAAACCTCTAAGAAAGCAGACGACTGATCCATTTTACACTATTATCCTCGGTTAACCCTGAAATTGGAATTTAAAACCATTGACGATTTTAGTGGTTTTCGTCTTCCATTAAAATAGCAAAACCTCCTCCTGCAGATGTTTGAAATTCTACAGAAGGAGGCTTATTCTTTTAACGTTGGTTTCTACCTTAGCAAGGAATCAATTTTCTCTTTAATCTTTTCAGCTTCTTGAACAAAGCTTTCACTTAGATCAAAAAGATTTTTGCCATGAAAATCAGCATCTACAACAACCGGATCATAGGGGAAATGTCCTAAAATCGTCAGAAAGTTAATCTCTTGTTCAAGCTCAGCGAATTGCCCTTCATGCACTTTATTAACGACTGCATAGACATTCTGAACCCCTAGATCATTGGCAAGTTTTACTACGGCATGGGCTGTTTCAATACTGCGTCGTCCAGGTTCTACCACTACAATAAAGGCATCCACACCCCTGGCTGTCCCCCGTCCAAAATGCTCAAGTCCTGCTTCCATATCCAGAATAGCAATTTCATTTCTTTCGAGGACAATATGATCCAAGAGACTTTTTAAGAGGGTATTTTCCGGGCAGGCACAGCCGGTTCCTCCTTGGGTAATCGACCCCATCCGTAAAAGTTTAATTCCCCGATATTCAGCAACATAGGTATCCGGAATGTCATCCACCTGGGGATTAAGGCTGTAAATGGCTCCAATCGTTCCCGGTTCTGCTCCGGTACGTTCTTTGATAAGTTTTCGCTCTTCAGAAATAGCGGTTAGCTTTGTCAACAATTCTGGAGGAAAGCCTAGAGCCGTTCCTAAATTGGCATCAGGGTCAGCATCTACCGCCAGAACTCTCTGTCCATCTCGTGCGTACAGATAGCATAGTAGTGATGACAACGTCGTTTTACCCACGCCACCTTTACCCGAGATTGCAATTTTGATGCTTTTTTCCCTCATATACTCACCCCCTCCTTTATCAATAGCAGGCTCCCACTTCTACATTGTGGGAGTGAGAGCCCCGTTGTCTGTTTCGTCAATTGTTAATGAGTTCATCAATCCTGAAACTCCCTCTTTTATAAGTGGGTGTTCCTTATTTTTTAGCACTTTCCGTGGTTTCCGGGCAAACAAGTCCCAAAGCCTTACGTTTCTGAATAATACGACCAATCATTGTTTGGGCAGCCTGAATGGGGTCTGCTTCGTAAATTAGTTTTCCCCCGAAAAGCTCATCAGTAGTCACGGGGAACTCGCCTTTATTAGCTGTAAGGGCTTGTTCAACAAGAGGAGAACCTGTAATTGGTGCATTAACCCCAATGTGAACATCCACTCCCTGAGCAATAAAGAAGGTTCCAATGGATAAGGCTTTAGGACTATGATTTTCAGGACTGGAGCCTGCCACGGGTAATTCTCTCACAGCCACACCCATTCTATCCCCTAGGGCAACCAGTAAATCATCAATTCTGGAATTATCAACACAACTTCCCATATGAAGAGCAGGAGGTAAGGCCGGTAAACCGTTTGCTTGCCCAATGGCTGTCAGAACATTGGCCAGTTTTTCGCCGCAATATTGCAAGCCATTGGGTGACAATAAGCCATTTTTCCCTAAGGAGTGAGCTGAACATCCGGAAGCAACGATTAAAACATTATTCCTCATAAGTTCTTTGGCCACTTCCGTATTAGCCCAGTCTTGTTTTACTTTGGGATTTGTGCATCCCACAATAGCAACGACACCTAAGATGTCGCCTGTAGCGATGGCTTCTATCAGGGGGAGTAAGGGATCTTGCCCATTTAACGTAGCCAAAAGCTCAACAATCTGCTCAACAGAAAAACCTGCATAGGCTTCTACTGTACCCGCTGGAATCTGGACTTTAGATTGGTCTCTCTCCGGATAGTGGGCAAGAGCACGACGGACAATCTCCTCTCCCATTTTATCCGCATCTTCCGGTGTCCAATCTACATGGCTTGCTCCTTCGATCTTAATATTTGGCAATGCCGAAATAAGTTCTGTGTGATAGCATTCCGCCACTTGAGCCAGGCCAGGCATGATACATTGAGCATCTACGACCATTGCCTCTAAGGCACCGGTAATAATCGCTAATTCTTGACTTGCATAGTTTGTCGCCACGGAAACTCCTTGACGCATTAAAAGTTCATTGGCACTGCAACAAATTCCTACAATGTTAATTCCTTTAGCCCCTAATGCTTTGGCCTCATTATTTAATTTTCGGCTCCACTCTAGAACTTTTTCAGAGACCATGGGAATATGACCGTGAACGGCAATATTGACATACTCCTCTTTAATAACGCCCATTCTGTATTGGGTTTTGACAAGCCGTGGAGTACCAAACAAAATATCCTGGAGATCTGTAGAAAGATGCAGGCCATCATAGCCTTCAACTAATCCCATTTTCATAATCCCCAGCAAAAGACTAACAGGATCGCTCTCACAGCCCATAGCTGTTTTATTGATGGCATTGGCTATTTCTAAGTGAGCGTTGGAGGGCAATATATTCAGTTTTTTCCAGGTTTCAATCGATTGATCTTGTGCCCGAAGGCGTAACCAGTTAGATACTCCGGATTGTTGTTGAAAATCTTGTAAAGCAATTAAAGCAACTTCTTTGGCTAATTTATCTAACTCTACCCCATCAACCGTCAATCCTAGTTTTTTGCCAATACTGATAAGTTTTTCTTTCCCCTTAATTTCATATGGAGCTTTCCCTTCGGCGGTTTCCAAAAGGGTGTGGAGTATTTCCCGAGCATGTTCTACGTGGGGAGTCGTGCCTTCCACAATCAGGGACAGTAAATTACGAGCCACAATCTGGTCTGCTGTAGCCCCACAAACTCCACGTTTTACCCCTTTATTCCCATTAAAAGTCACTCGGCAGGGTCCTTGAAGACAACGGCGGCAGCAAACACCCGTTAATCCAAATTTACAATGGGGTTCTTGCTCCTTCGCCCTTTGAAAAGCTGTCTCTATATTTTCCAGTTCTGCTTTCACTAATAATTCCTGTACCCCAGTATCCATTGTAAGATCAGTAACTAATACTTGTCTTGACATCTTATCCTCTCCTTGTCGAAAAAGTTTCTCTTCTCTGACAATCATCTTAGGTCATCACAAATAAAAAAACCATCAAATATCTGACGGTTTTCATACTCTTTCGACAACAATATATATTTATCAATTCCGAGACTCCCACTTCAAGTGGGTGTTCCTTATTCTACTTCGATGTTCAGTTTTAGCTGAACGAGTTCACTCAGTTCTTCCTCCCAATTCTTGCAACTTAAGCATATCCAGCAAGAACACTGTTTTGCGATTACGTCTGATAACCCCATCCCTTTCCCACCGATTCAAGAGCATCGAAGCGGTCTGCCGCGAACTCCCAACGGCTAGGGCAATATCCTCTACTGATAAACCTAGATTTATAAACGTGCCCTCTTGTCCAATAACTCCTTTTTCCTTGGCTGCATCCAGTAAAAAGCGAGCAAGTCGTTTATCGATATCAAGGAACGCCAGATTTTCAATGATCCGAAGTGTATTCCCTAAGCTATCTCCTAAAGCTTTAACCATACTAATGAGTATGGTAGGGTTATTAAGCATAAATAAGTGAAAAGCCTTAGCGTTTATTGCTAGAATCTTAGTAGCTTCTCTTGCTTCGGCAAAGGTCTTTGAATGACTGCTATAAATATCACCTGGTTCCAAAAAAGAGATGGTGAACTCTTTTCCATCCGGATAGGCGAGATAAATCCGGACTTTACCTTCCAGCACGATCATGATGAAATTATCTTTGCTGTCTGGTTCAAAGATACGTTTATTCTTTTTATAATCTCTTTTCTGAGCATTGCCTTCAAGAATTTCCAATTGTTCATCGCTTAAAGCTCTTAAAAGCGGGATTTCCCTCAGTTCATTTAACTTCATGATTGACAGAACTCCTAGCATGTTTAATTACCCAAGTAGTACATGAAATAAGTATATCACACAGGATATATGCTTCACCAACCTCACAAGTCTTGGTGTATCATAAGCATCATTCAACCTAAAAAGCCACTAGTTGATGTAGTTAAAGGATTAGATCGAGATAAACAAAAGAGTGAACACAGGTGGTCACTCTTTTACTTTGTTACCCTTATAAGAACTTCTTAATTTAATGCTTTCCGTCAATCCTGCATGCCACGGCTTGATCATAGGTATCCTTAGATAGGATATCCGGATATTGCTTCTTATGTCGTCTTAGCCAGATATTGGCATACGAACAGGTCGCAGTAGCCTTAAATCCTTCTTTCCTAAAATACTCAGCCACTACTTCCATCATCTGCCCAGCAACCCCATGACCTCTCAAAACAGGATTAACATAGGTATGATCAATATTAACCTCTCCATTTTCTTTACGAATAAAAGTAGTCTCACACATCAATTCGCCTTTTTCATCGGTGCTATAAATACGTCCCTTTTCATAGTTCCAATTCATGTCTTTCCTCCAATTTGTGACTTGATTGATACTTATCACTCAAACAAGCTTATCAAAATTCTGTACATGTCAATATTCTTACTTATATATGTTTAACTATCTTTACCAAAGTAAAGTAAATAAAGCCCTTGGGTAGGGTTGCATATAGTACGTCTAATGTATGATGGATACGAAACAACCAATTATTCAGGGTAGGACAGCATGAGTAATTAAAATTGACTATTGCCTGATTAATTTAGTGTGGCAAAGATACCTATATTTAAAGATTGGCTAGGTGAAATGAATGGACAGAAAAGAATTCTCGAATAAAGTTTATGAAATTGTCAAAGATATCCCCTTCGGCAAGGTTGCCACATATGGAATGATTGCCATGTTATCGGGTTACCCACGACGTTCAAGAATGGTTGGGCAAGCACTGCATCATGCCCCAGATTCCCTCAACATCCCTTGCCATCGGGTTGTAAACCACCAAGGTCGTTTAACTCCCGGATGGACAGATCAAAAACAACTCCTGTCCAATGAAGGTATTCACTTAAAGGAAAACGAGTGCGTGGATTTGAAGAAATATTTGTGGGACGTTGATTTTAACATTTTTTTAGCACTTTAATATTATCATGTCTTAAGGACGAAACCCATGCATTGTTTATAAGAAAAGAGTTTCTTTATACACCAACGCCTGAGCCATTGTGTCTCAGCGTTTTTTTATATTCTAAAACCTATTATCTATACTATTTGTTAATATTTCTCTTTACTTATATTTCATCCTAGTTTATAATTATTATAATATAAATATTATTCTTTACCAATTACTATTCCCCTTCTCCTGGACTGCCAGAACATTTTACTTTCGAATCCGGTAGAGTTATTTAATAATTTAGAGCACATTCAGAAAGTCAACAAGTGTACTAGTCAACACTTGTTTATATAAACTGGTATTCTCTTTAGATTTAACCTTGTGAGAGAAAAAATCCATTATTATATTAGAGGAGGGGATTTTATGTCGTCTTATTTTGAAGCTGTAAAAACACAATTTAAGGATCGGAAAGTGGCCTTTTTAGTGATCGTCTTCACTGTAGCAAGACTAATTTATGGATGGGCATGGGTAGAATCCGCATCTCACAAGTTAGTTTGGTTTTCTGATGGTAAACTTAATTCGGCTGGGAAAATTGAAAGTCTCGTTACTAACATAGCAGGCCCAAAGGTTTCTAGTTTCGATCCACTTTATATTAACAAAGGATTTTCTTGGGTTGCACAAAATATCTTTCTTGGTATGCCAGGAGTCACTGATACCTTAGTAGTAATTTTTGAAATTTTAGTGGGCCTATCAATGCTACTAGGATTTCGGATATTCTGGTTTGCTCTTATAGCAATGTTTATGAATGTACAGTTCCTAGCTGGTGGATCATTTAATAATTTCGGCTATATTTGGACTAACTTAGGATTTTTGAAATTTGCTCAATATGCTGAGCTTCTAGGAGTAGGTGGATTCCTCAAATATAAAAAAAATAAGGAATTATTAAGCGAGTGTAAGCGAGAATTATCAACTACTTAGGGAACTGAAATGATCAATCTCGCTGTCTTGTACCCTCTACATTTACCAACGGGAAGAGATAGTTCCTGAACAAATCTAATTTACATCGCTTGAGCTTGGAAAAGGTTAGACAATTTGACGCCCTGCATATGGGCGTCAAATTGTCTATATTGAGTTACCAGCTTGGGGATTTTAACACTCGAGATTTAAAATCGACTATTTTTAATTGCTTACCCTATCTCATTGCCGGTTTACTTGATTCAAGTGGGATAAAAGCATACCCTCTAAGTCTTGCATCCGATCGCTTCTTTGGCTTATCCGTTTCCGAGGAAGATGTGGGCCCTGCAAACCAATCTTCCTTAATTATCTTCCCATTCTGCCCATGGATTCTCCATTTTTCTTGCGTTGTTTGCTATATCTAGCAATAGATTTATGCCACTCGTTTTTTTCTTGGATGTAGCCGGCTTTATCATCGGAAAACTTAGCTTCCTTTTTAAGCTTCAGGTAGCTATCCCAGCGTTCCTGTGGAAGCTCACTATTTACAATCGCTGATTTTATTGCACAGCCAGGTTCATTATTGTGCTTGCAATCATAAAACTTACATCTACCAAGATATCTTTCGACATCACCAAACGCTTCTCCCAAGCCAACACTGACGTCCCACATACCCAGCTCACGCATACCTGGGGTATCTATAATCATAACACCGCTGTTTAGCCTGATTAGTTGACGGTGGGTAGTGGTGTGGCGTCCTTTGGAGTCATCCTCACGAATAGAATTCACAGTCATGATTTCCTTTCTCGCAAGTGCATTAACAAGGCTTGATTTTCCAACACCGGATGAGCCTAACAAAACGATGGTTTTGCGTGGTTTGAGATAAGCACTTAATTCGGAGAGTCCATAGCCTGTTTTTGTACTGATGGCATAAACTGCTGTGCCAGTAGCAATTTTTTTAATTGCTCGAACCTGTTCGGAATAATCTTCCCCTAAATCAGCTTTAGTTAGAATTATTATAGGAATCCCTCCGCTTTGCCATGAAAGTGTAAGATATCGTTCAATTCGTTTAACATTTAAATCCATATTGAGGGAAGCCATGATGAACACATAATCAAAGTTAGCAGAGACAGCCTGCTCACCCCGTCCGGGAGTTGGATCTCTTCTGGAAAAGAAAGATTTTCGCTCTAAGGTTTTCGTTATTAAACTATCACCGCTGTTGTTATATTGAATCAGAACAAAATCACCTGTTGTGGGAAAAGTCTCATTTCCTCGACCGTAATAAATGCTTGTCTTGGGCTTTGCATAGGTTATCCCATATTCACAGGCTATTTCATACCGTTCTTTGTGCACAGCTGTTATTCTAGCCGGAATACAGCTAGTATCTTCTATGGTCATTGTTGGTATAAAACCATAATCCATTAAATTAATCATTAAAATTCAAATCCTCCTCATATTCTATCACTACATCGTGCCCTTTTTCTAATTGGTGTCTTGCCTTGCGGTTTTCCACCGTATCAAAAATAATCGAAAAATCATAATCCTCAGGGTAAAGTTCGCTTGCAGGGATAAAAAGCTTAATCCGCTTGTGATTGATAATCTGCTTCTTATCTTTTATCTGCACTCCAAGCTCGCCTTTTTCATTGGTCCTCTTGTAAATAATACCCAGCAATTTTTGGGGGTAAACCCTTACACTGTCACCTATATTAAAGCTTTCGCTCCGTGTGGGTGATTTTTCCTTTGGAATTTCTTTTTGAATTTTGCTCTTGGAAACAGTCTCTATCTTAGGGTTATCCTCCTCAAACAGAATCGTTGGTCTATCTCTTGACCCAGAGGATCTACCGCCATAGGCTTCCATTTGGGCACGCTTCAGCATATGGCCCGGAAATCCTAATCTTTGGGCAATGTATAAGGCACAGCTTTCTCCAGCCTCACCAATTTGCAGCTTGTATAAAGGCTGTAAGTTTTCGCGATCAAACTCCATTCGTGCATTCATAAGTCCTTTTGTGTTCTTGGCAAAATCCTTTATTTCCGGGTAATGGGTGGTCGCAACAAAAAGACAGCCTCTCTGATTTAATTCAGCTAAAATTGCAATTGCCAGTCCCATTCCCTCAGCAGGGTCTGTACCGGAGCCTAACTCATCAAGCAAAACAAGACTTTCCCCCGATACCTCTTTTAGAATAGCTACAATATTTTGGATATGGGATGAAAAAGTGGATAGATTTTCTGAAATACTTTGCCCATCACCGATATCGCAAAAAATGCTATTGTGCATACAAAATACGCTGCCAACCGACACAGGAACATGAAGTCCACTTTGTGCCATAATTGATAGTAAGCCAATGGTTTTTAAGGCAACGGTTTTTCCGCCTGTATTCGGCCCAGTAATCACAACTCCGTTAATGGCGTCATCACCCAGACCCCCTCGGATTTCAAAATCAAGAGGAACGCATAGGTCTGGCTTCAATAAAGGGTGTCTTCCCTGCTTTATGATGATTTTTCGTTCCGTTGTAATGGACACAGGCACTGCTTTCATCTCTATAGACAGCTTTGCCTTGGCAAATATAAAGTCCAATGTTTCCATGCAGTCCTTGTTTATTCTCAACTCATTAATATGCTCATCAACAAGTACCGTAAGGGTATATAATATTTTTCTAATCTCATTATCTTCATCAATTTGTAAAATGGCCAGTTCCTCCTGCAGCTTTCTAACTGCAGTAGGCTCAATAAAACAGGTACTGCCAGTGCTTGAAGTATCAATGACTGTTCCGCTTAACTGATTTTTATAGCCCTTTTTAACCGGCAATACAAACCGACCATTACGGATGGTGACATATCCATCTGTGAACCATTCTTTTTTACTGCGCAGGATACCATCAAGCTTCATTTTAACGGCAGATTTTGTGTTCTCTATTTTTCTGCGTATATCACGAAGGACAGGAGAAGCACCATCGTCAACCGCTTCATTTCTGATACAGCGCTCAATTTCCTCAAAAAGCATATCCAGCGGACTGAAAGAAAGACCATAAAACGCTATGTCCGCATTGAAAGACTCAGCCTTTTTAAGATATTTCTTCATTCTTTTGCCTGAAGAAATAAAACTACAGATACTTGTGAGCTGTTCAGGGGTCAGCATAGAGCCTTTCACAGTTAAATCCAAAATTTTATCAAGCTCTTTCATTGATGCCAGTGGCGGCGTGCCTATACCCTCTAAAATTTTGCGCGCCTCTGTTGTTTCCTGCATTTTGGATTTGCACTCTCGCTCACTTAAAAATGGCTTTAGTGAGAGCAATTTTTCCATTGCCTTTTGGGAAAGTGCGTGTTCGGCTAAAGTTTCAAGTATAACATTAAATTCCAGTGTATTGTTTGCGTTCATCAAAAATCCTCCTTATAACAATGAAAATGCCCACAAGAGAGATTACCTTATTTTCAGGATCATTTAATTCCCAAAAACACGCAGAATACTCCTGTGGGCAATGATTTTAACTGACGATAAAATCACCATAACTATATTGAGAAAAATAAATAGAGTGTAACAGGACATGCCCGTTACACTCTACAAAACTATACGATAATAATCGCAATAGTTTCAATGTCAGCTTTGTTGTCTTATCGACAAAGGTTGACACTGATATAACTCAAATGGTTATTGTAGGAAGTAATCTGTAAGGCGTTATCCAAAAGCGCAAACGTTGCGCTTTCAGAAAGGTACACTTAAAAAAGCAGGTTTAAAACCCACGTTTTATAAAGTAACCTCTCTCAACTGTTTAGTTGAAAATCACCATTACAGACACATTTAACAAAAAAACCATCCTCTCATTTTTAGGTATAACCTAGTTTATTACATTTCTGTGGCATATGTCAATTATAGTTGCGCCCACCACTTATGTGAAAAAGTGATGGGCGATACTCCTTTGCAATGTTTATCCGTTGAAAGTATTTACTGAACCAGAAGTGTACGAGAACGACGAAACAACAAAAGCCAACTTTTTATTGAAGCAATGCTGATTTTTGTAAGGAGCCGTAGATACTCTTTGTCAGGATTCCTGCAACAATTGTTCCAACGAAGGCGGTTATGCTTGAAGATAATAGTGCGATCTTCCAGTCAAGGTGAAAGACATAAATCAATCCTACCATAACGCAAAGGTTGCCTGTCACTGCAGTCCCCAGCATTGCTATTATATGGTGGCTTAATTTCTCCATAGAAAATCTACTGGAAATTAGTGAGTAGACAATCGATCCGATGACATTGGCGAATAAGAAGAAAAAACCCAGTGGTGAATAGCCCGTAGCCATGGCTACTACGGCTTCTACTACTCCAGCGATAATACCCGCGGGTTGTCTGTACATTAAGACAATCAGACCTGTAAAGAATGCCCAGCATGTACCATTAAGAAGTAAGAGGGTTGGATCCAATATTGCATCGATACGACCTGTAACCTGCATCATAATTAGCATTACAATCCCGATGATGACAGAGCCTACTAGTGCTTTTGTGTCAGTTCTGAAGATTTTTTCGTTCATTTAAATTCTCCTCCTAAATTGATCTAATTATATTAATGGTAATACCTTGCTAGTAAGGCTAATGATTATCACCACTAACATCGCAGAAATTAAAACAGTATCGTAAGGCTTAAGCGCTATATTTGAAGTAAAGGTACGGGTTTTAGTTCGTCCGTAACCTCTTAACTCCATGGCCAGTGCAGTTTCCGTGGCACGTCGAACGGAACGATATAAAAAAGGTAGAAAGGTTGGGAAAATACCTTTGAGATTGTCCCAGGCGCTTTCCATTCTAAGGCCCCGAGTACGTTGGCTATCGATTATGGATATATATTCTGCTTTCATGAGCGGGAGGAAACGGACGCTTAGTCCTACTAACATGGCAAAACGGTAAGGTATTTTGAATTTCATGAGCATCAAGGTAAACTCTTGAGGTGAGGCCGAGGTGAAAAATTGCATACTTGCAAAAACAATAATGCTAGCCTTAAGGAGGCCAGTGATCGCTAGTGGTAAAGCTTCACTGTATATTTTAAGAATTCCCCATTGGTAGATTAGAACGCCTTCCCGGCAGAAGATCAGCTGCACGACCAATATCTGAAGTCCCAAAAACAATAAGATTAAAATGACAACCTTATACTGTTTCAACGAACCTGTTAAGATTAGCGAGGCCATAATGCCTGCCAATAAAACCAGACACAACTGAACAACAGTCCCACTAATCAGTGAAAAATAGATCATCAGAACATACCAGGCGAGTTTAGTCCTGGGATCAAGCTTCGAAAGTCCCATCTTGAACCTCCCTGAATGAAATAAGATTATGGAAATTCAGACCAATCTCTTTAAGCGTATCTAGATGTTGATCGAGATCTCTTGTCGGAATATCTAGTTGAATGCGGTGATTATGCAGGGCAACTAACCTATTAGAATAGTCTTTTGCCATGGTCAGATCGTGGGTGATAAGTAGGATTGTTTTGCCATTTTTCGATAAATGAAAGAGTTTATCCATGATCATATACCCTTGGTTCTCGTCAAGTCCTGAAGTCGGTTCGTCGGCGATAATGAATTCTGGATCACTGACGAGGATGGAGGCTAATGCCAAAAGCTGGCGCTGGCCACGGCTTAAGCGATGAGGGTGCATTTTCTTGTATTCCAGCAATCCCACAAATTCCAATGACTCCTCAATCTTCTGTTCTATTTTTTCATTAACATCACCCCTTAGCTTCAGTGAAAATCCAACTTCTTCTTCTACTGTGCTTGCAAAGATCTGATAATCAGGGTTTTGAAATAGAAAGCCCACCCGTGACCGGATCTCTGCCAGTTTTTCCTTACTCAGAGGCTGGTTAAACACTTTAATCTCGCCTTTAGAGGGCTTTAAGAGACCGATAAGCAGCTTAGCTAAGGTTGATTTTCCAGAGCCGTTTAAACCTATGATCGCTAAAAAGTCCCCCTTAAAAATATCTAAATTAATGTCTTCACAACCCAGCAAATCATTTTTGTACTGATAGAAGACATCGGTAATCTTCGCAATCATTTCACTAGACTTAACATGATTCAAATTGAAAGAAGTGAGGTATTTTATCTTTTCTTTGCGATGTTCGATTTGCTCCATGTAATATTCCTCTGGCGAATACTGTTTAACAATTTCACCTGATTGAATATAGAAGACTCTGTTGGCATAGTTGAGGACTTCTTCAATTCGATCCATAACCAAAACAATGGTTAGATTCTGAGTTTTATTCAATTGACCTAACCGCTTATAAAGCTCATTTCGGCCCTGGGGATCAAGCTCAGCGGTTGGCTGGTCAAGAATTAAAATCGGGGCGTTGAGGGCTAAAACACTGGCCAAAACGACTCGTTGAGCTTGACCGCCTGAAAGAGAAGCGGTTTGCCTACTTTCATAGCCCGATAGACCCACAAATTCCAAGGTGTCTTTAACCCTCTGATCAATTTCTTTTAAGGGAATTTCCAGATTACCGAGGCCGAATGCAACATCCTCGTAAACATCCAAACCAATAATTTGATTTTGGGGTTCTTGCATCATATATCCCACATAATCAGACATTTTATTGAGGCGCATATCTTTAATGTTTTGCCCCATGATTGTGACTCTTCCCGTTAATTCCGCGTTATGGTAGTGAGGGATAGCGCCTGTGATGGAATGCAGTAAAATCGATTTTCCAGAGGCTACCCCCCCGGTAATGACAATAAAATCCCCCTGATTGATTTCAAAATCAATATTTTTAAGCGCAGGTTTCTCTTCATGCGGAAAGACGAGTTTTTCAATTGTAACTTTCGCAATTTTATTCCCAATCTTTTTCATAGCAACTCCTAAAGTATAGAATTAAAAAAAGTTCCAGCTTTAATAAGCTAGAACTTTACCTTTGTCCTTATGCAATATTTCATAGGCAGGTTTCCTGACTTATAGACTAGAATGTACGCCTTCCCAGTTTCCCAGTGGCAAATGTACATTTTCAACATCTACTTACAGTGGTGGGTCCGTCCAGGATTACAACCTGGTTCCCTATTATCCCTTGCGGGCACCTATTAAATAAGGTATTCAATTGCCCTTATGATAGAATAATTCATAAATTTTGTCAACAGTAGTTTAGAAAAGATTCTCTACCATTTTTAGCCATTATTCTCTATAATATAATCCTCCTGAGCTTGGGAATAGCAACAGTGGCAAGGCGGTCAGTATAACACACAAAACGAGTATCCCCAGATTAGGAACGAATTTGATAATCGAAAATATTAAAGCATTTTTGTAGATCTGCGCCACGGATAGTCTGAAGGTGACTAACATGGGGTAAATATACATATGCATCATTAGGTCGACTAAGGAATAATAAAGCCCACCGACAAAGGGTATAAAGCGTTGGTACGGGGGGCAGGAGTTGGTTTTGGGCTGGTTGCACCTTATCCGTATCAGTCTGTTCCACAGGCTTTACTTCTATTTCAGATTCAGTTTCGATTAACCATTATCGAGAGATTCTTCTTTCTTTTACATGGCTGGGAAATTATACAACACAGTACTTAGATGTTTTGAACGTCAGATTCTTAGAAAAAAAGCACCTGCCTTATTCCGCAGATGCGATTAAAAGGAGAATATAAACGGATTTAAAAATCCTAAAATCATGTTAACTACGGTATATATATTATATGAACAGTTCCTTGATACTGAGTAAGGTTGCCTCGTTCGCTAAGTGTCACTGTAATGTGATTTACACCTGGAACGAAGGCTCTATAACCTTTCTGCCTTTCCTGATTCAGGTTTTCCCCGTAATGCCCACTTCCTACGAGTAAACTAGTCGGAGAAGTTATTTTTACATTGACGTTCGAGTACTTTCCATAGATGGGTTCATTCCATCGAAGAATAACCGGTTCATTCCCAGTAACTATTAAATTATTGCTTGGGGAAACAATCTGTAAGGGCATAATGTTTACAGGTGGTTCCGGTACAATATTCGGATCTGCCTTTGGGGCGTTGACAGTAATTCGCTGACCATCTCTCAGGAAGTTATCAACTACTGCTCGAATATTTATTTCATACTTTCCATCAGATAGAGGTGTGAGTTGGTAGCTTGTTAAAGTACCGGCATGAAAAGTACTTATCAGTTCAGAAATTTCCCCGCTTTTTTTAAAAACATTAACTGTATAGTTGGTCGCACCCAGAACAGGTCTCCAAGTTATCTTTAGATTTTGGTTCGGATCTATTGTTGAACCGTTGGCTGGAGTCAGAATATCTGGGGTAGAGCTCGGAGAGGAACTTGGAGTCATCATTATATCAATAGTACCTTGATATAATACATCTTCCCCTCTTTTAAGGGAAACGGTAACCTGGTTTTTACCAGGATATAAATGTTGCGAAATGTCTTGTCCATTCTGAACAGAAAAATCTTTGACAACTGAGCCTTGGACGAGGGCTTCGGCATTTAGATTGTTGGCATCTGACGGATTGATCCACTTGAGAGGAATTTGGGTGCCGAAGGAAAAAGTTGCATTAGTGCTTGGGGACGTAATAACCAACGGAAGAACGACGGGTGTCTTGCCGATCTGAACCTGAATTGGGGGCAATGATCCACTTGCACCATAGCCAACCTCGGGATCGATTGGCATAGTATAGTAAACTGTGATTTTATAATGATGACCTGACGCAATTTGGTTTTTCAATAAAGTAAAGGTTAGACTTCCAGCAGGAATATTTGCAACCTTATTACTAAGGTAGGGATAGGGATTGTCCAAATCCTTGACTTCTACCATATATTCTGTTGCACCGGGAACTTCAACCCAGGTGATAGTTGTATCTTCATAGTCCAATACTGCCCCATCCTGAGGTGCAGAAATCTTCAAGACCGGATTTTTAGTCTGATACCCTTCCGGGTTTAGAATAGAAAAATGATCGTTAAAATCTACTGCCGGAAGGTCCTGAGCACCGTCACCAGTAAGCGTGCTGAAATCCCCGTTATATAAGTGTCCAACTGTTGCCCCTTTATCAACATTTAATGATGTTTGAGCGTGAGTGACCAGATCATTAACTTTTGTTGTAGCTAGCAAAGAAACCTGGGCAGGACGTTCGATCTGTAACACATTAAATGTACCGTCAAGTGTAATCAGTCCCTTAGCCTGCGGCATAACGATTACTTTGTTAACGGCAGCATTCTGATCAGCCTTGAGGATACCAGAGCTTAATACAGATACATTATGATTAAATGTCCCAATGAGTTCGACCACATTATCAGGCGAGGTCATTCCGGCCAGACGGATATTACCCCAAGTTCCCTGGGAAGCATCGATAACCGCATCAGAAGAAGCAGTGGTGTTTGAAATAAAGGAGTTCCCAGTTGGCGCAATTACGATTTTAGTACTGCTTGCTACTCTTAGATCATCTATCTGGACATCTTTAAACCGAATACCATCTTCGGCGCCTGATAAAACCACTGTATGAGCAGCGGTAACATTGTCCAGGTTAAACGTTCCGTTCACTCCCGGATCAATAAATAAGGTTCCTTTGATCTTAACATTTTTCAGAGTACCGTTATTCCCATTAATATATATACTGAAATTTTCAGTGGCATTTTGTACGGTCACGTCATCTCCCGATATAACCAGGGTTTTCTGTAACGTCTCCGGCAAATCAGAGTTGTCTGAACCAATCGTTTGGTCATTTTCGGTTTCTATATCATAAGAAGACAACTGATTTAGTGTCTCTTGATTAACAACTACTTCTCCACCTAAGGCTATTACGACAGGTGAAAGATTGGTTTTTGCATAGTTTAAAAGAGTTGGATCCATTGATTTATCGGTTAGAATGATTGGCGAGGCATCTTGAGCAGCAAGTGGAACACCGGCTAGCGCATCGACCAAAGTTTCTCCGTTTGCTACATAAACGGCCTTGTAATTTAGGTTATCGGTAAATTTTTTGAGGACATCCAAATTAGTATCGTATTTGCTATTACCAAAAAACCGTTGCTGATTACCGGGAAGACTTTCTTTGACTGCATCTGAAACCACAGCCGTCCCGCCAATAACATAGCTATCATTAATTGAGCCTTCTAGTGTGAGAAGATATTCTTTAACTATAGGCGGAAGTTCGCTTTTCGTTGTAGCTAAGACCGGTATTTGCTCGGAGGCGGCTATAGAACTGATGGAAAGAGCATCGGCAGGACTAACCCAACCGGCGACCACGGCTAGTTTTGTAAACGTTTTGCCCAACACTTGCATCTCTTTGGCAATGTTTACGGCTGTCTCATACTGGTCATAGCCTCCTAATTCAACCGGTGTTACTCCCATAGATATCAGCTCTGCAAGAACAGTAGGTTTGATTACGGCCTGTCCGCTGGTTATATAGGCTTTGTTCGGTTTCAGGCGGGCTATTTCTTGCTTTGCAAAAGGGTTCAATGAGTTCCCATTATCTGTTAAAACGATCGGCGCCTTGAGCACAGCTGCAAGCGGACCTGCCGACATGGCATCAATTAAGTTCGGTTGTGTTCCGGCAGCAAGAATCACAGCATCACAAGTTTCTTTCCAACCGGCTTCAGCAATCTTAGCAGCTGTTTCATACTGGTCGATTCCACCAAAACGTAAAATAGAGTTTTCCAAATCAGAAGCTTGTTCCGCGCTTGAGTTCGTTCCGGCTAATACAAGGGCCGGTGAAAAAAACATAATTAACAGTAGGCTTAGAACTATTGATATGCCTAATTGTCTTCTGTTTGATCCTTTCACTACCTTCCTCCTCGTTGTGAATCATATTATTACTTACAACGAGTCAATTCGTTTTTTGAGACCTTAATCCTTTAATAAACGAAAGGTATATTTTTTATAATGAAAATGTCAGTGAACAAACAAAGATTAAAGTTACTCAACCTTTTAAGAATACCTTCCCTTCATCTCCATCGACATCAACTTCCCAGCCCTCTTTAATGACTCTCATGACACCGGGTATATTCACCACGGCGGGAATTCCATATTCTCTGGCCACGATGGCCCCGTGGGACAAGAAGCCTCCGGTTTCCATAATCACGGCACTGGCTTTTAAAAACAACGGCGTCCAACCCGGATCGGTAGATGGCGCTACCATAACATCTCCCGGCTGCAGCCTGTTTCCTTCAGCCGGATGACTGATCAATCGAGCTTTACCGGACGCTTTTCCGGCGGCAACAGGCACACCCGTCAGGTAATTACCAGAAGACCGGGGAGCAGGTTCAGTATACTTAGGAGTATCCCCCATAATAATGTCCGGTGGTGCAATGGACTCCATTTCTTTCATAAAGACTTTTCTTTTAGTAATCAATGCCTTGATCCCGACACCATCCCATTGACCGTTTAATATCGAAACCAGTTCAGGCCAGGTACAGAAGTAAATATCGGCCTGTTCCTCGATGATAGCCCGTTGGCAAAAACGGGAACCTAACTCTTGAGCTATTTTCCGGTATGCCTCCATCATCACGGCCAGTACTGATTTAGTCTTTTCCCGCACTGCTGCCCCTTCCTGGGCCTTACTGATCAGTTTTTTGATCGTTGAATGCTTCTTTGAAGGGACTTTATTCTTAACTTCCTGCCAAGCTTGCTCAAATTTTCCTTTTTGCTTTGCCTTCAATTGACTAAGATCTGCAGTATTGATAGTGCTGTGTATGATGTTTAGCAAGTAGGAAGGGTCTTCATTCCACCTGGGGTTAATGATATCCAGCTCGTAGACAGCCCGATGCCCGTATTCTTTGATAAACTCACGGAAAGCTTGTTTAAAGGTTGACCGTTCAGGTAATTGATCTTCCCAATCAATGGGGTCGAAAGCTGTGTCGTCAAAATATTGCGCTGCGTCATTGTCCCGACGGGCAATTTCGGCCAGTTCTACAAGTCTGTATCCGTGATCCGCACTAGTTATACCCGCCGATCCCCCCACCATTAAGGCATTTAAAACCATAGGGGCCCTCTCGCCAAAATATTTGGGTAGAATTTTAATTAATCCCCCGATGGGTATGGAAGCAGCTCCACTTAAAAACGAGAATTCCCCTGTAAATTCTATGGAAATCTTGCTAAGTTGATTATACCGTTGAATTAAATCCTTATCTTGTAAATGGCTAAACCCCTTTTGAGTTAAGCTCTCAATGGAATGCAAGACCCTGGCATGGGTTTCCGGAGCTTTTTTCGTCGCCCGGTTAATCAAAGTGACACCCCTTATTCCGCGCCATAACCGTTTCAAACCGCTAAGCCCTTTAAAGGGTTTGGGATCCTTTAACTCAATTTCGGGCTGATGGCCTCCCCAACCAATATTGAAGGCACTGGGCAATGAACCCAGCGCATCATACATAGCCCATTGCAGGGCTGATAGATTACAATACAGCCGTCCGTTGAAAAACCTGGAGAACTGTAACCCTTCCGGCAGAGTGTAACCAGTCTCTGTATAATTCGATTTGAGAATTTCATCGATTGTATTAATCGTTAAACGTCGGATGAGTGGTGACAGGACCATTGGCACTGCATCCCTGTAGTTTCCGTTGGACCAAATATCAGGTTGGTTCTTTAAGGAAGCAAAGGTTCTCCTGGGCAAGGCAGTTACCGGTCTGGACTGGACTAGAATAAAATCTCGACCGTCAAAAACCCATTCTACATCCTGGTGCTGATCACAATCCCCCAGAGCTTCGAAAACCCTTGACAGAAGTAAGCCCAGCTTTTCAATGTTCTCGTCTGACAACACCTGCTTGCTAGAAGAGTCAGGGGTCATCAGAAATTGAGTTCCCCCATTCTGATTGAGACAGGTCACTCCCTCCTTCCTCCCGGTTTTCCGCTCAACTAGGCGAGGTACTGAGTTCCATGGACTGGCATCCAGATAATAGGTGTCAGGCTCTACTGTGCCTGTGACAATCGTTTCGCCCAGGCCAAAGTTAGCGTTAATAACTAAAGTGTCTTGGCGCCCTGTCTGGGGGTCGCAGGTAAAACCTACTCCTGCGGCTTGAGCATCCACCATCTCCATCACAACTACACCAGTCATTACCTCGTCATCCTTGATATGTAGTTTCCGGCGGTAGGCTATAGCTCGATTAGACCAGAGGGAGGCATAACACCCTGTCACAGACTCCAGAATATTGTCTATACCACAGACATTTAGAAATGATTCATGGATACCCGCAAAGGATGCCTTTGCCGAATCTTCCGCTGAAGCGGACGATCTTACGGCCAATGGTCTTTCAAGTATGCCCATGCTGTCAAGCTTAGTTTTTAGTTCTTCCACGATTAGAGGGGGTATAGAGCCCGCTTTGATTTTTTGTCTTAGTTGATTTAAACTGTCCTGATTATTAATTTCATCAATATTTTCCCCAGTTACTGACTGGGGAATGTTATTAACCATGTCCTGTAAGCTGTTGTGCTTGATAAACTCCTCGTAGGCGCAGGTAGTAAGGATTCCTCCAATGGGAATTTTAAAACCATACTGAGCCAGTCGCCCCAAATTCCAGCCCTTGCCTCCAGCCACTTGTACTCCGGATTGAACAGCTTCATCCCATGTCAAAAAGTACTTTGCTGTAGATACTAGCACATAAACCACCCCTTGCTTAAATACTCCTCACGCCGTTTCTATTTTTTTACATCCTTACCGGTGGCTCCATTCAGAAATAGGTCTACCAGCAAAGCCATTTCTTTGCGAAGTTCTAACCTAGACGGATCATTTAACCAATCCACGACAACGGCACCTCGTAGAATATCTAATTGTTTCACCAGAAGTTTAGCCTGAATATCCTGTCGAATTTCACCCGCCTGCTGGCCAAGCCTAATAATCTCGGCAATAAGGCTTTGAGTACCGCCACTGCTGTAACCTTCCCCTTGAAACATATTTTTCAGTCGATAACCCATTGAAATTCCTATAATCTCCGGGTTAATTTCCACCTGTTCATATACTTTGTCGAGTGTCTCCAGTAAGCGCGACCTTGTATCGGGCAGGTTTTGCAATTTATCGAAGGCCTCTTGAGTGAACTCCCTGGAAAGGCTTCTGACATATTCGTCAACAATAGCTTCTTTGACAGGAAAGTGATTATATAAAGTTTTTCTTGCAACATCAGCTTCTTCGGCTATTTGCTCCATAGTGGTATTGTCAAACCTCTGGCGCTGAATCAAATCCATGGCAGCTTTAATGATTTTCTGCCGTGTTTCCTTTTTCTTGCGCTCTATCCTGCCTTCCACCAGTACATCCCTTGGTTCCATTGTTACGCCTCCTATGTATTTGTTTCATTACAACCAATTATGTTAAATTTAACATTACACTAATGGTAATGTTACACAATGTGTATTTTATTCATTATCTCCTATTAGCTATTTGTGTGTCAATACTTTTTATTGCTTCTTAAAAATATTGATCTAATGAACTACAAAAACACCAAGGATAGTTGCCCTATCCTCGGTGTTTACAACTTATTACCCCTGGTTATCGTGTCAAATCACTCTTGTCCCATAACCAATATACTCCATAAATATTAATACTATAACGTCCTGTTAACTCGGCAATTCAAGGCCCCTTTAGCCAGAGAGTTAATACAGTCGTTACAACCTATACAGCGCACAACGTTTCTACTGGCAGCTATTTTATTAGGCCACTGGGGATCGACTAAGATTGCTCTGCCAACTGCTACCAGATCGCACTTACCCTCCCGAAGACTTAGTTCGGCGTCCAATGGGTCAGCTTATTTTACCGACTGCAATGATCGGAAGATTAACAAATTGTTTTTAATAGAATTTTAATTTTAGGCAAATTTTCCTTGAAGTTTTTTTGGTTAGAATTTAGACATACTCAATTGTAGAAAACAACGAACATCAAGCTTTACGCAAAGCAGTATTTAAACAAAAACCAAGGGGGAACTTATCATGACAACTTTAGAACAAGTGGAAAAACTATGTGCAATAGCTAAAATTAGCTACGAAGAGGCCAAGGTTGCTCTAGACGCAACAAACGGAGATTTACTTGAAGCCATTATCTATCTGGAGAAACAAGGAAAGGTAACAGCGCCAACTGGAGACGGTTATTACAGTGGTGAAAAAACTCATCATCATCATGGGCACCATCACTGTCACAATGGGAATCACTTTTTTTCTGGCCTGAAGAAAATTGGTCAGTTTTGCCTGAAAATGATTCGCAAAGGCAACACAAATTCCTTTGAAGTACTCAAGGGTGAGGAAATCAAAGCCTCATTTCCCGTGATTGTCCTTGGATTGCTGCTGATCTTCGCATTCTGGGTTGCCATTCCACTGATCATTATCGGATTATTCTTTGGTTTGCGTTATCGGTTCGTCGGACCTGAGTTTAATAATAACACAGTCAATGACGCGATGAATAGTGCGGCTAACGTTGCTGAAAACCTAAAAAAATCCATAAACATCTAAGGAAATCTGGATGATTGAATCCAAAAGGATGCGGACGATTAAAGTCGTCAGTATCCTTTTTTACTTGGTGGGAATTGTCACCATATTGCATTTGCATTTAGTACCGCTCCATACCTCAAAGAAAGAATGATTTACAAAAATAACAAGCCCTTTCTTTTTGGATCTAGAAAGGGCTTGAGCCTCCACAGTTATTTGTAAAATAAACTGCAGGATTTCTCGATATTACGAAGAATACTTCTGATAAGAATGATTCGAGTCGTTTTTTGGAAGGCAGGGATAAATAATGAGGCCGTTTTTGAATCGGCAAAACTATTTTCTTTTTTGGATTCTTAGTTTGGCATTTTTGCTAATTCAAGCGACCCATGTCAATGCAACCCTCCCTGAAATAAAAACGATCAGCGTAGTTATGGATGACAGCTATCCCCCTTATGCTTTTCGCGACAGTCAGGGTAATTTACAAGGAATCACGCTTGACCAGTGGAAACTATTTGAGCAAAAGACTGGAATAAAAGTGACTATCACCGGGATGAACTGGAATAAAGCCTATGAGAGTATGATAAATGGTGAATTCGATGTCATTGATACGATCTCTTATAATGCTGACAGAGCCAAGATCTTTGATTATTCAAATCCTTATGCAACAATTGATGTCCCCATATTTTTTCACAAAAGTATATCCGGGATTACTGATGTTAAATCTTTGAAGGGATTTACTGTGGCAGTGAAAAAAGGGGATAACAGTATCCATTTTCTTAAAGAAAATGGCATCACCAATATTGAAGAATATGATACGGCTGAGGCGATCGTCCAAGCAGCTAAAGATCAGAAGGCCGTAATATTTACGATAGGAAAATCCCCTGCCCTCTACTATCTGTATAAATTGGGAATACAAGATAACTTCAATTATTCAAGTTCGTCATTATACACCAGCCAATTTTTCAGAGCCATTTACAAGGGGCATTCGGGGTTTATGCCTGCCATTAATAATGGATTTGCCCAGATTTCCGAGAGTGAATATGAAGCCATTGATAAAAAGTGGTTTGGTTTAACGAATATACCTTTCTATGAACATCCCTTATTCAGAGTTTCTGTCATCGTCGTAGGCGCAGTTTTTCTGGTGGCATTGCTATTATTTATCTGGAATAGGACGCTTCGGCGCATGGTACAACAAAAAACCAATGAGCTAAGGAGTGCCCTTAGAACAAAAGAACAAGTTGAAGCTGAAATCAGAGAGTTAAATGCTGAACTTGAAAACAGAGTCATTGAAAGAACCTCACAGCTGGAGGACCTTAATAGTGAGCTTGAAGAAAGTAATGCGCTGCTTGAGGAAGAGATTGTCAAGCGTGAGAACGTAGAAGAAGAGATCAGAGCCTTGAATGAGGAGCTTGAAGATAAGATAAGAATGCGTACAAGTCAGTTAGATCAGCTCAATAAAATATTGGCGCAACACAATGCTTTGTTAAGCGAATCACAAAGAGTGGCCCGTCTGGGGAGCTATGTTACAGATCTCATAACGAGAGAATGGCAGTGTTCACCAGCGCTTGAAGAAATTTTGGGGATTGATCCAATCTATCCACACACGAAGGAAGGATGGATGAGAATTGTTCATCCAGATTGGAGGGCCCCCCTTTCTAATTATTTTTTGCAGATTAAAAATGCACAGCAGCGCTTCGATTTTGAATACAAAATCATACGTATGAATGATGGAGAGGAACGCTGGGTGCATGAGCTTGGAAAAGTTGAATTTGATCAACAAGTCAACAGGGTTCGATTGATTGGCATGATTCAGGATGTGACCGATCGCAAGCGTACCGAAGAGGAAATCATATATTTAAGCTTCCATGATCAATTGACTGGTCTCTATAACCGGCGCTTTTTTGAAGAGGAATTAAAACGACTCGATGTTGTAAGGAATTATCCCTTCACTCTAGTAATGGCTGATGTTAATGGGCTTAAACTAATTAATGATTCCTTCGGTCATGCCGTCGGAGATGAACTCCTAAAAAACGTTGCCCTAGTGCTTCGCAAAGGCTGCCGAGGAGATGATATTATTGCCCGACTCGGTGGAGATGAATTTGTCATCCTTTTGCCCAATACAAATGCTGCTCAAACTGAACAAATTCTCAAACGAATCAATACCTTAGCTTCACAGGAAAGAGTTGGTTCAATCGAATTATCTATTTCGTTTGGCTATGAAACAAAGCGTTACGAGAAAGAGGATATCCGTGAACTTTTAAAAAAAGCCGAAGATTATATGTACAAGAGAAAACTCTTTGAAGGCCCAAGTATACGTGGAAAAACCATCGAGACGATTATCCGAACCCTTCACGAAAAGAATAAACGAGAAGAACAGCACTCATACCGAGTTTCCGCTCTCTGCCAAAGTATGGGGGAAGCCCTTGGTCTGCTGGAAGGAGAAGTTCAGGAACTAAAAAACGTTGGCTTACTTCATGATATTGGCAAGATAGCAATCGACGAAGAAATACTCAACAAACCCGGAAAATTAACCCATGAAGAATGGGAAGAAATCAAACGGCATCCAGAAATCGGTTATCGCATTCTGAGTACGGTCAATGGTATGGTAGAAATAGCGGAATATGTGCTGGCTCACCATGAACGATGGGATGGTTTAGGCTATCCGAGGGGTTTAAAGGGTGAGGAGTTACCCCTTCAACCTAGGATTATTGCCATTGCAGATGCCTATGATGCCATGACGAGTGCCAGAAGCTATCGAGCCGCTTTACCTAATAAAGCAGCTATCGTAGAACTTCAAAAGAATGCAGGAATTCAATTCGACCCTGATTTAGTGACCCTCTTCATTGAC
Organism: Desulfosporosinus nitroreducens; assembly: GCF_023897015.1. Taxonomy (GTDB): domain Bacteria; phylum Bacillota; class Desulfitobacteriia; order Desulfitobacteriales; family Desulfitobacteriaceae; genus Desulfosporosinus; species Desulfosporosinus nitroreducens. The sequence goes on along the minus strand of NZ_JAMHFY010000020.1, from coordinate 17,054 downwards.
AAAGTTATCAACGCATCTTCAGACGGTATTTTGTGATATAAGGGAAGCCATCTCTGGCTTCCCTTATATCATGATAATATCAACACAATTATTAAACATAGCCAATATTAAGATCCCTTTGCCCGTCATATTCCTCCCTGGAAATGTTCATTTCAGTTGAAGAAGCAAAATGAATTCCTTTTTTGAATTCGTATAAGGATATCTAGAATAATGCGATACATTTATTCACTTGAGAGTCTTTAGTCTTTATCTCTCATCCACCATAAGATGATTCACGAGCCCAAAAATCCGTTCTTGTCGCTCAGTCGTAAGTTGATCAACATAGCTTTTTACATATAACCTTAATGTCTGTTCCGTTTCTGATAAATCCACAGCTTGAATACTCGATTTGAATGGGTGCCTTCTAATCAATTCGGCGATTTCAACGTCTCGAAAGATGTCTAGAACTGAGGTGATTTCCTCTTCGCTCAACCGTGCATCAAACAGTAGATCTTCGATATCACCAAAAGATTTTACTTTTTCTTTGATAAGCGCAAGCTTATCCGAAGAATATCGGCATATTAACAATTCATTAATGAATTCTCTATAGTCTTTATCATCCATTTTCGCACTGGATAAAAACTGGATTTTGGGTTTCAAGTCTGGATTAGTGGGAGATACAAACGTTTTGCCCAGGGTATTTGTTCTGACTGCATTGACGATACTCGATGTGATTCTCGGCAAACTGTTTTCAATGTATCTACGAAGGGAAAGAGTTGTAATCCTCAACTCTCGGAGTACTTTTTCAGTGGCCTTGTGAATCTTCAAAGCAATTAAATAATCATCATCTTCCGCCAGTTCATCCTGCAGACGTTCAATTTCCTCCTTCAAACTATCTAATTTTAAAACGCTGCGGTTTGCAAGCGTGCACCTCAATGTTGCTGTCACTAACTGTTCAAAGATATTAATCAATAAATCTTTGTACCCCTCATCATACCCGCTAAGCAAATGATGTATATCCTCGGCATCGAAATAACTGCAAAATTCATTTTCGATAAATAAGTTCTCTAGGTATTTTAGAACAAACTCTACTCCCGTCAAATCGGTAACGGGATTGCAGAGCTGATAATCTATTGATGCCATTACTTCATGCGCTGCATAATCAGGGTTGTAAGCTTTGAAGAAAATTCCAATGCCCTCGTCGAGCGTTGCGTTATAGGTGTAGTTTAAAGTCGTTATTTTATTGGCTTTAGCCATTATATAGAAATGTTTTGCAGAGTGTACTTTGCCATTGATTAATACTCTTCCTTTTTGATACATTTCGGGAATCTTACCTATTTTAAGTTCACTGACCGCACAATCGGCATCTGGCAAGGATTTTAAGTAGAGCCCAATTGTATAGAGATTGGATTTCATGATGCTTTCGGCGGCTTCGACTCTTATTGAGCTACTTTCACCGTCGTTGTATCGTTCACTTTTATAGGCTAAAAACTTAATACATTGTAGTTGAATATTTTCGATTTCGGAATCATTTAAGAGACCGTAGGCATATGCCTCGTGTAGAATTGAAGTAAAATAGGATTCACCGCTCAAATTTTTGCTGTCAATGAGATGTCGCTTTTCAAGATTCGCCATCGTCATCTTCACCCTCCTCATTACAAGCTAAATCTTCCGAGTATTCAGAAGTATATCCGAATCGTATATTGCGTGCCATATTAGCAAGTTCTCGCCCCGAAAGCAACTCGAGTGATCCCTGACATATGCCGTCAAATCTTTGTTTCATGAATTTGATCAAATCGTCATCGCTCATTAGATCGAGGGTTTCGTTTTTGTAATAATAAAACATATCCGTTAAGTCATGAAGTGATTCAGCATAGTTGTGCATAGAAAGATAAGGAGAGTTACAAAACTCTCGGATGATTTTCTCGATCACTCCTCCTCCGAACTCGATTCGCCCGTTGTCTTTTAAGGCCAAGTTACGCGTTTTAACCAAGTCAACCGCATCACATTGAGACAATCTTAAACCGAATTGCGCAGTTAGGTCGTTACATTTTTCAAGTTCTGCTACCGATTGTTTTTGAATTAGTGCTGAGGATATACCCATTATTTCGAAAGACAATAGCAACCACCTCCATCAAAAAAGTATTTTCCCGAAAAATTTGTTGACATATACCCTTAAGTGTGATATGATTAATTTGTATTGTATTTTGTTATTTAAAATTATTGATTAGTATCTATAATAGCATTTTTCCAAGTAAAAAGAAATACCACAGCGAGAATTTTTTCGCTGTGGTATTTCTTTTGAACTATAAAATTCATTACTTTTTCACAACTTATTCATCAGTTCTTCAATTCAATTCGTTATAGTACAAATATAACTTGTCCCAAGAAAATGGAGGGTAATAATGAAAAAGATCGCAACAGTAATTACAACAGGACTTATGGTTTTAGCTTTCTCTAGCACTGCTTTTGCATCTACAGCTGTATCCGAAATGGCTAGAAACAAAGGAGTCCAAACAGTAGCACAATGTGCTCAGACAATGGATAAAGGCGTATCTGAGTGTACTCAAAACCCGACTTGTAACGAATAGAACCTATCAATTTGGGGTCCATCGGCTGAAAGTCGATGGACCCTTTCTTCACCTTCTTGTTTCAGAGCGTTGAATACTATTCCACCTTGACTTTTACAGTATATACTGCATTATACCCATAACCTTTTCTATTCCACTTTGCTTTAAAGGGTTGGATATTTCCAAAAGAATCCCTGGCTCTCGACATAATTAGATACTCGCCTTTACTAGACACTTTCCAGTCGTATTTCCAGAATGTCCATGAATAAAGGTGTGATTGCTCTTGACCAAGAATAGCCTTATGCCAGCTTTCACCTCCATCTGTGCTCACTTCAACTTCTATAATTACACCCGTCCCTGTCCATGCGATACCTTCAACAACATGTTTCCCGTTATCCAGAATTGAATAGCTTTGTGGCTGCTGAATAATTGAACTAACGTTAATCTGAGCTACCGGTGTTTTTCCTTTATCACTATCTTTATATGGGTAATAGTTATAATCAATTTCCTGAAATGGCCCTTTGAAGAGATGATCAATAACAACAATTCTTTTAACCCATTTTATTGAAGCCATGGCATACCATTGGGGTACAATCAGCCTTAAAGGGTAGCCATGCTTAAAGGGAATAGGCTTCCCATTTAGTTCATAGGCAATAAGTGTATCGGGATGGAGTGCCTTCTGAATAGGTAAGCTTCTGGCGAAATGGAAATCACCTTCCAAATCCATTCTTTTGCCGTAATCATATGCCTCAAAGACTACCTCTAAAGCAGTTCTTTTCAATCCTATCAAAGCCAAGAGATCCTTCAGAGGTACCCCCTTCCATAATCCTTGACTGATAGCCCCATCTTCCCATTGTTCTCCATAGACCTTCGGATGAAAAAACGCCCTATTATTACCTGAGCATTCAAGTGGTAGCATCAGGTGTTTTGAGGGCATTCGCATTATATCTTCTAATTTAAAAATAATAGGTCTGATTACTTCTCCCACTATAGGAAGGAAATAAGCCTCTTGTGTTTGGGTAGGGTATTCAAAGTGATTTCTTATGAAGAAATACTCCTTAGGCGTAATCGTTTGAGGGAGAAAATGAATAGGAGTTTCCTGGTTTTCAGGGTTCAATTTTCTGGTAGTTAAAAAAGGAGTTATTGTAGGTTTCACGACATCCAAAGTATCCCCCCTATTTATCTGGCAATAACATAAAGCGAAGATTAATACCTTAAACTTATTAATCAGTGTTACAAAGTAATATCAAATAGTTAATGTAATATTTTCCATACGCGCTCCCCGGGGCTACTCTATTTCATCTTTGCAAAATGAAGCCTGATATTAATAATACTTATATTGCAGGTAAAAAAAGGATAAGGAAATATCCTTATCTTTGTGGCCAATGAAAATATTAAAACTATGAATTATTAGTAAGATGCTAATTAAGCAGGTGCCATATCTTTCTTTATTCTGAAGGTACCAGTGACAATGCTGGAAATGGGGGTTTTAAATGAGTAGGACGAGAGAAATTCATTTTTCATAAGACGGGAAATTTAATCCTGCCAGTTATCTTTGACTAGGAACAAGAAGGAAAATCTGTTCCTTCATAAGCATGCCTATGGCCATCTTCAAAGGTTGTTATTCCCCTGTAGCAGTGAATATGCCCACCACCAGGAAGGTGTAAAGCAGGTCCAGTTTCACCTCCGTAGTTATGAACATGACCATTGTCTAGGGTGGTGACCCCACGATAGCAGTGGACATGGGTATTCCCTCTTCTAATTCCTAGACTGGATACACCGATAATTCTGTGGGAGTGACCGTGATCAAACGATGTGGGAAAGCAATACTTATGAACGTGAAATAAATCCGCATTATAATTCACCAACAATTACCTCCTATTCCATTTTATATAGGTTATGTAATTGGAACTAGAAGGTGCTCAGTTGTTTGTACCAGTCTGCCGGATATACTGTTTATGGGCGGCCTTAAGCCCTCCTCCTCGAGCAGAAATTTAAGCCCCTTTCAGACATTTCCTAAACCAAACGGCAATGTCTATATTCCAACCATTTGATATTGTGATAATAGCCTTACGCGGAAATCATACACTGGTTTCTTCCAGCTAATTTGCCCCGATAAAGAGCCTCATCTGCGCTGGCTATTAGTATGTCCAAGGAGGTGTTTTCCCGGTATTGACATAATCCAAGGGTAATCGTAACGCTCTTGCCGATGTCTGCGTGGCAGTATTCAGCTACTGCCCTGCGTATCTCATCGGCCTTGCCATGAATCGTATCCAATTGCTCCGTCTCCAGTACTATTAAGAATTCCTCGCCGCCCCACCGACCAACAAAACCACCGTTGCCAATAGCTGCCCTTAATATTGCTGATAAAAGCACAAGGATTTCGTCGCCTTTAACATGCCCGAACTGATCATTAATCTCTTTAAAATGATCAATATCAGCTAAGCCAATGTAAAAGTCCTTTTTCTGCTCAATAAGTTCCTTAATTTTTGCAAGCACCAACCGTCTGTTGGGTAATTTAGTCAGATAATCTGTTTTAGACATGACTTCCATTTCCTCCAGAGCCTTCTGTAAATCGGAAGTCCGTTCCTTAACCAGGGATTCAAGATTACTGTTCATAAGCTTAAGCTCTGACAAAATAGCTTTATTCTCTAAAGAGAGCTGCTCAGCTCTTGTAAAAGCATTGGAAAATCTGGCAGACAAGGTATAGGCCTGCGTAAAGGTAAATACTGAAACACCGAAGGGAATGAGTGAAGGTGTATTGGCAAGTGTGATTTGATAAATAAAATCATTGATGAATGTTATCCCTAAAAAAGCGAAACCCAGAAATACGATATTTGCAAAAGGAATACTTTTAAATACGCCAATAACCAAGCGTATCATTGCATAGCCTAATAATCCAAATGCAAATACAGCATAAATCATCAATAACCTATCCGCTGAACTATAGGGAATCCAGAGGATGAGAAAACCAAACAATGATCCCAGAGCGATACTGAACTTGACAAACCATTTAGCGAATAGGCCATCCAAAGCATAGTATAAGAATCCACACAAAGCTGCAAAACCGATAAACACAGATAGATAAGCCATTCGTCCGTAAACAAAAAAACCGAGATTCAAATGACTTGGTAAAAAGCGTTCTCCTACCAATAACATACGGAGTGCAAACAAGAGGCAAAAAACCCCGAAATAAAGCGGTGCACGATCCTTTGTCCTCATAATATACAGACCAAAATGATAGATTCCCATAATTAGCAGCATACCAAAAAGGAACAAATCCCTCCCTAAACCCAACTGTACTGCTTGGGAAATCTGGGAGGCTAATCCGATTCTGGGCGCTACGATGGTACAATCTTCCGCTGTAAAATCTGATGTATGATAAAATAGCTCCACTTCATTACTTTCCGGGTTAAAGTAGGTGGTAAGTATATTGTAGTAAGGTACGCTATTCTCCCGGCTCGTTCCGACTTTTCCCACTTCACCGTGTAGATTGCCGTCAATGTAAAGTTTAAAGGATGTCAGTATGATATCTGTCCTTAGTCCATATGTCGACCTACCCTCAGGCAGTTTTATAACGAGCCTCATCGTACCGTAGAATTTGTTTTCCGCAAAGGGCTTGAAGGGCGTCATGCTCTCTTTGGTGCTGGGTATTTCAATAGGTGTTGGAATAACGTCAACGCCCTTCACAAAGTCTTCATGAGTCAGAAACCGATTGAAGTAGAATGACCACGCGCCTTCTAAGCTAATAATTCCATTTTTCTCAAATGACCAGTTGCTTAAATCCAGGACACCGTTGATGGGTTTTGGTGGTTGCGCGGCAGTTGGTTTATTTAAAAATAATGTAGCTGATAAAAGGATGATTAGCGCTATAATTACAAATATCGCAGCGATTTTCTTTCTCATAATATCATCTCTACTTATTCAGTCTGGCCCCATCAATAAAGTGAAAAGGCTGCAAGGAGGGCATATTGTCGCCTTTGTTAAAGTCATCCGGACAATACCCGTTTGGTACGTATTCTGTAGAGATAAATCCCATCGCCATGAAAGTCTCTGCCGATAATTCACTGCAAAACACTTCCGTATTGGGCGCTGGTTTATTAAAAGACCTGCCTTCTATATAGTATTTCAAGGCATTTTCAGCCGTTGGAAATCCACGATCATGAACTTTGTATATGAAAGCCTTAAGCTGTTCCAGCTCCGGTTGCTTCAACGAACGATTTAAATATTTCACCAGAAAATGCGTATCGTAATGTTGATTTACATCCACCTGGATACGATCATACAGTGATACGAGCATGGGGCCGTTTTCTTTGGGTTTGCCTGTCAGGTAATCCGTAAGGCCGTCACCGGAGGCTGTCGACTCCCAAAAAAGAGGGTCTTCAACCGTCATGCCGATGTCCTTGGGTAAAACAACCATACCCACGTGTGACCAGTAGGACCATTCAGTCAATTCGATCAACTTACTTGTCGTTTGAACACCATGGAATAAAATCAGATCCCCGGTTTTGAGGCTGTCTTTTACATCATTGTAAGCTATCTCTCTAATCATAATCTTAATCATCCTTTTAATTTTTTCGAAATACCCTTGCCCGCTCCAACATTACCACCGTCTCTACATGCTTTGTCACATTTCTCTTTGTTTTTGATCCTTGGTATGATGTCAAATAAACCCATTTCAGACACTAATCTTTTCTTTTCGAGTTATCCTTTAATATTTCCGCGTGATTTGTTCATTCCCTTCCAAGACATTGAAAAAAAGCAAAAAAAATCAAAGCCCTAGCTTCTTATTGCTAATTGATGAAACAGCAAATCTGCCACCGCAACGCCTTGAGGGGACAAAAAAATGCCGCTTGAAGCTGATAAGCTCTTGGCGGCGGGGTATATTTCTTTATCCAGCTAATTATTTTGCAATGCAAGTTTTAAAGCTGTAATATATTCTTTTCGAGCTCGTTGGCTGATTTCAGCAGTAGGAACAATTCCATCAAAGCCATGAAAGCACCCGGGATATAAATGAAATTCCGTAGGTACACCAGCCTGCCTTAGTCTTGCTGCATAATCCATGGTTTCATCGCGAAATGGATCTAAATCACCTACACAAGTATATGTGGGCGGAAGCCCTGATAAATCAGCGGCACGGGCTGGAGCAGCATAGGGAGATACATCTCCTTTATTACTTCCTAAATACATTTTCCAGGCCTTTTGACAAGATCTTTTATTCCATACTCTTCCATCAATTATTTCGTTACTGGATGGTGTCATGATTCGATCATCAATCATCGGGTAAAGAGGCATTTGAAATGCTATAGAAGGGCCCTTTCGATCTCTTGCTAATAAAGATACTGCTGCTGTTAAGCCCCCACCAGAACTACCGCCAACAACTGCAATTCTGGCTGAATCAACGCCCAACTCTTCAGCATTCTCAGAAAACCACTTTAAGGCAGCGTAGCAATCTTCTAGTGGAGCTGGAAAAGGATGTTCTGGTGCCAGCCGATAATCCACTGATATTATTACACATTCCATTTCCGATATGATTCCTAGACATTGATTCTCATAAATCTCCGGAGAGCCCATAATATATCCGCCACCATGAAGATAGAGTACGCCCGGAAGGAGTTTATCCTTCTTTTTCGGTTCATATAGTCTCACTTTGACTTCTGGATTACCTTCTGGTCCCAGAATTAATCTTTCATTAATTAATAATAAATCATTCTTTGGTATTGATTTATTCATTTCGATTATCATTGCATCTAGGTTTTTTCTAAGCTCATATATATTCTCTTCATTAAAGCTGTCCGATTGTGCTGGCATAACAGAGAACATTTTTCTAAGATCTGGATGGACTCTTTTTTCCATGCTAATTCCTTCTTTGCATAGTTACTATAGTTTAATTGTGAATAAATAATCACAATTAAACTATAGTAACTTATTGTATAATAGTCAATAGGGATTTACTAACATAAGTTTTAAAGGGAGATTTGATCATGCAACTAATGGTCCAGTCAGGAGATCTTGGCCCCAAATGGTTTCATGTCGCTTTAAGAGCAATGGTAATGATGGGCGAATCTAAAACTTTGTTAAAAAGTAATTATATGGCAGAAGCGATTGGTGAAGACCCTACTTTTCTTCGCAAGATATTGGCGGGACTGGCCAAAGCAAATCTCATCCAAACTCATGGAGGACGCTATGGAGGATATTGTTTAGCCAAAGAGCCTAATGAAATTACAGTGAAAAATGTCTATACTGCTCTTGGATTATACCCCCCAACACCTGTTTCTTCTGTACCTGCAACAGGAGCAGAATTATTTATATCATTAATAATTTCAAAAGCGGAAGATAAGTTTCAGTCTGTTCTTGATAGCTTTACTATAGAAGATATTTTAAAACATAAAATAGAGGCTTGAATTATCTTTTATTCATAGATATAGTGCCAGACACTCGATGTGATAAACCGTATATAAACAGCCTACCCCAATACGAACGCCCACATTTCTAACTATTGAGAGAAATGTGGGCTGTTGTAATATTTAGTACTTCATCTACGTCAAGGTGTGCGTCATTTTACACTTACAAAAAAACAATCCACCATACTATAATTGTACAGTGGATAGAAGATATGAACCGAATCCAAGAAGGATCTTTAATACTTCTTAAGGAAACCGGAATAATCCTCCAGTCTATGGAAACCCTATATATCTTCTCTCCGTCTTATTTTGAAATATGCTTGTTTAGTTTATCAATCAATTCCTGTACCGAAACACCATGCACCATGCAAGCCTGCTCCAGACTTTCGCTAGTGGAAGAAGGACAACCCAGACAATGCATTCCCATCTCTAAAAAATAAGGTGCCGTAGTTTGATCTGCCTTTAGAATTTCCCCAATTAAAGTACTCTTTGTTACGGTCATTTTCATTTCCTCTTTTCTTTATATTTAGTTAATTAATCTTGTTGATCTATTAGCTTTGTGAAAAATCCAGGTCCTGTCAAGACTTGTTCAATTTTAGGCAATGCGATCCCTAACGCCTCTTTCAATACATCTTCTATGGTTTCCACTGCTACAATTTGAACCTTATTCTTAACTTCTTCTGGGACATCCTTTAGATCGGCAACATTATCTTTGGGAATCAAGACTTTGGTGATCCCAGCACGTTCCGCAGCTATCAATTTTTCTTTTAATCCCCCGATCGGAAGAACAACACCTCTAAGCGTGATCTCCCCCGTCATGGCGAGTTTCGCATCCACCATGATACCGGTAATCAGAGATGCAAATGCTGTAAATAGAGCGATTCCTGCTGACGGCCCATCCTTGGGAACGGCTCCGGACGGTACATGAACATGCAAGTCTTTATCTTTAAACTGAATGGCATTCATAGGCAACCGAGATTTCAGAAGACTTAAAGCGATCCTTGCCGATTCCTTCATAACATCTCCTAACTGACCTGTTAAGAGGATGTGATCGTTTCCAGGCATTTCTGTTGCTTCGATAAACAAAATCTCGCCCCCCACCGGCGTCCACGCTAATCCAGTGACAACGCCCGGCGGATTAATTTCCTGAGCCATGTCATGCCTGGACATTTTTCTGCCCAGAATCTCCTCCAAGGCATCCACTTCTACAACATAAGGTTTTTCAATAGTTCCCAGTACAATCTTTTCCACGACACTTCTGGCAATGGCGGCCAATTGTTTTTTCAGTCCCCTGACCCCTGCCTCCATGGTGTAGTCTGAAATAATGTTCTTTAAGGTTTCATCACTGACTTGGACATCAGCCTCCGTTAAACCATGTTCTTCTAGTGCTTCCTTAATTAAATGATTTTTACCAATGTTAAACTTTTCATTTGTAGTATAGCTTGAAAGCTGGATGACTTCCATGCGGTCCAGCAAGGGGCCAGGAATGCTTTCCAGGGAGTTTGCTGTTGCAATAAAAAATACGTTGGACAAATCGTAAGGCAAATCCAAATAATGGTCTGTAAAGGTATTGTTTTGTTCAGGATCCAACACCTCGAGTAACGCACTTGCTGGGTCCCCGTTATAACCCGTAATCAATTTATCCACTTCGTCTAAAACCATAACAGGATTCATTACACCAGCCTTTTTGATGCTTTGCAGGATGCGTCCGGGCATTGCACCTACATAAGTTCTGCGGTGCCCACGGATTTCAGCCTCGTCGCGGATACCCCCCAGACTGAGTCTCGTATATTTTCGGCCCAATGCTCCCGCGATACTCTTGCCCAGGCTTGTTTTCCCGGTTCCAGGAGGACCCACGAGCAGAAGGATAGAACCATGTTTATCTTTCTTTAATTGCATGACCGCAAGATGCTGTATGATACGGTCCTTTACTTTTTCCAAGCCATAATGCTGCTCATCTAGGACACGCCGGGCTTCTCCAATATCGACGGGTTTCTCCGCTTGCATTTCCCAAGGTAATTGTACAAGAATATCTAAATAATTTTGAATAACATGATAATCCGAGCTCGCAGGATTCTGACTTTCCAGTTTGCTTAACTCTTCTAGTGAAGCTGTTAGAATCTCTTCAGGCATGTGTGCCTCTTCAATACGCGTTTTATAATCTTTCTTCTTTTTGCCGGCTGGTTCGTCTTCATTCAGTTCTTTCTGAATCTCTCTCAGCTGTTCCCTCAAGACCGTTTCACGATAATTTTTATTCGCTTTTTCAGAAAACCGTGCCGACATTTCAATCTGGAGCTGAATCGCTTCTTTATAATGTAAGAAATAATCAATAAACGTCAAACTGCGCTCCTTTAATGACGCTGTTTCCATCAAGGTATATTTCTCTTCCTTTGAAAATGGAAGAAACCGTGAGATATATCCTATTAGCACATTAAGATCCTTTATCTCATCAATTGCTTTTACAATGCCCTCTGACTCTCTGAATTTGGCTCCAATTTGATGAGATATATTTTGAATATAGGTCATCATTTCTTTCTGACCGGTTTCGTTAAGGTCGATGACCTCCTGCGCTGATACCGTTTTTCCAGTGATCATGTTTTCGGCAATGTTGATGTCCGAAACTTCCACACGGTCTAAGACCTTAACTTGAACATGGTATCCTTTTTCGCTGGGGTTCACCTCTAGTATCTTAAGGGCAACGCCTGTTGAGTAGAAATCCTCCTCATTGATTTCGTGTCGGTCCCTATGCCGTTTTAACGGCAACGCCACAATCTCTTGATTTTTGTCTCGAATACAGGCTAGCTCATCCTCGCTGAAGCGGTCTATTCTTAATGGATAAGTCATTCCAGGTAATAAAACAAGATTTTCTATGGCTAATATCATATAAATTGTCTCCTCTTTCATAAATGAATGCTCATTTAATAATTTTTAAATAGGGAAGCGAGCTATTACCCTCGCTTAAGAACTAGAAATCTAATCGTTTGGGACCGAATGAACCTAGCTCAGACTAGATTTTAAGAATTTTTAAGAAGTGCCTTTTGAATGATATAAATCAATTCGTCCAAACGTTCCATGGCCATGCTTTCAGACTCACAACTTTTCACTGCAATCATTTTTACAGGGGCAAACAGAATAGCGTACAAATTATCATTGTTAAAGTTATTTAATATCTGCTGTTTCTTTAAATCCGTCAGCAACTGATTTAAATCCGCCGGTCCCTTCATCGAACCACAACTGCTCTGAAGAACAGGGCAGGTACTAAATTGTTCAATAAAATGAAAAACTTCTTTGTTTTCAATAATGAAGAAATAATACCGTCGGATCAGTTCCGCAATGATTTCTTCTCCAACCATATTGGGGCTTAAACATTGAAGCAAATATTGAATCGCATCTTCAGAATATTCCAGATAAATTTCTCTAAGCATGGTCTCCTTATTTTCATAATAGATGTATACTGTCGCCGGAGATACGCCAGCGGCCTTGGCTATTTTTGAAATAGATGTGCCCTGAAACCCCTCCTCCAGAATCAACTGCACTACTGCAATTTTAATGCATCTTTGCTTTTCGTCATCTTTTTTTCTCATGCGCGCCGCCTAACTTTTAGATAAAATTGATGATAAATCTATAATAAACGATCATTCGTTTATTGTCAAATAGCCCAAATCAACCTCTGCTTGGTACAGATATCTTTCATAACGAACACATCTCATTATCTCCTTTGAGTATCTCTACAAAAGAGTTCAGAGCAATAGTTAACGGTTTAATTTGACTTTAGCCGACTCCTCTATATTTCGCTGAATTCCAGCAAAAACCTACTTTATGCCAAAAAAACATCAACCTGCCGGCTTCCTCTAGCAAGTTGATGTTACCTCGTCTGGAGAATCAAACGGTTATGACTCTCGTATTTTGGTCTTTCAAAAACTCGGTCAATACTTGACCTGTACTCTCTCCATCAGCTAACAAAAACTCATTAGAGCTTTAGTTTATAAAGCCCGGTATAATCATCGAAGAAATAACTGTTATACTCAAGTACTTTGCTTGATGCAATATTGTCTTTAACCGGATCTGCGATTATTTGGGCAGGATTTTCCTTATAAATAATCATTTGAGTTAGTTTCTTAACTATTTGATTCCCAATTCCCTTGCCTAAAAAATGTTCATTTCCAATGAGATAATCAATACCAAATGTACTTTCCGGCTCATTGTCCCAGGCATACCCTTCATCAGTTTTGCCGCAATCATAGTACTGGCAAAATCCGATAGGTCTATCCTCATATTCGATAATATAATGGTTTATCCAATAATATTGGCCTTCGCGATTATATATTTCATTGAGCCATTCACTTAGATCACCAAACCATTTTCGGATATGTTCTTTATTCAACCATTCTTCAAACAGCGGTATATCAACGTTTTTCACTTTTCTGATATTCAAATCTCCGCTATCCATACTGCTGTTTATCCACTCCCCATACACAGAGATAAATCAAATGCTTTATACTCTTCTAGCCGGACGGGATGCATTGATTGATACTATTTTTGTTCGATTTCGCTAACACATTCGCTTTTAATCTTTTCAACCAGAAATTGCAGTGCATCAATAACATGTGGTCGGATGTCACCGCCTATCAGCACATACATGATGTCGTCGCCAAGTTCAAGCTGGCCTTCATTAAGCCAAACCCTGACATAGAAGATACCCTCCATCTTATAGGTTTCACCAATCGCCCAATCAACCTTTGCTGCATCATAAGCAAATTCCATTCCCGTTACCAGCGAACCATCATCAATTCCTTGGCGCACCTTGGCTTTAGGCGTTTGACGCACAACACCATTATGAACTAAAAACATCCCTTCCTGTAAAGCCGACGGATCAGTTTTTGCTTCTTTAAGCCATTCATCCATTGATGGCGATAGTTTTTTCATTTTTTCATTAATCATAAACTAATACACTCCCATTCTGCATACTCTTCAACTTGCTTCATGATTTCAGGAAAACATACTAATCTATCCACCAGTATTATCTTTCACTGCCCCTATTTTAACATTGGTGCAAAGATTTTGATACCAATTATAATGAATGGTCAAGTTACGTTTTGCCCTTGTCATGGCAACATACAACGGTCGTATTACTTCCTCCGTTCTAAGGTTAAATTGATCAAGCATGAGAAAAACATTGTCAAACTTTCGTCCCTTCGCCTTATAGATAAAGGCGGAAACTTCTTCATGTGAGTACACTTTGCCTTCTTCGGCTCTTTTTAGAGACAGCTCCATTTTCTTCTTTACTTAAGCTGGTAGATTATATTATTCCCAAAGAATGTCATTGACGGGATGGTGACTGTTGGGCTTTGTCAGGTTTAAATAAATAAATTCACGTTGGAATCCTCTGCTTCTCCTAAATAATAACCGACTCCACCAATTTTAACGCCGTCGAGCAACTCTTCTTGTTTTAGACCCATGACATCCATGGACATTTGGCAAGCTACTACCTCTACTCCATTGCTCATTGCGGCCTGGATGAGCTCTTCCAGGGAAGAAACATTTTTGTCCTTCATAACTTTTCTGATCATTTTTCCGCCCATGCCCAGCATATTCATGTTCGATAACTTAAGCCGTTTGCTCCCCCTCGGCATCATCATGCTGAACATCTTATCCATAAAGCCCTTTTCAGTGTTGACTTTCTCGTGTTTACGGAGAATATTTAGTCCCCAAAAAGTAAAAAACATCGTAACTTTCTTGCCCATGGACGCAGCTCCATTGGCAATGATGAAGGCGGCTATAGCCTTGTCCAAATCTCCGCTAAAGACAACCATTGTCTTATTATCCTTTAAAGATGTTGCTCCCGACTCTTGCTTAACAGAGTCATTTAGAGCACCCTTTTTGATGAAAGCTGTAATAACACCCCCGACCTTGGCTACGTCGATTAGTTGATTATTGGTTCTCTTACTCCAAGCTTTAATATCTTCATAAAAGCCCGGGTCAGACGCCACAATCTTGAGAATTTGGCCCTGCTTTAAAGGGTCCATTGCAGCTTTGACCTGCATCAGCGGTCCAGGACAACACAACCCGCAGGCATCAATGCTTTTATCAAAATGGCCCTTAGGGGTATCCACTCCAACTGGTTCTTGACTAGACTGTTGGTTCTCAGAGCATATCGTTTGCGGATGGAATTCCTGTATCATGGCAGTTTTATACCCTCCTGTAACATTTAATACGTTATAGCCACTTTGACTTAGAATCCTGTCTGCTACATATCCCCTTAAACCCACTTGGCAATACTCTATGATCTGTTTATTCCTATCTAACTCGTCCATTCTGTCTCTTAAACTATCCAAGGGAATGTTGATGGAACCAGGTAAGTGCCCATTGTTATATTCCTCTTCCGTTCGCACATCCAGAAGTATGGAATCCTTGAGTGTAGACAACTCAAGGTCCTTCCAAGCTACAACATGAGTTCTTCCTGCTAGGACGTTTTGTGCTAAAAATCCGGCCATATTAACAGGGTCTTTTGCCGATGAAAAGGGAGGAGCGTAGGCTAATTCTAATTCAGCTAAGTCGTCTACTGTGCCTTTTAAGCGAATGACAGCAGCAATAACATCAATTCGTTTGTCAACGCCATCATAACCAATTCCCTGTGCACCTAATACTTGGCCTTCATCACTAAAAATCAGTTTCAAGGTCAGCTGTAAAGCAGCCGGGTAATAGGATGCATGAGCTACAGGATGAACGTATACCACCCGATAAGGCAGATTGGCTTTTTTCAGGCTTCGCTCATTGGCCCCTGTGCTTGCCGCCGTTAAGCTGAAAACTTTAAGGATCGAGGTTCCTTGAGTGCCCTTATAAATCGAATTCAAACCCGCAATATTATCAGCAGCGATTCTTCCCTGCTTATTTGCCGGTCCCGCCAAAGGGACAGCCGTCTTTTCTCCGGTAATAAAGTCGACAACCTCTATGGCATCTCCTACTGCGTAAACATCTTTTACATTGGTTTGCATTCTTTCATCAACGACAATATGGCTTTTCGACCCTAACCCTATTCCCGAGTCTTTCAAAAAAGCAGTGTCAGGTGCTACCCCAATGGCCAGAATGACTAGATCAGCAGTCACCATTTTTTCACTGCTCAACCTTACTTCGATTTTGCTGCCAACCTCTTTAAAGGCTTTTACGCCGTCACCTAAGATAAGATCCACACCATTTTCAACTAATTCCTTTTCAGCCATTACCACCATGTCTGAATCAAAAGGAGCTAAAATATGGGGGGCGGCTTCGACTAAAGTAACTTTCAAACCTCTCTCGATAAGGTTTTCAGCCATTTCAACTCCGACGAAACCTCCGCCGATCACTATGGCGCTATTGGTACCCTTTTGATCAACGTAGGCCTTGACTCTATCCGTGTCCGGAATGTTTCTCAAGGTAAATATCTTCGAACTGTCTATCCCTGGGATATTGGGCCGGAGAGCTTGGGCTCCCGGTGATAATACGAGAGCATCATAAGATTCTTCGTAAATCCCTTGATCCTTACTTCTGACCGTCACCATTTTCTTTTCTGTGTCGATACCAACGACTTCACTATGGATCCTCACATCAATGTTAAACCTTGCTTTCATATCCGCAGGAGTTTGGACGAGAAGTTTCTCTCGTTCCTTGATAGTTTCACCGATGTAATAGGGCAGACCGCAGTTGGCGAAAGAAATATAGTCATCTCTTTCAAACAATATGATCTGGGCTTTTTCATCAAGTCTTCTAAGACGCGCAGCAGCGGAGGCTCCCCCAGCTACTCCACCGACAATGAGTACCTTTTTTGTCATAGAAATATACCTCCATAAATGCTTAGTAAATTATAGTTTGAGAATTTAAGTGCTAACTTTATTTCGATTCCGCTTCGGGCTTCGACTGCAAACTTACTTGCTTAAGTCGATTCTTATTATACCCCCCCGTGGTAATTGGGTCAATGGGAAATATATAACAAAGTATTTACCAACAAAAAAAACACCTCATTAACTGAGATAGTTTTCATTGATTCCCCCCCTGAGTTAGAATAGTTGTCATGGACCTCCGAGAGAAGTATAGTGAGTTAACAGGACTCGGAGGAGGATAAATA
>NZ_JAMHFY010000001.1 GCF_023897015.1 Desulfosporosinus nitroreducens | reverse complement strand
AGCTGACTGGTACTAATCGGTCGAGGGCTTGACCTAAAAGCGAGGTTCGAAGTGCGAGGCACGAGGTTCGAAAGGACAGAGAGGCTGAGGACGAAGGGCTTCGGGATTGCTAATGACTAGGTGAGTGGCTCAAATTCAATCGACACTACTAGAAGAAGACTCTGTGCAGTTTTGAGAGAACAGCGTTCGAAAGAATGAACTATCTCAGACATCTGGTGATCATGCCGGAGGGGTTCCACCCGTTCCCATATCGAACACGGAAGTTAAGACCTCCAGGGCCAAGGATACTTGGAGCATAGCTCCTGGGAAAGTAGGTCATCGCCAGGTAACAAGCGAGAGACTATCTCTAACGAGGTAGTCTCTCTGTGTTTAGTCATACTGTAAATTAAGATACTTGGGTCCGGGGTTCCACCCGTTCCGATCCACATCCTACGCCGTTTAGTATTCTTTGGGGATCGCGGCTTCGGCGAAACCCTCCACTGGAGGCTTTCGTGCTGTTTGTATCGCCAGGTAACAAGCGAAAGGACTATCATAGTCTTTTCGCTTGTTTGCGTTTGGCAAACAAAGAAACGAAGTAGGCGAAACATAATTGTACTTTTTATTCAAAAGAGAGGCTTAGTTTTGAAGAGAATACTTTAGGGCACTATTAGTGAACAACATAACAAACTTGTTAAGAAATATTGTGTTAAAATAGGGAAAAGGTTGGAGATTAATTTAGATTCATGGTCCGACCATCAGACATTGTGGTATAATATGGAGGTAAATAGGTTTTAAAGGGAGATGGATTTGTGGTCTCTAAGCTTAGCAATTTTGTTGCCAATAAAATAGTAAGTTTTATTCATGAACAAGGTGGGTTTGCTGTTATCGTATGTGATGAATCTGGGATAATCATGGCAGATTCTGCCCAAACTAGAGTAGGGGTACAGCATAAGGGAAGCCACCAAATAATGACTACTAATATAGAATATACAGTTGTAACTCAAGAAGAGGCTGACGTTTCAAATGGGAAGTTAAAAGAGGGTTACAACCAAGCAATTAAAGTCGACGGTGTTAAAATCGGCACCTTTGGAATTGCTGGTCCTCTAGATATCGTTAGTCCGGTTGCCAGGATTGCTGCGGGTATGGTTGTAACGATGCTGAGAGACGAAGAATTGAAAGACATCATGCGCAATCAAGTAAAAGTTTTAAGTAATTCGATAGAGCGAGCTGCCAGTGCTGTGCAACAAACAGCTGCTTCGGCACAAGAAGTGGCCGCGATTAGTCAAGCTATTGCGACAGAGGCGAAGGAGGGAGAAAATCAACTTAAATTCACTTCAGATATCTTGGGGCTTATTCGTAAAGTAGCCAAACAAACTAATCTTTTAGGGTTAAACGCAGCAATTGAAGCAGCCAGAGCAGGAGAACATGGACGTGGTTTTTCCGTGGTTGCAGGTGAAGTTCGTAAATTGGCAGATGAAAGCAATCGTTCAGCCAATGAAATCAGTGAACTCTTACTGGAATTTCAGGCCATTATTCAAAAGATCACGGCAAGTTCGTTGCGTAACAGTGCAATCACGCAAGAACAAGCACAGGCTAATCAAGAAATTGCCAAATTAGTTGAAGGTTTACAGGAAGTAAGCGGACAGTTAGAATCGTTGGCTTTAAGTTTATAGGTCATGTCTCAAGTAATTTGTTACTAGACAGTATGATGCTTCATACATAACATTTCAAAGAAAAGGAGATATATATGGAAGTTTTTTTAGCCTATGGAAAGAATGGGTTGAACATAAATGTACCTGAACACACGAGAGTCGTTGAACCGACACATTTGAAGTTGCCGGAGAATGACCATGAGCTTGTATTAGACGCTCTGAGCAATCCTAAAGGGACAAACCCGCTTAGAGAAATGGTTAAGTCAACAGACAGGGTAGTCATTGTAATTAGCGATATTACTAGGCCGACACCAAACTATAAATTAATTCCTTGGATACTTGAGGAACTTCCTCATGTACCGGTGGAAAACATTACCATTATCAATGGCCTTGGAACTCACCGTGACCAAACAAGGGAAGAATTCATCGAAATGTTAGGAGAAACAGTTGTAGATACTGTACGTCTTGTAAATCATCATTGTCACGAAAAATCGGAGCTTTCGCATCTGGGAACGAGTAGCTTTGGGTGTGAGGTATATCTAAATAAAGAATATGTTGAAGCAGATTTTAGAATAGTAACAGGGTTCATCGAGCCTCATTTCTTTGCGGGTTTCTCTGGCGGACCTAAGGGAATTATGCCTGGTATAGCGGGGATTGAAACTATATTAACCTTCCATAACGCTAAAATGATTGGGCACCCGCTGGCTACCTGGGGAAAACTAGATAAGAATCCACTTCAAGAAATGACGAGGGAAGTCAACAATTTTTGTAAACCGGATTTCCTTCTAAATGTAGCTCTGAATGGAGAGAAAGAGATCACCAATGTATTTGCCGGCGAGTTGGTTGAAGCTCATGCTATTGGCTGTGCATATGTCAAAGAACAAGCCATGGTCAAATGTGAGAAGCGTTATGATGTTGTAATTACGACGAATGCTGGTTACCCTCTCGATCAAAATTTATACCAGGCTGTAAAAGGTATGGATGCTGCCCGGATGATTGTCAAACAAGGGGGGACGATTATTTGTGCCGCAGAATGTAGTGAGGGCATGCCGGAACATGGGAATTTTGTTAAAATACTTCAAATGCGCAACTCACCAAAGGAACTTTTAGAAATGATTAACGAACCTTCATTTCAAATGTTTGATCAGTGGGAAGCACAAAGATTGGCTATGATTCAGGAGTGGGCAGATGTATACTTGTATTCCTTGTTGCCTGAAGAATCGACAAGAATTGCAAATTTAACTCCTACGAGGGATATCGAACAAACTTTGAGGGAACTAACGGGTAAATATGGCGATAATATGAGTATTGCTGTTTTGCCACTTGGCCCTCTTACGATTCCGTATGTCGAAGAATAGGGTCTAAACAAATTTTGCTTAAGGTTAGTTTTGATATAAATAACTCAATTAGAAAGGGACGTCGTTTATCTGAACGACGTCCCTTTCTAAGATATTACTAATCTATAACATCAGAACCCTGCTCGGCCATTTCCTTCTCTGCAAAGGTAATCATTTTCTTGACCATATTGCCGCCAATTTGACCTACTTCTCTGGTGGTCATGTTAGCAAACCCTTTTTCTTGAATATCATCGTCTAAATTTAGTTCTTCAGCTACTTCCCACTTAAGCTCATCCAACTGTCTTTCGGATTCTGGAACTTCAGGTGTATTACGGCTCATATTTAACCATCCTCCTTTTTCAGTTGTTTGTTTAGACATTATTATACTAACCATATAAAAGGTCTTTATACGTGTAATAAAAACATAAATTTACTCATGATTAACAATACTATTAAGTATGTCCACAGAAGATTGTACTAGGCTAGTATTTAGCTAGAGCAGGAAATAAGTGTCGATTCAGATGATTCTGTATTTTATAGCCAGGCATAAAGGGATATTTGCACCTCTTGTCGAACTATTTATACTATGTATACTAAGGCTTATAAAGAAAACTTTTTTACCGCCAAGCCACAGGCGAAGGCCAAGGATGGCTAAGTGTCCCTGTAGCCAGGGACAGCGAGAAGGGACCGATGGCCAAGGATGGCCGAGTGTCCCTGTAGCCAAGGATGGCGAGAAGGGACCTTCCAAAAATATATAACTATAAGTTAAACTTTCTGGCTAGTATTATAGTAAGTTTAGTCATTATTATCATGAAGGTAACTTAGAAAACGAAGTTAATAAACTTGGAAAAGGGATAAGAATATTACTGAAAGGAAGGTTAAGTTTTTTCGAGTTTTCTTAACTGGAGACGATGTGCATGAAATGTCTTTAATGGGAGGAGTATTTGAGGTCATCGAACAGACTGTCTCCCAACATAAAGTAAAGAGAGTGCTCCAGGTTAAACTAAAGGTTGGAGCACTTACAAATGCGGAACCGGATGCTCTGCAAATGGCTTTTGAAGCTTATGGCAAGGATACCATATGTGAAGGAGCAGAACTGTTAGTAGAGCGTATAGACGTGCTTGGTCGCTGTCAGAACTGTCATTATGAGTTTAACGTGACGGGGATGTTTTTTCTCTGTCCAAAATGTCAAGATATCAACATTGAAGTTATTCAAGGTGAGGAACTATTACTTGAAAGCCTGGAGGTAGAATAATGGAAGCAACACGTCGTGAAATTGAAGTCATGGCAAATTTACTTAACTCAAATGATACGCAGGCTGAAATAAATCGTGCTCATTTTCGAAAGAATAATTGTTTAGCTATTAATATGATTGGCTCACCAGGAGCAGGAAAAACTTCGCTTTTGGAAAAGTCGTTGCCCCTCCTAACTAGAAGTCTTGGTGTGGGGGTTATAGAAGGAGATATTTTTACTAGTAAAGATGCGGATCGCATAGCTATACACCAGATACCTGTAATTCAGATTAATACTGGCGGAGGATGTCATCTTGACAGTAAAATGGTAAGTAAGGTTTTACCGGACTTTGATTGGAATGCCATTGATCTGATGATTATCGAAAATGTCGGGAACTTGGTTTGCCCTGCCGATTTTGATCTGGGTGAAGCATTTAAAGTCATTGTGCTTAGCATTGTTGAAGGAGATGACAAACCTTCGAAATATCCTGTGATATTCCGCAATGCGAAAGCGGTTGTTCTAAATAAGATGGATCTAGAAAAATTGACTGATGTAAATATGGAGACGATGAAACAAGATATTCTAGCGATTAATCCACACATACGAATTTTCGAAGTATCTTGTCGCAATGGAAATGGGCTAAATGAATGGATTAGTTGGCTAAGTCAAGAGGTGATAGAGCACCGGGAACATGAAGGGTAACAATAACGATTGGTTAGTTGAGGTGCTGGAAGTACTGCGAGGTATAGTAAACTGCCTTTCGAAAAATAACTTTAAGAATAATATGTATCAAAATAATTGTAAGAGCCTTTCACCACTGCAAAGATTCATAGTGGTAAAAGGCTCTTGAATTTTATGGCGAAGCAAATTTCCCTTCGTGCTGAATGGAATCAATTTCCTTTATTATTAACTCACTCAAACGGGGGAATAGGGCTTCGATTTCAGGGCTTATTTCTAAGCCCCATTCTAAACTTTTAGGTTGAATACCAAAAATTAAAGTTTGTGGAGCATGCCCCAATACATTAGCCATGGTTATTACTTCAACGATGCCGATTTGATGAAATGATACTTCATATTGTTCGGGGATTACTTGAAGATCCCCAGGTTGAAAGCGGAACAATGCTCCAGGCTCAGCGTTAGCATTTAAGGCATCGATGATAATAAGAAAGTCTACATCTTGTATTAAATGAACGAGCTCCAGTCCAGCTGTCCCCCCTTCAAGTAGTTCTACATTGTCGGGGAGCGTATTCTTAGCTAGTTCGTCCAAAAAACGAACTCCTAAACCTTCGTCAGATAAAAGGATGTTTCCTACTCCCATCACCATGATTTTTGGTGATTGCATGATTATACACTTTTCTCCTTTCTTATCTTGCCAAAAAACATGAAGAGAAACTGCTCATAGGCTGCTGTAAAGACAAGATAAAGGTGAACTGCGATTACAGCGATAAATAGCCACATTAAGAGATAATGGAATCCTCGAACAGCCGCTAACCCTCCAAAGGAATCAGCTAAACTTGCCAATTGAACAGGCTTGTAGAGTATGAAGCCTGTCACAGCCTGAACTACAGCCATAATAGGCAGGGCAATATAGGCCATTTTTTGAAGGGGGTTGTATTTCCCGGTTTTGGGATGTTTGCCCAAGAACAAATAATATTTAATTTGAGGCCAAGTTGTTTTTAGATCCTGAGAGTTGAAAAAAAAGGTGTCATAATCTTTATGCTTCCCAAAAAAGGAGTAATAGAAACGGACGATGCCATTAATGATTAACAGATACATAAAAATAAAATGCAAATTCCGAACTAGGCTCATAGGCATTCCTTGATAAGGGGAATGAATGAACCAACCTGTGATGCCTAAAAATAAAAAGTTGATTAAATTGATCCAGTGGCTTATGCGCTGAAACAATGGGTGGTCTAAGTCTAATTGGCTAGACATGTCCTTCCCTCCTTTATTACCAGCCGATCTGGAATTTTTTTATCTGGTTAGTTTCAGGATGAATGAGGTGAATCGCACAGGCTAGACATGGATCATAGGAACGAACGACCCGTACAATGTTGACAGGATTTTCGAGATCAGGTACAGGAACACCTATTAGGGCTTCTTCAACCGGACCACGGACACCCTTGTCATCCCTTGGAGAGAAATTCCAAGTAGTCGGAACAACCATTTGATAGTTTTCAATTTTATGATCGGCGACTTTGATAAAGTGGCCAAGAGCTCCTCGAGGAGCTTCAACCATGCCTGCGCCTTGTCCGGTGGCTGGAGCTTCCCAGTGATCAGTATCATGAATGCGGAATTCCTTAGATCCCATTTCTTTTTCCAAGGCATCAATCCAATTGAACATATCTTTAGCCATAAGGAGAGTTTCATAAGCACGAGCCGCATGACGTGCTACTGCACCCGGCTTGATATTATACTTAGCGATGATATCCATGAGACCTTTAGGTTGCATAACAAGCATTCGGGCAAGAGGCCCAACTTCGATTGGTTTAGCATCATAGCGAGGGGCTTTAACAAAGGTGTAGGCACCTTTCTTATCTAGATCAGGTACTGTATCCTCGGTATAGGGCGTTTTACCGTTGGCGCTGGCTTTATACCAAGAATATTGAACGTCTTCTGTAATTTTTGCTTCATCGACCGATTTAATACTGCTTAAATTACCATCCATAATGACGCCTGCTTTAAAGAACATGTCTTTGCCAGCATCGTCACGGGCAAATCCACCATAAGACAGATAGTTGGGACTCCCTCCGCCTACACCGGCTTGGGCTAAGGGCAGAAGCGGGCCAGTACCGAATGTTAATACATCTTGCAAATAAGTTTTCTCGATGAAATCAAGCTGTTCATAAAGCATGGAACGGAATTGCTCAACGACTCCAATGCTTGGAAGCATAGTTACGCCACCAACGACAATCGAAGATTGATGGGGCTGTTTTCCGGCAAACAGTGCGGACATTTTCTTGGCCTTCGCTTGCATCTCTAAAGCTTTGAGGTAATGGGCAACAGCCATGGTCACTAATTCAGGATCGTTGACGCTGAAGGCATCTGGTTTATAACGAGGAGTCAGTGGAGCAGTATCCCCGGCAGTCACCAACTTTACGATTTTGTCTTTTACAGCCAGAAGTCCTGGGTCTTTTCCTTGATATTGGGCGACAGCTATTACATCTATATAGTCTAGGGCACTTAGATGATAAAAATGCAGAGGATGGTCATGCAGATACATCGCCCCAAGGATTAGATTCCGAATAAGACGACCACCGGCCGGAACATTTGCGCCATAAGCTTTGTCCAGAGCTAAAGAGGACGCCCAACCATGTGAACCGGCACAAACCCCACACACTCGTTCTGTAACATACGTAGCATCTCGAGGGTCACGACCACGGAGCATAGCTTCAATCCCACGGTACATGGTTCCTATGACATGTGCGTCAACAACTTTTCCATTCTCGACTTCTACTTCAACCCTTAAGTGCCCTTCAATGCGTGTTAAAGGATCGATTACTACTTTCGCCATCTACACGTCCTCCTTATGGTCCTTTTTGCTCAGTCTGCCGCTAGCAGCAGTAGCTATTAAATGGGCTCCCAGACCCACTGCAGCAGCTCCTCCAATAACAGCCCCTACTGTATCTGCATTCACTTGACCAACGCCTGGAAGCTTGAAGATCTCTTGCTTTGCATATAAGGGACTGAATCCATCATAGAAGTCTTTCTCTGAACATCCGGAACAGGGAGACCCTGCATTAATACAGAAGTTGGCGTTGTCATTCCACCATACTTGTGCACAGTCGGTATAGGTCTTTGGACCTTTGCACCCCTTTAGTATTAGGCAATACTCTTTTTGAAGAGGATCGTTCCAATCTGTAAGGAAGTTTCCACTTTCGAAGTGCCCGCGGCGAGGGCAGTTATCATGCAATAATGAACCGTAGAAGGCCACCGGGCGATTTTGAGCATCCAGCTCTGGAGCCTTTTGGTAGGTCAAGTAGTATAGAATTGTGCCAATTAATGTATTGGGTTTGACCGGACAACAGGGAAGATTAATTACGGGTTTGTTAATTCCTTCGTTTCTCAGGATTTCTGCCACACCGACAGCACCAGATGCACAAGCCCCTGGAATCCCAGCCCCCTCTGATGCACAGCTTCCGATGGCGAGAATCACCTGAGCCTTCTGAGCTGATTCAAGGAGAATTTTGCGGAATGGTCTGCCTCCAATCATACAGAAACGGTCTTGCTCTTCTTTACCGGGACAGGATCCCTCTACAACGAGAACAAATTTTTCCTTGAGAGCCTCTTGGTAAGCTTCCTCTGATGTGTGACCGGATCCAGCCATGATGGTTTCATGATAACGAATTGAGAGCATATCTAAAATGAGTTCGGCGGGTGAAGGATTTAGGGTGGAAATGGCTGATTCTGTGCATCCAGTACAATCCATGCCTTCCAACCAGATAACAGGCGGTTTCTTCAGTGCTTGTTCTAACGCATTAGCCGCTTGAGGTACGATAAGTTCGGGAAGTCCAAGCGCTGCAGTTGTTGCTGCAATCAATTTCATGAAATCACGCCGAGAAACCCCTTTGACTTTGAGTAAATCAAAATTACCCATACTTTACAGAACACCTCCTGAATTTGAAATTGATCCTTCAGCTAAGTAGGCCTTAGTGTAACGAAAACGATATATGTAACTTATATTCTGGAAAAATTGTCAGTTTCCTCTCTAACTTATGAATATTTAGAAGATTGGCAATATTAATTTATAATTTAGTAATTAAAAATACTAATGACAAGAATTTTTATTAAAGAAAACTTGGCGAACGAAAAAGCTCGATGCACTCGTTGTGACTCAACCATGGGCGGTCGAACCTTGGAAAGCGCATAGATTATGATACTTTCTGACTATTACGAAACGTTTAGAATTAATTTACTTGAAGAAAATAGAGTTTGGCGTGTACAATAAGAGTGTTAATATTAAGAATTATTTCAGTAAGGCTGAAAGCTGGTCATTTAACAATGAAAATACAAGCAAAAGCTATCTATTTTAATGGTATTGTTCAAGGGGTAGGGTTTCGACCTTTTGTTTTTAAGCTTGCAGAAGAACTAGGTATCAACGGATGGGTAAATAACTCAAGCCATGGTGTAACAATCCATGCAGAAGGAAATAAATTAGACTTGTTCTATGATCGGTTGCTTAATGAAGCTCCCCCTTTGGCTCAAATCGTGACAGCACGATTTGTTGAGACTGAGCCTAAGCGCTATAAGACGTTCGAAATTGTTGAGAGTGAAGCTGAGCAAGATGCGGATGTTTTAATATCGCCGGATGTTGCAACATGCAGAGATTGCCTTAAGGACATGGCTGACCCTATGAGCAGGTACTGCGCATATCCGTTTACAAATTGCACGAATTGTGGTCCGCGCTATTCAATAATTCGTGACGTTCCTTATGACAGGGTGCAAACCACTATGTCAGAATTTCCGATGTGCAACTCATGCGCAGCAGATTATAGAAATCCAAGGGATCGACGATTTCATGCACAACCGGTCGCCTGTGAAAATTGTGGGCCTAAGCTTCAACTTAGTGATGCTTTTGGTCACCCGCTCCCAGGGATAGGCGTAGATCAGCTAGCCCAAGGCGGGATTATTGCGGTAAAAGGGCTAGGGGGCTTCCATCTTGTTTGTGATGCTCGAAACACAGAAGCCGTTCGTCGCTTGCGAGAACGAAAGGAAAGGGGATCAAAGCCTTTTGCGGTTATGGCGAGATCTGTGGCAAAGGCTTGTAACGAGGTTAATATCAGTGCTAAGGAAGAGGAATTGTTACAGTGTCCAGCGGCCCCTATTGTGGTCTTGGAACGAAAGTTAGCTCTTGCGGAGCCTTTACCGGGGAACATCGCACCGGGAATACAGACATTGGGAATCATAATGCCATATACCCCAGTACATCATCGCTTGTTTGAGGGACCCTGTGATTTTTTAGTCATGACGAGTGCCAACCTCAGTGGGCGTCCATTAATTTACACAAACGAAGAGGCCTTTGAAGCTCTACAGGGAATTGCGGATTATTTTCTGATGCATAATCGAGATATTTATCATCCCTGTGATGATTCGGTTGTTCAAGTGATTGGTCATGAAATCGTCTTTTTCCGCAGGGCCCGCGGTTATGTCCCTTTACCAATTTTAATGTCCCAAATTCAGATTAAGACCCCCCTTCTCGGTGTAGGGGGAGAACTTAAAAATACATTTTGTCTCGCCTTGGGGCAACGGGCTTTTGTGAGTCAATATATTGGAGATATGGAAGGGTATGAAAATCTTCAGCGCTTTCACCAGGAACTGGAATCCTTTCAACGAGTCGTTAATATTGCACCAAGTGCGATTGCCTACGATAAACATCCAAACTATCAACTAACGAGATTTGCTTTGGAACAGCCTTGGCCAAAATATGCCGTGCAACATCATCATGCCCATTTAGTTAGTGTGTTGGGGGAATGGGAAAGAACCGAACCAACCCTGGGAGTTATCTGTGATGGAACTGGTTACGGAGAAGATCATTGTATCTGGGGGTTTGAATTTCTGTATGGAAACTCCTCAGGGTATGAACGCAAGGGGCATTTGGAGTACTTAGGGCTTCCAGGGGGAGATGCGGGTGGAAAACAACCTTTACGAATTGCTTATTCGTATCTTAAAACTCTTTTTGACAGTGCAGAATGGGAAAAGACTTCGTCCTTTTGGTCAGCCCTTTCAATCCATGAACGTCAGATCTTAGATCGTCAACTCGAAACCGGAATTCAAGTTTTTCAAACCTCTAGCGCAGGGAGATTGTTTGACGCGGTCAGTGCCTTACTAGGTGTATGTACTAAGGTAACCTATGAAGGACAAGCTGCAATTGAGCTGGAAAGCCTTGGGGCTGATTTCTTACGGCAAGAAAGTCTTGAAGACTCAGAATATCGGAGTAGAAATAAACAATTACTCTATTCATATGAAGTAAGAGCTGAGAACGGGGTGCTTATCCTTGGAGTTAGACAGCTTTTCGAAGAATTGGTTCGAGATGTTCTTCTTGGCGTGAGTCGGGAAGAAATTGCCTATCGGTTTCACCAAACGATTGCTCAAGCGATTGTGGATATAGCCCTGCAACTGGGGGCAGGTTGCAGTCCTTTGGTTTTAAGTGGAGGGGTATTTCAGAATAAACTCTTAACTGAAGCAGTCCTTGAAAATTGTCAAGCAGAAGGAATAAAGGTCTTGCGTTCCCGAAGCCTCCCTCCAGGGGATGGAGGCCTAGCCTTTGGACAACTATTAATTGCGAATGAGGTGTTATAATGTGCTTAGCCATTCCTGCTAAAATCGTCACGATCGACGGCACTATTGCCAAGGTAGATATGATGGGAAATGAACGTATAGTCAGTATCGACTTGGTGCCGGAGGTTGGAATTGGCGAATACGTGTTAGTTCATGCCGGGTTTGCCATCAGTATTATTGATGACGAAAGTGCCAAAGAAACGGAAGGACTGCTGCTGGAGGTGGCTGAGGCCTATGAAAAAGACCAGTAAGGAGTTAATGGCTAGGGCGAGCATCCTTCTCACCGAAATTAAGTCCTTAGCTCAAAGTCCATTTACCATCATGGAGGTTTGCGGAACGCATACTGTAGCTATCGCCAAAAATGCGCTTCGAGAATTATTACCATCTACTGTGCGGTTAGTTTCTGGACCTGGTTGTCCAGTCTGTGTTACTGCCAGTGGAGATATAGACCGGTATCTTTATTTAGCCGCTCAAAAAAATGTCCTCACCGCTACGTTTGGGGATATGATTCGAGTGCCGGGTACGGAAAAGAATTTACAGGAGTTAAGAGCTGAAGGCGCAGATATTCGAGTGGTTTATTCAACTCAAGATGCGTTGGAGTTAGCTCGCCAAAATCCAAACAAAGAGGTTGTTTTTCTGGGGATCGGCTTTGAAACGACTGTTCCTACTGTAGCCGTGAGCTTAGAGATAGCTAAACGGGAAGGGATAAAAAATTACAGTGTGCTCTCTATGCACAAAGTGGTCCCTCCAGTATTAAAGCTGCTGGCAGAGGACAATGAACTGGTTGTCGATGCTTTTCTTGATCCTGGACATGTTTGCTCAATTATAGGTATAGAGCCGATAAAGTTTATGGCTCAAGATTATGGTAAACCTGGCGTTGTTACAGGATTTGAAGCCTTGGATATCCTTGAGGGGATAGTGATGCTCCTTCGCCAACGTGCAGAGGGACGCTCTGACATTGAAATTCAATATCATCGTGTAGCTAAGCCGGAGGGGAATCCTCAGGCCAAAATGTTTATTGAACGGGTCTTTGAGCCTGTTGATGCGTATTGGCGAGGGATAGGACTAATCCGACAAAGCGGCTTGGGTATACGGGAAGAATATAGACTTTGGGATGCTGTCCAGAAATTTTCCTTGCCTGTTTTTGACTCGCGGGAAACACCTGGTTGCCGTTGCGGTGATGTCTTAAGAGGGATAATTTATCCGACTCAATGCCCTTTGTTTGGGAAACATTGTACACCGATGAAGCCTGTTGGACCTTGTATGGTATCTACTGAAGGGTCTTGTGCAGCTTATCACCGATACGCTCAAAGGAGTGTGGATTAAATGGAACGCATAATGTTGGCTCATGGAAGCGGTGGACGGCTAAGCCATGAATTAATACTCAACCTTTTTCAGAAACACTTAGGAAATCCTTACTTAAATCAGATGAACGATGCTGCTTTGGTGCCCGGCAGGGAGCAGATCGCTGTAACCACTGACTCGTTTGTAGTTTCCCCTTTGTTTTTCCGCGGGGGAGATATCGGCAAGCTTGCGATATGTGGTACGGTCAATGATTTAGCGGTGAGTGGTGCAATTCCAAAATTTATAACCCTGGCACTTATTTTAGAAGAGGGTTTACTTATGGAGGATTTAGAGCGGATTATTAAAAGTATTGCCGAGACTGCGGCTGAAGCCGGTATAGTCATTATCAGCGGGGATACGAAAGTTGTGGAACGCGGAAGTGCTGATAAAGTTTTTATAAACACCACTGGAATAGGGTATATTACAAATCGTTTAGTTGGTCCGGAGCAGATTCGGCCCGGTGACGAGATTCTTATAACAGGAACGATTGGGGATCATGGAATAGCAATTTTATCGGAGCGAGAAGGGCTTGAATTTCAAACTCCTGTGCTTAGTGACTGTGCTCCTTTAAATAAATTAATTGATACTTTTTATCTGCCAGGAGTCAAATGTATGAGAGATCCTACCCGTGGCGGCGTGGCGACAACTTTAAACGAATTAGCCCAACAAGCGGGAGTGAGTATGCTTTTAAAGGAAGAGTTCTTACCACTGTCTCCAAGCGTAGAAAGTGCCTGCGAGATGTTAGGATTGGATCCCCTTTATTTAGCGAATGAAGGAAAGGCCTTGGTCATTGTGAGGCCGGAAGTTGCGGAAGAAGTGCTTATGAAGATGCAGGCTCATCCATTGGGGCAAAATGCAACACGTATTGGACAGGTACAAGAAGGAAAGTCGGGGCTTGTGCTTTTGGAAACTTTCCTCGGGGGAAAACGTATAGTTGGCATGCTCGAAGGCGAACACCTTCCCCGGATATGTTAAGAAAGTATGAGGCGGTATTATGCGGATAGCAGTCATTGATGGACAGGGTGGCGGTATTGGCAAACACATTGTAGAACAGTTGCGCAAAAAGATCCCGGAGTTAAATATCCTCGCCCTCGGGACAAATGCGCTTGCGACTGGTGCCATGTTGCGCGCAGGGGCCACAGAGGGAGCTTCTGGTGAGTCTGCCATTTGCTACAATGTGGAGCGTGTAGACATAATTGTGGGCTCGGTCGCAATCATGATGGTCTACGGTCTTTTAGGTGAGATTACAGCGTCAATGGCAACAGCAATTTCGGCCAGTAAAGCGGAAAAATTGCTGTTGCCAATTCAACGTGGAAATATTCAGCTTGTAGGGGTTCCTCGCATCCCTCTGCCCCATCAGATCGAAGCCTTAGTAGCAGTAGTAGAGGAACGATTAAAGGCTGAGTAGCAATTATAGAATTATACCGAAAGTCCTAGATAACTTTCGGTGTATATAGTGTTAGTTTGATAGGTGGGTTAAAAATATTTATTTTAAAAGAAGTTAAACGTTTTTTGATTTACTTTATAATTCTTGTACTATTATCAGTGTATTGGGTAGAAACTACATTTTATGAAGCTTCCATCGTTGCAGTTGGTTCTTGGAGCGCAATGAGTATCTTTGAATTTATTCAAAAGCGCTTTACTAACAAGAAATAATCAAAGAGAATCAAGTTGCATTTAACAACGTTAAAATTTGGAAGCATAAAGCCCATGGTACGGACTTCATTGCAATGAAACTCCTTGAATAGTAAGGCACTTGGGTTGGAATACTTAATTCGCCCGGAGACTAGTTTGCTTGACAAGTGGAATATTCATTGCTATTATTAATCCATACTAAATTGATATGAAATGGGGTATTTAATATGAGGGTTGTTGATAACATTACAGATTTGATAGGGAAGACCCCTTTAATTCGTCTGCAACGTTTGGTTAAGCCTGGAATGGCTAATATCTATGTTAAAGTTGAGTCTTTTAATCCAGGTGGAAGCGTCAAAGATCGTATTGCTTGGGGAATGATTAAAGATGCCGAGGAACGAGGACTGCTCCGTCCCGGGGGAACTATAATTGAGCCAACAAGTGGGAATACGGGGATTGGGCTAGCTATGATTGCAGCCGCCCGAGGTTATCGATTAATTGTCGTTATGCCAGATTCATTAAGTGTTGAACGGAGGATGTTGATGTCTGCCTATGGTGCGGAATTTGTCTTAACTCCTGGAGCAGAGGGGATGAATGGGGCAATTAATGAGGCGAAGCGGTTACTCAAGGAAAACCCGGACTACTTCATGCCTCAACAATTTGAAAATCCTGCTAACCCTGAAGCTCATCGACGGAGTACAGCCTTAGAACTTCTTGACCAGTTGAAGGATATCGATGCGTTTGTCGCTGGAATCGGCACGGGGGGGACAATAACTGGGATCGGCGAGGTATTAAAAACTCGTCTTCCCGAAATACAGATTATCGGAGCGGAACCAGCCTCGTCTCCAGTCATTTCCGGCGGGAAACCAGGACC
Organism: Desulfosporosinus nitroreducens; assembly: GCF_023897015.1. Classification (GTDB taxonomy): domain Bacteria; phylum Bacillota; class Desulfitobacteriia; order Desulfitobacteriales; family Desulfitobacteriaceae; genus Desulfosporosinus; species Desulfosporosinus nitroreducens. Next base: position 384,251 of record NZ_JAMHFY010000001.1, on the reverse strand, counting down.
GCATAAAATCCAAGGAATTGGTGCTGGGTTTATACCGGAAGTTTTAAATAAGACGATCTTGGATCAAGTTATACAGGTAAGTAATGAGGACGCCTTAGAGACAGCGCGCCGCATGGCACGAGAAGAGGGAATCTTGGTAGGCATTTCTTCTGGAGCAGCAGTAAGTGCAGCTCTTCAAGCAGCTGTAACTTTAGGCGAGGGGAAAAACCTCGTTGTTCTGGCCCCAGATACTGGGGAACGTTACTTGAGCACTGAACTGTTCAGCAAGTGATAGGCAGAGTAATAGTCCCCTCGTTCAATTTTGGAACGAGGGGACTTTCGATAATGTTTATCTCATCCGACGCCTTTATAATAAACTCCCCAAAAGACCATTTTGTCAAAAATATAAATTATAAAGATATAGATTTAAATTGTTATATTCTAATGTGGAAATCTGTGGAGAATCTACTCACGGCAGATCCTGTTTATTCAATATACCTTTACAAGAGAAATTAGCTTGTGCTAAACTATTTAAGACTAGCATAAGGAGGATTTAACTACATGTCAGGACATTCAAAGTGGGCAAACATTAAACATAAAAAAGGTAAGGCAGATGCTCAAAAAGGTAAAATGTTCACTAAGCTGGGCCGGGAACTGGTGGTTGCCTCCCGTGCTTGCGGGGGAGACGTCAACGACTTTCGCCTGAAGATAGCCATCGAAAATGCTAAATCAGCAAATGTTCCTAATGAAAATATCCAACGGGCAATTCTTAAAGGGACTGGCGGAGCAGAAGGAACAGTATATGAAGAGTTGCGTTATGAAGGATATGGTCCGGGTGGGGTCGCCATTATGGTTGATATATTAACGGATAACAGAAACCGGACAGCGGGGGAAGTTCGTTATATTTTCTCTAAAAATGGGGGCAACATGGGTGAGACTGGATGCGTTGGTTGGATGTTTGAGGAAAAGGGTCAATTGAGAATCCAACGCGAGGGTATCAAATTAAGTGATGATGATTTTATGATGTTGGCTTTAGAAGCTGGAGCTGAGGATATTGAAATTGATGAGGATGGCTTTGTTGTATACACGACTCCAGAGACCATGGAGGAAGTTCATCAAGCTCTTTTAGATCAAAAGATTTCCGTTGAGGAATCTGTGCTTAGCCCAGTTCCCCAAAACACCCTTGAAATTTCGGATGTAGATCAGGCCCGCAAGATAGTGCGTTTAATGGATAAACTTGAAGATCATGACGATTCTCAAGGAGTTTATTCTAACTTTGAATTAGCCGAGGCTTTAGCAGGTGAAGATCTCTAAAGACAAGCCTGTCACAAGATCAAGTAAAAGGAATATGGTAAAAACGATTAAAGTAAACCCTCCTGGCAAGACTATAGCTAAGAAGACAATAGTCAGGAGGGTTTTTCATTATGTCCAGGTGGAAAGTTGTTAGTTTAGTTCTTATTCTAGGATTGGGAATTGGTTGCATAGTTCCTGCTACAACCTTATGGTGGTCCAACAAAGATCGCGCTGAGTCCGTATTGAACACTTTGAATTCGGCAGATGTGTTAGCAGGTGAAGCTACTGAAAAGGAAAGCTATCATTTCGGTTTGGAACAAGGGGTGCTTTCTGTGATCGAAGGAAAACCCGGAGTGAATGGCAATGTTATAGTAACAGGGTTAAGTGTAGAGTCATGGCCAAAGGAAATCATAGATATGGCTCATAAGGTTGAGTTCTATTCTTTAGATGAAGTTCAGTCGTTCATTGATTCTGCAAGTGAATCCCTTTGGCTTGAGTGAAACAGATTAGTAAAAAAAGAAAGGAAATCGTCCGTCTTCTGTCGAAATCTATTAGGATTGAAAGGAAGACGTGCATGATTATTTTAGGAATTGACCCAGGAACGGCAATTATGGGGTATGGATTAATAGAACAAAAAGGGAACACCTTAAGTGCGCTCGATTATTCATGCTGGCGTACGCCTGCTCATACGCCATTGGCAGAGCGCTTGCTGATGTTATATGAAAATATAGAGCCGTATCTGCGTATACACACTCCGGATCATATTGCAGTTGAAGAGTTATTTTTTAATCGAAATACCACGACCGCCTTAGCTGTAGGGCATGCGCGGGGGGTTGTTTTATTGGCTGGTGCCCAACATGGCCTTCCGATTTATGAATATACTCCATTGCAGGTTAAACAAGCCGTAGTAGGGTATGGAAGAGCCGAAAAAAATCAGGTCCAACAGATGGTCAGAGGATTACTGGGGCTAAATGAAATTCCGAAGCCAGACGATACTGCTGATGCTCTGGCAATTGCGATCTGTCATGCGCATAGCTTTGCTTTGAACCAGAGAATGGGGGATTTAAGATGATTGGAATGTTGCGTGGCAAGGTGTGGGAAATCCAGTCCGATCGTCTAGTGCTCGATGTACAGGGAACAGGTTACTTGCTCACTGTGCCGTATGGGTTGTTGGCAAAGGCTCAACCAGGGCAGGAACTTGTCGTATATACCCATGTCGTTATGCGCGAAGACGATTTATCTCTTTATGGGTTCTCCTCATTTGAAGAAAAGCAACTCTTTCTTCAAATGTTAAGTGTTTCAGGCATTGGGCCTAAGGCGGCTATATCTCTGCTTTCAACCTTTGGCGCGGTTCAGATTGAAAGTGCTATTGTTAGTGAAAATCTTAATTTATTGACTAAGGTCCCAGGCATCGGTAAAAAGACAGCACAACGGCTTATTCTCGAACTTAAAGAAAAGTTTAAAGGACACAGTACGTTTCCAATTGGAGAGAGCTCGTTCTCTGAATCCTCTTCCCATACTCACTCCGAGACAGTGCAAACTTTGCTGGCCTTAGGTTTTGGTTTGGACGAAGCACGGCAGGCTGTTGGTCAGATCCAAAAAGACAGTGGGGAATTAACCACTGAAGAGCAGGTTAAGAAGGCATTGCGGTTACTTGCTCCAAGCTAGAAAGTTAAGCCCCAAAGACACATCTTTGGGGCTTATTTCAACGAAGTATGCCGCACTTATGAAATGGGCTAAGATTTGGATAAACATGCTATACTTTAATTAGGCGCCATACTTATGACCCTAAACAGGAGGGGAAAGCATGAAATCTCATCAAATTATTAAATTGGATCAGGCTTTTCAAGCCCTTAAGGCTGGCATTATTGTGATAGATGATCAAGATGCTGTCTGTTATTGCAATCCAGCTGCAGCTAACTTCATTGGGATAGACGTAGAAGGCATTATTGGCAAGAAAATAATAGATGTTATTCCGAATTCTAAACTCAACAACGTAATACTGAGTGGAGACGCTAACTCGGATCAACTGTTAATAGGAGAACGGATGTTTATCACGAACCGTTCTCCTATTAATCAAGACGGAGAAACAGTCGGTGCGGTTGTCGTTTTTCAGGACGGCAGCGAATTGCAAACAGTATTATCTCGTTTAGATAATACGCTAAACAGCCTCACGAGCTTAGAAAGTATTTTTGAACAAGCCTACGACGGCGTTATGGTCGTAGACTCAAAAGGCATTATAACCAGAATTACGAAGAGCTACTGTCGGTTCCTTAATATTGAGCAAGAGGATGCTATCGGTCGTCTCTGTACTGACATTCTACCGAGCAGTCGAATGCATATTGTTGCCCAGACTGGTTTGGCAGAAATCGGAGAGGTCATGGATATTAACGGAAAAGAAGCGATGGTGATGCGCCTTCCTTTGAGGGAAGAGGGTAAACTTATCGGTGCAGTAGGCAAGGTTATGTTTCGGGATGTCCGAGAGCTTCGTACTTTGGCAGAGAAGTTGGATTTATTGGAGAACAAGCTAAAATTCTATGAAAAGGAATTAAAACACTATCAGAAGTTTCGCTATACATTTAGTAACATTATCGGCAAGAGTCAAGCTATGCTTCGGACGATAGCGCTGGCGGAAAGGGCGGCGTTAGTTAAGTCAACGGTACTTTTGCGTGGAGAGAGCGGCACAGGTAAAGAGCTCTTTGCCCATGCTATTCATGCCGCCAGTACGCGCCATGACCAACCGTTTGTGCGAGTGAACTGCGGGGCAATTCCAGCGGAGCTTTTGGAGTCAGAACTTTTCGGGTATGAAGAAGGTGCCTTTACCGGAGCCAAGAAAGGCGGTAAACCAGGAAAATTTGAGTTAGCTAACAGAGGGACAATTTTCTTAGACGAGATCGGTGATCTGCCACTCCCTATGCAAGCAAAAGTTTTACGGATCTTACAAGAAAAAGAAATTGAAAGAGTAGGAAGTAATCGATTACAGCAACTAGACATAAGGGTTATAGCTGCCACTCATCGAGACTTGGAAAAAATGATAGGGGAAGGAGAATTCCGCCGTGATCTCTATTATCGGCTCAATGTGTTTACGGTGACCATACCTCCTTTGCGGGAACGGGAAGGGGATGTCTTACTTTTAAGCGAACATCTATTGTCTAAATTCCAACACGAACTGGGGCTATCCTTAAGAAAACTCGATCGTTGGGTTATGGAACTATTTCAGCTTTATGCATGGCCTGGAAATGTTCGAGAACTGCAAAATGCGATTGAAAGAGCCATCAACGTCGCGGAAGGGGGGATGATTCAGCTTAAAGATCTTCCCTTATATCTTCAAGATTTAGAGGGGCGGCGCGGAAACACATCTCTGCAACCATTAGCGCTAGAACTTGCGGAGGCGGAGCGTAAGGCTATACTTAAGGCTCTAAAGACAACGGATGGAAATAAAGTTAAAACTGCGGAAATTTTAGGAATTCATCGAACAAATCTCTATCGCAAAATGGAAAAGTATGGATTATAAAGCAGCGCATTCGCGACATGTAGCGAAGGGGCTACATGAAATGCTAGATTTGAGTCATAACAAGGATAGCTTACAATAAGCAGATTGCAAACGTTGCGAAATAGCTACATATTGCTGCCTGCTTAAATAATATCTTTTCTATAAAACCCTGGAGGCTAAGGCTTTCAGGGTTTTATTTTTTTGGCATGTATCTTGCTTATAGATAAGTTGCGTGGAAATTTTGATTCTTCTGGAAGAAGCAAGAAGGATGAGAAGGAGCGAGGAGAGTTTAGGTACGGACACTTAAAAAGCTTGACAGGAGGATAATCGCGATGAAGAAGGCGGTCTTAACTGCGGATGAAGCGATCGCGTTGATCAAGGATGGAAGCATGGTCGCCATTGATGGATTTGTCAGTATTGGACATCCAGAAGAATTGACGATGGCTTTGGAAAAGAGATTTATTGAGACGGGTTTACCTAAGAATTTATCCTTGGTGTATGCGGCAGGGCAAGGGGATTCTAAAGATCGGGGAATGAACCATTTGGCGCATAATGGGCTCATCAAGCGCGTTGTTGGCGGGCACTGGAACCTAGCGCCCAAGTTAGGGAAGATGGCTGTTGAAAATAAGATTGAAGCCTACAATTTTCCGCAAGGAGTTATCTCCCATCTCTTCCGAGATATTGCAGCCGGTAAGCCGGGGACCTTAACCCATATTGGTCTTGAGACTTTTGTTGATCCACGTCATGGCGGGGGAAAGCTAAATCAGATTACCCAGGAGGATTTAGTGGAACTCATGAGCTTTAAGGGAAAGGAGTATCTCCTCTATCATTCCTTCCCGATTGACGCAGCTTTTATTAGAGGAACATCTGCCGATGAATTAGGGAATATCTCGTTTGAAAAGGAAGCACTCACTCTTGAAGGGCTCTCCATTGCCCAAGCGGTTAAAAACAGTGGAGGTGTTGTGATAGTACAGGTGGAGCGTGTCGTTCAAGCGGGAAGTATTAATGCCAGAGATGTCAAAATTCCTGGAATTTTAGTGGATGCAATTGTAATAGCGAGTCAGCCTGAATTCCATATGCAATCGTTTGGTGAACAATATAACCCCTCCTACAGTGGTGAAATACGATTGCCGTTTACAGAACTTAAAGCGATTTCTCTCGATGAACGAAAGATCATGGCTAGAAGGGCTTTTATGGAGGTAACCCCAGAAGCAATTGTTAATTTAGGAATCGGTGTTCCTGAAGGGGTAGCATCGGTTGCCGCGGAAGAAGGGGTCTTAGACCAATTTGTATTGACAGTGGAATCCGGTCCGATTGGGGGAGTTCCTGCTGGAGGGTTAAGTTTTGGAGCGAGTTTTAATCCTGATTGTATTTTAGATCAACCTTATCAATTCGATTTTTATGATGGTGGAGGACTGGACATCACGGTTTTGGGGATGGCTCAATTGGACAGACACGGTAATGTTAATGTTAGCCGGTTTGGGACACGCATTGCTGGGGCAGGCGGATTCATTAATATTTCTCAAACCGCAAAAAAAGTTGTATTTTGTGGAAGCTTTACTGCTAATGGATTAAAGGTAGAGGTTAAGGACGGTAAGCTAGTCATCCTGCAAGAAGGAAAAATTTCTAAGTTGATCCAAGACGTTGAGCATGTCACTTTCAGTGGAAACTATGCGCGAAAGAAAGGACAGCAGGTGTTGTTTGTGACTGAACGAGCAGTGTTCAGGCTGGGTGAAGAAGGTCTCGTGCTTGAAGAAATTGCTCCTGGCATCGATCTTCAAAAGGACATTTTAGCCCTGATGGATTTTAAGCCCATTATTGCTGATTCCTTAAAAACAATGGATTCGAAACTTTTCAATCCAATACTCATGAAAATAAGTCAGGAACTCAATGGAAGGTGTGTAGCAAAATGAAAATAAAAGATAGAGTTGCTCTAATTACAGGAGGCGGTCAAGGAATTGGTAAGGCCATTGCTCTTAATTTCGCTCGTGAAGGGGCCAAGATTGCAGTTAATGATATTTCATTTAATGAAGTTAAGGCTTTGGAAGCCGTGGAAGAACTACGGAAACTAGGGGTGGAGGCTGAGCTGTTCCTCGCGGATGTGAGTAAAGAAAACGAAGTAAACAGCATGGTGGAAAAGATTATCGAACGTTTCGGAAGGGTGGATATTCTTGTCAATAACGCTGGTATCAATCGGGACGGACTGCTTCATAAAGGCAATCTGTCCAATTGGGAGGCTGTCATGGCGGTTAATCTGACCGGACCTTTTATCTGCACGAAAGCGGTACTTCCGTCTATGCGTTTGCAGGGATATGGACGAATTGTGAATCTTTCCTCGTTAACTGCCCGCATGGGAATCTTCGGAACTGGGTATTATGCAACTTCAAAGTCGGGGTTGATTGGGTTAACAAAAGTAACTGCTGTTGAAAATGCGACTAAAGGAATTACCTGTAATGCCTTAGCGCCTGGATATATTAATACGGACATGATGAATAAATACCCTGAAGATCAATTAAAGGCACTGATAGCAAAGATCCCAGTCGGACGATTTGCTGAACCTGAAGAAGTAGCAAATGCAGCCCTTTTCTTAGCATCAGACTCCTCTGCATATATCACTGGGGCGGTCCTGGATATAAATGGCGGAATTTTCATCTAAAATTGAAAGCAGGATAAGGGAATGGCGCGGCAATCGTGAAGCCTCTGCCTCATAGGATTACTGAAGAATGGGCCAGGGTCGGAGCGCTTCATTTTAGGATAGATAAGCAGATGTTCACTTCGGATCTAGGGTAGAAAAATTTAGTTGGAGGTGCATTTTATTGGCGGTTCTTGGAATTATCCTAAGTTTAGTTTTGCTGATGTACATGGCATACCGAGGTTTTTCGGTCATCTTTTTTGCGCCAGTTTTTGCTCTGTTGGCAGCGGTATTTTCCGGCATGGCTTTAATGCCAACCTATACAGAAGTATTTCTCCCAAATATGGCGAATTACTTGAAGGTATATTTTCCATTCTTCCTTCTCGGGGCCGTTTTTGGTAAAGTGATGGAAGAATCCGGGGCAGCCGAGTCGATCGCTAAAGCAATCGTCAATAAACTTGGCCCGAAGCAGGCTATCTTAGCAGTGGTCTTATCAGCAGCAATTCTTACGTATGGAGGAGTTAGCCTTTTTGTTGTCGCCTTTGCGGTTTATCCTTTTGGAGCTTCCCTGTTTAGAGAGGCAAATATCCCAAAACGACTTCTTCCAGGGACTATCGCTTTAGGTGCCTTTACGTTTACAATGACAGCAATACCAGGTACCCCCCAGATTCAAAACACGATTCCCATGAAGTTTTTCAATACGGATTTATATGCTGCCCCTGTGTTTGGAACCCTGGCTGCTCTTATGATCTTTGGGGGCGGTATGGCTTGGTTAGAGTATCGTAAACGGCAAGCACAAGCTAAAGGGGAAGGATATGGTCAGCATACCCTGCAAGAACCTGATCAAGTTGAAGGTAAAAACCTGCCTAATCCCTATCTAGCTTTACTGCCCTTAGTTTCTGTCTTAGCCGTCACACTAATTCTGCAAAAGTTTGTTTTCCCTGCTTGGGATATCGCGAGTTGGGTAGGTCAACCACCTTATAATATTGCCAAAGCAGGACTTGTCGGGACTATGAATAACTGGGCCTTAATGATTGCACTTGTAGTAGGGATAACCATTGCGGTTCTTATCAATCCTAAAACAATGAAAGGAAATCTTGCCAAAGCGATCAATGCCGGAACAATCGGTTCTTTGCTGGCTGTGATGAATACTGCTTCTGAAGTTGGCTATGGCAATGTGATCAAAACTCTGCCCGGTTTTAAATCAATTGCTAATTTTTTATTGGGTATTGGACAAAGCGGCAGTCCGCTTCCCTCAGAAGCAGCTACTGTTACTGCCTTAGCTGGTATTACGGGCTCTGCCTCCGGGGGAATGAGTATCGCTCTGGATACCTTTGGCAAACAATATTTAGAATGGGCTACCAGGGTCAATGTAAATCCTGAACTCCTGCACAGAGTTGCCAGCGTAGCTTCAGGCGGAATGGATACGATGCCCCATAATGGCGCAGTTATCACGTTGTTGGGGATCGTTGGTCTCACTCATAAGGACGCATATAAAGATATTTTCGTTACGTCTCTGCTTATCCCCGTTGTTACTGTCTTTGCTCTCATTTTCCTGCAAGGCATTATAGGTTTTAACTAAATTTGAGAGATCCTTCCTAAGAATTACAACGCTTTGTTGAGAAAATTATAATCGGTATTCAGAGAGTTTTAACAAAGATCCCCGGTTGGATATTTTGCTAAACCGGAAGGAGTAACGAAAAAACACAGGAGGCTGGATCATGAAAGAAGTTGTAATTATCAGTGCAGTTCGTACTCCTATCGGATCCTTTGGAGGAGCTTTAGGACAAATTCCGGCGATCGAATTAGGCGGACTGGTTATCAAAGAGGCCATTAGACGGGCCGGTTTAACTCCTGAACAGGTCGATGAAGTAATCATGGGAAATGTCTTGCAGGGAGGCTTGGGTCAAAATCCTGCGCGACAGGCTGCCATTAAGGCTGGCATTCCTCAAGAGGTACCCTCATGGACCCTGAATAAACTTTGCGGATCTGGGCTTAAATCGGTCGAGAGTGCTGCTCAGGCCATTATGACGGGAGATGCAGAGATCATCGTTGCCGGTGGAATGGAAAGTATGTCAATGGCACCGTATGTACTGGAAAAGGCCCGTACAGGTTATCGATTGGGACATGGGACGTTGATTGATACTGTTCTTCAAGATGGACTATTGGATGCCTTCCATGACATTCACATGGGAATTACGGCAGAGAACATCGCTGAACAGTTTGGAATTTCTCGTGAAGAGCAAGACGCTTATGCAGTGCAGAGTCAAAATCGAGCAGAAGCTGCCATCAAGGCGGGGATTTTTGATGAGGAGATTGTTCCGGTCCTGATTCCACAGCGTAAGGGGGAACCCATAGTCTTCGATAAAGATGAATATCCGAAGTTCGGTACGACCTTAGACTCACTGACCAAACTTCGTTCAGCCTTTAAAAAGGAAGGGACAGTGACTGCTGGGAATGCGTCAGGTATCAACGACGGAGCGGCTGCTGTGGTCGTTATGTCTAAGGAAAAGGCCGTCGAATTAGGGTTGCAGCCGCTAGCTTTCATTGTATCCTTTGCTTCTGCTGGTGTGGATCCTAAAATAATGGGTACCGGTCCGATTCCAGCCAGCCACAAAGCATTGTCCAAAGCAGGGTTCACTATTGAGGACATTGATCTTGTGGAAGCGAATGAAGCCTTTGCTGCTCAGACTATTGCAGTTGCTCGCGGGCTTCAGCTTTATACAGATAAAACCAATGTTAACGGCGGGGCGATCGCTTTAGGTCATCCGATTGGCGCCAGTGGGACTCGGGTTCTCGTAACACTCTTGTACGAAATGAAACGCAGGGAAATAAGACGAGGTCTCGCCACATTATGTATTGGCGGAGGGCAAGGTACGGCTATGGTTGTCGAAAGATAGCCCTTGGTATTTAAGAGTAAGAGCCAAAAGTATTGTTTGGCTCTTACTTTTTGCGTATTAGAGTAGTGTGATGACTGTATGAATGCAGTTAACCTGAAGGTGTTTGTATATATCTAGAGAGACCTGATGATTATATCTTCTTCGCATGCAGGAGTTTTATCTTATAAGGAGAATAAGTTTAGGTTGGAGATGAAGGGTTTTATACGTGAAGATTGCAAAGAGGAGCCTAGCAAAGATAAGGAAATTTGCAAACAAACCTGCTCTGTAATATATTTAATTTCGTTGGTGACGAGAGGGGGATAGAATATGACTGAGCGTCTGGTTGCGCCACAAGAACAACCTGCAGATCGTGAAGGAGAGGGGCTGCGTCCTCAACGCTTGAGTGACTACATAGGGCAGAGAAAAGTCAAAGAAAACCTGAGTGTTTTTATTCAAGCCGCCTCCACTCGCGGAGAAGCGCTGGATCATGTCTTATTATATGGACCGCCTGGCCTAGGAAAAACGACTCTCGCGAATATTATTGCTGCGGAAATGGGCGTGAGTGTTCGCACCACTTCCGGTCCAGCGATTGAACGTCCTGGGGACTTAGCGGCGATTCTGACCGCTTTAGAGCCTCGTGATGTTCTTTTTATAGATGAAATTCACCGCTTAAGCAGTGCAACAGAAGAGATCTTGTATTCCGCCATGGAGGATGGGTGTCTGGATATTGTGATTGGAAAAGGGCCCAGTGCTCGTTCAATCCGCTTGTCCCTTCCTCCGTTTACATTAGTAGGAGCAACGACCCGTGCAGGACAGTTAACGTCTCCTTTGCGGGATCGCTTTGGGGTTATCAGTCGTTTGGAATTCTATGAGGTTGAGGATCTAAAAGATATTGTCCTGAGAGCAGCAAGTATCTTGCGCTTGAGTATTACCGACGACGGTGCGGAAGAGATCGCTCGCCGTTCCCGCGGCACACCAAGAGTTGGCAATCGCTTGTTAAAGAGAGTCCGGGATTTTGCTCTGGTTTGGGAGGGCGGTGCTGTCACTCAAACCATAGCCAGAGAAGCACTGAATCGCTTGGATGTTGACCCCGAGGGCTTAGACCAGATTGACCAAAAAGCACTAAAGACGATTATTTTGACCTTCGCCGGAGGCCCAGTCGGGCTGGATACTCTTGCCGCAACGATAGGAGAAGAATCGATCACCCTTGAAGATGTCGTTGAACCCTTTTTGCTTCAAATGGGATTTTTACAACGTACCCCGCGTGGACGAATGGCTACAGCAAGAGCTTATCAGCATTTAGGCTATTCGTTGCCCCAGAGTCGGATGGACAGCGTACTTTTCCCGGAGTAAAAGGGACAAGGGACGTTCCTACCCAGCGACCAGAAATTAAGGGACAATTCCTTCAGCATCCAACGAGCCAGTGAACGGGAACGTGTGTGAACGTGCAATTTCTACTTACTTTCACAGACCCCAAATGAACTCAAGAACCGTCCCCCACTACCCTAGGGGATAATTGCTAGAAATTGAAGAGTATTATTCGAAGCATATATGCAAAGCAAAAAGGGCACTCTGAAAGCATAAGCAAAACTTAACTTCCACCATGACGTGACTATCTGATTAATGTGGAAAAGGGTGTGAAGACATGCTTCAGATTATGTATCGGTTACCCTTTTTGTGGATAGTATCATTAATACTGGTGCTGGCTCAGCCAACACTGTGTCAAGCAAAAATGGTTTCAGTAGAGCTTGTATGGAATTTGGGCCAAGCAGGGTGGGTTCAAATAGAGATTGAAAAAGGCGACTATCAACTTAGTATGGATACAGTGACCCGTAAGTTTCCAGCAGGTTCGACTCTTCAAGTCGGTTGGGGCGGGTGGACTCCCGTCTTGCGGATTAACCATGAAGAATTTCAAATCTTTAGTGGATCAGTTTTGGAAATCAAGGGTATAAATTCGGGGAGTCTTCGTGTTAAGACTCCTGAAGGTAAAGAGGCTGCTTATCGTGGCGGATTACAACTTAATTGGCAAGACGGTCATTGGCGGTTAATTAATCAAGTTGATAGTGAAGACTACCTAAAAGGAGTCGTGCCGATTGAGATGAGTAACGAATGGGCTAACGGAGGCTCTGAGGCGCTTAAGGCTCAGGCTGTAGCAGCTCGGACTTATCTTGTCAAACAGACTGATAATGGCAATAAAATGATTACAGATTCTCCAGATATACATCAGGCCTATGCGGGGATAAGTGTTGAGGGAGAAGCGTCAAAAGCAATCGAGGCTACGCGCGGGGAGATAATTGTAGATGCCCAAACTGAGGAACCTATAGATGCACTCTATTCTTCTCATAGCGGTGGATATGCAGAGGACGCTAAAAATGTATGGGGAAATACAGACATCCATAATGTGTCGCATCCTGATCCTTATTCGCAAGGGGTTGGGGGTGCGGTGAATTATTGGCGCTTTATTGTTTCCGCTCCGCTCTTGGGCTCAAAGTTTGGATTAGGACCCGTACGTGATGTTAAACTTGACAAATTCCCCTCCGGCAGGGTAAAAAGTGTAAAGCTGGAGGATGAATTTGGACAGACTGCGACCGTTAAAGGCAGAGCATTTGTTCAAGCGTTCTATCCTTTTGGGCAACCAATTCGAAAGGAAGCTTTTTTGGGAAGCTTATTTGAGGCACAGGCAGTTGTCAAAAGCGATTCGCAGGGGAAATTAGATTCCACCGGGCTTTTCGCGTCCTTTGGATACTCCGGATTTTTAGAATTAACAAGGCCAAATCAGCAGGAGCAAGGGCCTTTGTTATCAAAAATTCTAAGTTCATCATTAGGGACAAGTGCTGATCCCCAGCCGTTCGGAGTCTTTATTTTTGAGGGACGGGGCTGGGGTCACGGAGTAGGGATGTCTCAATGGGGTGCTTATCATATGGCCCAATTAGGGTATAAATATCAAGAAATAATAGCGTATTACTATAACCATGTTTCAATTTCCAAGGGATAATAATTTTAAGATAATAAACATGTCTTACTGAAGGAGAAGAATAGATTGAATGTCTCGGATTTTGATTTTGAATTGCCGGAGGACTTAATTGCACAGCATCCTGTAGAGCCTCGGGATACCTCCCGTTTAATGGTCGTTAATCGTCAAAGTGGAAAGATAGCTCACCACACGTTTAGAGATCTGAGTTCACTTTTGAAAAAAGGCGATGTCCTTGTGTTAAATAACACTCGCGTTATTCCCGCGCGTTTGATTGGAGAAAAAGAGGGAACGGAGGTTAAAATTGAAATTCTTTTGCTTAAGAGACTTAAACTTGATGTATGGGAAGCGTTAGTTAAACCAGGCAAACGACTTAAGATTGGGCAAAAGGTTAGCTTCGGGCACGGAATGCTAGTTGGAGAACTGCAGGAAATATTAGCAAATGGGAACAGAACGATCCATTTTAGTTATTCAGGGATGTTTGAAACTATCCTAGATCAGCTCGGCGAAATGCCTCTTCCGCCCTACATAACGGCTCAATTGGAAGACCAAGAACGTTATCAAACAGTGTACGCTAAAGAACGGGGATCTGTCGCTGCGCCTACAGCAGGTTTGCACTTTACGCCGAAACTTTTAGATGAACTCCAGAAAACGGGTATAGAAATTGTGGAGATTCTTCTTCATGTAGGTTTAGGAACCTTTCGCCCAGTCAAAGTTGAAGATATTCGTGAACATGCTATGCACTCGGAATATTATCGTGTCGACTCAGAAGCAGCGGAGCGAATTAATCGGGCAAAACTAGAAGGACGCCGTGTCATCGCTGTAGGGACAACTGCAGCGCGAACTTTAGAATCTGTGGGTCATGAAGGGAAGGTTGTACCAGGTGAAGGATGGACGGATATCTTTATCTATCCAGGCTATTCATTTCAGGTGGTAGATGTCCTCTTGACCAATTTTCACTTTCCAAAGTCTACCTTGGTCATGCTTGTCAGTGCTTTGGCAGGACGAGAACTTATTTTAAAAGCGTATGAGACCGCCGTTCAAGAGAGATACAGGTTCTATAGTTTTGGAGATTCCATGCTTATTCTATGAATTTGAAAGTTGCCTTTTCAAATTCAGCGACATTCTGAATTGTGCTTAGTGTAAAGCCTAGTGGGACAGAGATTTAGATCAGTGTAAAAAGAAGGAAGTGAAGGGTTTGACCGCCGTATATTTGGAAATACTTAAGGAAGATTCCCGGACAAGAGCACGCTTAGGGAAGTTGCATACGCCGCACGGCATCATGGATACGCCAGTATTCATGCCAGTTGGAACACAAGGAACAGTAAAGACTATCACCCCGGAGGAGATCAAAGAAATTGGGGCAGGGATGATCTTAAGTAATACATATCATCTATTCTTGCGTCCGGGCCATGAACTGATTCGGGAAGCGGGCGGGCTTCATCGTTTTATGAACTGGGACGGGGCCATTCTCACCGATAGCGGCGGTTTTCAAGTCTTTAGCTTGGGAGATCTGCGTACTATCAGGGAAGAAGGTGTAGAATTCAGATCACATATCGACGGATCACGCCAATTCCTAAGCCCGGAAATCTCGATGCAGGTTCAGATGGCTCTTGGCTCTGATGTGGTAATGGCTTTTGATGAGTGTGCACCGTATCCCTGTACTCACGAATATGCCAAGGATTCCTTAGAGAGGACTACGCGTTGGCTTAAACGGTGTAAGGAGACATTGACAACGACGGAAACCCAATCATTATTTGGAATTGTTCAAGGAGGTATGTTTGAAGATCTGCGACGTCAAAGTGCTGCTGAGATCACGGAATTAGATTTGCCGGGGTATGCGGTTGGGGGCTTAAGTGTCGGAGAACCAAAAGAGATGATGTACGAAGTCTTAGATTATACGGTTCCCTTACTTCCGAGAGAAAAACCGCGTTATCTTATGGGGGTTGGTTCTCCAGATGCTCTAATTGAAGGGGTTATGCGGGGGATAGACATGTTTGATTGTGTGCTGCCTACCCGCATTGCCCGAAATGGAACAGCTTTGACCCGTTACGGTAAAGTGATTGTTCGCAATGCCGGATCGGCACGGGATCTTGGTCCGATTGATCCATCCTGCGATTGCTATACTTGTCGCAATTATTCTCGAGCTTATATAAGGCATCTGCTCAAGGCTGAAGAAATTTTAGGTCTCAGACTAATGACTATTCATAATTTGCGTTACCTTCAGATTTTAATGCGAGAAATTCGAGAAGCGATTAAGGAAGATCGGTTGCCAGAGTACCGTGAGAAGTGTTTTTCTGATTACGGGTACGAATGACAGAGGTCGGAGGGACAGAAGCCAGAGGTCGGATTACTAAAAGAAGAGGGTCAATTAGACGCTGAATAAGTTCGGTTAAGCTTCAGATAGAGTAATCCTAACGGAGGAAGTTAAAATTTTATGCAATCAGGAAGGATTTTCACGAGGATATGGTGAATAGTTCAGGAGACTAATAAAGGGGGAATTACAAAGTGACTCAATCAACAATGACATTAGTCCTATATTTTGTAGTCTTTTTTGGGATTATGTATTTTCTCATGATCAGGCCTCAACAGAAACAGGCGAAGAAACGGCAGGCTTTAATGAGTAGCCTTCGTACTAGGGACCAAGTAATAACAACAGGCGGGATTTATGGTAAAATCACAAAGGTTAAAGAGGATTCCGTCATTTTGGAAATTGCGGATAAAGTTGAAATTGAAATGGCCAAAAGTGGAATTGTCAGTGTAGAAAACCGTGAAATTGAGCTTGATAAGAAATAATAGACATTACAGCGATATATTATTGCGCTCAGCTCTCTTAAAGATTATTTAAGACCAGTGCCCGAAAAGATATATACGGAATAAAAGCAAGTGGCACAGACCACTTGCTTTTAAACTTATTTAATACAAAATGATAAATGAGGTGAATACTGCCCTTGTATAGAGATCCTATAAATAATGACCAAACGTATGAAGAGTATGTGCGAGCAGATTTGAACCGTTGGGTAAGGAAATTGTTGCAAAGGCCGGGATTAGTGGAACGAACCTCAAAAGTTATTCAAACAAAAATTAATGATAAGATTATCCCCGAAAAAGTACATACTGTAATTACTGCGACAGTTAAAGGTTTAGTTAAATCGGTCGTCTTTGGATTGGAGTATATCCCTAACAGTCCCATAATTTATGGAGTGAAGCTGCAAGAGCGTGATCAAGCGGCTCAGAGGCTTTTAACCAAATACAGAAAGATTGCTGCCGCCGAAGGGGCAGGGACCGGTGCGGGTGGTTTTACCCTCGCAGTTGCTGATTTTCCGGCCCTTATCGTCATCAAAATGAAGTTTCTCTTTGAATTGGCTCATATTTATGGGTTTTCTACCGAAGATTATCGAGAGCGACTTTTTTTGTTATATGTTTTTCAATTAGCCTTTTCTAGTCAAGAGAAACGACCTGAACTGTACAAGGTCATTCTAAATTGGGACAAGTCCAGAGAAAGCTGGCCAGTCGAGAAAGAAAGTTTACAGCAAGTCAATTGGGAACAGTTTCAGCGGGAGTATCGAGATGCCATCGATTTCCGTAAAACACTTCAACTCATACCGGGTTTGGGTGCAATAATCGGAGCATGGGCAAATTACGGTTTAGTGGATGATCTGGGAACAATTGGCATAAATTGCTATCGATTGCGAATTTTAGGGGGGAATTAAAAATTGACAAAGGTCACTCTGCAAGAGGTCAAAGCAGATTCCTATGTACAAGCTCTGATTGATGCCGGAAACCGTCATCTTGCTGCGATTGGTTTTACAGAACATGGGCTTAGGCATGCAGGCTTGGTTTCTCATATTGCTTCAAATATTCTAGAAAAGATGGAGCATTCCGAAAGGGAGTGCGAACTGGCAGCCATTGCCGGTTACTTGCATGATATAGGGAATGCTGTAAACCGTGTCGCCCATGCACATTCAGGGGCAATTCTCGCGGCCGGGATATTAGAACGGCATGATATGGAACCAGAGGAGATTGCGATCATCATTGGTGCAATCGGTAATCATGATGAGCAGGACGGGAACCCTGTCAACGTTATTTCGGCAGCTTTGATTCTGGCCGATAAATCGGATGTACACCGTTCCCGAGTGCGAAACCCAGATCTGGCGAAGTTTGATATACACGACCGAGTTAATTATGCGGTTAAAAAATCTTTTCTTCGCGTCTATCCGAAGGAACGAATCGCTTTAGAACTCACGATTGATACTGAGATATGCCCGGTAATGGAGTACTTTGAAATTTTTCTGGCCCGGATGCTTTTGTCCCGTAAAGCAGCCGAATTTCTGCTCACCAAATTTGAATTAAAGATTAATGATGTAAAATTACTCTAATATAGGCTATTTCCCATTTTCCCCAGATTGACATTGCAAACTTGAAAGTTTTATAATGGAGTTTGGCATGGGCAAGTCCCATTCAAATTAAAAGGGAGGAAAGCAGATGAGACGGGGAAACATCATCAAGCTGGTGGCATTAGTGCTTTTAGTGGTAGCAGCTGTTGCACTATCGATTAAACCTCTAATGGATCCCGAAAAGGGCATCCTGTTGGGACTTGACCTACGTGGTGGAGTGCATTTAGTGTTGCAAGCCGAGCCAAACGAGGATGGCACTCCAATTACCAACGATGATATAGACAAAGCGAAAGCAATCATCGAGAAGAGGGTCAATGATCTGGGGGTATCTGAACCTATAGTTCAATCGGATTATGATAAAAAGCGAATCGTGATCGATCTGGCCGGGGTCACCGACCCGGACAAAGCAGTCGATATCTTGAAAACGACAGCTAAGTTAACCTTTAGGGATCCACAAGGAAATATCGTATTAGAGGGGGATGACCTCAAGGACGCTAAGGGCGGACAAGGTCAGGCTAGTGGATACGTTGTTAATTTATCCTTTTCATCTGAAGGAGCAAAAAAGTTTGGTGAATTAACGACCCAGTTAATTGGTCAAAGACTAGGTGTTTATCTTGATGAAGATCTATTAACAAATCCAACCGTTAATACACCAATTCTTAACGGTCAAGCGGAGATCACAGGGTACGCGACCCTAGAAGAGGCAGCAAATGATGCGGTGCTCATGCGTTCAGGTTCATTACCAGTAAGCATGTCGATTGCAGAAAAACGTCAGGTAGGAGCATCTTTAGGGGTAGACTCCTTGAATAAAAGTATTTATGCTGGCGCATATGGTGTGATCTTTATCTTCTTATTTATGTTAATCTTCTATCGTGTACCAGGGGCTGTCGCGAATCTTTCGTTGTTCGTCTATGCTCTCATAGTTCTTTGGATTTTCTGGATGTTTAGAGTCGTGTTGACGCTACCAGGTATCGCAGGGTTTATTCTCTCGGTCGGGATGGCCGTGGACTTTAACATCATTATTTATGAACGGGTAAAAGAAGAAATAAGAGCTGGTAAATCCCTGCGGGCTGGTGTAGAATCGGGCTTTAGCCGAGCATTTATCACAGTTATAGATGCCCATGTAACAACCCTTATCGCGGCTATAACTCTTTTCTACTTTGGGACAGGTGCCATCCAAGGGTTTGCTTTGACCTTAGGCATAGGGATTATTGTTACCCTGTTTACCGGTATTACCTTTACTCGACAAGTGCTGCGGTGGATTGTGGGAGCTAACCCGAAAATGAAAACAATATGGTTTGGCGTAAGGGGGGATGCATGATGAAAACTGGACATCCAGCGACTTACGAGGAAGTAAAGAAAGTCCACCCACTTTACTTTAACATTATGAAGAGACGATATTGGTGGTTTGCTCTTTCGTTATTAGTTTTGATCCCTGGAATTATTTCTCTTTTCATGCAGGGACTTAATTTAGGAATTGACTTTAAGGGCGGTTCAATGCTCGATATAACCTTCAACAAGCCGGTGACCCAAGCTGCGATTACAGATACGATGAAATCGGTGGGACTTGAAGGACCGGTGCAATTGTCTAATGGGGATACTTCGGCCTTAATACGAACGGAAGCGCTCGAAGAGGAAAAACGCAATGAATTATTAGCAGCCTTGGAAACCAATGTCGCAGAATATGATAAAAATTCTCTTGGAGACGATAAAGTGGGCCCAGCGATGGGGCAAGAGCTGACCAGAAATGCTTTATGGGCATTACTCATCGCTATTGGTTTGATGATTGGCTATATTACAATTAGGTTTCAGTTTGTTTTCGCAATCTCTGCGATTATCGCCTTGTTACACGATGTTTTAATAGTCGTCGGTGCTTTTTCGCTGCTCCAATGGGAAATCGATTCGACATTTGTAGCGGCGATCTTAACCGTTTTTGGATATTCGATCAACGATACCGTAATCATCTTTGACCGAATCCGTGAGAACGAAGCGAAGATGAAGCGGGCAGACAGTTATGAAGATATGGCAGATAAATCTGTATGGCAGACCATGCGCCGATCCATTAACACGTCCCTAACAGTACTGATCGCCCTGCTCTCAATATTTATCTTCGGCGGTGAATCAACAAAATTATTCTCCTTAGCCATGTTGATTGGGGTATTTGTTGGAGCTTACTCCTCTATCTTTATAGCTAGCCCAATTCTATTAGAAATTAAGCAACGTATGAGGAAATCGCGTAGAGGCGGTAAAGCAGTTCGCGCTTAAATACTAAGTACGGTTTAATGAAAAAGAGATCTCGAGATGTAATTATTCTTGAGATCTCTTTTTTAAATTTAAAAGTTTTAAACGTTTCAATTTAACCCTTTACCAAAGATTTATTTAAAATAAATATGGCAGATGAAAGACAGTGAAGACAAATAATATGATAAAATAGTTAAATAAAGTAATTATTTTATTTAAGTTGAAGTAATCTTTGTTTAAGCATAAAGGAGTTTATCAATGTGAAAAAAGTTATTGGAAAGATATTTTTAATTGTCTTTTTACAAGTGCTTGTCATTGGAATCAGTGGTTGTGGTGGGGAGAAGCCCTCAAGCTCTATTTCACAGACTCAATTAGATTCAAGCACTCCAAGCACGACATCGGGCAAATTACTAAACACGTTAAAATCACCAAGCAACCAAAATGCACAAGTAGTGCCTGTCTTATACTATCATTCGGTCATGCTAGAGAAGGGAAATGAAGTGAGAATGCCTCCTGACCAGTTTGAGGCGCAAATGGCCTACTTGCAGGAAAAGGGGTACGAGAGCGTTACATTGGATCAGTTATACCAGGCATTTTATAAGGGTGGGGTTCTCCCCCAAAAACCAATTGTGATTACATTTGATGACGGTTACGAAGATAATTATGCGACTGCTTTCCCTATCGTAAAAAAGTATGGATTTACTGCTGCAGTCTTCATGGTGTCCAGCTATATTGGCGGAGAGGGATTTATGTCATGGCCCCAGCTTAGAGAATTATCAGCCAATGGATGGGAAATTGAAGGGCATACAGTTAATCACCCATATTTGTCTCAAGTGGATATGACCATAGTGTTAAACGAGCTAATGGATTCTAAGGAAACACTTGAAAAGGGTCTCGGAAAGTCTGTGGGATTTTTTGCCTATCCTTACGGAGATTTGAACGGTGATGTGGCACAAGCGGTAAAACAAACAGGGTATTTAATGGCTTTTACTACAGATCGGGGTTGGGCTGACCTTAATCTCGATGAATGGCATTTGCAACGTGTTTATTGTTTCGCTAATATGGGACTGAACGAATTTGCCCGACGACTTCAAGAACCAAACTATTAAGTGAAGATTAAGGACTCTTATATAAAGGCTCTCCAGAGATTGGAGAGTCTTTATATATTCAAAACTATTTTAATGGAAGATATTAACACTTTAGGATCTTTTTACATATCTTACTGTGAGCCCAAGAAAAACGGAAAATATCGGAATAAGGAGGTCGCTGTTATGGCATATGGTATTGGTGCAGTTGAAGGTGTCGAAGGTGTTGGATGTGGACCTAATTTCCTACCTGGGATTGCTGTAGTTGTAGTAATCATTCTTTTGTTAATCGCTATGGGTATCGTTTTTTAAAAAAGGGTCCTAAACTTCTAGAAATTAAGATATAAGGGGGAAATATTATGTACGGATATGGATACGGAGCAGGGGCAGGGTATGCAGGAGCTTGTTGCCCGCCAGTTGCCCCAGTTGCACCAGTAGGGAGTGCAATCGGAGCAGGCATCATCGCTATCGCAATTCTGATCTTAATTGCCTTAGGCGTTATATTCTAAAAATTTAAGTCTAAGTAGATTTTAAGGGAGGTCATTAGTATGTTTGGAGCAGGTGGAGCCGGAGTTGGCGCAGGAATTGCCATAGTCGTAGTAATCATCCTTTTGCTTATCGCAATGGGGATCGTTTTTTAAACAAATTCGCTAGATTTAATTTATAGATATAAGGGGGAAATATTATGTACGGATATGGATACGGAGCAGGCGCAGGGTATGCAGGAGCTTGTTGCCCACCAGTTGCCCCAGTAGGCAGTGCAGTCGGAGCAGGCATTATCGCTATCGCAATTTTGATTTTAATTGCCTTAGGCGTAATATTCTAGACGATCAAAATCTAACTAATTTATAAGGGGGGTCATAAGTATGTTTGGAGCAGGTGGAGCTGGAGTAGGCGCAGGAATTGCCATCGTGGTTGTTATCATTCTTTTGCTCATTGCTATGGGTATCGTATTCTAATAAAAAAGATTTTGAAAATGGTGGCATTCAATAGTTCGCATTTGGAGGTGAGTTCATGTACGGATATGGTGCAGCTGGTGTTGGTGTTGGCACTGGTGCTGGAATTATAGCTATTGCCGTTTTGATTCTGATCGCCTTGGGAGTTATTTTCTAAGCTTTCTCAAAAAGGTGATGTAGAGGAGCACTGTGATAAGGGGTCCTCTAGTTTTGGGTTTTATTGCCTAAACCACTAGCCGTCTGCTTAAAAAATTCTATATTTTAAGCAGACGGCTAACTCCTTTAAAATAGCTAAATGGCCCTGCATATTGGGGGCAGCGCCATTTAGTAGATTAAGAACGGTCAAGAATGGACGAAAAGTAAAATGATAAGCATACGATTACATAAATGAAAAAGGTTTACCCATTAAGGCTTACCACCACCAACGGCGAAAACCCCACCAAGGACCGAAACCAAACCAAGGGCCGAAGCCAAACCAAGGAAAACCCCAACGTCCCCACCACATAGTTAAAACCTCCTTCAAATTATCGTTTTCATTTACTGTAGGCTAGCAGCTATAATTAGATCTACCATAATACAGAATATGAAGATAATGGAATTAATGTTCCAAATAATGGTAATTGATGTCGTGATTGCAGTTTACCCTTAGAGAGCTAGATTTCCCTTAAGATTAGATTGGTTATTACTGGGATATACTACTACGAACATAGTGTTGGGGGAGAGAGGTTTCTTGGAATTCATTCAACTGGTATTACTCGAGGGAATACTTCTTCTTTGCGCAGGAATGATTTTTTTTGGAGGGATTTTGGGAACTGTTGCGGCAACAGTCGCTTTAAGTGGGATAAACTATCTTTTCCATGACGCAACAATGTTTTGGCAATGGGAAATTCCCATGTTAGCAGGTGGAACCGTTGGAATCCTGCTCCTTCTTACTATTGGAAAAAAAGCTAATAAAAGCAAGATTGTAGGCGGGCTTATAGGCGGATTGACCAGCTTGGTTTTACTCGGGGCCTTTGCAACGCCAGTTATTGCTATAATCCTATGGGCCTTAGTATTCGGCACAGGTATTATTCCTAAAGGTAGCAAAAAACAGATATTATGGAGTTTCGCGCCAACATTTTTGCGAATAATCTTGGGATTGGGATGGATTATTTACGGAAACTTTTTAACAATTTAATCCTGAAATCCTTTCCATTATCCGGAAAAACCCAAAACAAAACCTTGCTATTACGTTTAATATTTGTTATCTTATACATAAACTTATTATTGTCAGGCATATAGCTGGGCTTCAGCTTTTGGAGCAGCGGAGGAATCTGCGGGACTACCTTTTTGTAAGGGGTCCTATTTTTATGTACTTTAGTCTGATTTACCATATACTAGTCAGTGAGGAGAGTGCAGTCGTGGATGAAAAGACACAGGTGGCCTCATTATCAGTTGCTTCGAACATTATATTAACCTTAACTAAGGTGATAGTTGGGTTAGTAAGTGGGTCGGTTAGTATCTTGTCGGAAGGGATTCATTCTGGTATCGATCTAGTGGCGGCCTTTATTGCACTCTTTGCGGTGAAAGAGTCTGGGAAGCCTGCAGATTCATGCCATGCCTACGGACATGGAAAGATAGAAAATGTTTCCGGTACGATCGAAGCTGCTTTGATATTTGTGGCAGCGCTAATGATAATCATTGAAGCGATTAAGAAAATCCAAGAAATTATTTACGGCAATGGTGGACATGTCACAGATTTTGGCTTGGGCTTAGGTGTGTTAATCATGGGCGTTTCAGCGATCATGAATTGGATTGTCTCCACACGGCTTATGAAAGTCGCCAAGCGAACTGACTCTGTGGCTCTTGAGGCGGATGCCTTGCATTTGAGGACAGATGTGTATACATCATTAGGAGTATTGGTGGGGTTGCTCTTAATCAAGCTAACGGGTTGGACCATAATAGATCCTATCATCGCGCTTGGAGTTGCGTTTATGATTATAAAGGCATCAATTGATTTAACAAAGAAGGCTTTTGCACCGCTGGTTGATGTCAGTTTGCCGGATGAAGAACGTGAGATTATTGCTGAAGTACTGCAACGCTATGAGGATGAATTTGTTGAATTTCATAAACTCCGGACTCGTAAGGCCGGAGCAGAAAGACATGTTGATTTGCATTTGGTCGTTGCTAAATATACTCCAGTTGTTGACGTTCATGATTTGTGTGACAGGATAGAAAAAGAGATTAATGAGAGATTGTATATAACTTATGTCTTGATTCATGCAGAACCTTGCAGCAACAGAGATGTGGAATGTCCGGTTGAGGAAGGATTGACTTCCTCTTGTCAGAGTTGCCAAGTGCGGAAGCCGGAGCAGGGGTCGGAGGTCAGAGACTGGAAGTCAGAGAGCGAGATCTAAGAGCTACAACTTTTAATGATTTGTATGCTGGATGGCTGGTCTTTGATATTATCGTTGTATAATTTGAGAGCTTTTCAGATTCCATTTGAGTAGTGTTTCCCATTATTTGAAGGATAAATTCTAAGGTGAGCTTCAAGTCCGAACTTCGAATATTAAACGTCGAGAATATCGATAATGGTTGCTGCAATTTTAGCTCTGTTTTATAATGAAAGCCTGGGGGAGTATATTTGTGAAACGATTATGGTCTGTACAGCATTCTTCCGGACGAATGACAGAAAAACTCCGCGATTTTTTAGGGATTTCTCCGGTTGTCTCAGAAATATTAATTCAAAGAGGCTATCAACAGCCTGAAGAGGCTATTGAATTTATGCGCCCAACCCTCTTAAATCTGATCTCACCGTTTTGTTTTTGCGACATGTTAAAAGCGGTTGAGCGATTGTCTTTAGCCTTAGAGCGCAAGGAAAAGGTCCTTATCTATGGTGATTATGACGTGGATGGAGTTACGAGTACCACGTTACTATACAAAGTTCTAATTGATTTGGGGTTACAGGCTGTGGCCTATATTCCACACCGCCAAGACGAAGGCTATGGTCTCCATTCTGAGGCTGTTGAACGGGCAGCTAAGGCGGGTGTAAGTGTTCTTATTACAGTTGACTGTGGGGTTACAGCAGTCGTGGAAGTGGAATTGGCTAAAACTCTTAATATTGACGTCATTATTACAGATCACCATGAACCGCTAAAAGTTTTACCAAAGGCTTTTGCTATTATAAATCCTAAGCTTGAGAATTCGGGCTATCCCTTTAGGGATTTGGCCGGGGTTGGTGTAGCGTTTAAATTGGCCCAAGCTTTATTGCAATCTTTAGGGAACGATGAAACAGGCATACACTCTGAAATCAAACTCTTAGATCTGGTGGCTTTAGGTACGATTGCAGATCTAGTCCCTTTAATTGGCGAAAACCGGGTCTTAGTTCATTATGGACTTCGCCAAATGGAGGAGACGAATCATCCTGGACTGGCAGCTCTTATCGAGGAGTGTGGGTTAAAGGATAAAACCCTTAAAGCAGGACAAATTGGCTTTATGGTCGCGCCTAGAATTAATGCGGCAGGACGTATGGACAGTGCCCGAGCAGGTCTGGAACTTCTTCTGACGGAGGATGCTGAGCGAGCGGGTGAACTTGCTCGTCAGTTAACTCAGGAAAACCAATCGCGCCAAGAAACCGAGAAGGAAATTTTAGCAGAAGCGATTTCCTTATTGGAACGTGAACCGCTGCCGCGAGTGATCGTACTTTCGACAGACCATTGGCACCACGGAGTTGTAGGGATTGTAGCTTCCCGTTTGGTAGAACGGTATTATCGTCCAGTCTTTATAATTTCGGAAGACGGAGAAGAAGCCAAGGGCTCGGCGCGTGGCATTGCGGGTTATCCCGTATTAGAACAGTTGAGCACACAAGCACATCTGCTGACAAAGTTTGGAGGACATAAACAAGCCGCCGGTTTTTCTCTCCCTGCAAAAAATATCGAAAAACTTAGAGAAGGACTGAATGAACAAGCTTTAGCTTTTGATGAAACTCTCTTCCATGAAGTCTTAAGAATTGATTCTCAAGTTGCTCTCGATGCTGTTTCCGGGGATTTACTTCGTCAACTCGACCTAATGGCACCGTTTGGGTTTGGCAATCCAGGCCCGGTTTTGGCCAGTAAAGAAATTCCTGTGCATTCCCTAAGTACTGTAGGAAAAGACCAAAGTCATCTTAAATTTCGCTTTGGATCGAAGGGAGAGCTAGAAGGAATTGCTTTTAGGTTAGGAGAACGTTTGAATGAGCTGAAGGATAAACTGACATTAGATGCAGCATTTGTTCTGGATTGGAATACTTTTCGAGGTCAAGAAAATGTTCAATTAATGATCAAAGATATTCAGACTGAAGCGAATTGGCTGAATCGGCCAACTATAAATGAGGCCGGTCCAACAGCATATCAGGAAATTGCGGTCGCAAATGAGGAAATTGAAATTGAATGGCTGGACTGGAGAGATTTGCCTCAAAAAGAGTGGCCTATAAAATATAATCAACGATTATGGATTTGGGACAACACTGGGAGTATGCCGACTCTTCGACTTGGGAATGATTTGGCTAGTAGCCAACATACTCAAGGAGAACGTTCTGAGGCCAATCCTTTGAATCAGGATGAGGATGGAAAAGTGAATCAAAGTCTCGGGTTGATGTTCGGTCTTCCGCTTACGGAGGAGGATTTTAGAGAAGGCGTCGAAAAACTGCGGAGATTAGGTATATTTCGTATTGCACTTGCAGGATTTCAAGCCCCACTTGAGGAAAGAGTTCGTCAGCGTTGTTGTTACATAGCTCGCGAAGAGCTGGTAAAATTATATCGAGAGTTGCTTGCTAAATCGAGCAGGGCTAATCCTTTTCGTTGGGGTACAGATCTGAAAATTTTGGCTAAAGAGAAAGTCGGATTAAAAGTATTGGAGGAGTTGGGGCTCATCCGATGCCTTGGCGGGACGGATGAGATTGTCTTGGAATGGATTCCAGCTCAAAGCAAATTAGAACTGGAATCATCTTTACGCTATCGTTTAGCAAAAGAACGGTTGGATAGAGCATTAAAATTTCAAAATCAACTGCTCGTCTCGTCTATTCAATTAAAGAAACTTTACTGACCGGAAAATTTTTAAGTTTAGGTACAATTATCTAAGTTGTTTGCATCAAAAGAAAGGTGGCGTAAAGATCATGGATTTCAGGGATCATATTCGCGTAATTTCCGATTTCCCCAAGGAGGGAATTTCGTATAAGGACATTACAACTCTTATGAAAAACGGCGAAGTTTATCATGCCGCTATTAACGCCCTGGTAGAAAAAATTAAGCCGTGGCAGCCTGACGTGATTGTCGGCCCCGAAGCACGTGGCTTCTTATTTGGTGCACCTGTGGCCTATGCCTTAGGAATCGGCTTTGTTCCAGTTCGTAAACCGGGTAAATTGCCGGCTCAAACGATTGGTGAAACCTATGCTTTAGAATATGGGTTTGATACGTTAGAAGTCCATGCAGATGCTATCAAACCTGGCCAACGAGTAGTTGTTGTGGATGATCTGTTAGCAACTGGGGGAACAATGCTTGCGACCGCAAACTTACTGAAAAAGATTGGGGCAGATGTAGTTGGATTAGGCTTCCTAATTGAACTAACGTTCTTAAACGGTCGGGAGAAGTTGGAGGATTACCCTGTTTTTTCTTTGGCAGAGTATTAGATTTGGCGAAGTTGTTACTCATGCATAGAAGGTATGAACTTGCGTTATATACTTTCTAAGCATAAGTGCGAATAAGGATACACCCACGGCTGGGGCTTCTCCGCTAAGTTAACACTTGCAAAGACAGTGTCTTCGGGCGCCAGCCAGGTTTTCTGTAATCGAGCGTTATTGGCAGATGAGAGGAGTTCACCGATGTCCTTCGCAGAATTAATGGTAAAAATGAAAAAGAAATCTCCAGAGGCACGTCTGGCTATTGTGGATAAGGCATATCAGTTTGCTGAAGTGGCTCATAGGAACCAACTGCGCAACTCTGGGGAAGATTATATTCTGCATCCCTTGGAAGTTGCTCAAATTTTGGTTGAACTTGAAATGGATGAAGCAACCATTGCGGCCGCTCTGCTTCATGATGTCGTGGAGGATACGGAATTTACCATTCAGGATATTGAGAAGGCATTTGGCGCAGAAATCGCGTTGCTTGTTGACGGTGTGACTAAACTTGGCCGGATTGAGTACAAAAGCAAGGTGGAGCAACAAGTAGAAAATCTACGCAAGATGTTTTTGGCGATGGCCAAGGATATCCGTGTTATACTCATTAAACTTGCTGACCGCCTTCATAATATGCGAACCCTGAAATATCATTCAGAGAAAAAGCAAAAAGAAATTGCCCAAGAAACCTTGGAGATTTTTGCTCCGTTGGCTAACCGCTTGGGGATTTTTCGGATTAAATGGGAGCTGGAAGATCTTTCGTTTCGATATCTAAAACCACAGGAGTATTATGATTTAGTCGAAGGAATTGCCCTCAAACGCCGGGAGCGCGAAGCCTATATTAACGAAGTTATAGTGCAAATGCGAGACAGACTAGATGAAGTAGAAATATATGCGGACATTGCGGGTCGTCCTAAGCATTTTTACAGTATCTATCGTAAAATGTCTACTCAGCACAAAGAACTAAGCGAAATCTACGACCTCATGGCGATTCGAGTCATTGTGGACTCCGTCAACGATTGTTACGGTGCATTAGGGATCATTCACACAATGTGGAAGCCGATCCCTGGTCGCTTTAAGGATTATATTGCCATGCCTAAACCAAATATGTATCAGTCATTGCATACTACCTTGATTGGACTTCATGGAGAGCCCTTTGAAATTCAGATCAGGACCTGTGAGATGCACCGTACGTCAGAATACGGGATTGCTGCCCATTGGAAATATAAAGAAGGAAGCAATAATGAATGTGCTAACAAGTCAACGAGTAATAAGTCAACAAGTAATAAAGACTGTGGAAATAAAACAGCGAGCGTAAATTTTGATCAAAAACTCTCTTGGTTGCGTCAACTTCTGGAGTGGCAACATGATTCTCGGGATGCCGGAGAATTTATGGAGTCGTTGAAAATAGACTTGTTTGCAGACACAGTTTTTGTATTTACTCCCAAGGGAGATGTGGTGGAACTTCCCGCAGATTCATGTCCAGTTGATTTTGCTTATCGCGTTCATACAGACGTTGGGCACCGTTGCATAGGTGCCAAGATTAACGGGCGGATTGTTCCGCTCGAGACAAAGCTGAATAACGGAGATATTTTAGAAATACTTACCTCAAAGCAAGGGGGAGCACCTAGTCGAGATTGGTTGTCTTTTGTTAAAACGTCCCAGGCCAAGAATCGGATTCGCCAATGGTTCAAGAAAGAGCAACGAGAGGATAATATCATTCGTGGACGTGAGAGCTTGGAACGTGAGGTCCGCAAGCTGGGGCTGGATCCCGCAGCTGTTCTTAAACCTGAAAGCCTCATGGCGATTGGCAAGACCCAAAACTTTGTAGGTCTGGATGATTTATACGCCTCAATTGGGGACGGTGTACTCACCCCAAATAAAGTCTTGATGCGCTTGCGCGAGGATCTCACTAAAGAAGAACGAGAAAAGGTACAGCTGGCAGCACTCCAGCAAGGGGAAGGCAAAGCACCAACTCAGGTTTCGTATGGCAAAGCAACGCATGGGGTGAGGGTCAAAGGCGTGGATAACGTATTGATTCGTTTCGCACAGTGTTGCAACCCTCTGCCGGGGGATGCGATAATGGGTTATATTACCCGAGGGCGCGGGGTTTCCATTCATCGCGGGGATTGCAGCAATGTACTAAGCCACTCTGAAGACGAGAGTGATCGAATCGTAGAAGTTATGTGGGCAGAACAAGTGGATTCCACTTATCCTGTAGACATTCAAATCTATGGGAGAGACAAGCCGCGTTTGGTCACAGAGGTCATGAATACGGTTTTAGATACTCGGACACATATTCTAGGGATTAATGCCCGAGTGGGAAAAGGCGACGTTGCCCATATCCAGTTGAGAATTGAGATTAGAAATGTGGAACAGCTTAAAATGGTGATGCATAAAATTCGTAAGGTTAAAGACATCACGGAAGTCAAGCGAATCCATACGGGAGAAAGTTAAGATGCGCAGTGTTGTACAGCGCGTTAAACGCGCCTCGGTAACCGTGGACGGTGAAAAAGTAGGAATCATAGCTGCCGGACTTTTAGTCCTGCTGGCAGTTGGACAAGAAGACGGAGCAGACGACATAAGCTGGATGATTGAAAAAATTGTAGGGTTGCGAATTTTTGAAGATCAAGGAGGGAAAATGAATTGCTCCGTACTGGATACAGGCGGAGAAATTCTTGTAGTTTCTCAATTTACACTTTATGGTGATTGCCGTAAAGGGAAACGCCCTAGTTTTACGGCAGCTGCACCACCTGAACAAGCTAAGGATCTATTCGAACGCAGCGTTGCCGGAATGCGCAGTTATGGAATAAAAGTGGAGACGGGAATTTTCCAAGCAGAGATGGACGTTGAATTGGTCAACGATGGACCTGTGACGATACTTTTAGACAGTAAGAAAAAGTTTTAAGGAGGTAATGTTTGATGATTGAAGCGCAAGCTATGGGTGCCATGGGAGCAAATTGTTATTTGTTCTATTGTGCGGAAACTAAGAAAGCTGTGGTCATCGACCCCGGCGCAGATGGGAAAAGGATTTATCGTTGGGTTATGGAGAAGGGTCTAAAGGTAGATTATATTCTGATTACCCATGGGCATGTGGATCACATTGGTGCCGTAGATGAACTTAGAGAACTATTGGGGGATGTCTTGGTAGGGATTCATGCGGATGATGCAGGGATGTTAACAGATGACAAGAAGAACCTCTCTAGTTATGTGGGAAGCAGACTTGTACTTAAGAAAGCGGATATCCTGCTTCAGGATGGACAAGAACTTATGATTGGCAAAGAACGAATCAAAGTCATAGCAACTCCGGGACATTCTCCTGGAGGGGTATGTTTCTTATGTTCTGAAGGGCTGTTTAGCGGAGATACGCTTTTTGCCGGGTCGATTGGGCGAACTGATTTCCCGGGAGGATCAATGAATCAGCTTTTAGATGGAGTCAAGAAAAAACTCTTGATTCTCCCAGAAGATACCCGAGTTTTTCCTGGTCATGGTGAAGAGACCAGTATCGGAGAAGAAAAACGGGACAATCCCTTTTTGGTATAAAATTTCTTGATTCAGTGTTGCCATCCATGGCACCGCGGCACTAAGCTATCCTTGGCGATGGGATATACAAATATTCTTGATTCAGTGAAAATTACTACCACAGAGGAATCCGAACTAATCTTAGAAGATGTTATCCAGGAGCTTGGAGCGATTAATCCGGATTAAAGAGCGCATCATTTGGTGGGACTTACTATCGGTCGTGGGGGAAATAATCTATTTACAGAAATAACCAAATAATTATTGACAAATAACGATCGTATTTGGTAAAATATAAAGATATAGGCGTTATTCATTGAAACAACGTAATAAATGTAGAATACTCACGAAACCTTTTGGAAAATTCCGGGTTAATCTTTCTCCAGGGAGGGCTTGCAAGACTGGAACTAGCCTGAGAGACACACGGTAGGACACCCTAAAGAAGAGTATCTTTGCATCGGATAGTCTCGTTAACGACTGAAAAGTGGGCGGAAGAATACCGTCAATTAGGGTGGCACCGCGAGAAGTTCTCGTCCCTTGCGCAAAGCAAGGAACGAGGGCTTTTTTTCTATAAGTGCCAGCCAAGCCATTTTTTGAACTATAATTTAAGGAGGAATTTGCATGGCGATTCAGCGTCCAAAAGGGACTCAAGATCTATTGCCAGGTACAATCGAACAATGGCAATATCTCGAAGAAACTATTCGCTCAGTTTGCCGCGAATATGGGTATGAAGAGATTCGGACGCCGATGTTTGAAGCGACAGAACTTTTTCAAAGGGGTGTTGGGCAAACTACGGATATTGTTAAGAAAGAAATGTACACCTTCCAAGACAAAGGGGATCGATCAATGACCCTGCGTCCGGAGATGACTGCTTCGGTCTGCCGTGCGTATGTGGAGGACAAGCTTTATGGCCAACCACAGCCGATGAAATTGTACTATATTGGCCCTATGTTTCGGTATGAGCGGCCACAAAGCGGTCGTTTTCGCCAGTTCCATCAGTTTGGGATTGAAGTTTTGGGTGCAGACCAACCGATCGTGGACGCAGAAGTCATTAGCTTAGTCTGGAATTTATATAAACGACTTGGACTAATTGGGCTTGAGGTCCATGTCAATTCTGTCGGATGCCCAATTTGCCGCGCAAGGCACCGTGAACAACTGCAGGAATTTCTGGCTGCTCGAAAAAGTAAATTATGTAACGATTGCCAAGAACGTTTTGAACGAAATCCATTGCGCATACTAGATTGCAAGAACCCCTCTTGTCAAGAAGAGACCGTTGGGGCGCCGACAACAAAGGACACCCTTTGTGAGGACTGCAGTACTCACTTCGAGAAAGTTCTGGCTATCTTAGGCAGGGCCGGAGTGGTCTATCGAGTTAATCCACGCTTGGTAAGAGGACTTGATTATTACACGAAAACAGCTTTCGAAGTCATGGTCGAAGAAATTGGAGCGCAGAGTGCCATTTGTGGGGGCGGCAGGTATGATAAGCTGGTTGAAGAAATCGGCGGACCGCCAACTCCGGGAATTGGATTCGCTATGGGGATTGAACGTGTTTTAGCAGCCCTGCAAGTACAACATAAGCTGCCGGAAGAAAAGCCTAAACTATTTGCTATGTTGATTGCCTGGGGTGAACAAGCCCAAATCGAGGGCTTTGCTCTTCTGAGTGCCTTGCGCAGCCAAGGGATGCCTGTGGGTATGGATTTGCTCGGTCGAAGTCTAAAAAACCAACTTAAATCAGCCAATCGACAAGGCGTACGCTATGCCTTAATTCTTGGTGAAGAAGAGCTTGCTCGAAAGGTGCTTGTCATTCGTGATTTAACACTCGGCGAGCAAATGGAAGTTTCACTGGTGGACGCAGTTGAAGAAATAAACAAGAAGTATCAGAGAGGTGTTTAACATGACAGTATTTTCAGAACGTGTTGAAAATGGGCAGCTAGGATTAGCAAAAGTGGGAGAGACCGTTCGTTTGTTAGGATGGGTTCAGCGCCGTCGTGACCACGGAGGTTTAATTTTCGTTGATCTGCGAGATCGTACAGGTATTGTTCAAGTTGTTTTTGACCCAGAGAAGATGGGAGAAGGATTTTCCACGGCGGAAAGCTTGCGTTCAGAGTTCGTTGTCTCTATCCTTGGGCAAGTGATTGCTCGCCCAGAAGGAATGATTAATCCAAACCTGGCAACAGGCAAAATTGAGATCGCGGCACAGACATTGGATGTCTTAAATGGAGCTAAAACTCCTCCTTACTATCTTGTAGATCAAGTGGATGTAGACGAGACAGTGCGTCTAAAATATCGTTATTTGGATTTGCGTCGACCTGAAATGCAGACCATATTCAAGATTCGGCATCGAGTCACTCAGATCATGCGTAATTTCTTTGACCGTCAAGGTTTTTATGAAATCGAAACTCCCATGCTTAATAAATCTACGCCTGAGGGGGCACGAGATTATCTTGTTCCCAGCCGTGTTCACCCAGGTGAGTTTTATGCCTTACCACAGTCCCCCCAAATATATAAGCAACTTCTCATGGTAGGCGGTATGGAGAAGTATTTTCAAATTGCTCGTTGTTTCAGGGATGAGGATTTAAGAGCAGATCGTCAACCGGAATTTACTCAACTTGATGTTGAGATGTCTTTTGTCGAAGTGGAAGACATACTTCCCATGATGGAAAAATTAATGACGGAGATTTTCTCTGAAACGGTTGGGAAACCTGTAACCGTTCCTTTCCCGCGTTTAACATATAAAGAAGCAATGGAACGTTATGGATCAGACAAACCGGATACGCGCTTTGGCATGGAACTGATCGATGTAGGAGAACTCGTGGGTAAAACCGGATTTAAGGTATTCGCTAATGCGGTGGCAAATGGCGGGAGCGTAAAGTGTATCTGCGCTAAAGGGTGTGCTGGCTTGCCACGTCGCGAAATCGATGACCTGGCTAAGTTTGTCAGTACTTATCGAGCGAAAGGCTTAGCCTGGATCGTCTTAGCTGAGGAGGGCCTGAAATCCCCTATTGCTAAATTCTTTACTGAAGAGGAAATGGCTGCCCTAATTGAACGTACACGTGCCGAGACTGGAGATATCTTGTTCTTTGTGGCAGATACCTATGCTGTCGTCTCTGATGCATTGGGGCATCTGCGCTT
Organism: Desulfosporosinus nitroreducens; assembly: GCF_023897015.1. Classification (GTDB taxonomy): domain Bacteria; phylum Bacillota; class Desulfitobacteriia; order Desulfitobacteriales; family Desulfitobacteriaceae; genus Desulfosporosinus; species Desulfosporosinus nitroreducens. Next base: position 350,045 of record NZ_JAMHFY010000001.1, on the reverse strand, counting down.
GGAATTGGCAAAACGTTTAGGTCTGATTGAAGAGGGACTGCTCGAATTCCTATGGGTTACCGAATTCCCACTCTTGGAATATGATGAGGAACAACAACGTCATATCGCTATTCACCATCAATTTACTGCACCGATGGACGAAGATTTACATCTTCTCGAGACTGATCCCCTTAAAGTTCGGGCAAAGGCCTATGACATGGTCCTCAACGGAACGGAGCTCGGGGGCGGAAGTATTCGGATTCATCGTCGCGAGGTACAGGAGAGGTTATTCAAGTTACTTGGATTTTCTGAGGAAGAGGCTGTCGCCCAATTTGGATTTCTTATGGAGGCCTTTGAATATGGTACTCCTCCCCACGGCGGAATTGCCTTTGGCCTGGATCGAATGATTATGCTCTTAACTGGAAAAGATAATATAAGAGACGTAATTGCTTTTCCGAAAACTCAAAGTGCCTCAGATTTAATGGCTCATGCTCCTTCGACAGTGGCGGACAAACAATTAAAAGAATTGCATATCCGGACAAATATTGAGTTACCCAGTGTAAAATGATAAGGCAAAGCGAGTGGGCAATGAGGAGAGTTAACAAAATATTTTTTTATTAAAAGAATTCTTCTTGAATTGTAAGGAATAGTAACTTTTCCGAGTTGACAGGGAAGAGTGCATTAGCTATAATATTTATTGTAGCTACCCCCTTAGGGTATCGGAGGATGCATAGCATGACGAATTCAACCCCTTATTCAGAATCTAAAGAGGATCTTATACGCAGGCTTAAAAAAATCGAAGGCCAAGTAAAAGGGATTCAACGTATGGTTGACAGTGACAAGTATTGTGTTGATGTCTTGATTCAAGTGGCAGCAGTTCGTGCTGCGCTTAACAGGGTTGGCACTATTGTCTTTGAACACCATTCACGGGGATGTATGCGCAATGCCGTTGAGAACAATAACCAGGAAGCTGCGATTGAGGAGCTTATTGGGGTGCTCGCTAAATTTATTAAGTAAATCATATTTGATTAGGAGGAATTATTATGGCAGGTGCAAATGTTAAAACCTTTACTACTGCAAATTTTGAATCGGATGTTTTGAAGTCTGAGCAAGCGGTTTTGGTCGATTTTTGGGCTCCTTGGTGTAATCCATGTCGTATGGTTACTCCTGTTATTGATGAACTTGCTGATGAGTATGTCGGCCGAATCGCCATCGGGAAGGTTAATGTCGATGAGAATGGCCCTATCTCTAGTGAATATGGAGTTATGAGCATACCTACACTGGCTATTTTCAAGGGGGGCAAAATGGTTGACAAAATTACTGGCTTCCGTGGAAAACCTGACCTTGTCAAAATGCTCGAGGCCCATATCTAAGTGTCAATAATATAAGCCGATAATAAAAAGCGATGCCCAATTTCGGGCATCGCTTTTTTGGGCTAAATGAGGGGGGGTATAAACTTCAATTCGGGGAGCGGGGTTAGGCTATCTTTTATTATCCGTGGCCTTAGGGGGGGTGAAAAGCTCTTTTCCCATTTTTGAGGGGACGTAAAAGGTTTGTCCCTGAACAGTTGGGGGCAGGTAGGTTTGGTCAACCCAGTGGCCTGGGTAAGAGTGTGGATAGAGGTATCCTTTTCCGTTCCCTAATTTTTCTGCGCCGGGGTAGTGTCCGTCCTTAAGTTGGGGGGGAACTTCTCCAGTAGGATGTTTTTTTACATAATTCAGAGCCTGATCGATGCTCGTGACAACACTGTTGCTTTTAGGTGCAGTTGTGATGGCTAGAACTGCTTGAGCTATGGGGATTCTTGCTTCAGGCAGGCCCAGCCATTCAAGAGCATTTGCAGCAGCATGAGCTTGAAGCATGACCATCGGATCTGCCAATCCCACATCTTCTGACGCGTGGACGATAATCCGTCGGACAATAAAACGTGGATCTTCGCCCGCTTCAAGTAAAACCCCTAACCAATAGAGCGCTGCATCGGGATCTGAACCGCGCATACTTTTGATAAATGCGGAGATGATGTCATAATGATTATCCCCTGATTTATCGAACCGGATGGCCCGTTGTTGTATGGATTCTTCCGCTATATCAAGGGAGATATGACGAATTCCGTTTTCTGGCGCGGTAGTAAGAACTGCCAGCTCTAAAGCATTAAGGGCGCGGCGTAAATCTCCGTTAGCATAATTAATCCAATGCTCCCACGCTTCAGAGGTGATTTCTGCTTGATATTGCCCTAAACCTCGTTCTGAATCCTTCAGGGCTTGTTCGAGTCCGAGACGAATTTCTGGAGGTTCAAGAAGTTCTAATCGAAAAAGGGTTGAACGACTAAGGAGCGCAGAATTTAATTCAAAGAAGGGGTTTTCTGTTGTTGCACCGATGAAGGTAATAGTTCCATTTTCGACAGCAGGAAGAAGTGCATCTTGTTGTCCTTTATTAAAACGATGAACTTCATCACAAAAAACTAAAGTGCGCTTGCTGTAAAGATGAAGATTATCTGTTGCCTGCGTAATAATTTCACGGATCTCCTTAACGCCAGAGGTGACAGCATTTATGCGGACAAAACGCGACGTGGTTTTGGCAGCAATGACTTGTGCTAAAGAGGTCTTCCCTGTTCCTGGCGGGCCATAGAGAATCAATGATGAAACACGGTCAGCCTCAATAGCCCGACGCAGGAGTTTTCCAGGGCCGAGAATTTGAGTTTGACCGATATACTCTTCAAGTGTTCTTGGGCGCATACGCTCCGCTAGAGGAGCAACTTGATGTTGATTGAATGTTGCGGAAAAAAGATCCATTGGGCTATGTTCCTTTCTTACAACCTGTGGCTATGGTTTGATACTGGCCAAGTTTTCTTATATTAATTATATCATGCAGGACGGACATCTGCTTGCAGAGCTTTACGTTTAAAATTGTTAGTTTGATCACAGTAAAAAGATAGCGTTAGGTGTAAAATATAAAAGAAGTTGAGTTTGGTACTAGTAGGCTTGACAAATCCCGAGTGTTTTTATAAGATATAAACAGATAAGAAATATATGAAAAAAAGCGTTTATCTAGTGGAAAAGAGGTGAGGGTGTTGAAACTCTCGACCAAAGGTCGATATGGGGTAAAAGCCATGTTTGATTTAGCTCAACATATGGGTGAAGGACCGACTTCTTTGAAAAGCATTGCAGAGAGGCAGGGTATATCTGAACATTATCTGGAGCAACTAGTTTCCGGTTTGCGTAAAGCGGGTTTAGTGAAAAGTGTTCGTGGTGCGCAAGGTGGTTACTTGTTAGGGAGAGAACCGGATAAAATAAAAATTGGAGATATTATCCGTGTGTTAGAAGGGCCAATTGCTCCGACTGATTGCGTATCAGAGGAGGACCCGGAAATTTGCTCTAAAGCTGAGTTTTGTGTCACTAGGGCAATTTGGGAGAAAGTCAGGGATTCCATCGCAGATGTTCTTGATTCCATCACACTTGAAACAATGCTTGAAGATGCCAAAAAGATTGAATCGGAGCGGAACTTATATATGTATTACATTTAACCTTTATTTTTTTGCTTCAAAGTTTATGATATAAGGGAGTGAGCCCCATGAGGCGAGTTTATTTAGACCACAGTGCAACAACCCCGGTTGATCCAGAAGTAGCTGCTATCATGATGACATATTACACAGAAAAGTATGGTAACCCGTCAAGTGTTCACGGCTTTGGCAGAGAGACTAAACAAGCCCTTGAGCAAGCTCGAAATCAGGTGGCCGAGTTGATCGGTGCTGCTTCTAGGGAGATCACATTTACCAGCGGAGGAACAGAAGCGGACAATCTGGCGATTCTTGGGACAGCTGAAGCGCTTCGTAAAAAAGGTAAGCATATTATTACCTCTTGTATCGAACACCATGCTGTTCTTGAAACTTGTGAATACCTGGAAAAGAATGGATTCGACCTGACAGTTATACCAGTAGACGAAGAGGGAATTATTTCAGTTGATGAAGTACGGAAGGCTATTCGACCGGACACAATCTTGATTACTGTAATGCATGCCAATAATGAAGTGGGATCAATTCAACCAATTGCAGAAATCGGTAAACTGGCTAAGGAACATGGTATTGTCTTTCACGTTGATGCAGTTCAGTCTCTGGGAAAAATCCCAATTAATGTTGAAGAAATGAATGTCGACTTGCTGACTGTTTCAGGTCATAAGATTTATGGCCCTAAAGGGGTAGGAGCACTCTATGTTCGCAAAGGGGTACGAATTGTGCCTTTAATTCATGGCGGAGGGCAAGAAAGAAAGCGCCGCTCGGGAACAGAGAATATGCCTGGAATCATTGGGTTTGGTAAGGCCTGCGAGTTGGCTGGGCAACGGATGGCGGACGACGCGAAAAAACAAATTAAACTGCGGGACAAACTGATGAATGGTATCGTAGAACGTATAGAATATGTGAAAGTAAATGGACCGGTAGGAGAAAAGCGTTTACCCAATAACGTTAACGTCAGTATCCGTTATGTTGAAGGGGAGTCTTTATTACTCTCTCTAGATATGTTGGGAATTGCAGCCTCAAGCGGATCGGCATGTACCTCGGGGTCTCTGGATCCTTCCCATGTTTTACTGGGTATGGGATTGATTCATGAAATTGCCCATGGTTCATTGCGCTTCTCCCTGGGTCGTCAGAATACAGAAGAAGAAATCGATTATGTCCTTGAGCAATTACCGAAAATCGTGGAGCGTTTGCGAATGATGTCTCCACTGTACGATCAGGTTATTCATTCGAAACAATCATAATAAGGAGTGAGGAAGAAATGTATACAGAAAAAGTAATGGATCATTTTACAAATCCACGCAACGTTGGCGAAATGGAAAATCCAGATGGTGTCGGTGAAGTAGGAAACGCTAAGTGCGGCGACATTATGCGTATATATTTAGATATCGAAGGGGACATTATCAAAGACGTAAAATTTAAAACCTTTGGCTGCGGAGCTGCAGTCGCAACTAGCAGTATGGTTACGGAAATGGTCAAGGGAAAAACGATTGACGAAGCTATGGTAATCTCCAATGCGGCAGTAGCTGAGGCATTAGGAGGCCTTCCAGAAACTAAAATGCATTGTTCTAATCTGGCCGCAGATGCACTTCATAAGGCCATTGGGGACTATCACGATAAACAGCAAAAAAAGGAATAGATGAAGAATGACTCAAACTACAAAACCTAAAGTGGTTGTGGGTATGAGCGGCGGCGTGGATAGCTCCATGGCCGCCGCTTTGCTCAAAGAAGAAGGATATGACGTGATTGGGGTAACTATGCAGATATGGGAAGCAACGGGTCCGGAAGTCGAGGGGGGTTGTTGCTCGAACTCGGCTATTGACGATGCCAGGAGAGTTGCCTTTATATTGGGAATTCCCCATTACGTCATGAACTTTCGTTCGTATTTTAAGGAGACTGTAGTAGATTATTTCACGCAGTCTTATTTGTATGGTGAAACTCCCAACCCATGCTTGGCATGCAACAAACACGTAAAATTCGGGGAGATGCTCCGCAAGGCCCGTGGATTAGGAGCGGAGTTTATAGCAACCGGCCATTATGCTCAAGTGTTACGAGATCCGAACAGTGAACGATTTCTTTTAAGTAATAGTGCAGATGCGCGCAAAGATCAGACATATGCACTGTACATGCTAACCCAGGAACAGCTGGAACATACTCTTTTTCCTTTAGCAGAATATCAAAAAGAGCATGTGCGGGAAATGGCTAGAGAGCGGGGCCTAGGGGTTGGAGATAAGCCCGAAAGCCAAGAAATTTGTTTTGTGCCAGATGATGATTACGCGACCTTTGTGAGGCAGCGATTAGAGGTCCCGATCAAGCCGGGTGATTTTGTAGATCTTGCTGGAAAGAAATTGGGCCGGCATGAGGGGATTATTAACTTCACAATTGGGCAGCGAAAAGGCCTGGGAGTCACCTTTGGTAAACCAATGTTTGTGGTAGGGCTGAATCCTGAGCGCAATGAAGTTGTTCTGGGCGAAGATCGGGATGTGTATACGGATACGCTTTGGGCAATCGATCTCAACTGGATATCGATACCCGATTTAACTGAACCATTAAAAGTTAAGGCCAAAATTCGTTACAATTCCACTGGGGCTCCAGCGACAATTTTCCCTGGCGAAATAGGGTCTTGTTATGGTGTGATGGTACGCTTTGATGAACCACAGCGCGCAGTGACTCCAGGACAGGCAGTCGTCTTTTATCAAGGAAATTTAGTGGTTGGCGGGGGGAAGATTATTTCTGATCCTCGCGGCCGAGATCGCGGGTCGAAGTAAGTTCTTCCTTCTCGCCATCCATGGCTACAGGGACACTTGGCCATCCTTGGCCTGCGCATGCATAAAGTTTGGTTTAGGCGGGCAGAGTATAGATAGAAATTTTTTTAGCGGAGGTGGAAGAACAAATGAGACGCTCACGTGAGATTGTCGGATTGCCAGTGTTGGATTTAAAAAGTGGAAATTCAATTGGTTGGGTACATGATCTGGTGCTTGACAATGAAAAAGATGAGGTTGTCGGAGTTCTTCTTGAAGGCGGACATTTCTTCCACTCAGCTAAAGGTATTCCTCGGAAGGCCATTGTAACGGTTGGTAAAGATGCCCTGACTGTTAATGAAAAAACAGTAGAAGAACTTAAGGGGACAAGATGGTCTGACAAAGTAGGTAATGAAGTCTATACTCAAGGTGGAGACGCTAGAGGCACGATTGAAGATGTTTTCCTCGATGACACCATAGAAAAAATGGTAGGGTTCGAGGTATCTGACGGGCTCTTCGCTGACCTTCTTCACGGTCGGGGGACGATTCTAAAGCCGCATGTCATGATTGATGGGAAAGATATCTTAATCGTTGATAACCAAGTATCCCCCTTGGATCAAGCAAATGAAGGGGGAATGCGATCATGAATTGTCCAGTTTGTGGTGGAAGAGCCATTGGTAAAGTTGGAGTCGAGCAGTTTTACTGTTGGGATTGTTGCGTTGAATTTGCGACTCAAACTGATAAAGTAGTAATTTACGATTTGGCCGAAGACGGCTCTTTGGTGGCTTGGGATGATCCAAGCCTCAATCCCACTGTTTCTTGTGCAGATGAAGTAATTCCGATTTAATGAAAAAGGAACGATGAATATTAGGTTTTAAAAAATGTGGTATTCATTTTTTGCGAAGAATAGAAAAGTGTTGATGCGACGCAGTATGAATCCTTCAAAAAGGGTAGGCACCTGTTTGTCAAGAATATGAAACTATTTCACTAATGCTGGATTAAAAAAGCGCGCATCGCGCGCTTTTTAGTTTGTCTTTAGTCCGTTTCTAAGAGCGTGCTTCGTTGTTCAGGGAAATACATAAGTTCATTCTGTCCCAGATCTTCGAAAGGAAGTGTACTCTCACGGTTTATGAAATTTAAAAATTGGAAATGGATTTTTACGGGAACGTGTTTGCTGTTGGGAATACTAATTCTCTTCCGGGTGAGGGCAATATTAGGTCCGTTTTTCCTTGCTTTTGTGCTGGCGTACTTGTTAAACCCTCTGGTTGTTGTGCTGGAACGGTATAAAATTAGCAGAAATAGAGCTATTGCGATTGTTTTCATCTTAATTATTGCCTTTTGTGCCACTGCCATTTTCCTTATTATCCCAATAATCTATAATGAACTAAGTAAATTGTTGGTTATTTTGCCTCAGACGATTCAGTCGATTACGGATATGATCGAAGAGTTTCGGAATCAGTTTAAGGCAACAGGGTTACCTAATCGAGTTGCGATTGTCTTAGATGAACATTTAATTCAAGGGGAAACAATGATTGCTGATCGGCTTAACCAATTTCTAGATAACTTGCCAAAGGCACTGTCTTCAGTGACTCTTTACATGTTGTCGCCGGTTATTGCCATTTACATTCTGGCAGACTGGAAAGGCTTAGGGGAAGGCTTTTTTCGGATTATCCCTCAACGCTGGAGGATGGAATGGCGACGGTTGTGGCAAGACATTAATCATGTCGTAAGGCAATTTGTTCGAGGAGATTTATTCGTAGCAGTGATCGTAGGGATAATGATCGGTATAGGGGTAAAACTTGTTGGCATGGATTATGCTCTGTTGATTGGCCTTGTTTGCGGAATTTTTGACCTAATTCCCTATTTTGGGCCTGCAATTGGGGCAGTTCCAGCGATACTATTAGCTTTAACTCATTCTCCGGTGATGGCCTTAAAGGTTACCTTGGTTATTTTCTTTGTGCAACAGCTTGAAGGGAATATAATATCTCCTAAGCTTATGGGCGAGAGTGTCGGACTTCATCCTCTTTGGGTTGTTTTTGCACTTCTAGCTTGTGGAGAAATTGCAGGGTTCTGGGGCATGTTCTTGGCTGTCCCTTTAGCTGCGGTCATTCGAGTACTGTTTAAACATATTTATTTCAGGCTGGTGTCTACGAAAGTCTAATCTAGTTGACAAATAAGACATTCCCTGTATATACTTTATAAACAATGGAAATTTTATATTACTATCATAATTACGTCAGAAAGTACCGCTCAAGCCCGGTAAGATACAGGGTGATCCCGAAAAAATCTCGTCCCTGATTGACAAAGGGAGAGATTATTTTTTTATACCAGTCGGAAGGGATAATTTGACTGTTATTTCTTGATTGAATTTAAAGGGGTGTTCATATTGTATTCAGGCAATGAATTAAGGGACATGTTTCTTAAGTATTTTGAGGCTAAAGGGCACAAAATTCTGCCTAGTGCTTCGCTTATTCCCAAAGATGATCCGACATTGTTGTTAACAGTGGCGGGCATGGTTCCTTTTAAACCATATTTCCAACGTCAGGTTGAACCTCCCTTTCCACGGGCTACGACTGCTCAAAAGTGTGTTCGAACCCCGGATCTCGAGGAAGTAGGGAAAACTGCTCGTCATCATACATATTTTGAAATGTTGGGAAACTTTTCGTTTGGAGATTACTTTAAAACGGAAGCAATTCCCTGGGCTTGGGAGTATATCACCAATGTCTTGAAAATCCCGGTTGAAAAATTGTGGATAACAATATATCCCGAAGATCAGGATGCCAAACAAATATGGGAAAAAGCAGGTGTTAAGTCCGAGCGAATCGTAGGTGATCCGGAGAACTTCTGGGCGGCTGGTCCGACAGGTCCTTGCGGGCCTTGTTCTGAGATTTATGTCGACCTGGGTGCAGCCAGAGGGTGTGGTAAACCAGGTTGTGCTATAGGGTGTGATTGTGATCGGTTCTTGGAAATATGGAATTTGGTCTTTATGCAATATAACCGTGATGAAGCAGGCGTATTGACCCCACTTCCAAAGCAAAATATTGATACGGGGATGGGCCTGGAGCGGATCGCCTCTGTGATGCAGGGTGTGGAAACCAATTTTGACACGGATCTATTCCGTCCTATTATTGATCATGTCGCAACCTTAGCTGGAATCAAATATAAGGATAATGCTAAAAATGACTTAGCTTTAAAAGTGGTTTCAGATCACGTTCGAGCGGTTTCATTTATGTTGTCCGATGGAATTCGGCCAAATAATGAAGGCAGAGGATATGTCCTTCGTCGTATATTGCGTCGGGCTGTTCGGTTTGCTAAACTCTTAGGGATTGACAAACCCTTCTTGGAATCCGCCTTTCAAATTATACAAAGGGACTATGCCCACGCCTATCCGGAGCTCAAAGAGAACGAGAACTTTATTCTCAGTCACTTAAATTTAGAGGAGAAGAACTTTCAAGCAACTTTAGAACAGGGCACTCAGTTATTGCAGGAAAAGGTCAAGGAGCTTATCAAACAAGGGGAGACAGTGTTAACTGGAGCCGATGCTTTCTATTTGTATGAAACCTACGGTTTCCCTGTAGAGTTAACTGAAGAAATGCTGGAAGAACAAGGGCTGTCCGTAGATATGCTGACCTTCCAGACCGCTTCTGAGGAACATCGTCTCCGAGCGAAAGAACAATCTCAGCAAATGCGTGCTGTGGTCGAGAGCCCGGAACTTATAGAAAGGGCTAAATCCTTAGGAGCTACACCCTTTGTTGGCTATGACAAAGTTTCTTTAACGACTCGAATTGAAGGCCTGTTTGTCAATGGCAAAGAGATGCAGGACGCTGGTGAGGGGGAAGAGGTTATGATCTTCCTTTCAGAGACTCCTTTCTATGCAGAAAGCGGAGGGCAGGTGTCTGATGTGGGTGTAATCCGAACATCCCGTGCCGAGGCGCGCGTGCTTGAAGTCAAAAAAGGTGTGACAGGAACCCTTTATCATCGGGCTGAGGTTAAAACAGGGGTATTACATGTCGGGGAATCCGTAGAAGTGGAAATTGATAATTTTGACCGGCTGGCTACGACTCGTCATCACAGCGCGACCCACCTTCTTCAGACTGCTTTGCGCTCGGTTTTGGGGGACCACGTTCAACAAGCAGGGTCATTAGTGACTCCTGAACGTCTGCGCTTTGATTTTACGCATTTTTCTCCAATGACACCGGATGGTTTAAGGGCAGTCGAGGGGCTGATTAATGAAGCTGTGTTAAAGAATATGCCGGTTAAGGCGACAGAAATGTCTTTAAAGGAAGCTAAACAAAGCGGAGCAACGGCACTTTTTGGAGAGAAATATGGAGAAACTGTCAGGGTTGTAAGTATGGGGATGTTCAGTCAAGAATTGTGCGGTGGGACCCATGTTAACAGCACAGGAGAAATCGGACTTGTAAAAATCCTTAGCGAAGGCGGAATAGGGGCTGGCTTGCGTCGGATTGAGGCAGTTGCCGGTCTTGAAGCCCTGGCATACTTCCGTTCCCTTGATGAGCAGGTAATGGAAGTAGCCCAGAACCTTAAAGCACAACCTTTAGAGGTTGGGAAGCGTGTAAATGGTCTGATGACCCAGGTAAAAGACCTTGAACGTGAAATCGGACAACTCCAAGCAAAGCTTGCCAAGAATGAAGTTGGAGGGTTATTGAGTCGGGTTGTGGAGGTCGATGGAATTCAGGTCATAGCTGCCCAAGTACAGGCGCCGGATATGGAAGGTCTTCGTCAAATGGCAGATTTAATTCGAGACAAGATGAAGTCTGGAGTTATCGTCTTAGGTGCTGTAAGCGAAGGAAAGGTTAACTTTGTTACAACTGTTAACCCAAAAGGTTTAAGCGGGCTTCATGCAGGACAGATTATAAAGGAAGTAGCCAAAATTACTGGCGGCAGCGGTGGCGGTAAGCCAGACATGGCACAGGCCGGCGGTAAAGATCCCAGTAAATTGGGTGAAGCTATAGATCGAGTTCCAAATCTTATCAGAGAATTTCTTAAAAAATAGAGGAGAATCATACTGAGAGTAAGAATATCTAATTCAAGTTGAAAAAGCCGTATACGAAAAGGCGAAAGGTGGACAGGGAAATGGATCGAATGGAAGAAACCATGATGTTTAAGGCTGTAGGAGATGAAACGATTTCAGCCCACGATATATTGCAGAAGGTGTATGCCGCGTTACAGGAGAAAGGGTATGACCCGATCAACCAAATGGTGGGTTATCTCATGTCTGGCGACCCTGTATATATTACCAGCCACAATCAGGCGAGATCGATGATTCGTAAACTTGAACGCTTTGAGCTGATCGAAGAACTGGTTAGAACCTATTTGCAAGAAAAATAGTAATGTACTTTGAACCCTCACTAATGTGGTGAGGGTTTCAACTTTAGAGCGTACAGTGCGAAATGAGTGCATGCACTAAAGGAGTTTTAAAATGCGTCAAGTTAAGCTTGGCTTGTGGGGAGCAGACGTTTCAGAGGTTTGCTTTGGAAGTCTGGCAATATCTCCGTTGCAAGGCCGTGTAACAGAAGCGGAAGGAATCTCTGTTCTGCGCTATGCGCTTGAGCAAGGGGTTAATTGGATTGATACTGCAGAAATATATGATAACTATGGGCAAATTGCTGAAGCCATAAAAGGACATCAGGACGCTCGAATCGTCAGTAAATCGTACTCTGTCACTGCCGAAGAAATGAGCCTAAGCATAGAGAAGGCGCGTACTGCTCTTAATCGGGATACCCTTGATTTTTTCTTACTTCATGAGCAAGAAAGTGCTTTAACCTTGAAAGGACATCTGGGCGCTTGGGAAGAACTCTTGCGAGCAAAGGAAAAGGGTATAGTTCGCTGGATCGGCATTTCGACGCATGCTGTTGCGGGAGTCAGGGCAGGTGCGCTGTTACCCGGTCTTGATGTGATCCATCCCATCTTAAACTACCAAGGTCTGGGGATTATTGATGGCACCTTAAGCGAGATGCTGGATGCTATTTCCTTTGCATCTGACCTGGGTATAGGGATTTATGCTATGAAGGTTTTTGGGGGCGGGCATTTAGCAAGCGATCCTGAAAAAGCCGTAGCCTTTGTCCGAGGTGTTTCAGGCGTTCAGAGCATGGCTCTGGGAATGTCCAGCCAAGAAGAAGTGGATTATAATCTCCTCTTGTTGGCAGATAAAGAAGTCCCAGAGGAGTTGCAGAGAAAGGTCAAGCATAGGCAACGGAAACTATATATTGCAGATTGGTGCCAGGGGTGTGGGCTTTGTTTGGAAGCTTGCCCCCAGGGTGCTTTAAGTATTGAAGAAAATATATCGGTAGTTGATGCCAAGGCTTGTGTACTTTGTGGGTATTGCGGAAGGGTTTGTCCCCATTTCTGTTTAAAAATTGTCTGAAGTATTTCTTGATTAAAAGTATATTCAGGGCCAGATGTTGTTAGATTAAGGAGAACTTATGAGTTGGCTGTATTTGATTTTAGCAATTATTTTTGAACTTTGTGGCACTACTTTAATGAAACTTTCCAATGGGTTGACAAAAATTGTTCCTGCAATAGGCATGTTTGTCTCATATTTTTTATGTTTTTGGCTGTTATCATTGGCTTTAAAAGAAATTGAAGTAAGCGTGGCATATGCAATATGGTCAGCGGTAGGGATAGTGGTTATTTCTGTAATAGGAATAGTTTTTTTTAACGAAACAGTTAATACCCTCAAAATAGTTTCTATACTTCTAATTGTGGCTGGAGTCATAGGATTAAATTTAAGTGGTTTAAAGCATTAATGCATATTTATGACTAAAAATAGTTTTAATTAAAAAACTATGAGTCAACTTGGAGGGAATACTGTTGAGAATTATGGGGTTGGATTTTGGGTCGAAGACGATTGGTGTGGCGATGAGTGACGCATTATTTTGGACGGCCCAGGGAGTTAAGACGATTAGACGCTCCAAGAAGGAGCTAGATGAGTTGCGTGAACTTATACGGGAGTATGAGGTTATGGAGATAGTCATCGGGTATCCTAAGAATATGAATGGAACGCTAGGGCCTCGATGTACTTTGACCGAGGAGTTCGCTGAGGTTTTACGTGCCGAATTTGGACTTGAAGTCAAGTTGTGGGATGAGCGTTTAAGTACTGTTGCAGCCCAGAGGACTCTTATAGAAGCGGATGTGTCGCGCTCGAAGAGAAAACACGTTATAGACAAAATGGCGGCCGTATTTATCCTTCAGGGTTATCTAGACAGTCGGCAAAATAAAAATAGTTAAGGGCAATATTTGACAATCATTACCTACAATAGTACAATGACAATATTCTTTGATAAGAGGTGAATCATATGACTGACCATGAACATAACCATGATGAGCATGACGCGGAAGAGTTTGATACTGTCATTCTCACAGATGATGAGGGAAAAGACCATGAGTTTCTTCATCTAGACACTTTGGAACTAGAAGGTTCTACATACTTTGTCTTGATGCCTATCTCTGAGGACGAATCAGAAGAGGATGAGGCTATTATCCTTAAACTCGGTAAAGATGCTGAAGGCGGCGAAATGTTGCTTGACATCGAAGACGATGAAGAATGGGAAAAAGTGGCTGATGCTTGGGAAAACCTGGTGGAATCCGAAGACGAAGAATAAGGTGGACTAATTTTATCCCGTGTATATTTGGGAATACTAAGAACTCGCTGAAAAATAATTCAGCGAGTTCTTTTATTTTGCAGTCTAGAAATTATTAACTCCACCTAATGGAGGCACTCAAATTTCAACATCTTTATTCGAGGTTTGGCAGTCAAATTTTGATCATGAATAAAATTAATTATTGAGATAAACAACAACCTCCGCGGAAATACTAAAGTTGAGAAAAGAGGAGGTGTTGAAGATAAAGTACTTAGAAAAAGTAAGAATACGAGATCTTTTTTTTGCTGGGGCTCTTTTTTTACTCATTTTATTAAACGGTTGCAATTCTTCAAACCCTGCTCCTGCGCCTGATAAACTTTCTGAGGATGCACAAGATAGTAATCGAGTTGAAGTAACTAATAGAATTATTTCGGATGGGACCAAAATTGACGATTTGGATTTAAGTGGCACTCCATTGCCTGAGGCATCCGTAAAGATAGAAAATTGGGCAAAGGACAAGCTGGAAGAAACGCGTGTACTGTTGTACAATGATACAGAGATTCCTGTAACTCTAAGTGACATAGGGATTGAGGTGGATACTCAGAAGATTATTGAGGAGACACAGATTAATCCCGGAACGGCTCTGCCCAGTGTGTTAAAAGTGGATTCATTAATAGCAAGTCAAGAGCTTCAGGAAAAGCTTAAAAAGTTTAATAGACCAGCCAAAGATGCTTCTTATAAGATTGAAAAAGATGCAGTAGTCATTCAGCCGGGGGAGAGTGGGCGGACGGTCAATGTCGAAAGCTTGATCAATCAAATTCAAGAATTTCCTCTAAATGATGTGCCGGCACGGATCGTCATTCCCATGGTAGAAGTTCCGGCAGCTGTTACTACTGAGTCTGTTAAAGCCTTAGCATTTGATGCAGTCATCGGGGAGTTTTCTACTAATTTTTCAGTTAAAGAAAAGAATCGTTCTGCTAATTTGACGGCTGCTGCTAAAGCGTTGGATGGCAAAGCGCTTCTTCCCGGAGAAACTCTTTCTTTTAACGAGAAAGTTGGTCCGCGTGAGCCAGAAACAGGATATAAAGAAGCTTATATAATTGTTAACGGCGAGTACGTGCAAGGAACCGGAGGGGGCGTATGCCAGGTGTCTTCGACTCTGTACAATGCCGTATTATTAAGTGATTTAGAGATAGTGGAACGCAAGCCTCATGCGGTTGTCGTTAGTTATGTACCATCTGGTCAAGATGCGACCGTTAATTATCCCAACATTGATTTTAAGTTTAAAAATAATACCAACAGTTTAGTCTATTTGCGCACAGAGGTAAAGCCAGGAGTTCTGACGGTTAGGATTATGGGTAAGAAAACGGATAAAACCGTCCGAATTGAACGGCAAGTGGAGAGAGAAATAGCCTATAAGACAGAAAGGCGACTAGATCCCAAGTTGCGCAAAGGACAAGTCATTCGGGAACAAGCCGGTTCTAAAGGGATTATTGTCAATACGTGGCAAATTATTCGGGATGGGACTGGCAGTGAGACTAAGAAGTTTCTGGGTCGTGATTGGTATGCTCCGACAAACCGCATATTACGTGTAGGGACTTAAAAGAGGATCTCACTGGAATAATAGAAAGAGAGAGTGAGAAATGGCCAGAAAAAAGAAGACCATAGGCATATTTACGTGGATTGTTCTTTTTGCATTGGTCGGGGGCGTCGGATTATTGTCTTGGTGGAATTGGGCTAAAATGCCCTACTCCACGTCAGGAAACACAGAAAAAATCACGATTGTTTCCGGAACAACTGCAGGGCAATTAGCCGAAGAGTTACAAGAGCGTCATCTAATACGCAGTGCGTGGATGTTTAAGTTTTTAGCTCGTGAACGTCAAGAAGATTTCAAGCTCTATGTTGGGGATTATCAATTAGCCCCTGCAATGTCCCCGAGCGAAATGATAAATCGCTTAATTGGTCGCTCAGTTGCCTCAGATACTAATCTGGTGACCATCCCAGAAGGGTATACTACGAAACAAATTATGGAACTCCTCATCCAAAAAGGAATAGGCAGTAAAGAAGAGTATATGAAAGTTGTTACGGAAGGTGAGTTTCCCTATTCATTTTTAAAGGATGCCCCTATAGGGGTTCACCGCTTAGAAGGATATTTATTTCCTAATACCTACGATATTCCTGTAACCACAACTCCTCATACCGTCATTGATTTGCTTCTTCGACAATTTGAGAAAGAGCTGACGCCAGAAGTACAGAATCAACTCACTGCAATGAAACTTACCGTTGCTCAGTGGGTTACCTTAGCCTCTCTCATTGAAAAAGAGGCAGTGAAAGAAGCCGATCGACCATTGATCTCTTCAGTGTTAATGAATCGATTAAAGATTAACCAGCCCCTTCAAATAGATGCTACTATTCAATTCTTGCTCGAAACTCCAAAACCGAAACTTTCTTACGAAGATCTTCAGATTCCCTCTCCATATAATACTTATCTCCATTCAGGATTTCCACCGGGTCCGATTGCCAGTCCGGGACATGCTTCTCTGCAGGCGGTATTAAATCCGGCCCAAACGGAGTTCAGATACTATGTGGCCAAAAAGGACGGCTATCATGTATTTGCTAAAACCTATGCAGAGCATCTGAAAAATGTTAAAGAGTATCAGTGAGATAATTGGTAGATTTGTTCCACGTCTTTGTCACCGCGGCCAGATATATTGACGATGAGAATTTGCGCAGGACTCATTGTTGGGGCAAGCTTAAGTGCATAAGCTACGGCATGTGCGCTCTCCAGAGCCGGGATGATGCCTTCAGTTCGGGAAAGCCGATGAAAGGCATCAAGAGACTCATCATCTGTAATGCTGACATATTCTGCACGGCCGATGTCCTTAAGATAGCTGTGCTCGGGTCCAACACCGGGATAGTCCAGACCGGCTGAAATGGAGTGGGTGGCAAGAGGCTCTCCGTTTTCGTCTGCCATGACGTAACATTTAAAGCCGTGTACGATTCCGGGAGCTCCGGCGGTGAGGGGAGCAGCGTGTTTGCCAGTTTCCAGCCCCAGACCAGCCGGCTCAACTCCTATGAGTTTAACAGAGGAATCATTGATAAAGTTCGCAAACATGCCTATAGCGTTGCTGCCGCCTCCAACACAGGCCATGACAGCATCAGGAAGTTTACCTTCGGCTTCGAGTATTTGCTGGCGTGCCTCCCGGGAGATAATCGCTTGGAAGTGTTTCACAAGGGAGGGGAAGGGATGGGGACCGACAGCAGATCCCAGCATATAAAAAGTATTCTCATAGTTCACGGCGAAGTCCCCTAAGGCTGCATCCACAGCATCCTTCAGAGTACGGGTTCCAGATGTGACGGGGACTACTTTGGCTCCCAATAGTTCCATTCGGAAGACATTAAGAGATTGGCGCTTTGTATCTTCTTCTCCCATATATATGACGCATTCCATGTCAAAGAGGGCACAGGCTGTTGCTGTGGCCACGCCGTGTTGTCCTGCTCCGGTTTCTGCTATGACCCGTCTGGCACCCATGCGTTTAGCAAGTAATGCTTGGCCAAGGACGTTATTGATTTTGTGCGCACCGGTATGGTTAAGATCCTCTCGTTTGAGGTAGACTTTAGCCCCTCCTAATTGGTGGGAAAGCTTTTTTGCATAGTAGAGGGGATTGGGGCGGCCTACATATTGACGGAGATAATAGTCGAGTTCTTGATTGAAGTCAGGATCATCCTTATACCTTTCGAATGCGTCGTCTAACTGATTTAATGCGTTTTCTAATTGAGGAGGGACAAAACTTCCGCCATATTCACCAAAATAACCCTTTTCCATAATAAATTCCTCCATCTCATGATTTTAATATTGGAAAACTAAAAAACTTTCCGCCCTTCAAAGGACAGAAAGTTAATTTCTATATGCCACCTTTTTGTATGGGATCTACATATAGTAAGATACCCATATTCCAAGCTTAGATACGGAGCAGGATGCATTTCTCGGCAACAAATAAGCAGATGCGGAGAGTCGACCTCTCGATATCCGTGTCTCTGTAACGGGAAACCCCCGGTATCACCTACTGATGCAAAAGCATGTTCGGATTACGACTCTGAGATCCATTCGGTCTGCGGGAAGTGTATCAGACTCTCACCTTCTCTGACTCGCTAAAAACATTCCTCAAAGACTTACTAATTCTCTTCATTGTCTTGCATGTTAATTTTCTGTATTGTAATATGGCAGAAGGCACTTCGTCAAGAGGTGTTATGTAAAAGATTTAAAGTTAGGGGAATCTTCATGAAAAAACCGGAATTGTTAGCTCCTGCGGGAGATTGGGAAAAGTTAAGATACGCTCTGGCCTACGGAGCGGATGCTGTTTATATGGGAGGGCAGGCTTTTGGTCTGAGGGCTTACGCCGGGAATTTCGGTTTCCAGGAAATGGAGCAAGCGGTTCGCTGGACGCATGATTTAGGGAAGAAACTTTATATAACGGTAAATATCTTCGCCCATGAGCCGGATTTTGAAGAACTCCCGGCTTACCTCAAGCAGTTGGAAACCTTAGGTGTTGACGGAGCGATTGTCTCAGATCCGGGCGTTATTGCGATAGCCCAGGAGGTGGCTCCTCGACTGCCTCTTCATTTAAGCACTCAGGCCAATAACACAAATTCATATTCGGTTCGATTTTGGCTGAAGCAAGGGATTGAGCGGGTTGTTCTCGCTCGGGAGCTGACGCTGGAAGAGATAAGAGCAGTACGTACTAAAGTGGATGGGGGACTGGAAATCTTTATCCATGGAGCCATGTGCATGTCTTATTCAGGGAGATGCTTGTTGAGTAATTATTTAACAGGAAGAGATGCTAATCGGGGAGAGTGCACTCAGCCCTGTCGGTGGGGATACGCACTTGTGGAGGAAAAACGGCCAGAGGTTGTCTTTCCGATTGAGGAGGATGAACGCGGGACTTATGTTTTCAACTCGCACGATTTATGCCTCTTGCCTCATCTGCCCCTGTTAAAGTCAATTGATATAGACAGCTATAAGATCGAAGGACGGATGAAAAGCGTTCAATATGTTGCCAGTACAGTTAAGGTTTATCGTGAAGCCATAGACACTCTTTGGGATCAGGGGGAAGAAGCCTTTCAGGCCAAGCTCCCTCAGTGGTTAGAAGAGATGGACAAAGTCAGTCACCGGGATTATTCCGCAGGATTTCTCTTTGGTAAACCGGGGGCGAGCTCGCATAATTTAGTGTCTTCTCATTATGTTCGGGATTATGACTTCGTAGGAGTTCGGTTGGATGAAGGGAACATAGATAACGAAGCCGCAGCCGCAGATACCACAGATGAGTCCGTAGCTTGGATCGAGCAACGAAATAACTTTAAGCTGGGAGAGGTTTTAGAGGTTCTAACTCCCCAGGGCGACTGTTGGTCGTTTGAAGTTAAAGAGATGTGGGATATCGAAGTAGAACCGATAGAAGTGGCTCGTCATGCTCAGCAGAAGATTAGGATGACCGTCCCCAGAATGATTCTTCCCTATAGTATTTTGAGGCGGGCGAAAAGCGAGAGAAAGTGAAGCGCGATTATATGAAGTGATAAAAAGTGTTAAGCGGCTCATGTTCTGTTTTAGGGCCGGCGGCTTCGGCGAAACCCTCCACTGGAGGCTATCGTAACCGAAGCAGAATAAGAAACACTCACTTAAAAGAAATGGGAGTCTTCGTTGAATTGATAAAAACAAGTCCACAATAGTAGTTTAAGGAGACGAGTGAATGAATTATGATGGTTCAGACCAATCAAGTCCTCTTTTTTCGGATGTTGATGTTATCGTTAAAGCGCGCTTAGAACGGGTTGAAATGCAAATGTTAGATAAACTTGTCGAGGGTTTAGGGCATTTAGGCATCGTAACAACAACGAATAAAGCTTTAGGAGAGGTCATGATTCAAACAACCAAGCATTGTTGGCCAGATTTAAAAAAGGCCATAGAACAGATGCCTTTTGAGATAGAGTTCATTTAAGATAAATATGAAGAATTAGGGGAGTAGCAGATGAATTTTTCAGACCAACCAGGGGCACACCTCTCGGATATTGACCTTATCATAAAAGCGCGCATAGATCGGTCACAGATCCAAATGCTTTGCAAACTTGTCGAGGGCTTAGGGCATCTCGGCATTGTAACAACTACGAACAAAGAATTAGGTGATGTCATGATCCAAACGACAAAGTATTGTTGGCCTGAGTTAAAAGAACTGATATTAAAGATGCCGTTGGAGATCGAATTTATGTAAATAGCAGAAGGAACCCAAAGGGTTCCTTCTGCTATTTGCGTACCATCAATTTTTTAATGGCTTGATCGAGCCCTTCTAGGGTTAGTTCATACATTGGAAAGACACTGCGCACCATTTTAATGGTGTGATACCCGTGAACTCGTTCCCAATATTTCTCGGGTATAGGATTAAGCCAAACATTATACGGAAACGTCTTAGCTAAACGTTCCAACCAGGTGTATCCTGGCTCCTCATTGCCTAAATCCCAAAAGATGTTGCCATCGATCATCGTGAGTTCACTTGGGGCCATGGCTGCATCCCCTATGATAATGACTTTATAGTCTTTGCTGAGTAAATGCATAGTATCAATAGTTTTGACTGCTCTTTTGGGGTTGCAAGCGGCATCTAAATATAACTGGTCATAAAAACAGTTGTGAAAGTAAAAGAACTTTAGATCCTTGAAATGAGAAGACTTATGCACTGCAGAAAACAACTCACTGCAGATTTTGGCATAGGGAGCCATCGATCCCCCCGCATCCATCAGGACAATAAGCTTAACGGTGTTTTTGCGCGGCCTTGTCCAAACAAGTTTCAATTTCCCAGCATTTTTGCAGGTTTTATCGATAGTATCATCTAAATCAAGTTGGTCTTTGGCTCCGTCAAGACGCGTGCTGAACTGGCGCAATTTACGCAAGGCGACTTCAAACTGACGCACTCCTAAGGTTTTGTCACTGCGATACTCCCGGTAATTTCGCTCTGCGGCCACTTTCACCGCGGATTGCCCGTATGACTCGCCCCCTATGCGCACTCCACCGGGATGAAACCCAGAGTGCCCGAAGGGGGAAGTCCCACCCGTTCCGACCCATTTATTTCCGCCGTGATGAGGACCATCCTGTGTACGCAGACGTTCCTCTAAAGCCGATTTTAAACTCTCCCAATCGGGTAACCCTAGTTTATTCAAGAGTTCATTGCGTTCTTCTTCGGAAAACATCTTAGGTGGTAAAGGATTTTCCATCCACTTGGAAACCTGATCTAATAATTGTGCAGGGGTCTCTATCCCTCGAAAATAGTTCTGAAATGCAAGGTCATATTGGTCAAAGTGACTTTCGCTTTTAACTAAGACAGCTCTGGCAAGATAGTAAAATCCTGATAGGCTTGATCCAGCCAAACCTCCGTTAAGTGCCTCCATCAAGGTCATCCATTCTGTGATAGAAACAGGAACCCCTTCGCGTCGTAATTGATAAAAAAAGTTAGTATACATAGTCTGCTCTACCAGCCGCGACTGTTGGCGCGTGACGGACTGTCTGCCCCGCGCGAATGAAGTTGCCTTAAGGCCAAATCAAAATCCTGATTCTTCTTTAACAACGCACCTAAGAAAGGGATTTCCTTTGAAATTCTATCCGGTTCTATACCACCAATGGTTAAGGCCTGTACCCAATCGAGAAGTTCGCTGGTACTGGGCTTTTTCTGCAAGCCTGAGACACTTCGCAACCAATAGAAAGATTTTAATGCTTCCGCCAGCAGTTTGGATTCTAGCTCAGGAAAATGGACGTGAACAATCTCTTCCATCATTGCTTGATCTGGAAAGTCAATATAATGGAAGATACATCTCCGCAAAAAAGCATCCGGCAGTTCTTTTTCCGCGTTGCTCGTGATGATCACTATGGGGCGATGTTTAGTCGTGATGGTTTCCCCAGTTTCCGGGATGTAAAAGTTCATTACGTCTAATTCCCAGAGCAGATCATTGGGAAATTCTAAGTCCGCCTTATCGATTTCATCGATCAAAAGGACAACCCGCTCAGTAGATTCAAAGGCTTCCCCGAGTTTACCCAACTTAATATATCGTTTTATGTCGGAAACATTCTGCTCGCCAAATTGACTGTCATACAGGCGTTGGACCGTGTCATAAACATACAGGCCATCCTGTGCTTTGGTGGTGGATTTAATATTCCAGATAAGTAATCGGAGTCCAAGAGAGCGGGCAATGCTTTCCGCTAAGACGGTTTTACCGGTGCCAGGCTCCCCCTTAATTAGGAGCGGTCTCTTTAGGGCAACTGAGATATTAACACTGTTGCGAAGATCGTTCGAAACTATGTAATCATCAGTTCCTTGATAGGATACATGATCGGTCATTGCTATAATCCTCCTTGTCATAACTGAACTTGTTTTATATAATAATACCACTATTCTGTCAATTTTGTATATTATTATTGTTGTGTTTTGAAAACTGATCTTTTACCTTTTATAGATGGGTTATAACTCCTGCAAAATGGCAACATTTTATGTGGGGGGGATTGATTAATATGTTTAAAACTAGAAAAGAAGGCGGTTATACGCTTACTGAGCTTATGATTGTTATTGCGATCGTGGGGGTTCTGGCATTTTCAGAGGTTGAGCATGTTAGGACTGCGGCGAAACTTACGGGGGTGCAGGCTAATTTTAGATCGGTCACCACTGCCATATACGGCCTTGAAGCAACTGATACCCTAGACATAAAATTAAGAGAAGTATTTGGAGATTCAGTAATCCCAGAAGTTGAAGATATGAGGAATCCGATTACAAATAAGGTTGGTGTTGCAACAGATGAACCACATATCGATGAACTAACCGCAGCAGTCTATGTGTTAGCTGAGTCAGAATCTCTTGTACCATCAGCAACTGAACCGTCTGTATATAAAGGCGCTGTCCTAACGATTATACACCCTGACAACAGTGTAGCTGTATATGGCTGTGACGAAAAAGGGAAGCTGATGAAAGGATTACAGATGACGATACAATTATGACATCTCAAAGAATGTAATTTGAAAACAGTGTTATAAATTCAAGGATAATGTTCTAAATTGGAACAAATTGCATTAATAATTAACGGGCTTAAGCATTGTTTTTTTTCAATTAAGGTCTTATGCTTAAAGTATACAAGTAGCTTATTTGTAGACACTAGCGTTGTGAATATTCCGAAATTTGTTTCTGTAATTATAAATTTTGGTTAATATACCTATTGACGACTTATAATAAAACCGATAATATATAGAAAAAAGGTAATAGGACCAAGGTCCTGGAAGAATGGGACTAAAGACCTAAATAACTAAGAGAAAAAGTACATAAGAGAGAGGATGAATAAGTTGAACGAGATGATCAAACGTAGAAAAGATAATGGTTTTACTTTAATCGAACTTATGATTGTTATCGCTGTAATTGGGATTCTGGCGGTTGTTTTGATCCCGAAGGTGGGGACGATTAAGACTCAGGCTAAGACTGCTGGTCTGAATACTAACATTCGGTTAGTCGAAGGATATATTCAGAATAAAATAACAAAATGGGCGGACAATGGAGCAACTGAGAATGAAATTCAGAATGACATAATAGAGGCATTTAATAATGATGATATTACCAATCCTTTTACTTTCAGTAAAGTAGTAGCTAAAAACGCATCAGATAGTGAAGCTTTAATCGTACAAAAAACAAACGATAAAAATGATGTAAATAAAAGAGGATCTGTAGTTGTAGAAGTTGATAAAATTGATCCATTAACTATTACAATAACTGCTCATGATAATGATGGCGATATTATTAAAGACTTGACCGTTGAAATAACTCCTTAAAATTGTTTTGAATAGTATTCAATCAAATAGGAAAAGGGTGTTTACCGAAACACCCTTTTCCTATATTCTTAAAGTAACTCGGAAAGGAGGAATCCCCATGGCCCTACGCCAAGAACGCAAACGTCTTGGAGAAATACTCATCGCTGGTGGCGTGATTTCTCCAACTCAATTAGAAGAGGCTCTTGCAATGCAAAGGTCTCTTGGTCTTCGTTTAGGCGAGGTCCTAATTAAGCAAGGGCTTGTCACTGAAGAGGATATTCTGCGTACTATGCAAAGTCAGCTGGGACTGCCTTCGATTGATCTTAATCGCGTTGTTGTGTCCGAACAAGTTCTTCGTTTACTTCCAGAGAACGTTGTGCGGAAATACACGGTTCTTCCTGTGGAAATGAACAACGCCCAGCTTATGGTGGCTATGTGCGATCCGACTGATTATTTTGGAATCGATGATTTGCGCTTAGCTTCAAGAATGATGATCAAGCCCTGTTTAGCCAAAAAAGAAGATATTCTCCGGGCTATAGATCGCTTCTATGGTCGAAGTGAAGCGGAAAAGGCGGCCCGTGACTATGCCAAACAATTGGGCGTGGCACCGGTTGCAGCAACATCTCAGTTGGCGTCTCTTAACGTTTCCGGTGTGGAAGTTGTTGATGAGGAATCAACCCCGATTATCAAATTTCTAAATACAATTATTGACAATGCCGTTAATAACCATTCCAGTGATATTCACATTGAACCGATAGAAGAAGAACTTCGGGTGCGCTTCAGGATGGATGGCGTGTTGCGTGAAATTATGCGGACTCCGATTAGTATGGCAGGTCCAGTCGTCAGCCGGGTGAAAATTATGGCTGACCTCAATATTGCGGAACGACGGTTACCTCAAGATGGCCGAATTTCCTATCTGGTGGGGGGGAAGATGATCGACTTTCGGGTTTCCACATCTCCCACAATGTATGGAGAAAAGGTTGTTTTGCGTATCTTAGATAAATCAAGTACTATTCTTGAGACAGAAGCTTTAGGACTTGTCGGCAAAGATTTGAAAGTCTTTGAGGACTTAATCTCTAGACCTTACGGGATCGTATTAGTTACAGGCCCAACGGGAAGCGGTAAGACAACAACTCTCTATACAGCTCTGAACCAGTTAAATACATCGGATAAAAACCTGGTTACGCTTGAAGACCCTGTTGAATTCAACTTCAAAGGGATCAATCAAATGCAGGTGAACACTAAAGCTGGACTGACGTTTGCAACAGGGCTCCGATCAATTTTGAGACAAGATCCTGACATCATCATGGTGGGCGAGATGAGGGACAATGAAACGGCACAAATCGCTGTACGCTCCGCATTAACAGGGCATTTAGTGTTGTCGACCATTCATACCAATGACGCAGCCAGTTCAATTACGCGTTTAGTAGATATGGATATAGAGCCTTTTCTACTCTCTGCTTCGATTATTGGAATTATATCTCAAAGACTTGTCCGGCGCATCTGTCCTCAATGTGCGACTGAATATAAGGCAGGCTTAAAAGAGCATTCTATCCTGGAAATACCTAATGAAACCCCTTTTGTGTTAAAAAAAGGGCAGGGGTGTATTTACTGCAATAAGAGCGGATATAAAGGCCGAATTGCTATTTTTGAAATGATGCCAATTACCGCGGGGCATAGACAGCTTATTGACCAGCGAGCAACAGCGGATGAATTAAGAGACTATGCGATTAAGCAGGGGATGACGACTCTCAAGCAGGCGGCCGCAAGACTGGTATTAGATGGAATTACAACCTTGGATGAACTTCTAAGGGTGACTTATGTGAATGAATAATCTGAGGTGAACGGCAGGAATGCAATTTCGCTATAAAGTAATTAATGAAGAAACACGGGTGACTGAAGGAGCATTAGAAGCGGCGGATCTAGAGGCTGCCAGACGGCAGATAAGCGAGAATGGCTGGCAAGTTATCTTTCTAGAAAAATCGTCCTCGCTGAGTGGGTTGCTCTCTAAGAAATTCAAACCTAAGGTGAAGCATGAAGCTATTTCTGCTTTTTGCACGCAAATGTCGATGATGATACGATCGGGAGCCAATTTAGTCAGGGGATTGGACATTCTTCATTCTCAGATGGAGGATCGGCGTTTGAAAGAGGTCATTGGAATCATTCATCGCAGTGTTAGTCGGGGTAGTTCATTATCTGCGGCCATGCGAGAATGCCAAGGGGCTTTACCGGAACTTTTAATTAATATTGTCAGTGTCGGTGAGGAAAGCGGAAACTTGGACTCTGTCCTGTCTAATATGGCAGAATACTATGAACGGGAAAATTTTATTCAAAAGAAGATTACAAGTGCGGCAATTTACCCTTTGACTATGTTAATTGTCCTTGTCGGACTTATTGTCATGTTTATGAATTTTATTCTTCCTGAGATCACTGAACTTATGAAAGGGAATGGTCAAAGCCTGCCATTGGCAACTCAGATGATTGTTGACACAGCTGATTTTTTACAGAGTCATGGAATATACCTCTTGCTAGGTTTTCTAGCCCTCGCTGTGCTTTTAGCCAGGGTATTTAAGATTCCTAAGTACCTTTTTTACCTGCATTCTTTTCTGCTAAGAACTCCTCTTTTGGGCAAAAACATAAAAGATGTAGTTATTGCCCGTTTCTCTAGAACTCTAGCCTTGTTTTTACATTCTGCTATTCCTATTGTGCCGATTTTAAATTCTCTAGAAAATATCGTGGGCAACGAAGTTCCTCGTTTAGCGATTGTCCGTTCAAAAGACCGAATTATTAAAGGAGAGACTATGGCCTTAGCCTTCGGACAAGAGCCTTTCTTTGACCCTCTCATTATACAAATGATGTCTATTGGGGAAGAAACAGGACGTTTGGAGGAACTAATGGTCGAAGTAGCTAATCACTATGATAAGCGAGTTGAGATTGGGCTGGCACGTTTAGTGGCTTTGGTCGAACCGATCTTTACGATCATTATTGGAGTCTTTGCTGGGGGGCTAATCATTGCTATTGCCTTACCTATATTCAATATGGCGAGTGGGGTCGGTGGAGGTGCCGGGGGTCAATAAGTCAATTATTTAAAGTACTTAATATTTAATTCCTCAACAAATTAAGCTTGGAGGGCGTCATGTGGACACGTCCGGTAGTTTCGAATGTTATAAGAAAAGTAACTTAGGATTTACTTTAATAGAGATAATGCTAGTTATTGCAGTGGTTGGGATACTGGCAATGGTAACTGTTCCCAAGTATCAAGGAGTTACTGATCATTATCATCTGGAATCTTCGGCTCAAATAGTAGCAGTGCAATTACGCAATGCCAAACAATATGCTATGGATCGGCGAACAGAAGTTTATGTAATGTTTAATTCAAAAAGTGTTCAAACATTCCATGTGATTAAAAATAATAGCTCTCGTGAGTATGAGTATGCTGTAATAGAGAATCCACAAAGATTTGATTCGGGAATAAAGTTTGATTTTAGTGATCTGAGCAATGAAGGGCTTAAAGATATCCCCACCACAACAGCGGATGGAAATGTTATTAACAACATTCCGCTCTATGATAAATGTTTAGTTTTTGATAGAAAGGGTTTTCTTCAGGTTAGCCCGGTTAGTATCATCTTGTCTAATTCTCGTAAGTCCCGTCAAAGTGTTAGTATCGGCCTAACATCAGAGGATTTGAGTGTTAAGATTAGTTGGGAATAAGCTTTCATCCAATACTTTAAGACTAAAGCGTGATTTGGAGGGCTAAGGATGAAAACTAATAAGGAAGACGGTATGACAATCTTAGAAGTTGTCATAGCTATCACCATTTTACTTATGGGGACAGTTTTTGTAGCACAAAGCAATTCTCTATCCTATCGTTTCCTCGGTCAACAAGAATTACGCCAGCAAATGGTCTTCTTTGCTGCTGGGGCGATGGAAGCAGCCTTAGAAGCAGCCTTAGAAGGGGAGAATGAGGACTTAACAAGTGGCAGAATTACTGCAAAAGCTAGTTTAGACGTTCATATTCCTGAGCTGCTGCCACGAGGCTTAACCCCTTTTAAAGTTACTGCTTCTGTTAACTCACCGAATATTTCCGATGTTGAAATGTATAACTACAGGTACAACTACGATGAAAAATAGGTTCTTTGATCAGAGAGATGGTTTTAAAAACACTGGGTTTACTTTATTAGAGCTAATGATTGCCATAACGATCTTTGGCTTTCTAATGCTTTATGTCTCTCAATTGATGCGCTCTGAGATTAGATTATATAACAATGCCAGCAAACAAAATGACCTTGATCACAACGCTCGGTCGGCCATGATGCATATTTTAGATGAGATGCGTCTCGTTCCAAATAAAACTTACTCATATGGGGATAAACCAAGAGACAGTACAACCAAAAAAGGGTACAACAGCGGAGTTTATATCTATTCCTCTACTTCGACTAATTATTGCTTAATCAATGAAAATCCTCCGATAGATTCCCTAACCGGAAAACTTTCCCCTCCTGATGGGACAGTGATTTTTTTTGATAAACAAAATCATAAATTGTGGTATCGGGATGGGAATAGGAATGATCATCTAATTTCAGATCAGATTAAGTCATTAATTCTAACTCAGGACGAAATTAATCCAAGGCTTGTTAAGATTGTTTTAATTGCAGAGGATACAAGTATCAACAGAACTTATGAACTTGTCTCTTATATGCGCTTATACTAGAGGGAGGAAACTATGAGAGAGCGCGGTTCTGCCATGTTGACAGCTGTTGTGGCTGTAATGGTCTTACTCCTTATATCAGGTATTCTTTTTTCCTTAGTCAATAATCAGTTTAAAATGCAAACGACTGAGGAAAAAGCATTAAAAGCATACTACTTGGCTGATGCAGGAACAACCTATGGAATTGCTGTTATGGTTAATGCTGTGGTTGATGCGGTGAAGAAAGGGAATTATACGGATACTACGATAACGATAAAAAAGCCAAGTCCTTTTGGACCAGCTTATCGAGGAGAATTTGAAGTTACTGTGTCAGTTAGTCCTGATCCAAATCAAAACTTTAATTCCAATCTAGATTCAGATCAGGTGTATAATATTACGGCAACCTGTGAGGGGTATTACCCAAGTAAAGATGATAAAAACCGAATCTTAAGAAAACTGAAAAAAGAATACGCCTTTAAAATGAGCATGGATACACCTTAAGCGTAGAATACTGAAGTTTTAATATTTACATTACCAAGAGTCAATGATCGCTTTTTCAGTATGTTTTGTATTAAATCCTTAGAACAACTAAATATGTGAACCCTCGAGTATTGCTTAGGTTAAACTAGGGACCTGGGATTTAGGGAGGTGTTAAATGAAAAAGAGAAAGAATCACTTAGCCCTATTTGTTGGACTAGCTTTAATATTCGTTGTCCTTTTAGGCACTTTAGTTTTTGCCACTGCGAACAGTGATGATAATGGGAACGGGGGGAATTCGACTAAAACCTTTTCGATTCAGAGCAGTGACGACTTTACTAAGAAAGAAGATATTAGTAAGCTAGTTGTCAGTGCTGGTCAGGTTTTCCCGATCTATATTTATGCTGTTAATAAAGGCAATGCTCAATCTCCTGAAGTTAATCAGGAGATTCCCGTGCAAGTAACCTTGTTTAATCCTAGTAACAATCAAACGTTTCAAACTTACGTAACAATACCTAAAGGGCCTGCTAATACTTATGCGACTTTAGATCTTAGCTGTGCATACCCCGGAAAGTGGACGGTTAAAGTATATGGTAATCCTGGCAAGGGTAATGTTACAGTATCCGGTACTTTTACTGTTATAGGTAATGAGGCTGTACTCAATGTTATCCCGCCGGAAGCAACGATTCTATTAAATTCTACCCAAAAGTTTCAAGCTCTCTTTACGGATTCACAAGGAAATACAACCCCTATATCCGATGAACCGGCTATTATTATTCCTGAAGCCTTAAACTATACGATTTTTTCAGGAAGTTCTGCTTCGACATTGGCATTAAATGGCACTGATATTAACATAAAGGGTAGCACTCATTCGAATAGAGACTTTATCGCATCTGTTTATAAGCTTAATATATCCCAAACTTGTGAGGCTGTAACAACGGTGCAACTGAATGGTAATATGAATGATATTCATATTGGTAAGGTAGTTCAGAATGCTTCGTCTATAGTTATGCCGGATATTGGTAATGCAATCATAGCGATGGCTCAGGCGACTGGACAAACTTATAATGGAAATAAAACCTATAATGATACTAACATTTATTTAAATTCTCCAATTTATGTTGATGGTAATTTAACAATAAATTGTAATGACTTTTCAGGGATAGGTCCTATCGTGGCAACGGGAGATATAACGATTAATTCCACCACTTTATCTATCATGAATGATGCTCCTGTTAGCCTTTATTCGAAAAACGGTAATATAAAAATAGGTAATAACAGTGTAAATCTAAAGGGAATGGTTTACGCACCCAATGGTACTATTACTATGAATGGCACGTATCTGAATATTTATGGTCGAGTGATTGGAAATCAAATTGGGATACAAGTTAACCAGTTAAATATTGATAGCAGTGATAATGACTTAACAAGTCTAATAACAAGTGGAGTACCACAAGTAAAGTGGTCAAGCAGTGATCCGAGTGTAGCAACGATTGACCCAAGTGGTTTGGCAACAAGTACTGGTTTGGGAACCTGTCTAATTACAGGGGAGTATACAATTAATAATGTTACCTACACAGATACGTCGCAGCTTACAGTAATATCCCCGACCCTTAGAATTGATCCCGAAAGCGTCATTATACCTTTAGGTTCTACCCAGGCATTTAAGGCTATCCTTGAAGATTCAGACGGGACCGCAGATGTAACAGAATCAGTAACATGGTCAAGCAACAGTTCGAGTGTAGCAACTATTGAATCGTCTGGATTAGCCACTAGTAAGGGAGGGGGAACCTGTAAAATTACGGGAACCTATTTGATTAATGGCGTGAGCCTTACAGCTGAGGCTCAGCTTACAGTAGCGTTGCCGACACTAAGTATTGAGCCCGCTTTTTCATGGATTTTATTAGGCTCCAAACAACAGTATCAAGCGATACTCACTGATTTTGAAGGAAAGGAAAAAGAAGTAGTAACGGAATTTATGGAATGGTCCTGCGATCAACCAAATATTGCAACAATTGATTCATCAAGTGGCTTAGCCACAGGTATAAGTGCAGGAACCTGTATAATTTCAGCAACTTATATCATAAATGGAGTGAGCATCACGGCTTCCGCTACCCTTGAAGTTATGGACCTGAGTATGGTTACGACTTTAATCGTTAAACCAGCACCGGTGCCGATGATGAATGCCATCTTTGTTGGAGATACTCAACCATTTACCGCCCATTTGAAGTATAGTGACGGAACAAGCACTGATGTTACCGATAGAGTTAAATGGTTTAGCAGTGTTAGCTCAGTTGCAGCTATCGGAGATATTGACGAAAATAAAGTCTTAGTCACCGGAATCTCTGCAGGAACCAGTATAATCTCGGCTACCCTTAATACTAACAACAACTCTTTGTCTGGGTCGTATTTGTTAAAGGTTTTACCGATTAATGGCGGAATTATTCGGGAATGGGAACTATAATAAGTACAAAGTATCCTAAAATATCCTTTGGCATAGAGCTCTATGATGAAATGTATTAAATCAAAAACGCTCCTTGGGAATTTTACATTTACATCAATGGTAAACAGAATTTGAGGAGAATGCAACATGTTTAAGCAGAAACAGTGGCTGGCAGTTATTAAGGGAAATCACTGGGTTGTTGCCAAAGTGGCTCGCCATAAGAGCAAGCTGGATATTCTCCATTTGTTAGAATTTCGTGCAGGTAGTGAAAATGAATTCCAAAGCGTTCAATACCAGCTTGGTGAAGACCTGCGATTGCAGAAAGAGGATTTGAAGGAAGAGAAGCAATCGAATGCTGTTGGAAAGACGGATTTACTAAAGGAGTGGTTGAATAAGAACGGTATTCCTGTGAACAAGTTGCGAATTGCCGTTTCGTGTCAGGGAGTGATTACGCGGATGATTACTCTTCCGCTTATGTCCACCCAAGATTTAGATAGACTATTGACGGAACAAGTTGA
Organism: Desulfosporosinus nitroreducens; assembly: GCF_023897015.1. GTDB lineage: Bacteria > Bacillota > Desulfitobacteriia > Desulfitobacteriales > Desulfitobacteriaceae > Desulfosporosinus > Desulfosporosinus nitroreducens. The sequence goes on along the minus strand of NZ_JAMHFY010000001.1, from coordinate 318,271 downwards.
TCAATATTTTACTTTGAATATTTTAGATTATGTTGTGGATTATAGAGTTTTAGAACATTTTAAAGAAGATGGGGAAATGCGTTTAAGAGTTCTTCTTGCTGCCCTGCCTAAGTATCAGTGGAAAAAACTTTGGTCTGAGTGGGAAGAGATTGGATTCAAACCAAAAGTGGTTGATTTAGCGGCCGATGGATTGGCACGATTGTATTCGCAATTGACCCTGAAGGGTAAGAACCAAACGAATATAGCTGAGTTGGGGACTCCTCTTGATTTAGCAATTGTTGATTTAAGTGCTGAGCGTGTGGAATTTATCCTCCTAGAGCAAGGAGTGTTTTTCCTGTTTTCCGATTTAGAGGTTTCATTAAACGAGTTGGATCAAGTTGCGATTACTGTCCATGCTCAAGGGCTTGACCATGGACAAGCTGAAGAGGGGGAAGATTCACAGCTGCAGACCGCAAAAGTGAATGCTTGGGCTAAAAAAGAAATTGAAACGACTTTGGGAAGTGTCTTACAGTCTCTCTCTGAATTCTTCGGCTTTTTTGCAGCACGGCATTTTGGAAAATCCATTGATCGTATTTATATTACTGGAGACTACGCTAATCTTCCCTACTTACAAGAGATCTTTGAGAACAATTTAGAAATTACCACGCAGGTAGGCTTCCCGAATGCTTGGCGTCCTTGTTTCAGCAAGAAAATGAGTATACATCAGAAGAACGGGATGAAATATGGCAGCCTTTATGGTTTGGCCTTGCGGGAGGGCTAAATGAGAGAAAAAAGAGAGTTTAATTTTGCTAAGCGGTGGCTTGAAGGGCTGGCCAGAGAGAATGGAAGCCCTTCAAAATGGAAGGAAAGAGCATTGCTTTGGGGCACGGGAAGCATATTAATCTTAATTGTAGCGGGAAGTATTCCCTGGCTGTGGGAATATAAGGTGAAGCGAGATATTGCCCTTGTTGAAAAGCAAATCATCGCGATCGAGAAGATCAATAATCAGGTTAACCAACTTAAGGGGTTAAAGGTTCAAGCTCAAGAACAACAGCAGTTATTGGATCTTATGCAAAAGAGTTCCCAAGATCCTGGGCCTATATTGGAAAAACTAATGGAGAACTTTCCGATAGGGACGGTAATTAATTCGTTTTCTCTCCAAGAAAATACCTTGACAATGGGAGTAAGTGTTCCGATACCGGTTGACGTTGCGCGTCTGTGGGTTAGTTTGCGTGATTCTGGGATGTTTCAAGAAGTTGATATTCAGACTGTATCATTGGAAGATAAGGCACAAACTTTGAATTTTAACTTAAAGTTAAGGCAGAATCAGGATTTTGACTTACAGACGATGAAAAGTAAGGAGCAAGAAGGGTGAAGGAGTTAAAAAAGGAAAAGCTTGAAAAAGTGATACTTATCCTATTTCTGATCTTCGGGCTTGTCTATGCTTATATAACTGTTCTTTTTTTGCCGGAATGGACGGTTATTCAAAGTTCAACAAGTCAATTAAATGCTCAGGAAAATCATTATCAGGAATTGCTCTCCTACCAAAATAATCAAAGTGGGCTTCAAGAGGAAATTACAGGGCTAGAGGCTAAGGTGCACCAATTGAATGCCCAGCTTCCGAATCGGATTGATAACCCCCAACTCATGGTCGGACTCTATACTTTGGCTAAACAACACTCGGTTATTCCTCAAACCTTAGCTTTTGAGCAGGCTCAAAACAAAGGTACCTATCAAGAGATGGGCATGAGCTTTAGCTGCCTAGGTAAAACGACGGACATACTCACCATGATTCATGATCTGCAATTCGGGGGGAGTCAACGACTGGCGATCAAATCCATAAGCCTTACTGGCACGCAACAGAACATGCGGGCGGACTTAAAGCTGACGGCTTATGCCAGTCTTGGAAGTTCCGGCGATTCAACTCAGAAACCAGCCTTTATGAATTCCTCCTTTGGTGTAGATTCTCCCGAGAAACTATTTCAACCCTAAAAATTCGCCTTTCGAGAAATCGGAAGGCGAATTTTATATTCAGTGGATAAGCAAAATCTCCAGCTTCTAAGCATAGGTATTAGAATACCATGCGAAAGGAGTGGAGAAGATGATCGCGGAACTCTTCTTTGTCAGTATTGCACTCTCTGTTTTAAAGGGAGTCACCTTACTGGTCTCGTATATTAACAATAATGCCTTTCCTCAGCCTTTAAATGAACAGGAGGAAGCGCGTTATTTAAAAATCCTCAGCCAAAGTAAAACAGAACCTTTTACCTTAACCCGTGAAGTTGAGAATGCGCGCAATACCTTAGTGGAGCATAATTTGCGCTTAGTTGCGCATCTTGTCAAAAAGTTTGATGGTACTGGTGAAGATGGGGACGATCTGATTTCGATTGGGACGATCGGTTTAATCAAAGGGATTAATACCTTTGATCCGAACAAAGGGACTAAGCTTGCCACGTATGCAGCCCGTTGTATTGAAAACGAAATTTTAATGCATTTGCGGTCACTGAAAAAGTCCCGTGGCGAAGTCTCAATCTATGATCCAATTGGTATGGACAAAGAGGGTAATGAAATTTCGCTTATTGATGTTCTGGGTTCCAACGAAGAAGACATTTCCTTGAAGGTCGAAAATGAATCAGAGCAAAAGGCGTTGCTTGAACTTGTTAAAAAGCTTACCAAAAGGGAAAAACTAGTTCTTCAATTGCGCTATGGCTTAATGAACAGCCCCAAAAGGACCCAACGTGAGATTGCCAAAGCCTTAGAAATTTCCCGATCCTATGTTTCGCGCATTGAGAAAAAAGCCATTCAAAAATTAATGGAAGAGATGGCAAAGATTGATTCAAATAGGTAGTCCATTACTTGCTCTCGTGGCATCCTCTAAGGTATAATGATATAAACTTATGCATTTTGGAGGATTCTATGTTAGAGTATTTTCGGCCTACACGTCAAGCTAATTCGCTCGATCTTATTTCGGTTGAACAGCTTCGTCAGGATGGGATTCGAGGGCTAATTATTGACTTAGATAATACTATGACCCCCTGGAATAATGTAGAAGTGGGCCCTAAAGTGGAAGCGTGGTTTAAAAAGGTTAAATCAGCTGAAATTCGTGCGTGTGTGGTGTCTAACAATAGTAAGCGTCAACGCGTAGCCGTGGTTGCCGACCGATTAGGGATTCCGTTTGTTTTTGGGGCCACAAAACCGCGCCGCAGAGCGTTCCGGGCGGGTATGAATCTTTTGGAAACCGGGCAAGAGGATACAGCTGTCATTGGAGATCAGTTGTTTACAGATATTTTAGGCGGAAACCGTCTGGGTCTATATACAATTTTGGTCACTCCCATCAATGATCATGAGTTTATCGGAACTCGGATTATGCGACGGATAGAGAAACTGCTCGTTTGGGTTATGAAGCATTTCGCTTCGGCCAAACCTTACAGTCCGAAAATTCATTAAGCATTCAGGAATGGCTTAGCCATTCCTTTTTCGCTATTTATCATGTCTATGCCCAGATAGGTTCAACTGTACTCAGTGGAGTTAATACTCCCTGAAGCAGTTTCTTATATTTTCTGTTCTGGTCTTACTAAAGGAATTATGTAAAGGAATGTTATAAGTGGAAAGACACTATGCAGTCATGGGTGACCCAATTCAGCATTCACTCTCTCCTTGGATGCACAATGCAGGGTATGAGGCACTGGGGCTAGACGCGGAATATCAACGCTTTCGCGTTGAAGCCAGCCATTTAGCGGAGGCGGTAAAAGGTCTTCGTGCCTTGGGGTTTTCCGGTTGGAATGTAACACTCCCTCATAAGGAAAATATTGTCTCTCTCCTCGATACTCTTACTCCCCAAGCTCAGCGCGCGGGGGCGGTTAATACCGTGAAAATTCATGAGGGACAACTTATTGGTCACAATACGGACGGGGATGGATTTGTTCGTTCTGTAGAAGAAGAACTCCATGGATTTGAAGGAAAAAAGGCAGTTCTACTAGGTGCAGGCGGAGCCAGTAAAGGGATAGCTCTGGCCTTAGCTGAGCAAGGGATGTGTTTACATATTCTCAATCGAACGCCTGAAAAGGCGAAGGGATTGGCTCAAGCCATAGAACGCGAGGGAGGCACAGCTTCTACAGGGGAGTTCGCTCCGGGGGACTGGCTCAAAGATGTAGACCTATTAGTGCAAACGACTTCTGTAGGGCTGCATAGGGAGAGCTTTCCATTCTCATTAGAAGGGATTTCTAAGCGGGCGCTGGTTGTGGATATAATTTTCAACCCTATGGAAACTGCTTTTTTGAAAGAAGCTAAGAAACTGGGGTGCCGAACGCATAATGGTTTAGAAATGCTTCTATATCAAGGGGCTTTGGCCTGGGAGTTTTGGCTTGGTGGCCAAGCCCCTGTCAAGGAAATGCGCCAAGCCCTAAAGAATCAACTCTTCAAGGGAATGTTTAATAAAGGATAGAGGTAAAGGAAGAGTGAAATGAGCAAAGCAGGTGCCAACGATCTTGAGAGAGGATTTACGCTCTTAGAAATGTTACTTGTGTTTGTTCTTTTGGCGGGCTCAGGTTTTTATCTGCTCATTAAGCTTCCTGTTAACTTTGAAAAGCAACGCTTAGCCTTTGAGTCAACTCAATTATTGGAAGACATTCGGGATGCTCGTCAGGCCGCAATGGCTGAGAATAATTGGTATGCGGTTAAATTTTATTATCAGACTGGGGATCACCATTACCAGATCTATAAGCAAGGCCAGATGATAAAAAACGTGTATCTTAAAAATGGAATTAGTTTTTTTGGAAGCCCGGGGGATTTAACCTTTAATGCTTCAGGACGAAGTGTGGGGACGACTATTACTTTGACCAATTCATTGGGTGAGCGGAGAAGTGTCATTGTCGCCCCAGTAGGTATGCGCATTCGAGAAAAGTTGGATATAGAGGGGAAGACGGAAAGTGCGGTTTTTAACAGCGGGAGAATCACACGGTCAGAAATTGGTGGGAATTATCGAGGGACTTCCCTCGGGAATGAAGATTTCTAAGGATCAAGTCGATAAGGCACTTAGAAAACGTCAAAAGGGCCCTGGACGAGGCGGAAGGATGGCCATTGAGCAAGATGAAGTTCTGCTTGTTTCCGGAGTGCGAGGCGGATTAAGTACCGGGGCCCCAATCGCTTTGGAAATTCCTAATCGTGATTGGGAAAACTGGGAGAAAATCATGACTTGGAGAGAAGACGCTGACTTAGAGAGCCGAAAAGTGTTGACTCCTCGGCCAGGGCATGCGGATTTGACAGGAGCTCTTAAATATCGTACAGAAGTCCGGAATATCCTCGAGCGCGCGAGCGCCCGAGAAACTGCCATGAGGGTAGCAATTGGGAGTGTTGCCAGGCAAGTTCTGACCGCCTTAGGCGTAGAAATAAAGGGGCATGTCCTTGCGGTTGGCGGTGTTCACGCAGAGCGTGCTGATAATGAAGAGTATTGGCAACGTGTAGAACAATCAGAGTGGTCTGTAGGAGACCCGATTGCCGAACAACAGATGGGGGAAAAGCTCATCTTGGCACGAGAACAAGGGGAATCCTTGGGAGGAATCTTAGAAGTGCAAGTGCATCATGTCCCCGCAGGATTGGGGTCCCATGTGCAGTGGGATCGGAAGTTAGATGGTAAATTAGCCCAGGCTGTCCTTTCAGTACAAGCGATTAAAGGGGTGGCGTTTGGCTTAGGTTTTGAGGCAGGGGACCGATTGGGGTCCAAGGTTCATGATCCAATTTGTTATGAAAAGGGCCAGGGCTTCAGCAGGGTTTCAAATCATGCTGGAGGAATCGAGGGGGGGATGAGTAACGGAGAACCGATCATTCTTCAAGCGGTTATGAAACCGATTCCGACCCTTTATCAACCTTTAGACACGGTGCATCTGGAGACTAAAGCCGTGGTTAAAGCTAGTGTAGAGCGGTCAGACATCTGTGCTGTACCAGCGGCTTTAGTAGTTTTGGAACATGTAGCAGCTTGGGTAATTGTCGAAGCAGTGCTTGAGAAATTTCCAGCGGATACTTTTATAGAATTACAAACAGCCTGGAAAGATTATAGAGATAATTTATTAAATCAGTGAGAGGGAGGAGCTCCATGCGAAACATTGTTCTCATTGGATTTATGGGAACTGGCAAAAGCACAGTTGGAAAGCGCTTAGCTCAGTCGCTCGCTTGGGATTTTGTTGATACAGACTATGAAATTGGAGAAGTAACCAGCTTGAGTGTCAGTGAAATTTTCCGTCGGCATGGGGAGACCCGTTTCCGTTCAGAGGAAAGCATCGTGGTTGCAAGGCTTAGTCAGCAGGAGCGGCTCGTTATTGCGACTGGCGGAGGTACAGTGCTAAACCCTCTTAATTGGGATGCTTTGGCTCAGAACGGGACCGTTATCGCTCTTCATGCCTCCTTGGAAGCGATTCTCGCTCGGATAGGAAATAAAAATGACCGCCCACTACTTAAGGGTCCAAGAGAAGCTATTGAAAAGCTGTGGTCTGAACGGCAGGAATGTTACTCTCAGGCTGATTTCATAGTCGATACGTCGCAAAAAAGCGTCGACGAAGTGGTAAAAGAGATTCTTATACAGCTAGAGAGGATGACGAAAAATGAGTTTAGCGAAGTGGCCAAAGATTGACGTAACGGCGGACCGCACGTATCCCGTGTTTTTGGGATCGTCTCTCGAAGAGTTAGGAGAATACTTACATCTTCAATTTGAGGATGTGGAGCACATTCTTGTTATTTCACATCAGGTAGTAGCCGAATTGTACTCGGAACGTCTCAAGAAAGGACTTCTTAATTACCGAGTGAATTTGCTGACAGTCCCGGCAGGAGAAACGGAAAAATCCTTGGAACGTTTAGCTCAGCTAACGACAGCGGCGTTGCGTTGTGATGCGGACCGGAAAACCCTCGTCATCGCTCTCGGAGGAGGGGTTATCGGAGATTTGGCGGGCTTTTTTGCCAGTGTCTTCATGCGGGGAATTCGTTTGATTCAAGTCCCTACCACCTTATTGGCGCAAGTGGACAGCAGCATTGGTGGAAAAACAGCGGTAAATCATCCGGCGGGCAAGAATATCTTAGGCACCTTTTACCCACCCTTGGCGGTTTGGACGGACTTTTCAACCCTCGAGAGTTTGCCTTGGGAAGAAGTTGAAAATGGCTTAGCTGAAAGTATTAAGCATGCCATAATCGCTGACCGAGACCTTTTTGAGTTTTTTGAGAATGAAGAAAAAAGTATCAAGCTCCGGGAAAAATCGATCTGGGGCGAAATGGTGACACGGTCTTCTGCTGTCAAAGTGAAAATCGTTTCCCAAGATGAACGAGAACAAGGAGTACGCGGCTTGCTGAATCTGGGTCATAGTTTTGGACATGCCCTAGAGACTGAGATGAATTATCGCGGAGTTACTCATGGACAAGGGGTTAGTATTGGGATCATAGCCGCGACCCATCTCGCCTACGCAAAAGGGCTGATGACTAGCGCGGAGATAGATCGAATTAAGCAGTTGCTTAATACCTATGGCTTGCCGACTGAGATTAAAGGACAAGACCCTGAGGCTTTGTTGCAACGTATGCAATCGGATAAGAAAAATCAAGGGGGACGAAAGATTCTAATCCTGCCCAAAGGAATTGGGCAAGCGATTGTTTCGAAGGAATGTTCCGACCTCGAAATCTTAGCAGCTTGGAAACAAGTTATTTCTTAATATGAAGGATAAAGTGAGAATCTGGCAAGGATTATGGAATCCTTGTCAGATTTTTACTATTGAGAGACTGGAAAAGTGCATATAGAGAACTATCTTTGCCAAAAGACCTAAATACAGATCTATCAAAAAAGTTAAATTCTATGTGTAAATTTAAGGGTAAATAGGTTAGAGTAAAGTTAGAAGCTTGGTGCAAGCCAAGCCTTTTATCAAAAGTCGGGAATCCAAGGTGGGAATAGAGCTTTATTGAGTAACGAGAATAACAAATTAAGGGCTTTGGGGGTATGAAAAATATCTAGGCAACATCGCAAGAAGGAACATATAGAATTTGCTCTAAATACCACGGAATACTTGGTGAAAAATGGTTTCTCTGATATTTATTTAGTATATGAAGCTCTGCCGGATTTAAACCTTGAGCAGATTGATACTTCTCTGGAGTTTTTGGGAAAGAGGTTGAAAGCTCCGCTTCTCATAAATGCAATGACCGGTGGACATCCTGATGTTGAGTATATTAACAAGAGTCTGGCAAGGGTGGCAGCACGGGCTGGCATTGGCATGGCAGTCGGCTCACAGACAGCCGGCTTGGAAGATCCAGGGGTGAGAAGTACCTATAAGATAGCACGAGAAGAGAATCCTGAGGGGATTATACTGGCTAATGTTAATGCCTTAACACCGCCGGCTCAGGTAAAAGAAGCAATCAACATGATCGGAGCAGATGGCGTTCAGTTACATTTGAATGTTGCTCAGGAACTTGCTATGACTGAGGGGGATAGAAATTTTCGAGGGGTTTTGACCAACATCGAAAATGTCGTAACCTTATCCGATGTACCTGTCATTGTTAAAGAAGTTGGCTTTGGTCTGTCTCGAGAGACAGCTAAGAGAATCTATGATGTTGGAGTGCGTTATATTGACGTTAGTGGTAAAGGTGGAACGGATTTTATAAAAATAGAATTTGCTCGTTCTAGTCAGGACTGCTTAGGGAAATTCCAGAATATCGGTATTTCTACTGCTGCCAGTCTGATAGAAGCTTTAAGTTTGGATTTACCGTTTTCTGTTTTAGCTTCTGGTGGTTTTAAGGGTGAAAGTGATGTAACATGTGCTCTTGTTTTAGGATCTAAATTGGTGGGTATGGCGGGCCACTTCTTACAGGTTCTACATAATAGCTCTGAAAAAGGCCTTAATGATCGAGTTGATAGAATCATAGAAGATTTGCGCCGGTCGATGTTAATGGTGGGGGCTGCTTCTTTGGAAGAATTGTCAAAAAAGCCGGTGGTTATTACGGGCATTACGGCAGAATGGCTTTTGCGAAGGGGCGTTGATATCAACAAATACTCACGGTCTAGAGAATGATATTTGAACTAAGGTATCATATAAAATATATACTGAGGAGTTTATTTATGACTGAGAAAGCTCAAAGAATGCTTAACTACTTAGCCAACCACAATACTATGATCCTTTCTACTTATGGGGAAGACGGACCTTGGGCTACCCCTGTTTTCTTTGTCAATCGTGGATTCCACATTTATTTTTTGTCAGAACTTACGTCAAAACATAGCAGTAACTTGCAAGATAATCCCCTAACAGCGGCGGCAATTACTGAAGACTATCAGGATCCGAAGACGATTCAAGGGCTTCAACTGAAAGGGAAGGCTTACCTTGTGAAAAACCTCAAAGAGACAGCAGTCGTTTTGGCTTCTTATTATAAGAAGTATCCCTTTGCTATGCAGATTTTACAGAATCCGAGTACCTTTAAGGGAGTTTCCAAGGCCCGTTGGCACTGCATAATACCTCAGTTTCTCAAATTTACGGATAATACTATAAAATTTGGCGAACATATTGAGTTGAATTTAAAGGTTGATGAAACTAGAGATGGTTATGAGCTGTCCGAAGTCCAAGCAACTTTGGATACATAATGCTTAGGTTGTAAAGAAAAACCCATAAATATCACTTTATCAGAACCAGTGCTGGAAGTGGTCAAAGAAAAATGGAATGAGTATGGTTATAAGGATGCATTCAGTTACAAGGCCTAAAATAAGTTCAATAGTTTGCTGAGTTCTTATAGACAGACTTGGGTGAGAATTAGGTTATTTCTTAAAACCAAGAAGTATACAAAATCTGACAAGGATTAAAGAATCTTTGTCAGATTTTCCTTATTGCAATTGCAAAAATACATATCGATGTAACGCTATGGAATTAATAGGGGAAAATGGTAACTAAAAGCATTTTTGAGAAAGATATGTCGAGGCTGGAAGGGATTTATTAATGGATAGAGAAAGAAGAAGAATTGTGTGTAGGAAGCTTATATTGAGTTGAAAGTTGTGAGTTTAGAATTGAGAAGCGTGAATTATCCAAGAAGAATAACCTTGAAGAGAAATAACGAGTCGCGACTATCAGGTTTCACATTATGGGAAGTTCTAGTCGTCCTTTTCCTTATGGGAGTTGTTCTAACCTCATTTACCCCTTACTACGGTTCAGCCTCTAAAAATGTTCGCTTGCAAATGAATCGGGCCAACATCCAAAGAATCGAAGGAGCTGCCCAACTTTACAAGATTGATGTCGGAACTTATCCACACAATGTAACTGATTTAGTATATTATCAAAAGGGCATGAGTGATTGGCATGGTCCCTACCTTAATGAAATACCAATCAATCCATTTAACTTTGAACAGAGTTACCAGCTTGATTCGTCGGGGCGAGTCGATAACTCCTCGGCTAATTAATGATCTAACGTTCGTTAACTTAAAGAGATGATATGGTTTTTTGTGGGAAATGGATAAAGCTTGAATGAAACCATGAAAGGGGGAGGGAGCATCCCAAAAAGTAATAACATCGGCACTGCGAAGGGTTATGTTTTATTTGATGTATTATTTGCCCTGTTTCTTTTCTCTTTAGGATTTGGTGTTCTTTTCGAATTGACAGTTGGGGCGCTTTCTGAATCTCGCCGGGCCACAACCCTTATGGAGGGGGCTAATCTGGCGCAGGCGACAATGGATCACTTGGCAGTCCATAATTGGAGCGATAATATCGCTGACCGTAATTGTATCCCAGGCAGAGCGATAGAAGGAACGGATGGGAAATTCCGTTGGATAATATGTTCAGAATGGCATGACACCCCCCAACTGTTGAAAGTAAGTGTAGAAGTAATTTGGATGGAACGGGGAAACCCTTATCAATATAAGTTGGAGAGTCTTTATGCAGTTGAATAGGTGGACGGATCATTCAGAATGCGGGTTAACCCTTTTGGAAGTGTTAGTTGCCTTATTGATTTCCGGCATTTTCTTACTGACTGCGATGCGGCTGTTTACTGATCAATGGCGTGGAGCGCGTGCTCTCAAGAATCACTTGGAAGCACATTATGCCGTCATGACGGCTGGAAAGACGGTCTCCGATGCAATTCGCATGTCTGAAACTGCAAGCTGGACAAATCCCGGTGTATTGAAGGTGCTACCCTTAGCAGATGATTCTAACCCTTTGCCAACGCTTGATTCCTATTTTATCGATGATTTAGATCATGATGGACAGAAAGATCTTTATTGGAGACATGCTGGAGTTTCCCAACCGGTGGCGAGCTGTATGATTGGATGGAAATGTGCGGAGGTGGAACCGGGATTGTGGAAAATCTTCTTACAAGCAAGCGTCGATGGGCAAATTGCTTCTTGGCAAACTCTGATCAGACCACGGGTATATTCTACTGCACCACAAATACCCTCCGTACTTTGATTAATAGAAGAGTTCCCAAGATAATGGTGCAAAATCAATCAGGTTATTTGAGCCTTCTCGTTCTCTTGCTTTTAACCTTGTTTTCGGGATTGGGGATGGAGGTCTATCTAAAGGGCAATGCAGAGAACCGCATGGTAAAACGTGAAACTCAAAGCAGACAAGCCCTATACATTGCTGAGGGAGGGATTGAGTGGGCTAAAGCCCATTTGCTGGTTAATCCGGAACTGCGGCAGGGGAGTTTGTCATTTGATACTGGTCAGGTCGATATCCTAATTGAGTTTAGTGGAGGGGAGTATAAAGTGACGTCTAAAGGACTTTCCGGATTAGCTGTTCGAAGAATTGAGGAGCGGTTAGAGTTAGTTGATGGAACTTGGGTCATCAAGGGTTATCAGGAATTGCATTGGTGAGGGCATGAAAAACAATCATGAATTTGGTCAGTTTTTAGTAGCTAATGGCTTTCTTAATAAAGTTGGATTATCTGCTGGGTTAGAATTAGCCTTGCAGGCCGGAGAACCAATTGGGGATACGCTTGTGCGTATGGGTGCGTTAAACCAAGCTGGCTTATCAGAGGCTGTAAGACAATATCTGGGGATCCCAGAAGTAAAATTGACCAGGGTCGCAATTGACCCTGCTGTAGCAGGTCTAATTACTGAAGAAATTGCTCGCCGTTACACGCTCATCCCCTTTGAACGGTATTCCGGGGTTTTGAGAGTCGCCATGTTAGATCCCACCCATGAACGGGCCCTCCGGGATGTCAGAATGTTTACAGGTCTGGAAATTGAGCCTGTATATGCTATGAAGGAAGAAATTGAGGCTGCAATTCGACAGTGTTTAACGGTAGAACAATCCGTCGCCCGTCTGGCAAACCTTGCAGAGGATGTTTTGGAAAATCAAGGCGTTTGGTCGGTCGAGTTTTCCGAGACTGCTGAGTTAGATTCCCAAGAGGACGAGGCACCAACCCTTAAATTCGTTCATTCCGTGTTACACGAGGCTGTCGTGCAGGGAGTTAGCGACATTCATTGGGAACCCCGTAAAAGTGCTTTTGTTGTGCGCTACCGAATTGACGGTAAACTTATTAGAAAACATGATCTCTCGGCCAATGCCGCTCGGAGTATTGTCTCCAGCCTGAAAGTAATGGCTCAAATGGATGTCGCAGAACGGCGATTTCCTCAAGATGGCCGAATGACGTTTAACGCAGGTTTTCGGTGTGTTGACCTGCGAATGTCCTCGATGCCTACTGTGTATGGGGAAAAAATAGTTGTACGAATTTTAGACCCGGAGATGGCTCAGCGTCCGCTTAATGATCTGGGAATGCGCTTAGAGGTTGAGACGGGAGTACAAGCCTTATTGAAACGTCCCAATGGTTTGATACTGGTCGTGGGTCCAACGGGAAGCGGCAAGACCACTACCCTCTATGCCCTGCTCAGAGAATTAAACGCTGAGGAGCAAAATATAATTTCAATTGAAGAACCTGTCGAATATCAACTGTCTGGGGTGAATCAGGTACAAGTTAACCTTCCCGCAGGGCTCAGCATTCCTGTTGGGTTAAAACATATCTTGCGTCAAGATCCGGATGTGATCATGATTGGAGAAATCCGTGATGAAGAAACAGCGAGAATCGCCATCACCGCTTCCCTTACCGGACATTTAGTTTTATCAACGTTACATACTAATACGGCAGCAGAGGCCTTAGCTCGGCTCATCGATATGGGGGTAGAGCCCTATCTCTTAGCCTCAGCGGTCAGTGGGGTATTATCTCAACGCCTGGTGCGCCGGTTGTGTGAACATTGTAAGATTAAGTATAAGGTTTCTGAGGCGGAGAAAAGGGTACTCCGTTTACCGGGGTCAGTCGACCAACTGCATCGTGCTGTGGGATGCCCGGATTGTCTGGGGACTGGATTTCGAGGCAGGATTGGGGTACATGAATTTTTGCTGTATAATCAGGAGATTAAAGAACTCGTCCTATCTATGCAAAATGCCAGAGACATTGAACAACAAGCGATGGTTTCTGGGATGCTTACGGTTTTTGAAGATGGGATGTTTAAGGTAATCCAAGGACTTACGACCGTGGAGGAAGTATTGCGTGTTACATCCGGAATACAAGGATAAGAGGAGACGGAAGAGATGTTTTCATTAAAAGAACTTTTGCTTTTGGCTGGAGAGAAAAAGGCGTCAGACATTCATTTGACAGTGGAGAGCCCGCCGGTTTTACGTATTGATGGTTCACTGGTTCAAAATCAGCTGGAAAAACTTTCTCAGGCAGATTTAAATAATTTTGCCCAATCTCTAATGAATGAAAAGCAAGCCAAACGGTTTGCCGAATATGGAGAATTAGACCTATCGTATAGTTTGGCAGGTATTGGACGTTATCGGGTCAATATATTTCGTCAGAGAGGATCTATCGGAATAGTTATTCGCTTGATTCCTTTTGTCATTCCCAGTCCGGAAGAGTTAGGACTTCCGCCAGTAAGTATTGAGCTGGCTAAACTGCATAAAGGATTAGTCCTAGTGACTGGCCCAACCGGAAGTGGTAAATCAACTACTTTAGCATCTCTCGTCGACTATATTAATCGAACACGGGCTTGCCACATCGTGACTATTGAAGATCCGATCGAATATTTACACAGACATAAACTGAGTTTAGTCAATCAACGGGAGGTTGGTAACGATACCCATTCATTTACGAATGCCCTTCGAGCTGTTTTGCGTCAAGATCCGGATGTAATTTTGGTTGGAGAAATGCGGGATTTAGAAACTATCGCTACCGCTGTTACAGCCGCTGAAACTGGGCACTTGGTTTTTAGCACGCTTCATACAAATGACGCCACCCAGTCGGTGGACCGGATAATTGATGTTTTTCCACCTCACCAACAGCAGCAAATTCGCGTGCAACTGGCGGCAGTATTACAGGGAATTATGTCTCAACAATTGTTTCCTAGAGCAGATCAGCAAGGAAGAGTGGCCGCTATCGAGGTTATGATGGCTACGCCAGCGGTTCGCAGCCTTATAAGGGAAGGCAAAACTCATCAGCTTCCAACGGTTATCCAAACGAATGCCAAGTTAGGAATGCAAACTATGGATAAGGCAATTATGGATTTAGTGCAAAGGGGTCTAGTGTCTTACGAGGTGGCTCAGGAAAAGATGCAGAGCCCTGACTGCATGAGGAGATGAGCAGGCAGTATTTTCTATGGAAAGCTGTCGACTTAAATGGAAGAATCCGGCACGGAGCATGGGCGGGTGATGAGAGTACTGAGGTTCAAACCCGCTTAAGGAAGGCAGGATACTTCCCCGTATGGGTTCGAGCAACCCTGAATTGGAAGAACGTATTATTACCGGCCAGAGCTAATTTAAAGTGGAGCAGTTTCGCTCGTCGGTTAGCTACCTTATTAGAAGCGGGAATTCCCATACTTCAGGCTTTGGAAATGATGACCTCCCCTGAAGAGAAAAGATCTTTTGAGCAGGAACAATGGAAAAGCGTTAAGGAGCGAGTGGAATCAGGCAGTGACTTATCAGAAGCTTTAGCTCTTGTGAATCCTTCCCCTAACGCATTTGTACTCTCCATGATTAAAGCGGGGGAATACACGGGAACTGTCGGAAAGGCTCTCAGTGAAGTGGCAGATGAGTTAGATCAGGAACAGGTTTATCAGCAAAAGGCTAAGGCTGCTCTGGCCTATCCAATGCTTTTGTTTTCTGCCGTTATCCTGGTACTTTATGTTCTTTCCGTGTGGGTTCTTCCTATGTATGAAAAACTGTTTTTAAGTGTAGGTGCCACTGAATTACCCTTTTTGACTAGAGTCATTTTTGCCGGCAGTCAAAAACTTCCCCTTTTCTTAGGGGGGGTTGTTGGATTAGTATGCGGTGGTCTGGTGTTTCTGAAATTTACGAGCCCGGATCACTGGAAAATTCGTTTAGACAACTTGCTGGGTCGCGCTCCACTCATCGGAAAGGTCTATCGTCTTCGGGATTTAGTTCAGTTTAGCAGAATGTTGGCTCGCTTATTAGGTGCTGGAATTCCCTTGTTGGAAGCTCTGCGTCTCACAGCAGGATCGTTGCGCAGCCCTGAGATGCTGGCGTTGACAAACCGTCTCGTACTAAATGTCCGTCAGGGAAAGAGAATGGCACCTTTGCTGCGTTCGAGTGGAATTTTTCCCAAGGAAGGGGCTGAAATGATAGGAATTGCCGAGGAAGCAGGTCAACTGGATCAGATGCTGCATTATGTCACGCGGATTTTTCGTCGTGAACTCGAGGAACACCTGGATCGTTTAATGCGTATGCTTGGACCTGTTTTGATTCTTGCTTTAGCTGGGCTGATCAGCCTTGTTGCTGGCGGGGTCATGCTTCCTGTCTTTGATCTCAGTTCACATCTTGAATAACAGACCGGAAATCAGAAGGCAGAAGGCGGAAGTCAGAGGCCTGAGGTCAGAAAAATATCTTGGAGTTAAGTATGTGGCAGGCTTATGATCACGGATAAGTTTAGCTTTACTTAAGATTATCTGATGAAGAGGGGGTTATTTAAGATGAAGGAGGAGAAAAGTGTGAATTATCTCAAACGGGACAAAGGATTTACCCTAATCGAAGTGTTGGCCGTGATCATTATCATTGCCGGGCTGGCAGCTATAGCGATCCCCAAATTAGTGTCAAGTACAGCAAACGCACGGCAAAAAGCAGATGTGGCGACAGCGCACCAAGTTAAAGCCGCCTTAGATCGATATCAAGTTGAAAATGGAACATATCCAAAAAACTTGAAGGACGATGATGGTGTGCTAACTGCTGCCGGGTTTATTCCTAATTACATAAGTAAGTTGGACAAAGCCACCACACAACAGGTGGCAGCGGGGCATGAAGGTTTTGGAGTGGAAACCCTTGATGCGGCTGATACAGATAAAACAGATGAAACGGTGCTTGTCATTCCGGACACTTCACAGCCCACCAATATAATCATGATCTATCTGGCCAGCAACGGTTTGGCCGCAGAAGTTCGAGCGTATGATGGGGAGTTAAAAGAAATCCTATGGACCTCTTCTGTTGATTAGTAATTTAATTAATAGGCAAGTAAATTCCCATATTTAGCACGAGTGCGTTTAATATTTATAGCTGGATGGAAGCAGAAGTGCAACCAGAAAGGATGATACTTCATGATGAGTATGACGGCAGGGCTTGCAGAACTCTCAATACTCTCAATGTTGCTGGGACTCATAATCGGAAGTTTTCTGAATGTAGTCATTTATCGTGTCCCCCGTGGGGAATCTATCGTATCGCCAGGCTCTCATTGTCCTGCTTGCGGACATGCTTTACGGCCTTGGGAACTCATTCCTGTGCTTAGCTTTATAATTCAAAAAGGGCAATGTCGTGAATGTCAGGCACGTATTTCTTGGCGTTATCCGGCCATTGAACTCCTAACAGGAATCCTTTTCTTTTTGACCGCCTACGTTAGTATTGATTCAGGGGTCCACCCAGCGCGACTAGTCTTAAACCTAGCTTTCGTAGCAGCGTTGATTGCTTTATCCTTTATTGATTTAGATACCTTTCGTCTGCCGGATGTTCTTACCCTTCCCCTTTTGGGGATTGGAGTATTAGGAGCTTTTCTTATACCGGGAAGCCCTGGCGGCTGGGAGAGTGTGCTTAGTGCTCTGGGCGCAGGGGGGGTGTTCCTGTTGATTGCGCTGGCCTATCCGCAAGGAATGGGTCTGGGAGATGTCAAGTTGGTGGCGGCCTTGGGTGCCTTCTTAGGGTTTCCTGCAATTTTTCTGTCAGTTTTTAGCGGAAGTTTTATTGGAGCATTAGCAGGAATTTTTCTCCTAATCACAGGTCAAAAGCGCTTTCGGCAGCAGATTCCCTTTGGGCCCTATCTGGCCTTAGGGGCAATATTTACATTATTATGGGGAACCCAAATCTTTGACTGGTACTGGACTTGGATAAGATAATATTTATGCACCATAATCGAACCTCATTTTAAGGGGGTGCTTAAATGCGAAAAAGTTCCATGGTCTTTGAAGTGACTGATGGAGAGATTCGAGGGTTTTGTTTTTCCATCCCTCTGTTTAGAAAACTGGTTCATAATTCTTCAGTGGTCAAATTTGACCGCATTCCAATTCCGACCGGAATTATTGAACAGGGAATTGTACGAGACGAAAACTCCCTAATAGGCATTTTATCGACTTATCGGTCGCAACATCCAGGCAACTGCCAGAAGGCACACTTAGCTGTTTCTCTGCAACAAGGATTCATAGGGTCATATACCCTGCCTTGGCTTTCTAAATACGATCGAAAATCAGCAATACCTCTCTTGGTTGATGAAGAAATATCGATTGCAAGATCAGATTTACTCTATGATTTCCTTGTTATTTCTGAAGAAAAGCATAAGGGCCTACAGGTTTTATTAGGCGCAACACGTCGAAGCATACTAGAACAGTATGCCTTTATTTTTGGACAAGCGGGCTTTAGCGTTAGTGGAGCAGATTTTGCTTATTCTGTCTTGGGTCAAGCCTTGGGATTTGAAGCAGACAAAGATGTGCTATACCTGCAGGGAGATTCAGGGAGTATACACATGGCCTTATTTCGAGGAGTGGTCCCAAAAAGTGTACGGTCGTTACCTTCTCTTCTATCTAAAGATGCAAGTGCGAATGAGGGTCGCGAACAAGGGCGGATTGATGAATGGAAAAACGAAGTCGGGCGCTTTCTTTTATACCACCGGACCCAGCAACCAGACTATAATTTAAAACGTTTGGTCTGGAGTGGAGGGCCCGAAATTGCCCAACTCGCTCAGGCGTTAGCCGCTTCAAACCATAACTTAATGGTTGAACAAGCAATGCTAAAGGATATTCCTGATTCTTGGCAGAAATTGCTTGAGGATAACAAAGGATTTGCTGAGGTGACGATGGGGTATGGCCAGCGAATCTTTTCAGATCGTTCGGGGCTTAACCTATGGTGTCAGCCTGTTGCCAAGCAGAAGGTTAAGAAGACCTATCTGGGTTTAGTCTTTCTGGCCGCGGTATTTTTAATAGCAGGAACTTTGATTTGGTTATCCCTCTGTCAAAGGGCATTGAATTTGCAAGAGGAAATAACACAGCTATCAACTGAAGGTGCCGGGATTGAGGAGCAGAATCGACAACAAGGAGCTCTCACGTCGGCTTGGAATAAGGTGAGTATACACTCGGAAAAAATCGGAGAGAGATTGGCTCAGGTTCAGGAGTTGGAGGGCGCAGAACTGAAGATTGAGCAGATCATCTTTAAGCAAGGGAGTTTGTCTGTTCACGGAAGTGCAAATGACTCCAAAAGTGTTCAAGGGATCATTAACAGTTTGCGGGCCTTAGGATGGGAAGCCCCCTCTTTGTCCAGTTATAAGTTGACAGCCCTAAAAAATGTCGAGTTTATTTTAAATGCAAAACAGGGAGGCAACTATGATTAAATCCCCCCCCCCCCTTTCTATATATCCCTTTTGGCAGCGTCTATCCCGGCGTACTTTAAAGGTTATCTTCGCAGGGGTTTTGATCTGTATTGCGGGTGCATTTTTGGCTCTTTGGCAACCAGCTTATATGCGACTGGGCTCCTTACAGGAAGAAAAGGCTCACTGGCAAGATGTACTAAGAAAGGGAGAGACAAAGCCTAATACCATTATTCCCACAATGGATCAGCTGCCCGATATGATTGAGTTGTGTCGGCACACATTTGCAGATCTGGGCGTGGACGTGGTTTCGTTAAATGTTGAACGGTTTGGGGAGCGGAGAGAGGCCGGTAAAGGTGCAAGGATTGATTATGCTTTAGTTAACTTGCGCTTACTTGGTCAATGGCCAGGAATCGCCAGATCTCTCGCAGCGCTTGAGAAAATGCAAGGAATCAGTATTCATGTTCAAGAGGCGGTGTTAAGTGAAGCAGGTGGAGAAGCTATTTTACAAATCTATTACTGCACAGGTGAGTAAGTTCAAGTTAATGGGATTATAAAGAAATGATTCCCAGAATTAGTAACAAGACATTCTTTCTCTTCCATAGTTTAAGGAGAGGAGGAATGTGACGTGGGCAAGGAATACTGCATTCAACCAGGAGATAATTTTCATGCCTTGGCTCAACGCTGGGGTGGAACTTGTGACGATTTTTTAATGGTCAATCCCAGTGTTGATCCACTAAGGCTTCAAATAGGACAGAAAATTGTTCTGCCCGAATTTAAAGGGTCTAAAGGGTTAGAACAGTATGCAAATATTGATGTAGATCAGGGGCAAGAGTTTGTAGGGGAATATCTTGACGAAGTTGAAATGGAAATAGAGGGAGTTCATGTTCGTCTTCGACGTATTGGGGAACCTAAGACTCCCCATGAAATTCATTTTCTTCTGCCGCGAACAGAGATACGCAAAATTCAGCCGGCAGGGGAATGTGGTCCAACAGAAGTGCAAATAATGTTAAGTAACTTAAACGTTATACTCTCTCCGCGCTTGGTGAGTGGGGATGGGGACAGCGCAGAAAAGGGTAAACTAGCGGTTCAGACAAAAACTCAAGAGCAAACAACTCCGCAACTATCTCAACCCCAACAGCAGGATCAGAACCAACAAACCCAATTCAATTTTGCCCCTCAATACGGTCAGGGAGCGAAAGCGGCATACTAACAAATTTGGATTCGCTTAGGGATAGGGGTTATACGCTTGAGCGAATACCGCCGTTAAAAAGGCCCAAGCAGCTAAACAGAAATGACCGCAAAAAAAGAAACGACAATTTTCGGTGTGAGTCAAGGTCTTCTAAATAACAAATTATATGGAAAACTGGACTTATGAAGGAGGATGTAACGAAACCTAAAGGTTTGTTACATCCTCCTTATACTGCGACAGATATCCAACCTCCAGCCAATGCCGTCTACGCCCGAATCATGGCCATCACCTACCAAGGAGCCACGGGTTACTTCGACAACCTCCAGTTTGAACAAAGCCCACAGATCCGAGGGTATAACGCTCTGCAAAACTACACCTATGCGGGATATCGGTATGATAAGGAAACTGGGTTGTATTTCCTGAATGCCAGGTATTACAATGCAGGGATTGGCAGGTTTTTGCTACAGTCTCCGGTTTGAAAATCCGGCGATTTTGAGAGGAACTAATCTAGATTAGTCATCTCTCAAAACCGGCAATTTTTAACTCGACACCCTTTTCCCTAACCGGGTTTGACTGTCACCCCAGAGCTCTTTGATCTTACGGACCGCTTCCGCTACAGATCTCATAGTGAGGTTAATCCTAAAGAAATAGATGTAATCCGGCTCTTACAAATCAGGCTTGTCCGAGAAACGAATGCGCATTCGTTTCTCGGACAAGCCGTCTGTCAAACTCGATTACCTGTCTTGGCCACTAATTGCTTTATTATCCAATTTTTTCTATAGGGCGATACGCAAGGCTTGGGAACGATTTTGAATTATAAAGACTTGATAGCGTAGCTTAGTATACTTTCGATATTTGTCGAATCGCTGTTGGTGCAACAGAAAACGAAGATAACAGAAGTTTATGGAAATTGGGTCCTTAACTAAAGTATTGCCTTGGGTTGCTTAGGGCAGCCCAGGGGAATCTGGTTTCTATCGTTAATTCATTAATTTTCTGACTTCATCAGGGATTATGATATTATGTAAATTATGATGTAAGAGCTTGGGATGATATGGAGATTGCAATACACTGTTGTCCATTGTCCTTATGCATGGATCACTCTAAAAATACTATGCTACAATAGAAAATTGTGTTAAAATTTTAAAGGTAGTTAAGGAAGTGATTAAATGGGTAAGATATGGGTGTTTAATGGTCCAAATATCAATTTATTAGGGTTGCGTGAGCCTGAGCATTATGGATCGCAAACATTGGCAGAGATTAATCAGGGAATATTAAAATTAGCTGATGAAGCCAAGATAAATGTTGAGTGCCGGCAAACGAATCATGAGGGAGTTCTCATAGATTGGATTCAAGACTTAACACCTGCTGATTTTTTAATCCTTAATCCTGGGGCTTGGACGCATACAAGTTATGCGATTCGAGATGCTATTAGTGGAGTAAAGGTTCCAGCGGTTGAGGTTCATCTGTCCAATATCCATGCTCGTGAAGCATTTCGAGCCAATTCAGTTATTGCGCCGGTCTGCATCGGACAGATTTCAGGGCTTGGTGCAGAGGGGTATGGATTAGCGATGCGCTATGCCATTGCTTACCAAGAGCATCGGGCATAACGCGCGAATCAGATATTCGAACCACGAACTACAAACCACGAACTACGAAAAGGGGGAGACATTTAGTGAGTCGTCTGCAACAAATGCGTCAACAGATGCACAATGGAAATATCGACGCGTATGTTGTGATGCGTCCGGAGAATGGACGATACCTAAGCGGGTTTTCCGGTGGAGAAACCACTCTGTACATTACGTTAGAAAAAGCTCTTTTATTGACCGACTTTCGCTACATAGAACAAGCCAAAGCCCAGGCCCCTGAGTTTGAAATTATTGACGCTGGACAGGACCACTTTACGACTTTGTCAGAAATCGGACAACAGGCACTAAGGGTTGGCTTTGAAGGGGACTTTATCACATATGTGGACTTTGGTAAATTAAAGGATGCATTTTCACAAGCTGAACTTTTGTCCTTACCTGATCTTGTCAGTCACCTGCGTTCGATAAAGGATAGTTCTGAAATTGATTTGATTCGACAAGCAGTTAAGATTGCAGATATGGCGTTTGATGAAGCATTAAAGACCATCGAAATCGGACAGACGGAGGAAGAAATTGGCCTGAACTTAGAATTTTCTATGCGACGGGCTGGTGCAAGCGGGGGTTCATTCGACTTCATCGTGGCTTCGGGTGTTCGTTCAGCTATGCCTCATGGGACAGCCAGTTCAAAGAGAGTTCAATCAGGAGAGTTCCTGACAATGGATTTTGGAGCGATTTATCAAGGTTACTGTTCAGATATTACTCGAACTGTGTTCATCGGCGATCCGGAGGACAAGCATCGGCAGGTTTATGATACTGTCTTGGCTGCCCAGCGGGCAGGGATTCAAGCAGTTGCTCCAGGACGAACTGGAAAAGAAGTGGATGCTGTAGCCCGTGCGATTATCGAAAAAGCCGGTTATGGAGATTACTTCGGACATGGATTGGGACACTCTGTAGGACTGGCTATCCATGAAGGTCCGAATCTAAATAAAAGGGAAGAACGCTTGCTGGAGCCGGGTATGGTCATTACGGTCGAACCTGGCATCTATATCCCAAATTGGGGCGGTGTCCGGATTGAAGATATTGTTTTGGTGACAGAAAACGGATGTGAAGTATTAACTAAAGCACCGAAAGAATTCATTATTTTCGAGTAAAATTTGTCCGAATAGCTAACTGTTGAATAACATCTTTCGCAAGCACCGACGAAGGAGCACGAAGATTCAGACAGGAAAGAACCTTACCGGAATCAAGGATATTGTTTAGGGATTTCTAAGTATTAGACGTTAGAAGAGGACAAACTAACTTATACAAGAATTATTAGGGGGAAGAAATAACATGATTTCTACAAACGATTTTAAGACAGGTCTAACCATCGAATTAGATGGTGATGTATTTTCAGTGGTTGAATTCCAACATGTCAAGCCCGGTAAAGGTGCTGCCTTTGTGCGTACGAAATTGAAAAATGTCAAAACCGGCGGAGTTGTTGAGCGGAGGTTTAATGCCGGAGAAAAGGTTGAAAAGGCTCATGTTGAGCGCCGAGAGATGGATTACCTCTATAAAGATGGGGAACACTTTGTTGTCATGGATAAGGAAACCTATGAGCAAACTTCTTTGACAGAGGCTCAAATCGGAGACGGTGTCAAGTGGTTGAAAGAAAACATGACATTAGGGGTGCTTTTCTTTGACGTGGAGGTTATTGGAGTTGATGTGCCAAATACAGTTCAGCTAGCGGTTGCCGCCACTGAACCAGGAGTGAAAGGGGACACGGCTACCGGAGGGACTAAGCCTGCAACTTTGGAAACGGGCACTGTAGTGCAAGTTCCGTTCTTTGTCAATGAGGGAGATGTTCTGATCATTGATACAAGAACCGGAAGCTATGTTCAACGGGCTCAGTAAAACAAGAATTCAGAGATCAGATGCCAGAAGTCGAAATTGTAGTAATAGAAGACTACCAAGCCTGAGGGTTTGGTCTGGAACCACTTGACAAAAGTGGGGTCTTGTAAGTAGATATAATATGACATGAAAACATCTCCTATGGGGCAAAGTAAGTTTAGTGCTACCATAGGAGGTGTTTTTTATGTTGCCCAATAAGACGTCAAAGCTTAGTGTGATTCCGCTCGGAGGAACTGGAGAAATTGGGAAAAATCTGCTTGTCTTTGAATACGAGGATTCCATTGTAATCATCGATGGGGGGGTAAAATTCCCGGATGAGGAATTACTTGGCATCGATTTAGTGATTCCCGATATAACCTATTTAGAGAAAAACCGTGACCGAATTAAGGGACTCTTTATTACTCATGGACATGAAGATCATATTGGAGGACTTCCCTTCATTTTGCCTAAATTGAACATTCCGATTTATGGAACTAAATTGGCATTAGGGTTAGTACAGGCAAAGTTTCAGGAGAGGACTCCATACTCAGAGTCGTTGATTAACATTCTTGAACCAGGCGTACCAATTCAGGCAGGGGCATTTAAAGTAGAAGCTTTTCGGGTTACCCACAGTATTCCTGATGCAGTAGGGTATTCTTTACTTACGCCAGTGGGCAGAGTGATTTATACCGGGGACTTCAAGGTTGACTATACGCCGATCGATGGTCAGGACATGGAACTCGGAAAACTGGCAGCTTGGGGGCAGGAAGGGGTGCTGGCTTTGCTTTGCGATTCAACAAACGCAGAGAGGCCCGGTGTTACTGTGTCCGAGATGGCTGTTGGGAAAGCCTTGCGGGAGTGGTTCGAACGGGCAGAAGGAAAAATTATAATGGCTTCCTTTGCTTCGAATGTGCACCGGATTCAGCAAGCGATAGATGCAGCTGCGGATATTGGACGCAAGGTTTGCGTTGTGGGAAGAAGTATGGAAAATGTGGTTCGAACTGCAATAGAACTGGGATATCTGAAATTGCCGGATGAAAATATCTTAGTTCCCAGTGCTGAGGTTGGAAATATGCCACCTGAGAAATTGCTCGTGCTCACCACTGGCAGTCAAGGAGAGCCACTGGCCGCCTTGACTAGGATGGCCACTCGAAGCCATCGGCAGATCAATGTTTTGGCTGGGGACATGGTAATTATGGCGGCAACACCTATACCCGGTAACGAGAAATTGGTCGGTAAGACGATCAATCATCTCTATCAAATCGGGGCTGAAGTTGTCACCAAAGAAATGGGACAGGTTCATGTGTCCGGACACGCTAATCAAGAAGAAATTAAGCTCGTGATTCGTCTCGTCCAGCCTCGTTTTTTGATACCGCACCACGGTGAAATCCGTCATCAAGTGGGCTTTAGAAGAATCGGTCATTCCCTCGGCTATGCTGACCAAGACATCGCCATAACCCAACTTGGCTCACGTGTTGAACTTTCTCCAAATCGAATGGAATTTGGCGAGCGTGTGGAAGCGGGAAGTGTCTACATAGACGGGCTGGGTGTAGGAGATGTGGGGCAAGTTGTTCTGCGGGATCGGCAACAATTGGCACAGGATGGGGTGGTCGTGGTTGTAGCCGCACTTTCCAAGGCCAAGCCTTATAGGATTTTGTCTGGGCCCGATATTATCTCAAGAGGATTCACATTTATGAAAGAAGCTGACACCTTAATTGACGGAGCAAAGAAGGAGGTAGTAAATACCTTAGAAAGACAATTTCAGAAAGACCAAATCGAATGGGGAGTTTTGAAAGCTAACATTCGGGATAGTCTAAGCAAATACTTATGGGATAAGACTCGGAGGCGCCCCATGATTCTGCCTGTGTTACTGCATTATTAGTGTGTTTAGGATTTATTTAAGATAGAGCGCTGCGGAACGTAATTATAGACCGAAGCGCTCTTATTTGTGTGGTCCCTCCTTCAAATAGGGAGATGGTCTCAATGTTCGACTTAGTTAAGCGGATTTCACATTGGTCTGACCCTTTATTTGCTGTACTTAAGTATAATTGCAGGAATATTAATTATTATTGAAGAATAAAGCAAATACAAAGGAGTGAGCTTATTATTATGAATTTTAATTGTAAATGGAATTTTAGCAAGATCACTCCTTTGCGGATTGCTATTCTTTATGGACTGACTAGTTGGATATGGATTCTCTTTTCTGATGGTTTAATAGCTCTAATTATCTCTAATCAACAGGAGCTCCTCAAGTTATCGACTCTTAAAGGGGGGCTTTTTGTCATAGTCACGGCAATATTGCTTTACTTGCTTATTCAATCTGGATATAATTCCCTTCAGAAATCTGAGCAAGCCCTAAAAAAAGACTGGGCCGTCTTGGAACGCTATCGGCTTTTGGCAGATGAGGTTCAAGATATAATTATATTTATCAGCCCGGAGGGACAGATTATTGATGCCAATGAAGCAGCAGTAAAACGTTATGGTTATACTCGTCAAGAATTGACAAACATGCCTGTTAATAAGTTGCGTTTGCCAGAGGATCAGTTAACAGTGCCATGCTTTCTTCAAAATGCGCCAAAAGGAATGCAATTTGAACTTAAGCATGTCTGCAAAGATGGAAGTGTATTTCCAATCGACGTTAGCGCTAAGGGGGCAACCTCAAATGGAAAACCGATTATTATAAGTCTCATTCGCGATATTTCTGAACGCAAAAAGGTGGAGGCTGAGGTTTGGCTTGAGAAGGAACGGGCCCAGGTTACGTTAGAGTCCATAGGAGATGCCGTGATCACCACCGATGTTCAAGCGAACATAGAATATTTTAACCCGGTAGCTGAGGCCTTGACAGGTTGGTCGAATAAAGAGGCAGTAGGTTTATCTTTAGAAAAAGTTTTTAAGATTATTAATGAAGAAACAGGGGAATCGGTTGAGAGTCCGATTGCCCGCAGTTTAAGAGAAGGTCGGATTGTCAGTATAGAAGATCAAACCGTTTTGATAAATAAGCTGGGGAATACAGTTTCAATTGAGGACTCGGCTGCTCCTATTCGGGATAGGGAGGATACAATAATAGGTGCCGTTTTAGTGTTTCGTGATGTCAGTTATAAGCGGAATCATATGAAAGAACTGGCCCATCAAGCACAACATGATGCCTTAACGGGGCTCCCTAACCGTTACTTGTTCAATGAACATTTAAAGCAGGCATTAGCCCGGGCAAGACGAAGAGAGGGTAAGGTGGCGGTCATGTTCTTGGATTTAGACCGCTTTAAACTGATTAACGATACTATGGGGCACAATCTTGGCGATCAACTCCTTAAAAGCGTAGCAGAGCGCATACATCAAACCTTGCGTGAAGGAGATACGGTGGCCAGGCAGGGCGGGGATGAATTCCTGGTCTTACTTTCCGAGATCAAAGATGAGATGGAAGCAAAATCAGTGTCAGAACGGATTTTAGGGGTTTTCTCTAAACCAATAATATTAGAGGACAATGAAATTTACATAAACGCCAGTATTGGAATTAGCCTCTATCCGGACGATAGCATCGATATGGAGACCTTGGTGAAGCAGGCAGATACTGCGATGTACTATGCTAAGGAAAGGGGGCGGAATAACTGCCAGTTTTTCACTCCAGGACTTAATATTAAAGCGAACCAAAGGCTCTCCACAGAAAATAGTCTTCGCAAGGCTTTAATTCGCGGAGAATTTGTCTTGCACTATCAGCCTCAAGTCAATCTCGATACTGGACACATTGTAGGTCTGGAAGCCCTCCTTCGATGGAACTCAGTCGAGTTGGGACTGGTTTCCCCAGCGGCTTTCATTCCTGTAGCGGAGGAGACAGGGCTGATTATACCTATTGGAGAATGGGTTTTACGAACTGCCTGTGCTCAAAATAAGGATTGGCAAGATCAAGGGTTTATCCCTTTAAGAATAGCAGTCAATATCTCTGCTCGACAATTTCAAGAACCAGGTTTTATCAAATTAGTTAAACAAGTTCTGCAGGAAACTAAATTAGATCCTCAATGGCTAGAGCTTGAAATCACGGAGAGAATTGCCATGGAAAAAGGTGAAATCACGCTTAAAATGTTGGCTGCCTTTAAAGAGTTAGGAATTCGAATTTCGATTGATGATTTTGGAACGGGATTTTCCTCCCTAAACTATTTAAGCCGCATGCCAATCGATACCTTGAAAATAGATCAGACCTTTATTCAAGACATTAGTAGTGGAGATAATGGGAAGGAAGTTGTCACAGCTATAATTCAGCTTGCTAAAAACCTTCAGTTGAAAGTGATTGCTGAAGGAGTGGAAACAAATAACCAATGCTCCTTCCTTAAAGACAAGCTGTGCGATGAAATGCAAGGATACCTCTTCAGTAAAGCGGTTCCTTCGGAAGAAGCGGAAAAGTTGTTTGAGCGACTCGCCAAATAAGTTAATATTGTTGCAACAGTTCTTTTAAAGACTGGTACATGAGTCAAAAAGCTCCCCTTAAGGCAAACATAATTTGTGTGCCTTAAGGGGAGCATTTTTGTGCCCGGCTTTAATACTTTTTTACAAAGGATTTATGTCTAAAACTTATAAGGTGGACATACCTTCTATCAAGGGGGGCAATGACGTGTCGCTACATTACACTCTATCTGTCGTTCAGGCACCTAAGGTGACTTCGAAGGCCATGGGCCCTCAAAGGGAGGGAAGCCTTCCCGGGCTTAATAAAAGCGCAACATTATGGGCAGACATGGCCAGATGGTTTGGGGATGATATCCGCTCGATTTTACTTAACCTTAAGGGAGTAGACTTTAATGAGGTTGAAGAGTTGCGTTTGCGAGTGGGGCAACCGCTTTTGGTTCGGACCTTAGACAAGGACCTTTTTATAAACCAAGAAGGGCTGGCAGCGAGTCCCCAAAAGGCGTACTTCATTAAGCATGAAGATCTGGCTTCGGCCATAGAACGAATGACTCATAGCTCGGTTTATGCTGTAGAAGAGGATCTCAAGCAGGGTTTCATAACCCTTCCGGGAGGGAATCGAGTGGGTATAACGGGTGAGGCGGTACTCTTGAATGGTCAAATACAAACAATAAAACACATCTCATCCTTAAATCTTCGTATTGCCAGAGATATTCGGGGACTTAGTTTAAAGATCCTGCCCTTGTTATTAAGTTCAGATGGTAGCATTTGTCATACACTTATAATTTCTCCTCCCCGTGCCGGTAAAACAACCCTCTTGAGAGATCTTATTCGTTCAATTAGTAATGGGGTTCCTCAAGTAGGATTAAAGGGTCAGACGGTTGGGGTTGTGGATGAACGAGGTGAACTTGCCGGGATGTGGCAAGGTGTTCCGACCTACGACTTGGGATTTCGCACGGATGTCTTGGATGGTTGCCCGAAAGCCAGCGGGATGAGCATGATGGTTCGCTCCATGTCTCCTCAGGTGCTGGCTATGGATGAGATTGGCCATACTGATGATGTTATCGCCATAGCGGATGCCTTGCGCACTGGGGTCCAGATTTTGAGTACGGCCCATGCCAGTTCTATAGAAGAAGCACAAAACAGACCGGTCATAACTCATTTGTTGGATCAGGGAGTTTTTGAACGTTTGGTTGTGTTAAGCAGGCAACATGGACCAGGAACGATAGAAGGAGTTTACGATCTGAGAACTGGGAGGATCCTGTGATGCTTGTACTGGGATGTATTGCACTAATTACCGGATGCGGGTGTTTAGGACTCTGGCTTGCTTATCGGATTCGGCGGCGTCCCATGGAGTTACGAGAATGTTCGATGGCTTTGGCACTGTTGGACACTGAAATCGTCTGGGGGGCAACTCCTTTACCTGAGGCATTCTGTATTTTAAAAGAACGAACAGATTCACCCTGGCAAGATTTCTTTGCCGAACTTCAAGAACGATTGCAACAGGGTGAGTCGGCAAGCACAGCTTGGAGAGAAACTATGATAACTCGAAATGCTCAATTTTGTCTCAAACCGGAAGACTG
The DNA here is from genome assembly GCF_023897015.1 of Desulfosporosinus nitroreducens. GTDB lineage: Bacteria > Bacillota > Desulfitobacteriia > Desulfitobacteriales > Desulfitobacteriaceae > Desulfosporosinus > Desulfosporosinus nitroreducens. The sequence goes on along the minus strand of NZ_JAMHFY010000001.1, from coordinate 288,887 downwards.
GCAAGTGATCGGAGATGTCGGGAAAGGCTTAGGACGGTCTGATCGAACAGAACAGCATAAACAGATCGAACTCGTTCAACGTCAGCTAATTATAATGAAGGAACAAGCGGAAGTGTGGTCGAGTAAACAAGCCAAGATGTGGTCGTATTTGGGCTTTCTGGGCGGAATAGCGGGAGTGCTCATTTTGATTTAACCAAGGAGAGGAGTGGGGAAATGAGCTTTAATTTAATCATTACGGTTGCTGGAATTGGCATTTTAGTAGGAGTTTTAGCTTCCGTCTTAAATCAATCCGGCCGCAGTGAAATGGCTCAGGGGGTTACAATTATGGGAGTTATTGTAGTCTTGTATATTGTTGTACAGTCTATAGCAGAATTATTTACTCTGGTTAAGAGTGTTTTTAACCTTTACTAGGGGGCTAAAGTGTGGAGATATGGCAAATCGTGGGACTAGCCCTGATCGTTACAGTTTTCAGTGTAGTTCTTAAACAGATCCGCCCGGAAATTGCGTTACAACTTTCGATCTTAGCAGGTGCATCCATCTTTATTCTTATTCTAAGTAAAGTGCGAGTAATTGTTGATTTGCTGCAGACCCTTGCGGATCAAGCAAATATTAGTTCCTATTATCTGCTTATTATATTAAAAATTGTCGGTGTAGCCTATCTCGCTGAGTTCGGTGCCCAAATTTGCCGTGATGCTGGAGAAGGTGCGTTAGCTACGAAGATCGAACTTGCTGCCAAAGTCGGGGTCATAATTTTAGCGATTCCTATTATTGTAGCCATTACAGAGTCCTTGGTACGACTTGTTCCGTGAGGTGATGTATTTGCCGCGTTTTATCGTGAGTTTGGTATTATTAGTTTTCTTCTTCGGTGGGACAACTCCTCCAGTTTTAGCTGAGGAGGTTTCCCCTCAACCACTTGAAAATATTGATCTTTTGCAAGAGGTCGATTTAAGCCAAATGCGTGGTTTTTTGGAGCAACTGGATAGTGATGTTCAAAAGGCAATGCCGGGATTTTCCTTAGTTCGCACCTTTGAGGATCTTAAGAGTGGAAAGCTGAGTCTGAAACCGGAAAACTTAGGGAAAACATTGTTGACGGTATTGGGTCATCAAATATTAGGGACTGCACCCCTAATTGGTAAGCTGCTTATCTTAGCCGTACTGGGGGCTGTTCTGGGACAACTTCAAGCAGCTTTTGGTGGAAGCGTCGGCAAAACTGCTCGGGTCATGACTTATCTCGTTCTGCTGAGCTTGGCGATAACTTCATTCAGAGAGGCCTTAGAGACAGCTACCGGAACGATTGATCAAATGGTAGGTCTGATGCAAACTATGTTTCCGGTGATACTGACATTATTAATTACGATGGGAAACTTGACCAGTGCAGCTTTGTTCAAACCTCTTATTATGGGTAGTTTGACAGTCTTAGCAACAATTATCAAAACGGTTATTTTACCCCTCTTTTTTCTAGCCGCAGTACTTAAGCTTTTTAACCAAATCTCTGAACAATTTAAGCTCGGAAAGCTGGCCGGACTCTTTGAATTCGCTGGTAAACTGTCTCTGGGTGTAATAATGACTGTTTTTATCGGAGTCATGACGGTTCAGGGGGTAACGGGTGGGGTTGCAGATAGCGTTGTTTTTCGTACAGCCAAGTATTCTGCTGATCTCGTCCCAGTCGTCGGGAAGTTCTTCAAAGATGCAGTTGAACTTGTAATTACGTCGGGTTTACTTTTAAAAAACGCAGTCGGTATTGTTGCTTTGCTGGCAATTATCGTGATTTGTTTGGGACCTTTGATCAAAATCTTAGCTATGATCCTGGTATTTCGAATTTCAGCTGCCCTCATTGAGCCTCTCGGTGAAAAGCCTCTTGCAGATAGTCTTCAAGAAATGTCAAAAAGTTTAATTTTAATTTTAGTTTCTGTTGCGTCAGTCGGAATTATGTTTTTTATGGCCGTTGCTGTCGTCGTTGGGACGGGAACTTTTTCAGTGATGTTGCACTAAGGAGGAGAGACTGTGCAGACGCTACAAACACTAGTACGAAATTTGGCGTTAATTTTAATGCTGGCAACTTTTCTGGAGATGCTTCTGCCTAATAAATCAATGCGCGGGTTTGTTCAAATGGTGATGGGGCTATTTGTAATTTCGGCGGTTCTCGCTCCGATTACTGCATTATTACATACTCCGTTGTCAATGGAGATTCCTGCATGGACTGCTACAACTCCTCAAGATTTACCGGCTATTGCGGTCGAAGGGCAAGGGGCTAAAATCGGGCGCGATGCTGTTCAGGAACAATATCGACAGATTTTGATCAATCAGATTAAAGGATTGGTGTTAGGTACTTCAGGAGTTGAGGACGCGGAGGTAGACGTTGAATTTGAAGAAGAAGCAGGAGGGTTAATCGATCAACCAAGAATTGCCTATGTAAATATTTTGCTCAAAGCGACCCGGGGAACTATTCAATCGGTACAACCTGTGATTATCGGGAATTCGCCAACGCCATTAGAAATACAAACTCCAAAAGCCGAAGAGGTGAAAGAGCGAATTGCCACCTTCATGAGCTTGGCCAAAGAAAATATTTTCGTTGCAGAAGGTTAGAGAGAGTTAATAGGATTTGGAAGGAGGTAAACTGGTGGATTGGATGAAAAAGATCTCGACAGATAAAATGTTGGTGGGGTTAGTGTCTCTAATAGCAGTGGGGATGTCTTTTATTTATCTTGGCAAGGGACCGGCAGACACTGATCAGAGTGCCCAAACAAAATCAGCGTTGACGGCTCCCGCCAACCCAAGTACTAAAATTGGTGTTTTAGAAAAAGAATTAGAGAGTAAACTGCAAACCAATATTTTGATGATGGAGGGGGTAGGGCGGGTCCAGGTCTCAGTGAATTTTTTGACAGGGCTTAAGAATGAGTATGTGCGTAATAATAATGTCACGAAAAGAACGAATAAAGAAACAGATAAAGTTGGTGGAACTCGTGAAACCACAGAGATTACGGAAAATAACCAAGTGGTCATGCCAAGTGGTTCCTCCCAGCCAGTCATCGCCATGGAGGATCGTCCGGAAATCGGTGGAGTATTAGTTATTGCAGAAGGAGCACGTGACCCAAAAGTTAGAGAAGGAATTCATACCGCAGTACAAACTCTTTTAAATATTCCAAGCGCTAGAATTACTGTTGTACCTATGGGTGGAACATCATGACGAAGCGCATACATCGGCCGATTCTTTTAATTGTTGGGCACAAATCCAGGGTATGGTTTATTGGCTTTATAGGATTGGTCGCTATCCTTGGAATCTTAGGATTAAAGTTGATGGTCTCCGAACCGCATGCCTATATACCAGAACAAGCAAGTTTGCCTGTAAATTCACAAATGGAGAAATCATTAATTCAGTTTGAAGTTGAGACTCTTAAGCCTAATAGCTCTGGGGGGGACTATTTCGTTAATTATCGCTTAAAAAGAGAACAGTTACGCCAAGAGTCGAAGGCAATGCTTTCTATACTGTTAGACTCGACGGTAGAAGAAAGTAAAGCACAGGCCCAAGAAAAATGGCTGGAACTCAGTTCGAAAATTCAAAGAGAAGAAGAGATTGAGAACTTACTTAAGATAAAAGGGTTTCAAGATGTTGTGGCAGATGTTTTTTCAGAACATGTCACGATAATTGTGTATGCACCAAGTTTAACTCCACATGAAATAAGTCTTATTCAAGATATTGCAGTTAGAGTAACCGGAGTTCGCATTGATAAGATCACAATATCTGCCAAAAAGTAGGGACAATAGACAAGAAGTCTATTAATAATGTGCAGGAAAATCACTGTGTCAGAGCGAACTATATGAAGATAGGACGAAAGTCCCGGTGAGAGGGTGAGAGACACTGATAATGAGCAAAATTCTTATTGCTGATGATGCGAGTTTCATGCGTTTGATGATTAGTCAGATTCTTGCTCGGCAGGGTCTAACGAACATTATGGAGGCTGAAAATGGCCGGCAGGCCGTGGAACTATACAAGTCTTATAAACCAGACCTTACGCTGATGGATATTACTATGCCCGAACTAGATGGATTGGCCGCACTTGCAGAAATTCTTGAGATTGACCCAGCAGCTAAAGTAGTCATTTGCAGTGCAGTCGCAGATGAAAACATTGTTAAAGAATCCTTACGAATGGGTGCTACAGGCTTTATTGCTAAACCGTTTCGTCCTGATGAACTCTTGTGCATGGTCCTCAAACAGTTGAACTAGCTGCGCTTTAGCCCACCAGTAATTAAGTTGCTGCCTTATGTTTGGCGGCGACTTTTTATGTCTTAGACAGTTAAATCCCACATCGGACATTATTATGTATAATAAGAGTTATATTGTATACTTTAACTGGATTCGTTGAAAAAGGTAAACTGCACCCATATAATAAGACATATGTGTTTCATTTTCATTAATAGAAAATTACCCATTGTTTGAATTCAGAGAAATGGGGATAATACAAAGAGGGGTGACGGCAGTGAAACCAATCAAGATTACAGATACGACACTGAGAGATGCTCACCAAAGTCTTTGGGCAACTCGGATGCGTACAGAAGACATGCTGCCAATCCTAACAGAATTGGATGAGGCAGGATATTTTTCGTTAGAAGTATGGGGAGGAGCCACCTTTGATGTCTGTTTGCGCTTCTTAGGTGAGGATCCATGGGAACGGTTAAGGCAGATTAAAAGTCGCGTCAAAAAGACACCATTGCAAATGTTACTTAGAGCCCAGTCATTAGTCGGGTATCAACATTATCCGGATGATGTCGTAAGGGAATTTGTGACCCTGAGTGTAAAAAACGGAATTGATATTATACGGATTTTCGATTCCCTGAATGATGTTCGAAATATGGTTGTTCCGATGGAGGCAGCCAAAAAGGCAGGAGCCCATGTTCAGGCGTCTGTTGTTTATACAATCAGCCCTGTTCATACCACAAAACATTACTTGGAAACAGCCACGGCACTTGCTGAACTTGGTGCAGATTCTCTCTGTATTAAAGATATGGCCGGCTTGCTTACCCCGATCAAGGCTTATGAACTAATTTCGTTGTTGAAAAAAGAATTAGGAATTATGATTCATCTTCATAGCCATTATATTGGTGGAATGGCTGTTGGAACGTATTTAAAGGCAGCAGAAGCAGGCGCGGATATCATAGATACCGCCAGCGTTCCTTTAGCCTTTGGTGCCAGTCAACCACCGGTCGAAACAGTGGTTCGGGCTTTTCAGGAAACCGAATTTGATACGGGCCTAAGTTTGCGTAAACTGTTCCATATTGCTAAGTATTTTGAGGCACTTCGAAAAAATCGCGGTTTCGAGCGTGGGATCACTCGGATCTCGGATATGAGAGTATTTGAACATCAAGTTCCCGGAGGAATGATCTCCAATTTAGTATCACAACTGGAAGAACAAGGTGCCTTAGAGCGAATACATGATGTCTTAGAGGAGATTCCCAAGGTGCGTGCAGAATTAGGATATCCGCCGTTGGTTACCCCTACCAGTCAAATTGTGGGAACTCAAGCGGTATTAAATGTTCTTACGGGGGCAAGATATAAATTAGTTCCAGGAGAGGTAAAAGGCTATGTACGCGGGTTGTACGGCCGTCCTCCAGCACCAATAAACGCTGAAATTCAGAAGAAAATTATTGGAGATGAGGAGCCGTTATCTGTTCGCCCTGCAGATAAACTTGAACCAGGCATGGCGAAAGCAAAGCAAGACACTCTTGAGTTAGCTCTATCTCCAGAAGACGTTGTAAGTTATGCTTTGTTTCCGCAAATAGCCAAGAAGTTTTTTGAAGAGCGAAAAAGTGGGGCTGTATCAAGAGAGGAACGCAAAGAGGTTAAAGGAACGAAGGGAGAACGCCCTTCATTGTTATCTAAGGAGGATTCGAAGTTGAATTTACAAGAAATAAAAGAATTAATCCAAATTATAGATGAGACTGATATTAGTGAATTAAATCTTGAAAGTGATGGTGTGAAAATCGCCATTCGCAAAGGACCAAGTGCAATAATGAGTGTTCCGGTAACTGCTGCACGTCAAGAAGGGAACCCAACCTCCGTTACAGTTGAGGTCCCTGCTCAAAACAGTGCCGAACCTGCAGTAAAAGCAGCTGAACCTATTATCAGCGCTAATACAGAAACGATCACCTCTCCTATGGTAGGAACGTTCTATAGTTCACAATCTCCTGAGGCAGCTCCTTTTGTAAAAGTAGGACAGCATATCGAAGCGGGTCAACCTGTTTGCATCGTTGAAGCCATGAAACTCATGAACGAAATCGAGTCGGAAATCGAAGGAAAAGTTATTCAAATTCTTGTAGAGAACGGTCAACCTGTTGAATATGGCCAACCGTTGTTCGTCATTGAAAAATAAGGAGAAAAAGAGAATGTTTAAGAAAATCCTGATCGCTAATCGTGGGGAAATTGCCTTGCGCATCATTAGAGCATGTCGCGAGCTTGATATTGAGACTGTCGCTGTTTTTTCTGAGGGAGATCGGGAAGCGTTGCACGTAAAGGCAGCTGACGAAGCGGTCTGCATTGGCCCTGTAGCAAGTGCCAGGAGTTATCTTAATATCCCAAATATCATCAGCGCAGCAGAATTAACAGGGGTTGACGCAATTCATCCCGGATACGGTTTCTTATCTGAAAATGCCCGCTTCTCTGAAATATGTGGATCGTGTAATATTACATTTATCGGACCATCTCCTACGGTTATTGAAACTATGGGAGATAAGGCCATGGCTCGCAAGACAATGATTGAAGGCGGAGTCCCCGTTGTTCCTGGCTCAAAAGATGTTATCACAGATGAAGAAACGGCTGGAGCAGTGGCTGAAGAAATTGGATATCCGGTATTGATTAAAGCCTCAGCAGGCGGTGGCGGCAAGGGAATGAGGGTTGCACAGAATGCGAAGGAATTGAGTAAATCGATTCAGGCGGCCCAGAATGAAGCTAAAGCTTCGTTTGGCAATTCAGAAGTTTACCTTGAGAAATATGTTGAGGAACCGAGGCACATAGAGATTCAAATTTTGGGAGATAATTATGGCAATGTTATTCATTTAGGGGAACGAGATTGTTCCTTGCAACGTCGTCATCAAAAACTGCTTGAAGAATCTCCTTCTAGTGCCATAAATCCTGAGTTGAGAGCTGAAATGGGTGCTGTAGCGGTCAAAGCCGCAAAATCTGCTAACTATTCGAATGCCGGAACAATTGAATTTTTGTTGGATCGGCACGGAAAGTTCTACTTTATTGAAATGAACACACGCATTCAAGTAGAGCATCCTGTTACCGAGATGGTTACCGGGCTTGACTTAGTGAAAGAACAAATCCGTTTAGCTGCTGGTGAACCGCTTGGCTATACACAAGAAGATATTCAAATGCGTGGTTGGGCCATTGAGTGCCGAATTAATGCGGAAGACCCGGATAAGAATTTTATGCCTTCCCCAGGGTTGATCAATATCTACCATGTTCCAGGCGGACCGGGAGTGCGAGTTGACAGTGCGGTCTACCAAGGGTATACTGTTTCACCTTATTATGACTCGATGGTTGGTAAATTAATTGTTTGGGGTGCCACTAGGCAGGAAGCCATTGCTCGAATGAAGCGTGCCCTTGAAGAATTTGTTATCGAAGGGATTCATACAACGATCCCGTTTCATTTAAAAGTATTGGACAATGCTTTTTATCAGCGGGGGGAAGTATATACAAACTTTATTCAGCGCCGAATCCTGGGAGAGTAAACTTGAGATTCGATCTTCGATGAACTATGTTCGGATATCGAACTGCTTGTCGAATAACCTTTGCTAGATCAGGCTTAATTTGGTATAATATCAACGTCATGAAGATAATGGAAACCTACTATAGATGGAGTGTTAACTCCATCTATAGTTTAGTTGACTTATCTGGGGGACTAACACTACATATGCATGTAATGCGAGGTATGAAGTTCAATATTCGAACCAAGAACACCGAACATCGAACTTCGAATTAGGGGGTGAGAGCATGGAAAGTTTGGGAACAGATAATTCCCTTGGGTCTATCCGAATTGCTGATGAAGTTGTGGAAGTCATTGCCGGATTAGCTGCTTCTGAGGTAGAAGGCGTCGTGGGTATGAGCGGGGGCATAGTGGGAGACCTTGCGAACATGTTAGGCAGAAATAAAAACCTGTCCAAAGGGGTTAAGGTCGAAGTCGGTGAACATGAAGTAGCCGTGGACTTATTTATTGTTGTAGAGTATGGTGTCTCAATTCCCGACGTAGCTCTTAGTGTACAGGAAGCAGTAAAAGAAGCCATTGAGAGTATGACTGGGCTTAAAGTGGTAGAAGCGAATGTCCATGTGCAAGGGGTTAATTTTAAACCGGTATTGGAAACCAAAGAAGAAGACTTCCGTCTGAAGTAAAGAAAACTTAGCTGGCGTCCGAAGACACTGTCTTCGCACGTGTTAGCTTAGCGGAGAAGCCGCAGGCGCAGGCGGCAGCTCTAGTTGCACTTATGCTTCAGAAAGTATTAACGATAAGTTATACTTTCTGACTAGTGTAAAGAAGGCCCCCCCTGGAAAGACCAGGGGGGGTTTCTGAAAGAAGGGACGACGATGTTGGCATATGCTTTAGGACTCCTTTTGATCCTCGGGGCACTTTGGATATTAGCAATTGCCACAGGATGGGGGCTTCCATATTTTTTAATTGCCCAAGGGCTTAACTGGTTGAGATGGAACCCTTGGGAAAGTATCATCGCGGCTGGAGTGTTACTTGTGTTAGGATTGTTATTGTTTATGCGCCCCCGTGCGAGGACGGACTATTCGTTTCGAACCTCGTTAAAAGGCGGAGATGTTCGAATTTCACACGATGCTTTGCAGGAGATTATCGCTCGCAGCGCAATGGCGTTGCCTGGTGTGTTACAAGTGAAATCAAACCTTAGACAACGTGATGCAGGCCTGGAGATTTTAGTTTTATGTCAGTTTGAACAGGGGGTTCTGATACCCCAAATATCTGGTGACATTTTGACGAAGGTCAAAGAGGATGTCGAGCTTTATACTGGAATAATTGTGGCAGAGGTGAAAGTACTAGTGCGTCGCTTAGAAAAGGTTCAATCGGTACGCGTACGATGAATGGCTTTTGGCTGAAAGTTGGAGAGAAGATTTCGCAGTTTTTAGTTTGGGCCTTGGAGAGCCATCCGGGTAAACTCTTCGGAACATCAATAGGATTCTTGCTAGGACTGCTATTAGTAACTCTTGGCTTTTGGCGAACGTTAGTATTAGCCTTGTTTGTTGTGCTAGGATTTGTTTTAGGAAAGCGCCAAGATGAACACAAAGATATTTCAACCTGGTTAGAAAGAAATTTTAACAAGTTTTAACGGTCATTAGGATTTAAAAATTATGCTTACTTAGGGAGGAATTTTCTTTGAGCCGAAGATTAGCCCGTGAAACGGCATTACAGGTGCTTTTTCAAAGGGACCTGACGAAAGAACCATTTAGTATAGCGGAAGAAGTTCAACGTTGGGCTAAGGAATTTGTCGTCCCCGAGCCGAGTAAAGACTTTGCCCAGGAACTTGTAGAGGGTACAATAGAGCATCAAGCACAGATTGATCAAACGATTGCTTCATATGCTCAGGATTGGACTATTAACCGTATGGCCAAAGTGGATCGAAATGTGATGCGTTTGGCTACCTATGAGATTCTCTTTCGGTCGGATATACCCGGTCGAGTAAGTCTCAACGAAGCAATTGAGTTAGCGAAACGTTTTGGCGGAGAGGAATCCGCAAAATTCGTTAATGGGATTTTAGATCGTATTGTGGAGAGCGCAGTGAAAGCAGAGCAGAAAGGCGCCGATGTTTGTTCCACAGAGATGGCGAACCCAAACTCCTAAGAAAAGTTTGAATATTACAATTTTTTTAGTAGATTTAAAATTGAAGGAAATTGAGCAAAGATCTCGAATTAAAATTATATGAGAATTTTGTTCACAATTGAGGAGGAGACAAATGTACCACGTTGTTAAAAAAAGATTGTTGGCAACCGGTATCGCCTTGCTGGAAGTCAATGCACCGGCTGTTGCCGCGAAAGTTGAGCCCGGGCAGTTTGTAATTGTTCGTCTAGATGAGCTTAGTGAGCGTATTCCACTGACTGTTATGGATTTTGATCGAGAAAAGGGCACTATCACCATCGTTATTCAAGATGTAGGGTATTCATCAGCTATCATTACCGGCATGAATGAAGGGGATGAATTCCAGGATTTCGTAGGTCCTTTAGGCGTTGCTTCTGAAATTGAAAATTATGGTACGGTTGTTTGTATCGGCGGCGGCTTAGGTATTGCTCCCGTACATCCCATCGCTCGGGCTTTAAAAGAAGCAGGAAATCATGTAATATCCGTCTTAGGTTCCAGGAGTGCAGATTTGCTGATTCTTGAAGATGAGATGCGCGCTGCCAGCAGCGAAGTCGTAATTGCCACAAACGACGGGAGCCAAGGTGTTAAAGGATTTGTTACCGACGGATTGGCAGAGGTTTTAGCTCAAGGACATCAAGTTAAGGCAATTTGGGCTATCGGCCCCATGATCATGATGAAAGCCGTAGTCGATTATACTCGGTCATTGGGTATTAAAACAATTGTCAGCATGAATCCAATTATGGTTGACGGGACAGGAATGTGCGGTGCTTGCCGAATTAGTGTAGGTAACGAAACAAAATTTGCCTGTGTCGATGGACCAGAGTTTGATGGTCACTTGGTAGATTTCGATTTAGCTATGAAACGCCTCGCTTTTTATAAAGATGAAGAAAACAGGGCTAAGGCACGGTTGGAATGTAACCATGAAGGAGGGCATCACTGATGACAGAGAAAGTTGAAAACACAAAAAAAGTAAAAATCCCTCGTCATGATATGCCTTGCCAAGAGCCTCAGGTAAGAGCACGCAACTTTGAAGAAGTCGCTTTGGGATACGCACAGGAAACAGCAATAGAAGAAGCAAAGCGTTGTTTACAATGTAAAAATCCCAAATGCGTAACAGGATGTCCTGTGTCAGTTTTGATTCCAGAGTTTATCAAGAAAATTGCAGAAGGAGATTTTCAGGAAGCTGGAAACGTCCTAAAAGTTAAAAATTCATTGCCTGCGGTTTGTGGTCGGGTTTGTCCACAAGAAGCTCAATGTGAAAGTAAATGTATTCTGGGAATCAAAGGGGAGTCGGTGGCTATTGGCCGACTAGAGCGCTTTGCGGCTGACTTTGGCATGCAATCCGGTAAATCTGAGGTTGTGAAACCCCAGTCGAGCGGTAAGCGTGTCGCCATCATCGGTGCAGGGCCTGCTGGATTAGCATGTGCCGGAGACTTGGCAAAAGATGGGCATGCTGTAACTATTTTTGAAGCATTGCACGTTGCTGGGGGCGTATTGATGTATGGAATTCCTCAGTTCCGTCTGCCGAAAGAAATTGTGCAAACAGAAATTGATAACCTTAAACAAATGGGCGTAGAAATCCTTACGAATCAGGTGGTAGGTAAAATTACGTCCGTCGATGAACTTATGGAAAACGGATATGATTCGGTATTTATCGGTACCGGCGCCGGACTTCCCTACTTTATGGATATCCCTGGAGAAAATTTAAATGGAGTTTATTCGGCCAATGAGTTTTTAACCCGGACAAATTTGATGAAGGGTTATAAATTCCCTGAGTACGCCACTCCTGTAAAAGTTGGAAAGAATGTTGCTGTTTTAGGTGCAGGAAATGTCGCGATGGATTCTGCTCGTACTGCCTTGCGCTTGGGTGCAGAAAATGTTTATATCATCTATCGTCGTTCTCGTGATGAGATGCCAGCCCGTAAAGAAGAGCTTGAACATGCGGAAGAAGAGGGTATTCAATTCCGCCTGTTAACAAATCCTGTTGCTATTGAAGGGGACGAGCGTGGATGGGTAAAAAGCCTGACCTGCTTGCGCTACGAGCTCGGAGAGCCAGATGCTTCAGGACGACGTGCTCCGGTTGCTATTAAAGGATCAGAATTTGAAATTCCGATGGACACGGTCGTAGTTGCCATCGGACAAGGTCCAAATCCTCTAGTAACGACATCTACCCCGGGTTTAGAGCTAAACAAGCGAGGCAACATCGTCGCAGATCCAGACACATTGGTGACTTCAAAACCAGGCGTTTTTGCAGGCGGTGACATCGTTACCGGTGCCGCAACCGTTATTTTAGCTATGGGAGCTGGTAAAAAGGCTGCCGCAGGTATTGATCAGTATCTCAAAGGAAAGTAACTTTTTAAAAAAACTGAACATCGGGCCTCCCACTTCATAAAAGTGGGAGGTTTAGAAGTGAATAAATCACAATATTTTGAAAGGAGTGTGTCTTTTGGCTCAATTATTAGATGGAAAAGCTGTATCCAAGATTCTTAAAGAAGAAATCCGCGAGGAGATTGCAACGTGGAAAGAAAAAGGTGTACAACCTAAACTTGCAGTGATACTTGTCGGAGATGACCCGGCCTCAGTAGTTTATGCACGGTCCAAGCAGAAAGTTTGTGAGGGCATAGGTATGGCCTTTGAACTCTTCACGATGCCTAGTGCTACCCCTGAAGCGGAAATCTTGGCGACGATTGAAAAACTTAATAATGATCAAAATGTGCATGGCATCATGATTGAACTCCCGCTTCCTAAAGGGATTCGGAAGGAAACGGTTATGGCTGCAGTGCGCCCGGATAAGGATGTAGACGGAGTTCATCCTATCAATCGCGGATATATTCTAAGCGGTGAAGAAGGATTATTTCCAGCCACCCCGCAAAGTTGTATTGAGTTGCTTTTGCGCTCAGGCGTTGAAATTGCAGGAAAACATGTCGTGATTGTTGGACGAGGAGAAACCGTTGGCAAACCTTTAGTTTTCCTAATTCTCAAGCACAATGCTACTGTAACGATTTGCCACTCAAAAACTCCTGACTTAGGAGCCTTTACCCGTCAGGCTGATATTTTAATTGCCGCCGTAGGTCGTGCTAAGCTGATCAAAAAGGAAATGGTCAAAGCAGGAGCGATTGTTGTTGATGCTGGGATCAATGAAATCCCGGGAGGAATTTGTGGGGATGTTGATTTCGAGGCTGTTCAAGATGTGGCTGAGTTGATTTCTCCGGTACCGGGTGGCGTAGGTTCCTTGACCACTGCCTTAATTATGCGCAATGTCTTGAAGGGAATCGTATTGCAAGGAGGGGTTCGCTGATGGATACGAACAAAATTTGGGAGTGGACCACTGAAGAATTTTTGACTGTGTCTGCCAGTTCTTCTCCAACACCTGGCGGGGGAAGCGTTTCTGCTTATGTCGGTGCACTGGCGGCCTCAATGACTTGTATGGTTGCTAACCTTACAATTGGTAAGGAAAAGTATAAAGAGGTTGAACCTCAAGCAAAAGAAATTTTGGCTGAAGCGGAAGACGTTTTGGGCATGTTGAAGAGTGGATTAAGTCAAGATATCGCTGAATTCTCAAATTTCATGGACGTCTTAAAGTTACCAAAAGGGACTGATGAAGAAAAAGCCCTGCGCACCAAGAAAATGCAAGAAGTCTTGGTGTCGGCTACGGATACTCCACTGGGAATCTCCCAAAACTGTTTCAGAGTGTTGCAATTAGCTCAGAAACTTGCACCCATCGGAAACAAGGGTGCAATCAGTGATGTTGGTGTATCCGCATACTTAGCGGAGAGTGCTCTGAAATCAGCAATGCTTAGTGTTGATATTAACCTGCCTGGAATTAAAGACGTGGCTTATCAAGAGCGCGTTAAGGCAGAACGAGCCAGACTCTTTGAGCAGGCCGCTGTCATTTGTGCTGAGACAGTTGCTGTTGTTCAGAGTCGTATGTAGAACGGGAAGTTTTTGGTGCGTTGTTCGCAGTTCGAACAATCAGATGTCTACCAGAGGATATCGAAGGTCAAATAAGGGGTGGGGAATAATATTTCCTTGCCTCTTATTTCTATTTAGGTACCAACTTCTCTGGACTTACAAAGAACTAGTGAACTCCTTCAACTAAAGTTGAACATCGAGACTTCGAACTTCTAATATCGAATGGCTCCTCTCATTTCTTTATGTTATGATAGGCATTGAGGTGAAGGGTGTGCCGAAAATATGGACAGTTTCTGAGTTGGTAGGCCGAATTGGTCAAGTCCTGCAGGAACGAACGGAGTTGCAAAACTGTTGGATCAGTGGTGAACTTTCGAACTTTAAAAATCATCGTGCTTCCGGACACTGGTATTTTACTCTTAAAGATGAGTCATCAAGCATTAAAGGGGTTATGTTTAAAAGTCGGTCGGAACGCGTGCGCTTCATCCCGTCCGATGGTTTAAAAGTCTTGATTCGTGGAAATATTCGGATGTACGATCGCGATGGGACCATTCAGTTATACGGAGAGGAAATGGAGCCGAGTGGACTCGGACAGTTGTATTTAGCTTTTGAGCAGCTTAAAAAGAAACTCGCTGAGGAAGGATTATTTGATCCCTTACGCAAGAAGAGTATACCTCGTTTGCCGCGGCGTATTGGGATTGTAACGAGTCCAACCGGAGCAGCGATTCGAGATATCATTAATATTATTGAACGGCGGCATCCGGGGATGTCGTGGATATTAGCTCCTGCTGCTGTTCAAGGAGAAGCCGCCCCACATGAAGTAGCTCAAGCAATTGCTCGACTTAATCGACATGGAGATGTAGACGTTATCATTGTTGGTCGTGGCGGAGGTTCTTTGGAAGAGTTATGGGCGTTTAACACAGATATAGTCGCTCGCGCTATCTCAGCATCCGTTATTCCGATTATTTCAGCTGTGGGACACGAAACAGATGTGACTATCTCAGACTATGTAGCTGATCTCAGGGCGCCGACCCCCTCTGCAGCCGCTGAACTAGCGGTGCCGATACTCATAGACCTGCAGCTTCAAGTGGCTCAACTGCGTGTTCGACTAACGGGTGCTATGGGGACTCTAATTGAGCGGAAACGTCAATATGTAGAAGGAATTGCCAATAAGGGACCTCTCAGAGACCCATTTTGGCGTATTGATCAGAGCCGTCAACGCCTAGATGCCCTGCAAATGCGCCTTCAAGAGGGTATGACTAGATTTGTAATTGATAAAAATGGTATACTAAAGCTATTGGCTGCTAAGCTTGATTTGCTAAGCCCATTGGCTATTTTAGGCAGGGGATACTCACTGACTTATAATGCAGAAGGACTCCTTCTGCGCTCCGTGAGCCATGTAGAGGTCGATGAACAAATTCGGATTCGTTTAGGAGAAGGAAGTTTACACTGCCGAGTGTTGGAGAAGGGAAATTGATCTATGAGTACAAATATATGGACAGAGGACCTTTTTGAGCAAGTGCAAGATAAAATAAATGAGAGTGCGACAGAAGAACCATCTCTAGAGACAGGACTTCAACAACTGGAGATGATTGTCAAAACGCTTGAACAAAAAGATCTGCCTTTAGAAAAGGCCTTGAGCTTATTTAAAGAGGGTATAGGTCTCGTTCAATATTGTTCTAAGGTGTTGGACCAAGCAGAAAAACAAATGGAGATCTTGCTTGAAGGGCCGGATGGACAATTACAAATAATGCCTGCCAGTTTCGATGGGGAAGGATGAACGTAAAAAGTGTTTAAGGAAACCTTTCAACGTTATCTCACAATGATTGAACAAACTCTCGCTCAGTTGCCGTGGGATAAAGACAGTTTAAATGAGAGTATGTATTATTCCCTAATTGGAGGGGGCAAACGAATTCGACCTGTGTTAGCTTTGGCCTCAGCAGAGGCTGTAGGCGGTAATCCTGAAGCTGTTTTACAAGCTGCTGCGTCCATAGAGCTTATTCATACATACTCCTTAATTCATGATGATTTACCAGCCATGGATAATGACGATTATCGAAGGGGAAGACTATCTAATCACAAAGTTTTCGGAGAGGCACAGGCAATTCTGGCTGGTGATGCCTTGTTGACGTATGCTTTTGAAATTCTGGCCAATTTAGAACTTGGTCAGCCTGAAAGAGAGTTGCGCGTTATACGCGAGGTTGCTGTTGCTGCAGGGAAAGATGGAATGGTCGGCGGACAGGTAGCGGATGTTGCTGGAGAAGGAAAAGCCCTTAGTTTAAATGAAATCGAGGAAATTCATAAAGCAAAAACGGGTGCCATATTGACGGTTTCTGCTCGGCTCGGAGGGATTTTATCAGGAGGCACGGAGGAACAAATTGAGGCACTGACGGATTATGCCCAAGCCTTAGGATTAGCTTTTCAGATAAAGGATGATATTTTGGATATAGTTGGGGATAGCGAAACTCTCGGTAAACCTGCTGGAAGCGATATTCGGCAGGGTAAATCAACTTATGTTTCTTTACTGGGGCTTGACGGCGCTGGTCACCAATTGCATGCTCAAATTCTTAAAGCTCAGGCAGCCATAAAACCATTAGGTGAAAGGGCAAGCTTTCTAAATGAGCTGGCATTCTATATTGAAGAACGCAAACATTAAATGAGGTCGTTATTATGCCGATATTTCCAGGGATTTACCACAATGCAATTCTAATTTCAGCTCTAACCGCATGGCTTTTAGCTCAAATTTTAAAAGTTGGGGTTAATCTATTATCAGTAAGGAAACTGAATTTCTCACTTTTTTTTAGTTCAGGCGGTTTTCCAAGTTCCCACTCCGCAACGGTGAGTGCTTTAGCCTTAGGAGTTGGAAAATACTATGGATGGGATTCGCCGATCTTCGCAGTAGCGGCTGTTTTCGGTATGATTGTCTTGTATGATGCTACTGGAGTGAGACGGGCTGCCGGCAAACAGGCAGAGGTTCTAAACCGGTTAGTCGAACGTTTATACCATGGACCTGACCTGGCTCAAGAACGGCTTAAGGAACTGATTGGACATACCCCTTTAGAGGTTTTTGGGGGCGTAATGGTAGGAATAATTGTTGGACTTTTAGTTTAGATAATGTATGGCAATTTGAATATAGACCTAATTACGAGGGGGAAGAAGGATGGGACTGCTCGAAAAAATTCATGAGCCGAAGGACTTGCGTGGGTTGAATCTGACAGACCTAAATAGTCTGGCGCAGGAGATTCGGCAAGAAATGATTAAAGTGGTCTCCAAAAATGGAGGGCATTTAGCGCCGAACCTTGGGGTCGTGGAACTAACCTTGGCGTTACACCGAATATTTAATAGCCCCCATGATAAGATTGTCTGGGATGTTGGTCATCAAACCTATGTGCATAAGCTCTTAACCGGACGGCTCAAACAGTTTAAGACGATTCGCCAATATAAAGGCTTGTCCGGCTTTCCCAAACGGGGGGAAAGTGCCCACGACAGTTTTGAAACCGGACACTCCAGTACTTCCATTTCGGCAGCTGTTGGGTTTGCTAAAGCTCGGGATGTTCTCCAAGAGAGTCACCACGTTGTGGCTGTCATTGGAGATGGAGCTATGACTGGCGGAATGGCCTATGAGGCCTTAAATCATGCGGGACATAGTGAGACAAATGTGATCGTGGTCTTGAATGATAATGAGATGTCCATTTCTCCTAACGTGGGGGCAATGTCTACATATCTTAATCGATTGAGGACAGATCCACTCTATGATAAACGTAAAGAGGATCTGGAATACTTATTGAAACGAATTCCCGGAATAGGACCTCAGGTTGCTAAGTTAGCAGCTAAAGCCAAAGACAGCCTAAAATATTTGCTGGTACCAGGATTACTTTTTGAAGAATTGGGTTTCACATACTTAGGGCCGATTGATGGACATGATCTGGCTTTGGTCGAAAAGGTATTAGACCAAGCTAAGAATAAGAAAGGGCCCGTTCTGGTCCATGTCGTGACTTGTAAAGGAAAAGGGTACAAACCTGCTGAGGAAAATCCGGATATCTTTCATGGGATAGGCCCTTTTGATCCCGAAACCGGAAAAGTGACTAAGAAACCTGCTCCTCCGACCTATACGGCGGTTTTCGGAGAGACCCTTTGTCAGCTTGCCAGGGAAAATCCAAAAATCGTGGCAATTACTGCGGCGATGCCAGGTGGAACAGGTCTTAATGAGTTCGCCAAGGAATTACCGGATCGTTTCTTCGATGTTGGAATTGCGGAACAACATGCCGTTACCTTTGCTGCAGGATTGGCATTCGGGGGGTTAAAGCCTGTTGTTGCCATCTATTCCACCTTTTATCAAAGAGCCTATGATCAAGTCCTGCATGACGTCTGTTTGCAACAGGCTAATGTTGTCTTAGCGATTGACCGGGCCGGAATTGTTGGGGATGATGGACCTACGCATCATGGTGTATTTGACATATCCTTTTTTAGGATCATTCCTAACTTGGTCTTCATGGCACCTAAAGATGAAAATGAATTGCGCCATATGCTCTATACAGCGATAAAACATGACGGACCTGTTGCCCTGCGCTATCCGAGATCAGCCGGACAGGGCGTAACGCTGGATAAAAAGTTAAAGCAAATCCCCATTGGTAAAGCAGAAGTCTTAAGGGACGGTCGGGACGTTACCTTAATCGGAATTGGTCCCATGGTTAATACTTGTCTCCTTGCAGCTCAAGAATTAAGTTATCGCGGCGTAGATGCTGCAGTCATTAACTTGCGGTATATAAATCCTCTAGATCGGAAACTCTTATCACATTACGCTCAGCTTACAAAAAAAATAATCACCATAGAAGACCATTCTCTTAAAGGAGGCATGGGCAGCGCGATTTTGGAATTTCTTGAAGAAGAAGGAATCGATGGTGTAACAGTTGAACGCTTGGGATATCCAGGGTTCGTCGATCAAGGATCCATTCCTCATTTGTTTACGGTCCATGGCTTATCGACTAAAGGAATCGTGCAAGCAGCAGAACGATTAAAATTGTTTCGTGACGTCGCGCAATCTTAAAATAGTTCCTGCTCACTGATAAAAGGACGGGGTACAGTGGCTAAAGGAAAAGAACGTATTGATGTATTAATCGTCAAGAACGGGTTGGCAACCAGTCGTGAAAAAGCGAAAGCTATGGTAATGGCAGGGATAGTGTTTGTCGGAGGGCAACGCGTGGATAAGCCCGGATCGGAATTATCTCAAGATGCGTTGATTGAATTGAAAGGTGAAATCCTGCCGTTTGTTTCACGTGGCGGATTAAAGTTAGCTAAGGCTCTGGAAGCCTTTCCAATCTCGTTTAAGGATAAAGTAGTGGTCGATATAGGCGCTTCGACGGGGGGCTTTACAGATTGTGCCTTGCAAAATGGAGCAAAACGAGTTTATGCCGTAGATGTAGGGTATGGACAGTTAGACTGGAAACTCCGAACTGATCCGCGGGTAGTTTCAATGGAGCGAGTAAATGCTCGTTATCTCTCAACGGACACTTTGCCGGAGAAGGTGGACTGGATCGTTTCCGATGTAGCGTTTATCTCAATTACGAAGATATTTCCTGCAATGATAGCTATTCTTAAAGATGATGGACAAGTAGTATCCCTAATTAAGCCTCAATTTGAAGCCGGACGAGAGCATGTCGGGAAAAAGGGCGTGGTTAAAGACAAAAATGTACATAAACAGGTTATTGAGACTGTCCTTGGGCAAGCAGAAGGTATAGGATTTCAGGTCTTAGGGTTAGATTATTCACCAATTCGCGGCCCAGAGGGAAATATTGAATATTTGGCTTGGTTGGGTTTGCAAAATGAATCGGGAATAGATTGGCATTCAGAGCTGGAACTTGTAGTTCACAACGCTCAGAAAGAGACGGAATAATAAAATGGAAAAAATCGTTGGTTTGTGGCGCAATATGAGTAAACCAGAAGCCTTGACATTGGCTCCTAAAATTGAGGCGTGGTTTCGAGCTCGCGGCTGGGACGTTTTAACAGAGTGGGAGGATATTATCAAGCAAAAAGCGGAATTCCTGATATCCTTAGGAGGGGATGGTACCCTTCTCCAAGCAGCGCGTGAAGCCTCCTCGTTCGGAATCCCTGTTTTGGGGGTTAATTTTGGGCGCTTAGGGTTTCTGTGTGAAATTGAACGTGAAGAAGTTTACGGTGCTTTGGAAAAGATTCTGAGCAAAGATTTTGAAATCCAAGAGCGTTTAATGTTGAATGTAGTTGTTAACGGTGGCGCTGAGGACGGAATTTCTTACAGGGTCTTAAATGATGTTGTGTTTTCCAGAGAAGGCAGAGATGGAATAATTACTCTGCAAGCAAACCTTTCGGGAGAACCCACCGTAAGCTATCCAGCGGACGGCTTGATTGTTTCTACTCCAACCGGTTCCACTGCCTATTCACTTTCTGCCGGCGGACCTATCATCAGTCCTAATGTTCAAGCAATCTTACTCACTCCGTTAGCTGCACACTCTCTCTCAGCTCGTCCTATGCTTGTCTCAGATGAGGAGGAAATCCAAATTCTTTTAGCTAACGGAGAAAAGTGTATGGTGACTTTCGATGGCCGTCAAAGCATCGTAATTTATTCAGGCCAAACCGTCATTATAAAAACTGATCCGATAAAAGCGTTATTAATCCGGTTGGGTACGCGCAGTTTTCCTCAGGTCGTTCGAGAAAAGCTAAGAGATCGTTGGCATGAGTAAGTGCGAAGCACGAGGCACGAGGCACGAGGTGCGAATTACGAGCGGTTATGCACAATGCCAGAGGTTCGAGCTTCGAGCTTCGCGCATCGGGCATCGCGAAAGGAGGGGTAGTGTATGAAAGCACGTCGCCAGATGAAGGTTCAAGAAATCATCACAAAGCAAATTATTCATACTCAGGAAGATCTTGCAGATAAACTGCGCTTAGCCGGTTTCGATGTAACACAGGCAACAGTTTCTAGGGATATTAAGGAAATGGGATTGATTAAAGTCCCTAGTCAGGGAGACGAATATCGCTATGCTGTTCCGAGCGAACATCATCCAGCAAACTTGCAAGACCGTCTTAAGCGTTTATTAAGAGAGGCTATGGTTTCCATTAATGATACTGACAGTCTTATTGTAATTCGAACTATACCAGGAAATGCACATGCCTTAGCCGCTGTTATGGATAATAGCAACTGGGAAGAACTCATTGGAACAGTAGCCGGAGATGACACTATTCTTTTGGTTATTAAGCCAAAAGAGGCTGTTCAGACGGTCCTGGGACGGATAAGCGCCTTGCTTGGGTAGGAGGTTTTGTTATGCTAGCAGAGTTGCACGTAGAGAATTTTGGACTAATGGAGACAGTTCGTCTGAATTTCGGTTGTGGTTTAACTGTATTTACAGGAGAAACCGGCGCAGGAAAATCAATGCTGATCGACGCGCTTGGGGTTCTTTTAGGTGGACGTGCCAGTACAGATCTTATCCGGCATGGAGAATCACGAGCACGAATCGAAGGCGTCTTCGATGATCTGGCACCTGAGTATTTACTGAGGCTTGAAGAGGCTGGTTATCCGGCGGAAGACGGGCAATTATTTCTTTTTCGTGAAATAAACTCCACAGGAAAAAATGTCTGTCGTGTTCAAGGCCGGTCAATTCCGTTAACCCTCTATCGTTCGCTTTGTGTAGGGCTTGTAGATATTCACGGTCAAATAGAACATCTTTCTCTCTTTCGCCCCGAAACCCATCAAGATCTTTTGGATGACTTGGGGGGGCTCCAAGTTGAAGTGGATGTGGTGAATGAAGCGGCCAAAACCTACCAGAGGATTATCCGTAAAGAGCGTGAATTATCCATTTCAGAAGATGAACGTCAAAAACGTGAAGAGTTTCTTCGTTATCAAATCGAGGAGATTGAACGGGTTAGTCCGGTGCCGGGCGAAGAAGAAGAACTCCTTCAGGAAAAGAAACGCCTAAGCAACTCGGAGAGAATTACCAGTCTGGTCTCTGAAGCCTATGGAGCACTCTATGAAGGTTCAGTGGGCAAACCGGCAGCCTTTGATATGTTAGGGCAGGCGCGCAAAGCTCTGCAAGAATTAGATCGTTTAGATGACACATTAAATGTTTATGAACAAATCGAGTCAATCTATTACTCGGCGGAAGACTTAGCTGAACAAATTAGGGCGTATCGTGATAATTTTGAGTTCGAACCGGAAAGACTCGACCAGATCGAAGAGCGTCTTATTCTACTCAAAAAGCTTCGGAGATTTGGGACAACGATTGAAGAAGTTTTGGAAAAACATGCGAGCATGCTTGAAGAATTGGATCAAATCACTCATGTTCAGGAGCAGTTCGAAAAGATACATAACGAGAAACAGACAACTCGAAAAGCCTATGAAATTGTTGCTGAGCAACTAAGCTTAAAACGGCGCGAAATAGCAACGGGTATCGAGAACGGATTGGCGCTTGAACTTGCGGATTTAGGCTTAGAGAAAAGCCGATTTGAAGTTCGGTTTATGCCGAATGAGGAGCCTGCCAAGGGTGGCGCAGAAACAGCTGAATTTTATTTCTCCGCCAATTTGGGAGAGCCGCCTAAACCCTTAGCGAAAGTCGCTTCCGGAGGGGAAATGTCGCGCTTGATGCTGGCTTTAAAAAGTCTGCTGGCGAAAGTTGAGTCGGTTGGAACCTTCATCTTCGATGAGGTAGACAGTGGAGTCGGAGGCAGAACAATTCATAGAGTCGGTGAAAAATTGGCTAAAATCGCCCAGGATAAACAAGTTTTTTGTATCACACATGCCGCACAAGTTGCAGCCTTTGCAGAGGCCCACTATGGTATAGTTAAAGAAGTCAACGAGGAAAGGACTCGAACTCGAGTTGACTCGTTATCTGAGGTTGACCGTGTTGAAGAACTTGCACGAATGCTTGGGGGCGGGGAAATAGAAATAACACGTAAACACGCTCAAGAATTACGGCAACGCTCTGCTCGTGGCACAATGTTCGGGGCATAATACACGAAGGGCGAGACTGATTTACGAAGCACAAAATTTACAATATAGGAGAGATTTGAATCTATAGGTGTCAGCCTAAGGATTTCAAAAAGTGAATTTAAGTAGGTTTTAAAATAGATTGCGTAAAGTTATTTATGCAATCTTTTTATATTGTCTAATTTGCCATTGTTTTAAAGAATATGGAACACTTTTGTCAGGATGAAACAGAAGTGATTTGGATAATTTAACATTAGAATTCAAACAAAAAACCTTCACTTCACTTATTATATTGACCGCTCTAAAACGAGGAAAAAGGGGAGATACAATGGGGAGAATAGAGTGGAGGATGATAAGAGAGTGAAAAAAAGAAGCATTTTATTATTAATCAGTCTCTTGTTTTGCACCTTCCTTCAACTGTTAGTTGAATTGCCTCAGATTCATCAAACTCAAGTTAGTCACCAGGAATCTAACTTTAAGGGTATTTGGTCCAGTATTATTCAAGTAGAGAAAACCTCACCTAATCACAAGACGGTTTCAGTAGCTGCTTCAGGAGTGTCTCATTCTCAGATGTCAGAAAAAATGGATGTCGCTTATAAACTTTTTGGGATTTTTCCGTTAAGTTCAGGGGAAGTCGAAGTAATGAATCCCATAAAATTAATACCCGGAGGGCAATCGATTGGTGTAACCTTACAAACTAAGGGTGTTATGGTCGTGGGACAGGCTCCTGTATTAGACAAAAACGGAAAGAACTCATTTCCTGCGAAAGAAGCTGGGATCCAAGTTGGGGATATCCTTTTGAAAATTGAAAATCAGGAAGTTAAAACGGATCAAGAGGTATCCAATGCCATCAATCTAGCAGGAAAACAAAAAGGATCTGTAAATGTTATATTTAAGCATCAAGATCAAGTTGTAGAGAAAACAGTGCATCCAATTTTTTGTGTTGAGACAGGAAGATACCGCATGGGTTTATTTGTTCGAGACGAAGCAGCAGGAGTCGGGACTCTCTCATTTTTAGATCCGGTTACTAATCTATATGGTGCATTAGGACATGTAATAACAGATGCGGATACTAATCAGAAGATTGAAGTCTATGATGGTAAAATCATTGCGTCAACAATATATGCTATTGAAAAAGGGAAACGAGGGCATCCAGGCGAAAAAATCGGTTCCTTTGTTCCTAACTCTATTTTTAGTGGAACCATTGAAAAAAATACTATGACCGGTATATTTGGTAAAATGAGTGGACGAATTGAGAATCCTTATTTCAAAGAAGCTATCCCGGTTGGTTGGGAATCGGAGGTTAAAGTTGGTCCGGCTAAGATTTACACGGTAATACAAGGAGAAAAGATAGAGGAGTTTACTGTTAATATCGATCGTGTCATGAAAAATCGAACGGACAGCAAAAATATGATTGTGAGAGTAACAGATCCAAGGCTCCTGGAAGTCACAGGTGGTATCATCCAAGGAATGAGTGGTAGCCCGATTGTTCAGGATGGGAAACTAATCGGAGCAGTAACTCACGTTTTCGTGAATGACAGTCAGCGGGGTTATGGAGTCTTCATTCAAAACATGCTGAATGACAGTTCTCAACTCGATAAGAAAGAAGCGGCTTAAAGATTAACTTGGAAAATTAATATATTAGAGCAGCCTTTCTATAGGCTGCTCTAAATAATTCAAAATAAAAATTGTAAAATTCTATGGGGAAAAGAAGGAGTATTTAAACAATTGTCGAAAATATAAATTGAATGCGGCTGAAATGAGGGGGATCCTGGGAATGCAAAGGCCTATACGTGTGCTACTAGCGGATGACAACCGAGAATTTGTCGAGGTAGTTAAAGAGTATATTGAACGGCAGGAAGATATGAGCCTTGTTGGGGTGGCATATCATGGAAATGAGGCTCTGGAATTAATTTCTCGGGAAGAACCTCATGTAGTGTTATTAGATATTATTATGCCCCACCTTGACGGGTTAGGTGTATTGGAAAAACTCCAGAATGCACCTCTTAGACCAAAAATAATTATTTTAACTGCCTTTGGGCAGGAATCAATGACCCAGCGAGCAGTAAGTCTTGGAGCAAATTACTACATTTTAAAACCTTTTGACTTAGACATCTTAGGTAAACGTATTCGCCAATTACAAGATGATTTTTCAAGCTCCGTAAATATTGCTTCAAACTCTAGTACCGTGTCTAATCGAAACAGTGTCTCAAACGCTAACTCCAATTCAAATTCCAATTCTAATTCGCAAATTTCCACCGGGATACTGCCTCCAACCTCTAAAAACCTAGAGGTCGAAGTGACAAGGATGATTCACCAGATGGGAGTGCCTGCTCACGTCAAGGGGTACCAGTACTTACGAGATGCTATTGTAAACGTGGTGTCTGATGTCTCACTGCTTGGAGCAGTTACCAAAGAGCTGTATCCGATGATTGCTGTAAAATATCAAACAACTCCCAGTCGTGTTGAACGGGCTATTCGTCATGCCATTGAATTGGCTTGGGATCGTGGAAATGTAGATTTCATGAATCGCTTTTTTGGGTACACCATTAATGTCGATCGCGGTAAACCCACCAATTCGGAATTCGTGGCAATGGTGGCTGATAAACTGCGTATGTCAATACTGTATTAGGAATCTACTGATACCAAGGGTTACAGGGTTTATAAAACGGAAATTAAGCCTACAAACTATTTGAACTAGGTTTGAAAATCAATTATAAACCTACAAACTAGTTTTATTGATTGTAATAAACTTTCTGTCTGCAAACATCTCTATGTTGAAAAAACTTGGAGGTGTTTTTTGCATGAAATTATCACAGTTTGACATGAGTATTGAAGAATTTATGCTATATTGTTCCAGTAAAAATCTTTCTAAAAAGACCATAATGGCATATGAACAAACGCTAAAACTCTTTTCCGACTACATGAAGAAATCATACGAAATTGAAAAGGTTGAAGGCGTTACTAAAGCCCATATCCGACACTATGTAAATTTCCTACAAGAACGTGGGAAATATAATAGAATTAAAGTAGATATTACTAAAAATAACTTTCTTGCCCGTGCTGATTGTGGAAAACCAATAAGTGTGAATACCATCAATAATTATGTCAGAAATATTAAGGTGTTTTTCAATTGGTTAGCGGATGAAGAAGAGATTAATAAAAATCCCGTTGATAAAATTAAACTTCTTAAAGGTTCTGAAAGAATGAAACCACTTCTCAATGAAGGTGAAATTAATTCGATTCTGAATTCCTTTGATAAAACTAAATTTGATGGATATAGAAATTATATTATTACCTTGTTTATATTTGATACAGGGGTCAGAATTACTGAGTGTTTGAACATTAATGTGCGAGATTTAGATTTATCTAATAAGGCAGTCGTTTTGAGATATACCAAAAATAAAAAGGAAAGACTTGTTTTCTTTTCAAATAGGATGAGAAAAGAATTGCAACGATGGATTCAATTCAAGGATAGATATTTTTCAAATGAATTATTATTTCCTTCAAATAGGGGAAATATCATGCTTCTAGGGACTTATGAAACTGCCTTACGTAAGATTGGTCAAAAGAATAGCATTGAATTATTCCCCCACAGAATTAGGGCAAATTTCGCTCAATACTATTTGCTCAATGGGGGTGATCTCTATTCGCTAAGTCGTATTATGGGTCATTCATCTTTAGAGGTAACCAAGGTTTATCTGCAATTAGATAATGAGAGTGTGGGTAGGCAATATCAAAAATTTAGTCCACTAAATGGTATTAACATCGATTAAGGCAAAAACCTTATCAACCTATTGACTTAAACTTCTTAAGACGTACTTTGTGTGCGTCAGAATGAAAATACTCATCACTGTTAAAAGGATGAGTGTTTTTGTTAAATAAGCGTCCTTCAAAGGAAGATATCATAAGCTTTAATACATACAAGAGCTGAAGCAACCTATTAATAAATGAGGGGTATGAGCTACTCAGAACATTTTCGCAGGCAAAAACCTTGCTAGCATACTTTAAACCCCGTAGAAGACAATTACGTGGCTGTGGATGTAAGTTATGATGTTGGATGCTTTCCCTTAAAGGAAATCTAATTAACAATAAAAAACTACTCAACCTCTTTTAAAAGAGGTTGAGTAGTTTTTTAGTAGGAAGCCTCTGAATAGACTAAACAAATAGTTTTACAGATAGAGTACATCTAACTAGTATATAGCGAAGGTAAGTTCGGGTTAGAATATTATGATAGGTATTACAGTAAAAATTCCGCTCATATGGAGCGGAATTAAATTCTTAGATAACTAAAAAAGCTTGACTATTTTAACTATCATGCTATGATTAAAGGGATTATTTAAATCAATATAAATAATTATAGCATGATCATTATAGATCTAGTATACAGATACTAGATTCCTTTGTCAAATTATTTTTTTATTTATTTCTATAAACTGCTAGAGAGGAATGGTTAGAATTTATTATATTTAATTTGGTCTAGACGGTATACTTGATATCATTACTTTATTGGAGGGTATAAAACAATGGAAGAAGAAAAAAGACCTTACTACGATATGCTTCTGGCTCGTAAGGAACGTGGAGAGAAGCTCAATTTACAGGATTTGAACTTTGATAACTTACGCCAGTTGTGGTGGTTCGAAATATGTTATGATGATAAGATTGCTGAATTATTCGATGTTACAATAAAGGAAGCGAAAAACTATCGATATAAACTAAATGTAAAACAACAGTATATGCAAGAGTTAGACTACCGAAAAAAAATTGATAAATACCTAGATATGGTGGAAATGCATAAAAAGGAAATGTGTGATTCATATGAAAAGAAAATCAATGAGTTGAAAAGAAGAATTAAAGAACTCGAAAAAAATCAGAAATAAACTGTTTAGTGTAAGTGGTCTTAGAGGAAAGCTTGTATTAAAACATGTCTAAACGGTGAAATGTTCAAGCTTACTTTAGAGTAATAGAAAGTAATCATTGGATATGAGACTCAGTAGTATGTGAAAATGTACCCGATCAACTCCATACTCCTATGTAAAGGAAATGAAAGAATAGGTTTCGAAATTGAGAAAGCAAAGGTTATCTCACGGTTTTTTGTGGAGTTCTGGGCATCTGTGACAGAAGACTACGATTTAGGTACTTTCCAACAGCTAATGAAGCTACTCCAGAAACACGGCGATGAACTGTTTTTTGTTACAGTATAGATGCATGTCACATTACTGTAATGCCTTGCCTGGGGTACATGAACCAGAGAGTGAAGACTCTGATAGATAATATTATCAGAGCTTGTTAAATATCATTTGAGGAACGAGGGGAGACTCAGACGGTTGATTAAGGAGCCAAAATGATGTTAATAGTGAAAATTAGTATATAAAGTGTTCTAAATAGGAAGAAGATTTATAGCTTTATTAAGGATTTGTTTCGCGTGAAAACGATGGTAAGTATCAACGTTTAAAGAAGCTGTAAAGCATAAATAGGGGGAAGGGACTCTGGAAGTTAAAACAAGTAATTTAAGGGTTGGTCAAGTGGTAAAAAACAATCGAGAAATGAGCATGTTACTGGGTGAGGTTTATAAAAAAGATGGAAAAGGTAGAATTTTGCAGGAGCAGAATTGGAAGCGTTATTTCAGGGCTAGAAAGAATGGTAATAAATACATCATTGAAGAAGTTTATGAAAAAGCAAAGCCTAAAATAAACCTGAAGAAAGGAAATAACAATAGCAATGTTTATGGTGAAATTGTCCAAAAATTAATTATGAATATGCTTATAAGCAATAATGGTAAATTAGAGAATTCTATAAACTATTTCTTGAAAGAGCTTTCCTTAATTAATGATAATTACATTTATTTCCAATATACTAATCAAGACTTTGCAGAGAGGCAAAATAT
Organism: Desulfosporosinus nitroreducens; assembly: GCF_023897015.1. GTDB lineage: Bacteria > Bacillota > Desulfitobacteriia > Desulfitobacteriales > Desulfitobacteriaceae > Desulfosporosinus > Desulfosporosinus nitroreducens. The sequence continues at coordinate 260,272 of NZ_JAMHFY010000001.1, read as the reverse complement.
CAATGAATTTTATATTCGAGAATTTTACCAAAAAACTAAAGGTAACCTCCGAGATATATTTGAAAGAGCTTTACAAAATCTAGGGAAAGAAAAATATCTGAAATGGGAAAAGAAGATAACTGTTAAAACTGTTGATGAAAAAGTTGAGTCACTAGATATTTATCGGGTTGCGACCCCTAAAGAAGTTGAAGTAATTCAAAAGGCTAAGGAAAAAGTATTAAGAGAGATGAACTTTGATACTATTCAAAAAGTTATATTTAGTGGTAAATATATAGAATATGATAATAAGTTAAAAGAGATCCTTTGGAAAGATGCCAAGATCTACTTTTATTATTATAAATATAAAATTAAAATGATTGAACTTTGTTGTGAAATAGATCTAACCAGTATAAACGAATTGAAGTCAGAGTTGAATAATTTATTTGCGAGTAACACAATTAAACAGGCAGAAACTAGGCATTTAGATACTATTAGAAAGTTTAAGTTAGCAATAGGAAGTAAAAAGTTGATGAAATATCAAGAATTTAGGCTTGATGATGAGTATACAGAAAAATTTAAAAAGTTAGTTTCAATTTTAATTGATAAGAAAGCAGAAATTTTTAAAAAGACTATCTAGATTAAAGTTGTCACCTTTGAGAACCTAATATATATTTTTATATTAGGTTCTCAAAGGTGACAACTAATAAGAAGAGACTTAGAAATTTACTATCTAATATATTGATCCACTCATTTTGTAAAAACCTTATGTTTTATTTTCTTTCACTCCGCTTCGCTACGTGAGAAAAGTAAAAGCCTAAGCGTTTTGACGGGTTTTACATAAAAGAAAATTATCATTTCATTTTCTTTGCATTAAGATGTGTGCAATACACTGTGGCCTTTTATAGCATACGAATCCCCGAATTTTCTATGGAATTGGTGCTTGGTAAATGATTTGTTTTATGAAACTTCACCACTTATAATCCCTTGATAATTCGGCATTAATAGACCAAAAAGGTAAAAATCCGTTTGGTTGCTATAAAAGAGGAAAGTCTTTACAATACTATGGTTTATTGAATCGTACACGATTAAAGATTTTTAACGAATTAAATGTTTTAATTATGCTTCAGTTATATACAGTGTGAATTTTATTTTGCAGAAAGTACTTGCTAAATTTTTTCTAAACATACTGATTTTACTGGGGTTTTAGGGGTGCTTTCGTAAAGAAAGAAATTCTATAAATATATAGAAAGGAGTAGTAGAGGCTACTCAAATATTACCCACATTTAAATAAGAGTAATATTTGAGTAAGGCATTTAATATTTGGTTGCTCAAGGGAAATTGCAGTTTCAAATTGACTCATAAATTATACCTTGACCCCTTTAAATAGGATATTTTACAAAACACTAAAAAGCTTTGATATGACTGGGTTCTATGGAATTGAACTTTATTAGAATTGACCTCTAAGGCGTTAGAAATGATTCGAATGCAAGGATTCACCATATAGGTAATTCCAACGGCTTAGAGCATCGTAAACTGAATTAAGTATCTCTCAAAGTTTTAATATAATATTTTAATAAAGTACGCAAATAACACATCATCATCCATATACCTGTTATGTGTTACGAACCATACGGTAATTGTATTTATAAAAAGGAGGGAATTACTTAGAAACAATTACTAACAAGGGTTGTGTCGAGTATCAGACGAGAATGCATTAATTAGTACAACTCATTAAAATAATCATATGTTTCTATACCTCGAATTTTTGAATCAATATATCTACTATTTTCATTGAAATTATCTGTGTTTACACTATTCTGGCAATCGTCATATATATCACTTTTATTTCCAGTAAAATCTAAAATAAGAGATTGAGGTATGTTGGCTTTTATCATATTTATAATTGCATATTTAGTTAAGCCACTTTGCGTAAACTGACTTCTATCAAGAATTCTAAGATTTATATCTATAAGGTTTTCATTATAAAATAAATCTTCTATATCTTTCAATATATCAGTTGTATAATCATTATCAATCATTTTTCCATTACGATTAAAAAATAAGTAATTCCCTTTTGAATTATGATGAGCTTTCTCTCTTAGTTTATATAATTTCTTAAAAAGAAAAATAATATTATTGGGTAATCTAGAAATGTAGAGATTATTATTATTACTCTCCGAAGGTATTTTGATATAATTGTATTCTAAATTAACACTGTCTGCAGGCAATTCAAATAATTTCTCTGGTTTCAACCCTAATAATAAAAATAGTTTCAAAATTATTAGGCATTGTGTGGATTTTACCGATTTATATTGAGTAAGTTTAGGATTACTAATTAAGTAATTATTTATAAATTTAAATTCTTCTTCTTGTAAACTTGGATATTGTTGTCGAGGTTTTAAAAATATCTTGTTTTCATTTAATAATATCTTTATTTTAGCATATATCTGCTTCAATTCTTCAGAGTTATTAAATACCCTTATCAAATTAGTGTTTTCAATGTTTTTACTATAGTTCAAGAACTTGAAAAAAGCATTAAAAGAGATTAAGGAATCATATATAGCCTGTTCAAAAGTTAATCTTTTATCTTTAATATAGAATACCGTTGATTCAATTAAATCATTGTGAGTAATGGTATACTTAAATAAACTCTCCATTGCTTTAGGATCACTATTGTCAACTCCGTCATAGGTTTGAGTTAAATAGCTGAATAATACCTTTACTTTTGGCACATATTGATCACTTGTGAAAGAAGTAGGACAATTATTCTCAAATTCTCTGATTAGAGAATCGATATAGGTTGTATTATTCATCATAAGTAAGAGCCTCCTATAAATAACCATAATGTATTAAAAGGTTATAGGTATATAGGACTTTAACCCCCGACCAAGTTCAGGTGGCATGTACAACCTTTGTTACAGGACAAGGGTTTAATTTGTTTTGCTCCAAGAATGTCCGTTAATAACGGTATCAAGCCTAGATGATAGTCCGTTAGTTAAGTCCTGCATTCCCTCTTTATTTGGTAAATATATAAGTACTCTATGGTTTTTTAAATCGGATGGAATGTCATCAATGCTTTGGGAAATTGGAATAACAATTTTACCTAATGTATGTGCGATCCCTACTTCATAGAAAACATTTGGGTTTTTCCCCGTGAAATCAACCACCACGATTTTGGAGCAAAATATTAGTTCGAAAATATCCTGAATAAATGTGCTATTTTTCCATAAATCGTCAGCTCGATAACATTGTAATGTCAGCTTTGAACATGATTCTTTGATTGCAGAATATGTTTGATTAAAGCTAGAAGCAAAAGGCATCATAACGCTTACTAAATCGTTTTGAACTGGTCTATCGGGAATACTGAAAACCGATGGTACTATAGCAATCTTCCTTTGAGACTTATTATTGTAATCTATCGCGGTTGACACAAAGATGTCTTTCTTATTGGCGCTTTGTGCCTTTTGCACTAAGCCTTTTACTCTTGCTAAATTGGTTTTTGCTCTTTCATTTTTAGGGTCTTTTTGAAGTGACTTTTCAAAAAAGTAGTAGGATTTACCTAAATCTTCTTTCTCATAAATTAAGCCTAGATTATTATTAGTAGCACTACATCCTTTGCCAATTCGTATGCCATATTCGTATGCCATCTTAGCATCTTTCGAGTAACCTCTTTCATTTAATGAGTAAGCAATTTCGAAGAAATGCTCATCCATATTGACTTTTTCTTTATTTTCAAAGTAAAGAGTACATATGATTTCATATTCTTTTAGTTCATATATACTTTCTATTAACGAAGTATCGTAAATCAAACTTCGAAAGATATCTTTGTGCGTTTGTGCAAATTTGTTGTTTTTATAAATGTCAATTAAAGTTTTGATATATTCTATTTCATAGGAATACCTAATAGTTTCCTTGAAATCTTTAATTAAAGTATTTAATAGCTTAATGTTTTGGGAAAGTTCGATATCAGAATCTGATTCAAAAATCTTGATGAAACTATTAATAACTATGTTTGAATTATAATTTTCATATTCTTTAGCAAATATCTCTGATTCATCTTTTAAGTACAAACATCCCAAATTTATATAAAAATCCAGTAGGTTATAATGTAGAATGTTTTTGCTTTCAATTAATTGTAGTTGTTTCATGTCTTCTATTAATTCATTAGATAAAGTAACCTCTTTTGGTTCTTCTCCATTAAAGAGTTGTATAGTCTCATTGAATAAATGTGCAATTGAAAAACACCATTTGTTGAGAATTTTTAAATCAGTACGGGATAGAACTTTATAAAAAGATATTAGAACATTTACAATTTTTTCACTGGGATAATTAGACATAAAACGACGCTGATTATCTTCATCGGTAAGTTCTATGCATGTATCATAAGGAAAAATAGATAATTCATCTATTTCTAACAATTGTACAACTTTGATTAGTTGGTCATCTAATACTCCCAAATTAGTCGAACATATTAAATGATTAAGTATAAATGGAATATGATCTTGCTTAATTTGCTGATCTCTTATTAGCCTTTCAAAGAAACCCGAAGTTTTTTTTGCCTCCATTTCTAGACACTCTTTATACATACCATTAGCACAATAAAGTTCCTTCATCCTGCAAACTAAAAAGAAATCCAAATAACTCAAATATTTTTTGTCTGTGTCCGTATTCTCAGCGACCAATTTATCTTTATGTCTTTTGGCATATTCTAATAAAGGGACAACTTTTTCAGAGGAATTAAAACTATCATAATTATTGCTATCATCTGGGAAGAGAATCCGTATTAAACCCATTAAAGAAGTTACATTAAAATCGGGTTTGGAACTCACAATATACACCCTCTCTGTGAAAACATACAATTAATATTTCTTCTTCCAAATGGTATTTCCTGCAAAAATTATAGGTTAATAGAAAAACTTTCCACATTCTTGAAAGATATTGTCAAAAAGGTTTATCTCTCTTTCGCCATCAGATAATAACTCTACTGTTTTTGGTAGGAATTGAATTCACAACTTAATTCCTCGACTACTCTCTGTAAGTCTCATACCCAGTAATCAGGATATTTTACGTTATAATTTTTTGCAAGTATCTGTATCACAAGGTGTACCTTTTAATACGAATTAAGCCTATTTTAGGATGTAGTCATACCAATGCTTCCAGAACATGTGGTATGTGTCATAAGGTATGTAAATCAATTATTAAACGTATCATATATTCGATTGATCTTTTGATACGCCTGCGATACACTGTATCTATAGTAAATATGGAGGCGTTGAGATATGAATAAAGTTTATGGGTATGCAAGAGTAAGCACAAAGGAACAGAACTTAGATCGGCAGATAGTAGAATTAGAAAAGTATGTTGCTAATGAGAGGGATATCATCACAGATAAGGCAAGCGGTAAAGACTTCAATAGAGTTGGATATATGTCCCTAAGGGATACCCTACTTAGAGAAGGTGATACACTTGTCATTAAAGAACTGGATCGGCTAGGCAGAGATATGAACATGATAAAAGAGGAATGGAACACATTGCTCAAAAAGGGTGTTGATATCATTATTATAGATACCCCAATGCTAAACACTAAGGGTAAGGATACACTAGAAAAAACTTTAATAAGTAATATAGTCTTTGAATTACTTTCATATATGGCACAGAAGGAAAGAGATAAGATTAAAGCTAGGCAAGCGGAAGGTATTGCATCACTAAAGGCAAGGAATAACGGTAAAGGAATAGGTAGACCTATAACGATAGAAGTCTCGGAAAGGTTTATGGATGCTCACAGGCAATGGAAAGCAGAAGAGATTACAGCAGTTAAAGCAATGGAGTTGAGTGGATTAAGTAAGGCTACATTTTACAGGAAGGTAAAAGAATACGAGGCTAAGAAGGGGTAATCTAACCCCTTCTTTTTGTCGGGGGCGGACTTTGCAACAATTTGACCACTCTTGACAAGCTATAATATACATAGTACATCTGCTCCAATAGGCAAGTTATTGACGGCTTACTTGGGTTTGATAACCCTATCAGAACATATGCTTTCTGGATTATTTTCTAATATTTGTATTTATAGCAGGAATATTGAGAAAATGTGTTGAACTTAGACGAGAGTAATTTATGTCTTCGCAAATCCCTTAACCTAATGCAAAGAGAAACTGCTTGTAAAGGATAGAGTGTGACGAAATAGGCTTCGGAGGTTTTAGAAATGACTATATCTAAGATGTGTGTAGGTTTTGGTGATAAAGTAGGAAGATGTAAAAACGTAGCCTCTTTTCCCAAAGAATCGCCATTTTGTAATAATTGTGCAGGGAAGAGTTTTGAATATCAGATAGCACAATTATTTCGTATTCAGGGATATAACGTAAATGAAAATATTAAAGTAGCTAGTACACAACATGATTTTTTCGCTTCCCTCACTTACGGGTTTTTAGAAGTAGGAATACTAGTTGAATGCAAATGGAAGTTCGAAACAACTGACACTGTCAACGGCGTAGATGTTAGGAAGTTTTCTGGATCGGTTCAAGTTTTTAACAAAGAAATGTCAGGAAAAAAGGCTGACAAAGCCTTCTTGGTTACTAATGGGAATTTTGCTCCAGAAGCAAAAGAGGTTGCATCCAGTCTAGATATAACGTTATATACACAGGCAGAACTGTTACATAATTTGATCAAATTTGAGCCTTATTTAAAGCGATTGGTATCAGATTATGAAAATAGCAATTTGAATGGACATTATATTTCACTAAATTCTAAGTCTGGATCTACTTTAATCAATCAAATTAATGATCTACTATTGGATCATAGTAACAATGCTCTTGTAATATTGGGGGATTATGGAGCGGGTAAAACGTCATTTTGTCTTAGGTTATGTTACATGCTAGCTAGTGATATACTTAGGGGGAAAAATTTACCTCTCCCAATTTTGATTCATTTAAGGGATTACAGTAAAGCTGTAGACATGGAACAACTTGTTACAGATTTATTAATTAATAAGTGTAAAATTCCAAACGGAAACTACCAAACATTTCTCGAATTATTGAGGACTGGACACTTTCTACTAATTTTCGATGGTTTCGATGAAATAGCCAAACGTGTAGATTATTCTACAAAACACAAGGTGTTTTCTGAAATATGTAAATATGTATCAGAAAATTCAAAAGTATTAGTAACTTGCAGAGCTAATTTTTTTAATCAAAAAGAAGAATTCGAAAAAATATTTCAAGCTTCGGCATTACATTTTGAACCTAATCACTACACCGTAAATTTTACTGAAATCGAAATAGATGATCTTAATGAGGAGCAGATAATTAATTATATTTCAAGCTATAAAAAAGAATTAACTGACAAAGGCTATAATGTTAAGGATTTCCTAGATATTCTTCGCACTACTCATGATTTATTTGATCTTGCAAAAAGACCCGTTTTGTTGAACGTCATTCTTGAGACTATACCAAGGCTGACGATTCAAAAAGGCTCAAAAATCAATGCTGCAACACTTTATGATTTGTATACTGGTTTTTGGTTGCAAAGAGAAGATTCTAAAGGTAAAACATTAATTAAATCAAGTGAAAAGATAATGTTCATGAAACACATTGCATGGAAAATGTTTGAAACTAATCTACTATCGATAAACTTTAGGGTATTACCAAATGAGATAAACAAATATTTTAAAATTGACATTAAGGAGGATATAGATCATTTTAGCCATGATATACTAAGCTGTTCATTTCTAAATAGGGATGAACTTGGGAATTATAAATTTATTCATAAATCTTTTATGGAGTATTTTGTAGCATCAAAAATTGTCACTGATTTAGTCAATTATCGTCATAAGAAACCTTCATTTATTAATAATGTACTTGGTCAATCCTCAATTAGTATGGAGGTTGGGCTGTTTATCCGTGATATTCTCGAAAATAGTCCATTATTAAATTCTATAACTCAAGTATTTAATTCTATCGACTTTGGACAACTTAATTCTACAGCTAAGAAAAATGCTCTTACTATACTATCTAAATTAGATGGCAATATTGCTTTCTATCTTAATTCAATTAAAACAAATGATCTTTCAGGAGTAGATTTAAGTTTTGCTTTAATCGAGAACGTTGACTTGAGGGATATGAACATGATCGGAGCTAATTTTTTTAGTGCAAAAATTTCAAATGTTAAGTTTGATGGTTCCTCTCTAGTGGATAGTATTTTTCGAAAAGCCTTCCTAAATAATGTATCCTTTGAAGAAGTTACACTTGAGACTACTGATTTTTATAGAGCGAATGTAACAAATAGTTCATTTTTCGGTTCAGATATGGCTTATTCTCATCTTGTCGAGGCAGTATTTTTAAACTGTGACTTTGAAGATGCTGAACTATCAGGGAGCGAGACGAGTATGACACAATTTAATAATTGCAAAAATATGGATACCATATGCGGCTTGCCATATTCGGTTCATTTGACATAAAGCAGAGTGTACTAAGCCTTAGATTCTACAGCTTATTAACTTTCTCAATTATCTTACCTTACCTAGTAGCATTTAAACCTTCTGCGTTTCATTGAGGTCGTTCTATTGCGTTTTACGCTTTAAGCATAATTCCTTGAAGCCTTTTTATGAATAAGGTATTAATGGCACTTGGGGAGGAACTGTAAAAAGGATAGTTTACAGCTCATAGTAGTGCAAGCCAAAAGTTTACCACTGTGGATGCGCTGATAAGTAACTGCCTAAGGCAGTTTTACTTTTTAGTTTATTTACTGCTTTACTTATATCGATATTTTCATGTGAGGGTATAATTTAAACATGATTTGATATCTAATTAAAATGCTAGTGGTAAACAATAAGAGACTAATTAATCTCTTAGTTTTCCCTCCTTAATTTCTTGTTCGCTCCATACTATAGCTTCTCTGTCGAAGTCGGTAACTACCACTTCAAAATAGTCATATATAAATTTCCATAGCTTTTCTAAACCCTCATCATCGACGTTTTCAATAAAGCGTAAAATCGCTTACTTTTTTAATTATCGTCCAACTCGCTCCCTACAATAGGTAAGAATAACTTGATTATAATACTTGTCAAAGGTCTTTTCATCAATGTCTTTTTTAGCTTCTTTCTCATAGACTGCCATCATAAGCTCAAACAATGATTCATCAACTTTAAGATGAAATTGCTTATTCCTTTGATCTCCTTTGGGGAAGCTTTTTTCAAAGTCTTCCAGAATAATTTCTTTTATAGAGGGATCGATGGATTGCACAGTTTCATCTATCTTCGTTTTATATCGACTTTCCACCCAAGTCTTAGCAAATTCATTTTGACAGTATAAAGTCATTTGACTGCCTTCCAAACTTGGAATTAATGGGTCAATCCAAGTTTGGTATGATTCTTCGGGTAAAAGTGACCGAAGTTGAAGTGTAGCCTTATGCCATAAATAATTAGACGATAAAGCAATAGAATCGTTACCCATTAGATTTACCTCCAAATTTAGGAATTTCGATCTTAATATATTCTACTCGAATGTCTTAAACCCTTCCTTAGTTTAAAAAAGATATACTCGATATATTATGGAAGCTAACTAAAGAGGACTTTACTTTATTTACGAGTTAAAAGTCAAATTAGAATAAGGGGACTTAGCTATGGACTGGGGGGTAGTTTACAACAGAGACGTAATTAGACAAAGGCTATAATGTGTATAGTACATTTATATCCATAGGCAAGTTATTATTTAAAGATTGCGACAGCATCCATTATGAAACATCTTAACACCATGAAGAGCCAGAGAATATTTAGGAACATGAATGAAAAGTTCCACACTTAATATAGCCTTGTTACCTTTGGCTTATTTTCTAAATTTGTAATTATTGCAGGAACATTTAGATAACTTGTAGAAATCTAGTTGTTATAAAATAAGGCATTTACAAACTGCTTACCGTAAGCAGAGGTAAAAATCATTGTGAATGGAAGTAAATCAATTACTTTAAGAGAGAAGCGATATGATGGATCAAACAGAACAATTTATGGATGTGGTTGAAGAAATATCTGAAGATGAAGAAACTGTTCGAATTTATTGCGAAGGTTTTAGTGGTAAACAGGAATATAAGAAAGGAAAATTAAATCAGAAAATCAGAGATCTATTTGAATCCTGTAACGTAAATTTTTTAATCGGATCTGGATACTGCTATGAAAGGTTGAGGACTTTAGGTGATTTAGAATCGCTGATTGGAGCAAATGTTGTAACTAATAAAGATAATCAAAATTCAAAGAATGCAATAGAAGCTCTAATACTATATGATTTTTTCAGGAACAGTATCTATCCCCATAAAGATGATATAGAAACAAATTGTTCCATTGAAAGCTCAAATATATTCATTTTGAAACTTGCGGGCTTGTTGTCTAGTAGAAATGATAAAAACTTACTTAAGAGAGTCAATATATTTACAACAAACTACGATATGTTTTTTGAGCTGTCATTGGAGAGGAACAAAATTTATTATAACGATGGATTTTCAGGTAGATTGGTACCAGAATTCTCGACTCAAAACTATAACAAAATAGTTAAACAAATAGTTCAGAACACGGAGAGAGAATCTCAGATACCTACAGTAAATATATATAAACTTCATGGTTCATTAACTTGGTCTAAAGAATCTGACCAAATTGTTTATAGATCAAATTCTGTTGAAATATTGAAATCAATTGAAGAAGACGCAAATGTATTTACAGACGTAAATTTTATGTATGATAAATCTTTAGAAACTAATATAAATGATTCTATTGATTCGATTAATCTATCAAGGGTGGAATTTAGTTCTGAATTATTAGAACTAATCAATAAATTCACGGAAGGTTACCAACAATTAAATATTATTAATCCTACAAAGAAAAAATTTGAGGAAACGCTGTTTTCAAACGTATATTATGATCTGTTGAGAATGTATTCAAATGAACTGGAAAAGAATAATTCGGTTCTATTTGTTTTTGGATTTTCATTTAAAGATGAGCATATTCATAGCATTACAAAAAGAGCATTATCAAACCCTTCAATGATGATGTATATTTTCGTTTTCGATGCACGAGAAGTTGAAAGTTTCAAAGACATGTTCAAAGAATATTATAATGTGTTTTACATCTATTGCGAAAATAGAAATATTGATTTAAATGAGTTTACCTCTATGATGTTTGGAGGTTAATTATGAATGATATTTTATTGATAGGAGAAGTTGTTGATGTTGTAGGGATTAGCACTAAAGTGGAGGTTTATGAAGAAAAAAACACATCAAGACTTTTATATAATGGGAAAGTTATAAAGAATATCGCTGTTGGAAACTATGTCAAAATACTTAAAGGCTACACTGAGATTATTGCAGTCATTGAGGGCGAATATATAAAGGAAGCTAAGAATGTTAGCTCATATAGCAAACATTCGGATACTTATTCCAGAGTTTTAGACATTAAGATACTTGGACATTTTACTGATAATAAGGCATTTGTAAAGGGGGTTTATGAAACCCCAATGATATCAAATTATGTATATGTTCTGCAAGAAGATGAAGTTCAAAAAATATTCTGCTTTACAAAAGATACAGAACCAGTTATTAGGATTGGCAATATTTCAGGTTATGATAACTACAAATTAGCATTTAGCATTCAAAAGCTTTTTGCAAGTCATATTGGTATATTCGGAAATACTGGCAGTGGTAAGTCCAATACTTTGGCAAAAGTGTATACTGAGTTGTTTAGATCGGGATTAAATTATAGAAAAAGTAATTTTATCCTTATTGACTTCAATGATGAATACATTTCGGATACAGTTTTAACTAGTGAAAAAAAGGTTTATAGACTTGATACAAGAACCAATGAAGGAGATAAATTTCCTTTACCAAGAAGTGTTATTGAAGATTCATTGTTCTGGTCAATAATTCTCGATGCTACTGACAAAACTCAACGTCCTTTTCTTGAAAGGGTCTTAAAAAGCCTTAGATATTATAAAAATCACTCCATTAGTTTCACTGACTTGATAAGGGTTATTCATGAAAACTCCTCGAAGTTTAATAAAGTCAAGACTGATACTGCTATTTTATTACATAAGATTTACGGAGGAAATCCAAGTGACTATGAGAGACTCTTTGATGATATAGAATATCATAGTGTGGGGTCTTGTTTATATAATCGCTCAAGTGGGCTATATTTTAATGTTATTGATAGTTTTAAAGATTATTTCATAACTAAGATTCAAGAGTTTAACTGCGGAAATATTTTTAATCCAGTTGACTGTCAAACGCTTGATCCATTAAATCTATTTGATATTGTTTTAAGATATAAACATATTTATGAAATGTTAAAAGGATACAGTAATGATGAACATATTTCTCCGATGATGAAGAGGTCTGAGAAGAGGATTAGCGAGATCTCAAAAGTTTTGGAATTTAAAGATCCAGTCCAAGAAGATGATGAAAAAAACATTCAGATAGTTTCAATCTCTAATTGCAATATTCACATGAAAAAAATAATACCGTTACTTATTTGCAAGGAAGTATATGATAAACAAAAAGAGGCTCAAAAGGGAAGTAAAAGCCTTCATCTAATCATTGATGAGGCTCATAATATACTATCTGAGAACTCAAATAGAGAAAGTGCTTCTTGGAAGGATTATCGTCTCGAAGTTTTTGAAGAAATCATCAAAGAAGGAAGGAAGTTTGGGTGTTTTATGACTATTTCTAGTCAAAGACCTTCAGACATTTCTGCAACTTTGGTGTCACAACTGCATAATTATTTTATTCATCGATTAGTAAATGATGAAGATCTATTTACTATTAGGAAATCAGTTGCCTTTCTAGATAGATCTAAACAAGAGATGATACCAATTTTATCTCAAGGTCAATGTATATGTAGTGGTTTAGCACTTGATTTTCCTGTGAATGTTCAGGTGGATGAACTTGATGATATTAATAAGCCTGATAGTAAAGATATAAATATAGTTGATTTGTGGAAAGTTCAATAGGCAAATTGGTTTTACTTTATTAGATTAAGCCTGAGTAAGGGTACATCTAAGTAGATCATAAATGCCAGTTATTAAAGATAATAGTGTCGTTAATTTTACTTGACTGTTTAAATACTACAATGGCAACATTGAACGACCTCTAAGTCCTCAGGAATTTTAGTTGAATAATATTATTGAATATCTTTTTGCGATTCTTAGGAGCTGATTATTACGCTTTAAGCGTGATGCCCAGAAAATATGACAATGTAGGAATCTTTAAAATGCGGGAGAAGAAAAGACAGGAGAACCCTGAAAGATGGAGGAATTGAAGCGAGTTGAATGGAGAAAATCAAAAAGAAGAATTTCTACAACTATACAATGAATATATCAAAAGAGAAGGAGCAGATAGACTACTTGATTATCTTTCATCTAAATCAAGTGATTTTTTTGTTGCACCATCAAGTACAAGATTTCATGGCTCCTACGAAGGCGGATTGGTAGAGCATAGTGTAAATGTCTATCATTGTTTAAAGGATTATTTGTCAAGAGAAAGGGTTAATAATTTATATAATATGACATATGATGAGGAAACAATAGCTATTGTTTCCCTATTGCATGATGTTTGTAAAATAAACTGCTATAAGAAGGGTTCAAGAAACATCAAGGATGAGAATGGAGTATGGAGAGCTGTGCCAATTTATGAATATGACGATAAGCTTCCTTACGGGCATGGTGAGAAGTCTGTATATATAATTACAGGGTTCATGAAACTGACACGTGAGGAAGCATTTGCTATTAGATATCATATGGGTTTTTCAGGTACTGAGGATAAAAGGAGCATAGGTGATTCTTTTGAACAGTTTCCGTTATCATTTGCTTTAAGTACTGCAGATATGGAAGCAACGTATTTTATTGAGAATAAAACTGACTAGCTTACGTATTACTTAATAAACTTTTTATGGAACTGCAAAAAAGCGAGGAACTATCATATAAGGTAGTTAGACCTGCTCCAGTGTTAAAGCTGAGAAGGGATAAAGCCCTTCTTTTTGTTGTCATGGGTGGGGGTAGTTTACAACAAGTAGACATTATTCTGAAAAGCTGTAATGTGCATAGTACATTTACGCTCATAGGCAAGTTATTTTTAAGACCGCGATAGCATTTGTGGTTTTAATAACGTTTATTACCTTACTACTATATCTTCTGAGATTTGTTTTATAGCAGGGATAATCAAGTAACTTGTTGAATTTATAACATATAGAAATTAATGGGTTAGTACCTATTAACCTTATTAAGATACAAGGATTATTGAAATGGGTCATCAGCATTTTGTTTAAACATTTGTGAGTCAAATATTAGCTTCAAGGGGGAATGTCTATGCAACAATATATTTTATCTAAAGTGAACATGAGTATTATGTCAGTAGAAAGCAATGTAATTATCAGAGACAAAGTATTTGCAAATGAACGACCAGATAAAACTTTAAAGTTGAATCATTTGGATATACGAGATTGTACCTTTGCAAATATGGGCTTTAGGGAATCGGAATTTAAAGAATGTGATTTATCACATAATATCTTTATTAGCTGTTATTTTAAGAATACTAATTTAAATCAAGTGAATTTCGTTGGAAGTAAATTCATAAATTGCAATTTTGATGGTGTTAAAATGCAACATTGCGATATGATTTATACTATATTCGAGGATTGTTGCATTGATTTCAACCTAGTATTTAATAGCCTCCCTTCAGAGTATAATCTTAGAGAAAAACTCTGTAAAAATTTAGCTATAGAATGTTTGAGGGCGGGAAGAGATGAGGATTATAAAAGGTTTTTTTTTCAAGAACGATTAGCAAGGGAAGATCATTATTTTGAAACATTTAGATTGGATCAGAAAACTTATTATAAAATAAAGTCTAATAATGACAAGATCATTGCATTTTTCAGGTATATTACAAGTAAGATGAGTAGATATGTTTGGGGTTATGGTGAAAATATATATCAACTATTTGGTGTAATGTTTCTAGTGAATTGGATATACTCAATTATTTACTGGAAAAGTGGCAATGTATTTCTTTATACGATTGGCAATGAAGAAAAGTTTGAAATTGATTATTATAATTCATTTTATCACAGTATTTGTAATTTCTTTACAGTTTCTTCTGGTTTATATACGGATAATAATATAACAAAAATTATTATGATGTCTCAATACTTTATAGGGGTTGTTTTCACAGGATTTTTCATTGCATCCTTATATAAAAATATCAATAGAAGGTGATTTATGTTTTATGTATGATTTTAATGTCGATAATTATTCGTTTGAGATTTCTTTAGAGGATATAGATACCATAGTAATTTTTGGTTCTCATGCGCGTGGCGAATCTGATGAGAATAGTGATTTGGATTTATTGTTTATCATTGAAGATTGTGATGAAATAAGCTATTTAAATAAAAAAATATCTTTACAAAAGCAACTAGATATCCCTTTTGAATGGATATCTTTATATACTAAAAATGCAATTAACAATATGTGTGAATATGGTTCGTATTTTTTATGGCATCTCAAAACGGAATGTAAAATTTTTTATTCTAAAACACAATTCTTAGAAAAAGTCCTGGAAAATATTAAGCCTTACCGCAATACATATTTCGATTTAATGGAATATTCTACAATATGTAATGATATTAGAGAATCTATTGGTTTTAACGATAAAACATATAATTATGAATTGAATATTTTAGCCTCTATTGCTCGTAATACCTGTATTGCATTAGCATACATAAATAATAAAATTTCTTTTGGGCGAATACAACCTGTAAAAACTTGTATTGAAGATATAGGCATTGATTTCCCTTTCAATATTAAGGAATATATAGAGTTATACAATTTCAGGATTGTATATAACAGGAAACTTATTATTCCTAATCTTAAACCAATCACAAAAGAATATATTAATTCGTGGGTAGATAAATTAGAGATATTAATTACTAGGTCATTAGATATATTGAAAAGAGGAATTGAAAGAAATGATTAATAATAATATAAATGCAATAAGAAAAGAATTAGATGATTTAATTATTGACGTTGAGGAAGAAAATTTCAGACCATATGTATTAAAAACACGAATAGAAAGACTTGTGATTAGAATACAAGATTTAGCAAGGGAGGAAAAAATCAAAGAGCTTGAAGAAGAAAGTCATAATATAATTATAAATTTCCACCCATATGAAGGAATAGCTAACTTAAAGAACATTAAAGATCGGTTTAACAAAATCAAGATACTTGTAAATAACCTATAGCTTTCATTATTATGAATGAAATTATGTACATGGTTAGATTTGTGGAAGGGTGATTTACAGCGACCCGTAATGATGAATAGTATCTCCAAAAAATTATAAAACTCTTAAAAATGCCTAAAACTAAACTAAGCTATTTAGAGGTATCCATTGGTTTAATTGCTCTAAGGTCATTTTTTACTTTTTGTGATATTGACTTGCCCATAGAATTAAAATAAAATAGAATTATATAGTGACAAATTTATAAGGTATAAACCAATAAACTGTATTGATATAGAATGTTTGCAAAGAATCTTGAACCTTTGGTAAAATCCGTCATGCCATTGAATTGGCTTGGGATCGTGGAAATGTAGATTTCATGAATCGCTTTTTTGGGTACACCATTAATGTCGATCGCGGTAAACCCACCAATTCGGAATTCGTGGCAATGGTGGCTGATAAACTGCGCATGTCAATAATGTATTAAGAGCAGTACATATAATGCGTACAAATTTTTTAGTAAAAATTCTAAAGTTAACACCTTTATTATACCTGCTTTGGGTACAAATAAAGGTGTTTTATTTTTAATAAAATGAGAAATCGCAAATATTATTAAATGAATTATAGCTAGCAGGATTTTACCGATAGAAAGAGAATGAACTTATCCATAGCAAAAGGTGATAGTTGGAAGGGGCAATTGATATGGAGGAATTTGACGAGCTAAGAGCCAAAGTAAACACGCTGCAGGAGGTTCGTATTCTGCTTTCCGCAATTATTGATTCCTCCCAGGATGCGATTTCAGTGGTAGATGAAAACGGACTTGGATTATTAATTAACCCTGCTTATACCAGATTGACAGGCCTAACAGCGAATGATGTCATTGGTAAACCTCCTACCGTAGACATTGCTGAAGGAGAAAGTATGCACATCCAAGTCTTGAAAACTCGTCAGCCTGTTAAAGGCGTTTTTATGAAAGTGGGGCCTAAACACAAAGAGGTGATTGTCAATGTCGCTCCGATCATTGTTTCTGGGCAGTTGAGGGGAAGTGTAGGCGTGCTCCACGATATCTCCGAGATCCATAAACTTTCAGAGGAGTTGGAAAGAGCGAAACGATTAATTCGTCATTTGGAAGCAAAGTATACCTTTAGTGACATTATCGGTGAAAGCGATGCCATTAAAGCATCCATCGAACAAGCAAGGCGTGCAGCGGTGACGCCGGCTACGGTCCTCTTACGCGGCGAAAGCGGGACTGGTAAAGAACTGTTTGCTCATGCCATCCACCGCTCAAGTGACCGACAAAAAGGGCAGTTTATCCGAGTGAATTGCGGAGCATTGGCGGAGGGCCTTTTGGAGAGCGAGTTGTTTGGTTATGTTGAAGGTGCTTTTACTGGTGCCAAACGCGGTGGAAAGTCGGGCCTTTTTGAAGAGGCCAACGGGGGAACTATTTTTCTCGATGAGATTGGAGAAATCAGTCTTAACCTTCAAGCTAAACTTTTGCGCGCGCTTCAAGAACGTGAAATTGTAAAAGTCGGAGATAACCGTCCGTTCAACATAGATGTGCGAGTGATTACAGCTACTAATGCAAATTTAGAAGCTGAATTGCGAGCCGGCAGATTTCGGGAAGATTTATATTATCGTTTAAATGTGATTCCAGTCATTATTCCACCCTTAAGACAGCGAAGAGATGATATCCCTTTACTTGTCCACCACCTTATTGGAAGTTTCAATCAAGACTACGGACGCTGTGTTGAAAGAGTAAGTGACGAGGCGTTACAAATTTTGATGGGCTATTCCTGGCCGGGAAACGTTCGAGAGTTAGAAAACATTTTAGGGAGAGCAATTATTAATATGAGGTTAGGAGAAACAGTTGTGGAATTACAACATCTTCCGGTTTTGGCCTATCCGAATGTCAATCATCCGGAGCTGGGTTACGACAACTCGGTACAGTCTAGGTTAACGACAGAGGAGGGCGGGTTTGAAAGCCTGCAACGACAATGGGAACGCGCCATACTTTTAGTTACACTCCAAAAAAATGGGGGTAATAAAACAAAGTCCGCGCAGGACCTGAAAATGTCTCTGCGCAATTTCTATTATAAATTAGAGCGGCATGCTCTTATCTGAATAAATGCCAGCTCTTTTGAAGGAAATCCGAGTGATGATTTTAACTTTATTCATGGTTTGCAATCATGGGCCTGCAATTTATTGCATGCAAGTTATTGCAAACCATGAATTTTTTTGCATTACTGACAAGCCTGCTAACTATGAATTTATCGTAGCCTCAGTCTTTTCCCAAGATCTTTTTTAAACTAAAACCGGATAAATTCAGAAAATTCTTTACTTAAGGAGAATAAATATATGAGGCTTTGGATTTCAGGAATGTCCTGGCAGCGTTATTGCATTAAATAAGGAGAATTATGATCAGAAGACCTGAGGGGGAAATATCATGGAAATTTTTGAATACCTACAGAAGTACGATTACGAACAGCTCGTTATTTGTCAGGATCAGACGTCCGGTTTGAAGGCCGTTATTTGTATACACGATACAACTTTAGGACCAGCCTTGGGCGGAACAAGGATGTGGGATTATGCCTGCGAAGAAGATGCAATCTTTGATGCATTAAGGCTTGCTCGAGGGATGACCTATAAAAATGCAGCAGCAGGTTTAAATCTTGGCGGCGGAAAAACCGTGATTATTGGAGACTCCCGCACCCAAAAAAATGAAGAGTTGTTCCGAGCCTTTGGCCGATATGTGCAATCACTGAACGGACGGTACATTACCGCTGAAGATGTTGGGACAACTGTTCAAGATATGGATTGGGTACATTTAGAGACCGATTTTGTGACAGGAGTATCTTCCTGCGGCGCTTCCGGAGATCCTTCCCCGATGACAGCTCGTGGAGTATGGCGTGGGATGAAAGCTGCCGCTATGGAAGCCTATGGCAGCGACTCCTTGAGGGGAAAAACAATTGCGATTCAGGGACTGGGACATGTCGGCTATTATTTGGCAAAACACTTGCACGAAGAGGGTGCCAAACTTATTGTCACGGATATTCATGATGACCTTATAAAACGTGTAATTGATGAAATAGGAGCGACCGCTGTCCGGCCTGAAGAAATCTTTGGCGTAAAAGCAGATATCTTCGCACCCTGTGCCATGGGGGCAGTGGTTAATGATCAAACGATTTCACAATTCAAGTTCCAAATTATCGCGGGTGCTGCTAATAATGTGCTAAAAGAAGAATACCACGGAGACAAGTTGCATGAACTTGGAATTCTCTATGCGCCTGACTATGTTATTAATTGTGGCGGTGTTATCAATGTTGCAGATGAATTGGACGGGTACAATTATGATCGTGCCCTGAAAAAAGTTGAAAAGGTCTATGACAATGTTGCTAAAGTCCTTAAAATCGCCAAAGAGTTTAAAATACCGACCTATATTGCTGCGGATCGTATGGCTGAACAGCGCATTGAGAGGATCGGACGAATTCGCTCGAATTACTTAAGCTAAGCATTCGTCAACGTTGATTGGTCTGAATTTAACCAGACAAGGAGGAGCTTTTATGCTGAGAGTTGAGTTTGATGAGGACCGCTGTAAAGGGTGTGAGCTTTGTGTGGAGGCCTGCCCAAAACATATTGTGAATATGGCCGCTCATTTGAATGCGATGGGCTTTCACCCGGCCACCGTGGCAGATCAAGAAAAGTGCATCTCTTGTGGCTTTTGTGCCAGAATGTGTCCGGATGTCGCAATCACAGTACGAAAGGAGGAAAAGAATAATGGCGAAGGTACTAATGAAGGGTAATGAGGCTTTAGCAGAAGCGGCGATTCGCGCCGGTTGCCGTTATTTTTTTGGGTATCCCATTACTCCGCAAAATGAAATTTCCCAGTATCTCGCGAAACGTCTTCCGGAAGTCGGAGGAGTATTTGTTCAAGCAGAGTCTGAGATTGCAGCGATTAATATGGTCTACGGTGCTGCGGGTGCCGGGGCACGAGTAATGACGTCCTCATCTGGCCCGGGAATCAGCCTTAAACAGGAGGGAATTACCTATATGGCGGGCGCAGAGCTCCCTTGTGTCATTGTAAATATCCAGCGAGGGGGACCGGGGCTTGGCGGCATTCAGCCTGCCCAATCCGACTATTTCCAAGCAGTCAAAGGGGGTGGGCATGGGGACTATAGATTGCTTGTGCTCGCCCCGGCCACCGTTCAGGAAATGGTCGATCTAATGGAGAAAGCCTTTGACCTTGCCGATGAATACCGTAATCCCGTTATGATTTTAGGGGATGGCATTCTCGGACAAATGATGGAGCCCGTTGAATTCTCGGAAGAAAAAGAAACTCTCAGACTGGAGAAGCCGTGGGCAACGACCGGCGCCAAGGGGCGAAACCCCAATATAATTAACTCATTATTTCTTGATCCTGCAGAACTTGAAAAGCACAACCATCATTTGCAACAAAAGTATGACCGGATGAGAAAAGAAGTGCTCTGGGAAAACTATCAGACGAATGATGCTGAACTGATCTTGGTTGGTTACGGCACTTCGGCCAGGATAGCTAAAGCGGTTGTGGATCAAGCAAGAGCTCAAGGAATCAAGGCAGGGTTATTCCGACCCATTTCTTTATTTCCTTTCCCGAAAGTCGCTCTGCAGGAGGCCTGTAAAAAATCTGAACGTGTCCTCACCGTCGAGATGAGCATGGGCCAACTTGTGGAAGACATTCGCTATAACCTTGAGTTTAAAGTTCCGGTCCACTTGTATGGGCGTGTCGGGGGCATGGTTCCTGCCGCTCGCGCAGTTCTTGAGGAAGTTAAACGTTTGGTCAATAGCGGAAAGGAGGGGAAAACGCATGATAACAGTTTTTGATCGACCGGAAGCATTAACCTCGGCCAAGACTCACTATTGCCCAGGCTGCACACACGGCATCATTCACCGCCTAGTGGCTGAAGTGATTGACGAACTGGGAGTCAGGGAAGAAACGATTGGCGTATCTCCGGTAGGATGCTCTGTCTTGGCCTATAACTACTTTAATCTTGATATGCAACAAGCGGCTCATGGCAGGGCACCGGCTGTTGCTACAGGAATTAAACGAGTTCATCCCCAAAAGATCGTTTTTACGTATCAGGGTGATGGGGATCTGGCTGCCATTGGTACTGCAGAAATTGTGCATGCCGCTGCCCGCGGTGAGAAAATCACAACGATTTTCGTAAATAATGCCATTTATGGTATGACCGGTGGGCAAATGGCCCCTACAACTCTTTTAAAGCAAGTAAGTGTGACTTCTCCTCAAGGCAGAGATGCCGCTCCCCAAGGGTATCCCATTAGAGTATCGGAAATGTTAGCGACTCTGGATGGGCCGGCTTATATTGCCCGGGTGTCTGTGCACACCCCCCAAGAAGTCTCCAAAGCGAAAAAAGCAATTATGACTGCCTTTGAATATCAGATGGCTGGTATCGGGTTCACTTTAGTTGAAATCTTATCTACCTGTCCTACGAACTGGGGGTGCACACCTAGAGAATCCTTAAGATGGTTAGTCGATAATATGATTCCTGTTTACCCGCTCGGGGTTAAAAAAATGGTAGAAGGGGTGAAGGTCTAATGCTGCAAGAAATTATCTTGGCAGGCTTTGGAGGGCAAGGGGTTATGTCCATGGGACAGCTTCTTGCTTATGCGGGCCTCGTTGAAGGAAAACACGTAAGTTGGATTCCTTCCTACGGACCGGAAATGCGTGGCGGAACGGCCAACTGTTCTGTCACGATATCAGATGAAGAGGTAAGTTCTCCCATCATTACCGAACCGGATACGCTGATAGTTCTGAATCGTCCCTCTCTTGAAAAGTTCGAACAGGATGTTAAACCCGGAGGACGATTACTCATTAACTCGTCACTGATCGACATTGAGCCCAAGCGCCAAGATCTTCAGGTTTTGAAAATCCCTGTGACTGAACTGGGTCGTGAAATATTAGGGAATAATCGAGTTTCAAATATGATTATTCTCGGCGCTTTTGTCGAGTTGACCCGTGCTGTGAGCCTGGAATCCGTAATTGGGGCTTTGAAGAAAGTCCTGCCGGAGTACAGACATAATCTTATTCCTCTTAACCACAAGGCGCTTGAGACAGGGATAGAGTTGGCTAAAGGAAGAGAGTTCCTCCATTTTAGATCTTGCGGTTGATCGAGCGGTGAAAGCAGTTGGTTGTCTTTTCAACTAACTGCTTTTTTGTTTTCTTTATTTTTCTTGGCATTATGGATAGAACATAGGGTAAAATAAGTAAAGGAGTCAAGTTAAGGAAAGAGGGAAATTCATTGGAAAAGCAAAACCGACAAGAAGAACGTCTCGATGGAGAAGTGCTTTTTGAGGGGAGAATGCTCCGTTTGGATCGGGATACGGTTCGTTTGCCTAACGGACATGAGTCAACGCGTGAAGTCGTGAGGCATCCGGGAGCAGTAGGGATCATTGCTATTTTGGATCAGCAGGTGCTTTTAGTTCGTCAATACCGATATGCCATAGCCCAGGGAACCTTAGAAATCCCTGCAGGAAAACTCGATCCTCAGGAGCCTCCCCTTGATTGTGCTGTACGAGAGCTTCGCGAAGAAACAGGTTATAGAGGGACCATGGAACATATCAGCACATTTTATACCACCCCAGGTTTTACGGATGAGGTGATGCATCTCTTTCTAGCTCGAGATTTGGTCTGGGATCCGCTCACTCCAGATGATGACGAATTTATAGGGGTAGAAAGAATTTCATGGGATGAAGCAGTGCAAAGGGCGAAACAGAATGAGTTCATTGACGCTAAAACCATACTGGGGATTTTACTTGTTCAAGGTCGAATGGGATGATTTTCGCAGATTTGCATATACATATCGGGCAAAGTTTAGACGGCAAATATGTAAAGATCACTGGGGCGAAGACTTTAACCTTACCCAATATCCTTCAAGTTGCAAGGGAAGTAAAAGGACTTTCTCTGGTTGGGATTGTTGATTCACATTCACCGGGGGTCCAACGGGATTTCAAGACTTTACTTGCTTCAGGAGTCTTAAAACCTCTATCAACTGGAGGGTATGCTGCCAACGGGTTAGCGGTGATTCCCGGACATGAGATTGAACTGCAAGTCGGTGAAGGAAATGCTCATTTCTTGGCTTATTTTCCTTATCTCGAACAAGTAGAACATTATGTTCGGTCTATAAAGAGTGGTATTAAAAACTGGCAGTTAAGTACTCAGAAGGGATTTCTTCCTATTGATCTATGGCTTGAGGCTGTTACTAAGGCAGAGGGACTATGGTTTCCTGCTCATGCTTTTACTCCCCATAAGGGAATTTACGGTGCTTGTTGCCGGAGGTTGAGAGATGTTCTGCCAATCTTACCCAAAGCTGTAGAAATTGGGCTCAGTGCAGACAGGGCAATGGCGGAGAGCATCAGTGAACTAGATTCAATGGTCATGTTTAGTAACTCAGATGCCCACTCTCTGCCAAACATTGCCCGAGAGTATAACTCTTTTGCTAAAACAGACCCCTCGTTTGGCGGATTGTTGGATTTAATTCTAGGGAAAAGCAAACAGGTTGTTCGAAATTATGGCTTGCCCCCAAGAGTTGGTAAATATCATCGTACGTATTGTCTGAGCTGTGAAAACCTAATCAAGAACCCCGCTCCACAATTGACGTGTCCTAATTGCGGGAGCAGGCAGGTTGTCATGGGTGTCTTGGATCGTTTAGTGAGTATAGCGGATCGTCCGATGGGAAAACACGATGTTTCATCCTATGTTCATCAGGTCCCCCTGCGACAACTTCCGGGAATTGGGCCTAAAATGTATGAGCGACTTTTAAAGGCTTTTGGCACAGAAATGGCCATACTTCATCAGGTTAACATGGAAGAGCTGCAGTCCATCGCTGGAGAAAAGGTCGCTGCTTGGATTATTAAAGATCGTTATGGTGAATTAATAATAGAAGCTGGCGGAGGGGGAGTATTTGGAAGAGTTGTGGACATACTTTCGCCTGAAGTGGAATAAAATCCCATAGGAGACTATGGGAAGGGGTGCAAAGGATGTGGAAACAACTCGGCGAACACATTCGTCAATATTGGGTTATTTATCTCACGCTTTCAAGTGTTTATCTTGCAGGTGTGGTGTTTGGGGGAGTGGGGGTTAACGCTTTAGGAGTTTCTGAAACCTCCCAATTAGTAAATTTTTTAGATACACTTTTAAAAAATCAACCGACTGCTTTTGAACCTGCTTTTCTTGGACAACTTGCCAGGGATATGTTTATCATGATGGCTGGAATATGGATCTTAGGGCTTACCATTATCGGTGCTCCCTTAATCTATTTAATTGTCTTTACACGAGGATTTATTCTTGGCTTTACAATCAGTTTTATTATTGGAGCGAAAGGAACACTAGGAATTGCCTTGGTATTAACGACCGTCTTTGTGCCGACAATATTTGCTGTTCCTTTACTGCTCCTTGGAGCAGGACTGGCAACAATCTTTTCATTTCTGTTACTTCGCGGGAAAGCTAGAGGGGAGTCATTGCGCAGAGAATTTCTTTACTATACAGCGGCGGCTGCGTTTGTTTCTATTGGTGCAGTTGCAGTAGGTGTCGCCCAAGGTTACTTTTCGATCCTTGGTTTGCGATTATTAACTCTTTAGAGTTTTATGTTTTGATGACACGAATCCTAATAAAAGTGCAATTGTAAGTAAGACTGAGATTTCAAGGCTTGCTATCCGTACAACGGTTGCATTATAATAAAACTATAATAGTGCTAATGATTGAGATGGAGGTTTAATCATGCTGATTGGAGTACCGAAAGAGACAAAAAATAATGAGAGTCGTGTGGCTATCACCCCAGCCGGAGTCCACGCTTTTACTTTGACTGGGCACAAAGTTCTTGTGGAGATGTCTGCTGGTGAAGGAAGTGGTATCACCGATCAACAGTATATTGATGCTGGTGCTCAGATCGTTGATTCATCCGAAGAAGTATGGCAAGCCGAAATGATTATTAAGGTTAAAGAACCGGTAGCCGATGAATATGCCTATTTCAAAAAGGGACAAATTCTATTTACTTATTTGCATCTGGCAAAAGAACCCGAATTAACGAAAGCACTCATGGAGAAACAAGTAGTAGCAATAGCCTACGAAACCATTCAATTGGATAATGGCTCATTGCCATTGCTTATTCCAATGAGTGAAGTAGCTGGACGCATGTCAATTCAAATAGGAGCTGAATTACTCGAAAAACCTAATGGTGGAAAAGGCATTCTGCTTGGTGGTGTTCCAGGGGTTACTCCTGCAAACGTAACCATCATTGGAGGCGGAATTGTTGGAACAAATGCTGCCAGGATGGCCATTGGCTTGGGAGCAGGAGTTACGATTGTGGAAAAAAGCACTCAGCGGCTTAGGGACATTGATGAAATGTTTAATGGCCGAGTGAGAACTTTGGCTTCAAATCCCTTTAATATAGCCAATAGTGTGGCTAAAGCGGATTTATTAGTTGGAGCGGTTCTTATTCCCGGCGCCCGTGCACCCCACCTGGTAACTGAGGACATGGTGCAAGCAATGTCTCCAGGAAGTGTTATTGTCGATGTTGCAATCGACCAAGGCGGCAGTATTGCGACTATTGATCGTGTTACAACCCATGATGATCCCACCTTTATTAAATATGGGGTTGTTCATTACGCAGTTCCAAATATTGCCGGAGCAGTTGCCCGTACATCAACCTTTGCCTTGACTAATGTTACACTTGGTTATGCCCTTGAAATCGTAAATAAGGGTTATTTTAAGGCGATTCAAGAAAATAGATCCCTGCGTAAAGGGGTTAATGTCATAAATGGCAAGTTGACCTATAAGGCTGTCGCTCAATCCTTGAACATTATGTATACTCCATTAGAAGAAGCTCTGCTCTAAGCAGAGTGCGTAGATTTAATTAGAAATGTTCAAATACGAATAAATTGCAGAGCATGGTTTGTTATCATCGAGTGGAATCCGTTAATTCGGAGACCACTCTCTTTTATTGCAGCAATAAACTGACAAAGATTAAATTGTCTTAGTATATGTGTATTTGCAGCTGCTTTATACTTCAGACAAGAGTGCCAACTTTCAAAAAAAAGTGGTCAGGAATATAATGGAATTGTAAGTATATATGGCCAAGAGAAGATTAATTTGACAAGGAGTGAGGGCATTGCATTATACCCGAACAAATGTCGTTCCCATATACGGTCATTATCCGTATCAGGTGCGGTGGTATCTGATCAACTATCCGGGTGGATACGAGCCCGCCTGGTGGGAGCGTTATGAAGATCAGTTTGAGCCGCTATGGCTTAAAAAAATGGAAAAACGAATGGGCTTTCTGCCTGGGAAAGAACCGCTTTGGTGGGAACTATTTGAAGAACAGTTTGAACCTGCCTGGTTACAGCGTTTAGAACGTCAAATGGGAATTCCACAACCCTTTGACCCTCGTTACGATCTTCAAAAAAGGCGCTATTAATTAAATGTTTCAATTTGTAAGTTGAAACGTAGTATCAACAGCTTTGTTATTAGTCGGGACCGATAAGATTACGGTCCCTTTCTTTTTTCTAGGATAAGGACAATCAGGAGGTGCATAGGTTTTAGGGATAGGGGGGGGCGTGATGCAGCCAACAAAAAGCTGGGTGGATTTTTTTCTTTATCTTGGCAGAGTATTTGTGCTTTTGATAATACTTGCCGTTCTTCTGCCAAAACTAGTTGCTGTGTGTAATAGCTTAATGTCTTCACTGTTACATAATGAGAAAAATCCACATGGCAATCCTCTGCGGGTAGAAATAACTCTTTCCAGAGAGATAAATAGTTAATACAGGATGTGCCTTAGTTGAATTTATACTTTCCGCTAGTACAAGGAAAATCCCCTCCCTGTGTAGAACATAGTAAGAAAGGGGGGATAGAAGTGACCTCCGAAGAGAAGATTTTGAAGAAGTACTTGACGTATTTGCATGTTGAGCGGGGTCTTTCTGAGAACACTAGGCAGGCGTATGAACGTGACTTGCGTCAGTTGATGAGCTACCTTGAACAGCGTGGTACGGACATTTCCGTATGTGAGGGCAATGATTTGTTTCTGTTTCTGCTAAAATGTAAGGAAGATGGAAAATCCCCTCGAACTATTGCACGATGTAATGCAACACTCCGAGGATTTTTTTCATTTTTGCTGGATGAAGGGCAACGTGGAGATAATCCAAGTACATATTTAGTGACTCCAAAGCTGAATCAACCGCTTCCGAAGGTGTTGTCGGAAGTTACAATGGACAAACTATTAAAATCAGAGGAGGAAACGGATCTTACTCTGAGAAATTTAACGATGCTGGAAGTTCTCTACAGCAGCGGGCTTCGAGTTTCTGAACTGATTGGGCTGCGCTTGTCGGATGTTTCATTAGATGTGGGGTATGTACGCTGTATCGGCAAAGGGAATAAGGAGCGGATTGTACCGTTAGGCGAACCTGCAATTCGAGATTTGGAGCGTTACTTAAACGGGCCGCGCGGGCGTTTATGCGGTAAGCAAAAAAACGATATTCTTTTTTTGAATTCTCATGGACGTCCTTTAACTCGTCAAGGAGTCGTGTATATTCTGAATAAATGGGGAAAAGATCATAATCTTGAGCAATCGATTTCTCCTCACATGTTTCGCCACAGTTTTGCAACCCATCTTCTGGATCATGGGGCGGATTTGCGTTCGGTTCAAGAAATGTTAGGACATGCAGATATCTCGACCACTCAGATCTATACCCATCTGACACGGAGGCGCTTGTTAGATGTTTTTCAGAAAGCTCATCCACGAGCGGATTATAAGATTAGGGAGTGAAGAAAGACATGCCACGGAGAGTTATAATTATTTTATTAGACAGCGTTGGAATAGGTGAAATGCCCGATGCTGAGAAATACGGGGACTTGGGGAGCTATACATTAGGCAATGTTGCTCTTCAGCGAGGAGGACTTAACGTCCCTCATCTTCAAAAACTTGGTTTGGGAAATATTAATTCTATCACGGGAGTACCCGCAGCTTCTGTTCCTGAGGGCAATTTTGGAAAAATGGCAGAACGATCTCTAGGCAAGGATACAACAACCGGGCACTGGGAGATGGCGGGAGTAATACTGGAGAGAGCACTTCCAACCTTTCCCCAAGGTTTTCCAAGCGATTTTATCGAACGCTATGAGCTAGAGATAGGGAGAAAGGTGATCGGTAATGAAGTTGCTTCTGGGACCGAGATCATTCAGCGTCTTGGTGAAGAGCATGTACGGACAGGGAAACCTATTGTCTATACTTCAGCTGACTCCGTTTTTCAAGTGGCTGCCCATGAAGAAATTATTCCTTTGCCTGAGCTAATGCGCATATGTCAGACAGCACGTATCA
The DNA here is from genome assembly GCF_023897015.1 of Desulfosporosinus nitroreducens. Lineage (GTDB taxonomy): Bacteria > Bacillota > Desulfitobacteriia > Desulfitobacteriales > Desulfitobacteriaceae > Desulfosporosinus > Desulfosporosinus nitroreducens. The sequence goes on along the minus strand of NZ_JAMHFY010000001.1, from coordinate 231,700 downwards.
TGCTGACGGGTGAACTGCGTGTTGGACGCGTAATTGCACGGCCATTTCTCGGAGAGACAGGGAATTTTTACCGCACCTCAAACAGGCATGACTTTGCTCTCGAACCCCCTCATAAAATATTATTAGAATATATAAAGGAACGCGGGCTAGAAGTTTGCACGGTGGGTAAGATAAATGATATTTATGCTGGCAGGGGTGTAACTGACTATGTTCCCTCAAAAGGGAATATGGAGAGCGTTGATAAAACTTTAGCGTATATGGACAAAGTAGAAACTGGCCTGATTATGGCCAATCTTGTTGATTTCGATATGATATATGGACACCGAAATGATGTTGAAGGGTATGCTAAGGCTTTAGAGGATTTTGATGCACGTTTACCGGAGATATTTGGAGCCCTGCGGTCAGAGGACATGCTTATCATTACGGCGGATCATGGGTGTGATCCAACCATGCCTGGAACAGATCACACACGGGAATATGTTCCGTTATTGGTTTGTGGGCCAATCCTGAACAAGGGGGTCAACCTGGGTGTGAGATCTACCTTCGCAGATTTAGGGGCAACTGTGGTCGAATACCTTAATACTGAGCCAATGGCAAATGGAGAAAGTTTCTATTCGGATATAAGGAGGTAATTTAATGATTTCGGAAAAGGAATATAATTCTAAATTAGCTGAGGCGCGCAGTTACCTTATAGAGAGAGTTCCTTCACCGCCTGAGCTTGGTATTATTCTAGGCTCGGGGTTAGGGGCTTTTGCTGATCTAGTTAAGGATAAAGTAACAATTAGCTACAAAGATATTCCACATTTCCCTGTTTCGACGGTTGAGGGGCATGCGGGCAAATTAGTTTTTGGAAAAGTTGAAGATCGCTCAGTTGTAGTCATGCAAGGCCGCTTTCACTATTATGAAGGCTATACTATGCAGGAAGTGACCTTCCCGATACGGGTAATGCAAGTCTTAGGAGTAAATGGACTTGTTGTTACGAATGCAGCAGGGGGAATAAATCCAGAATTCCGTCCGGGAGATCTAATACTCATTAAAGATCATCTCAATATGATGGGTGAAAATCCTTTACGTGGGTCGAATCTTTCAAATCTAGGTCCTCGCTTTCCAGACCTAAGCGAGGGATATAATTCAGAGTGGCGTAAAAAGGCGTTAGCAATTGTTCAAGAGCATGAAATTCATCCTCACGAAGGGGTTTATGCGGCCATGAGCGGCCCCAGCTATGAAACCCCTGCCGAAATTCGCCATTTGCGTGTAATTGGAGCAGATATGGTGGGTATGAGTACTGTTCCCGAAGTTATAGTTGCCAATCATGGTGGCATGAAGGTCTTAGGGATCTCGTGTGTAACCAATATGGCAGCTGGCATCTTGCCCCAAAAACTTAGTCATACGGAAGTTATGGAAACAGCTGAACGAGTTGAAAAGAAATTTGTAAACTTTGTACAGGGACTCATGAGAGTACTTTAGGAGTGATTTCATATGCGCATGACAGATCTAATTGTGAAGAAAAGAGACGGGGAATCCCTTTCTAAGAAGGAAATCCGATTTATTATCAAAGGGTATGTTCAAGGAGATATCCCTGATTACCAAATGTCTGCTTGGGCTATGGCGGTTTATTTTCGGGGGATGTCGCTTGAGGAAACTGCCGAACTTACCTTGGCGATGGCCAATAGCGGAGATCAACTGGATCTCTCCGCTATTGGTGGGCGATTTGTCGATAAACACAGCACAGGAGGGGTGGGAGATAAAGCTACGTTACTGATCGGACCAATGGTTGCAGCCTGTGGCGTGCCTGTGGCAAAAATGTCCGGGAGAGGGCTCGGGCATACTGGCGGAACGATCGATAAGCTTAGCTCGATACCTGGATTTCGGGTCGAGCTTACACAGGAAGAATTCCTGACGCAAGTTAAGAAGATCGGATTATCCGTAATCGCCCAGACGGGGAATCTTGTACCTGCCGACAAAAAACTTTATGCTCTCCGCGATGTCACTGGGACTGTCAGTTCCATTCCTCTGATTGCCTCTTCTGTAATGAGTAAGAAGATTGCTGCAGGAGCCCAAGGGATCGTCTTGGACGTAAAGTACGGTTCTGGCGCTTTCATGAAGACGGTTGAAGATGCCCGAATATTAGCAAGGACAATGGTGGACATTGGCAAAGCTCTAGGGCGACAGACGATTGCAGTATTAAGCAATATGAATCAGCCCCTGGGCCGCGCTGTCGGAAATAGTTTGGAAGTCCTTGAAGTGGCGGATGCCTTGCAGGGGAAGGGTCCGGATGATTTAATGAAAGTCTGTTTAGAATTGGGAGCTTGGATGCTTGTGGCTGGAGACTCTGTCCCCAATGTTGGGGCAGGCAAGAAATGCTTGCTTCATAGCATAGAAAGTGGTGCAGCGTGGAATAAATTTTTAACCTTTTTAACAGAGCAGGGGGGAGATGCCCAAGCCGTAATCGATCGACGCCTTAAGCTCACACCATGGAATTTACCCATCCTTGCTCATCAATCTGGATACGTACAACCCTTTGATGCACAAAAAATTGGGATTTTAGCTATGACTCTCGGTGCAGGTCGAACTACAAAGGACAGTCCCATTGATTTAGGAACAGGGGTCTTACTCGTTAAAAAAGCTGGAGAGTGGGTAGAAGCCGGAGAACCTCTATTGCAACTCTATGGCAGTGATAAAGAGAAGTTAGCAGAGGGACTGCTATTAGCTAAAGACTTAGTTTCTGTAGGAAATGAAGCTCCTGAGTTGCCTTCTTTAATTGAGGAGGTTATACAGTAAACGATTTATTATTATCGTAACACTCCCACTTCACTCATAATATTCCCCTCCTCACGTATGCATATTATAAGTGCAACTGGGGAGGGGGATTTTTGTTATGGCGCGTGAGAAAAATTTTTACCCTTTGGCCGAAGGGTTATCGACTCAGGATACGTTTGCCGTGCTAGGGGATGCCCAAAAATTTCAAAAGCATAAACATGCTTGGAAGGTTTGGCGTGCATTGAAAGATTTCAGATGTGTTGTATATCCCGTTGCTGAGGGTTTATCTCGCATAGACGGGAGCAAGGTCTACTCCAATTTAGCGCAACTGACAGACAAGGTAACGGTCGCAGTACCGTGTCTGTTGCCTGAAAGGCTCAAGTCTTTAGTTCCGGATGCGGTGTCTGCAGGATGCAGTAAAATTTGGTTCCAAGAACAAACCTGGACTCGGGAACTCCAACAAGAATGCGACAGCGCAGGAATTGAGGTTATTCGCGGGTGTGTGCTGAGGCACAGACTTTATCCTTCTAAAATAAGTCTGCGCTATTTAAGTCCCTGTTATTGGCATGGACTTGGAGATGTTAAAGTACCTATGAAGCGGTTTAGCAGGTATTGAAGCGAGTGGGTGGAGTTCCCAATGAAGATAACGTTTGGGTTAAATTAGATATAAAAAAGGCCTTTGGTGATCTGCTTAAGCAATTCACAAAGGCTTTTTGCTATTTTATAGGAGCAATCCAATATAATTTACTTTTTCGGGAATAATAAATTCACATTTAATTTCACTAATTTTATGAGGGGGGACAAAAGATGCGCAAAGTTTTATCAATCGTTTTAGCTATGGCAGTTGTACTTGGAAACATAGGCTTTGCTCACGTGCAGCCAGTATTAGGAGTTGAGATCGAGACGGAAGCTGCGAGTGCTATTTTGATGGACGCGGCTTCTGGTCGAATACTGTATGAAAAAGAAGCGCAGAAGGAATTGCCACCGGCAAGTGTCACAAAAATTATGACATTATTGGTAGCGGCAGAAGCAGTGGCTTCAGAAAAAGTTAAGTTGACAGATATCGTAACAGCGAGTGAGAATGCCTGTAAACTTGGAGGTTCTCAAATCTACCTTGAGCCTGGAGAAACTTTCACGTTAGAGCAGATGCTAATTGCTATTGCGGTAGGATCAGCTAATGATGGCTGTGTCGCAGTAGCTGAACATATCAATGGGACACATGAGGCTTTTGTAGAGGAAATGAATCGCAAGGCTCAAGAATTAGGACTAAAAAACACGCATTTTGCTAATGCTTACGGACTGCCTGCAGAAGGGCACTATACGAGTGCATACGATTTGGCGATGATTTCTAAGGAAGCACTTAATTATCCCCTTATTCGTAAGCTGACCAGCATGAAGGAATATGACCTGCGGGAAGGCAAATTTAAGCTTTGGAATACTAACAAGTTACTGTGGTGGTACCCCGGAGCGGATGGTCTCAAAACAGGATGGACTAATGAGGCTAAATATTGTCTGGCATCGACCGTTGAAAGAAATGGATTAAGGTTAATTTGTGTCGTTATGGGTGTGCCTCAAGTTAGGGGACATTTTGCTGAATCCATGAAAATCTACAACTATGGTTTTGCTAAATATGAATTTAAACAGTTTGCCCCAGCTGAAGAGAAGCAGGGAGTCGTTAAAGTTAGTAAAGGGGTAGAAAATGAGATAATAGCTATCACAGAAAAATCCTTGGGAGCAACCGTGGAAAAAGGAAAAGATAAAAATTTCTGGGTCGAGACAAAGCTTAACCCAGAAATCAGTGCACCTATTGAGAAGGGTCAAAAATTAGGAGAAGTTTTACTTTATCAAAATGACCAGTTGCAAGCAAGCGTTAATCTAATTGCTGATCATCCTGTTGCCAAAGCTGGGCTGATCGATCAGTTGGGACGTACAATGAAGGGCGTCTTCGGTTTCTAGCCGACAAGAATTCTACTCTGGATCTATGGCTGAACGATCATTAATTTGGGCTAATTTGCGGATTCTAAGGAGCGCGGCACGTTCGATTCGAGAAATCTGAACTTGAGAGAGATTAAGCTGACTGGCGATTTGACTCTGGGTCTTATCTTCAAAAAATCGCATTAACAGGACACGCTTCTCTCTCTCAGGCAACTTGTCCAAGACCTCATTAAGGGCAATTTTTTCGAACCAGCCAGGCTCAAGACCCTTTTCATCAGAGAGTTGATCGAGAACGTAGATGGGATCCGAGTCGTCCTGATAAAGGGTATCGTAGATGGAAGTAGGGCTTTGGATAGCTTCAAGTGCTATGACGATCTCATCTCGATCAATGCCAATACTATTAGCAATTTCACCGATTGTTGCTTCTCTGCCTAGTGTGGCGGACAGTTCATCACGAGCGCGATTCACTTTATATACAAGTTCCTTATAGGAGCGAGGAACTTTCACGGGATGATCATCCCGGAGAAAACGCCGTATTTCGCCGATAATCATTGGTACGGCATAAGTTGAGAACTTGACACCATACGTGAAGTCGAATTTGTCGATGGCTTTAATCAGCCCGATAGTGCCAATCTGAAAGAGGTCTTCCATCTCATAGCCTCGGTGAGTGAAACGTTGAACTAAATTAAAAATTAGTTTCAAGTTACAATTGATTAGACGTTCTCGGGCCGCTGTATCGCCTTCTTTAGCAGCATGAAGGTATTCCATCATCTCTTTATCTGAGAGTAAAGGAAAGTGAGGGAGATTCATTTCTGATAGTCGTTGAATCATAATTTCGCCCCCCCCTAATGAGAGGAGATGGGTGTTTGCTTGAAGCGCTTCTTCATGGTAACAGTTGTTCCCACTTCAAGTTTAGATTCTACTTGAAGCTCGTCCATGAAAGATTGCATAAAGACAAAGCCTAGGCCCATTCGCTCAGGATCAGTACTGTAAGCCGGTTGCATTGCTTGCTCAACATTAGAGATGCCACATCCTTCATCCTTTACAACAATAATGAGGGTGTCGTCAGCGATCTCCAGATTGAGGTAAACAATGTTATTGGGGACACTCTGGTATCCGTGGATGATAGCATTAGAAACTGCTTCGGAAACCGCGACTTTAAGCTCTTCGATGTCATTAAGTGAAAGATCCAATTGCCCTCCTATAGAAGCAATGAGTAAACGGGCAATACTCACATTTTCAGCGATACTGGAAAACGTGAGGGTTATTTGGTTAGATTTCATATTAAGCTCCCCTTCCTTCCTCATAGGCATGTGCTTCGTCAATATAGAAGCTAATAATTTTTGGTAAACCGGATAATTCCATGATCTTATAAATGTGAGGGGGTACATTAGTGATTTTAAGTTTTCCGCCTAAAGGAAGCAGTTTCTTGTACCTGCCCAGAATAACACCCAGTCCAGAACTATCGACAAACTGAACATCTTGAAGATTAAGGATAACTGTTCGAATTCCTCGTTTCTCAATCTCACTGTCTATGGCTTGTCGAAGATCGGATGCAGTGTGCATGTCCAGTTCGCCGTCTATGCGCAGAAGTAGGGTCAGGCGTTCTATTTTTTTTTCAAGGTTCAAGACCATTCCCCCTAAATTTATCAATACTAATGATTTCGCCATAACCCATAATTTTCCTGCTTGAATTTTAGGAATTCCTTGTAAGGCTCTGTCGAAATAGAAAAATTATTAAAGACTGTGGTAATAAGTATAATATATCCCATTATGCCAAATAATAGAAAGTGCTTGGCGCTGATAAAGAAAATATGCTTCCAGAAAGTATATAACGAAAAGTTATACTTTCTGACTAGTATAAAAAAGGAGGAATTGGGGATGGCTGACCAAACTCTAAAAAAGCCCTTGTTATCTGTAACTGCGGAAAAATATCAAACCTTAATTAAGCAATATACACCCAAGCCAACAATTATCAAAAATGTAGTTCGAGCATTTATCGTAGGCGGGATTATCTGTTCGATCGGGCAGATTTTCATCAATTTATTTAGTTCGTTTGGTTTAGCACGCGTCGAAGCATCGACTGCGGCGACCGCAACGATGATTTTCTTGGGAGCTTTATTAACTGGTTTAGGGGTTTATGATGAAATTGGGAAATTTGGAGGTGCGGGTTCAATTGTTCCAGTAACGGGGTTTGCAAATTCTATTGTTGCACCTGCTATGGAATTCAAGCGTGAAGGATATGTAATGGGTGTTGGGGCAAAATTGTTCACAGTTGCAGGACCAGTGCTAGTATACGGCATAGCGACCTCGATTGTCGTGGGTTTTGTTTACTTTCTTTTACACTAGTCAAAGCAGATGCTGCCTAGCAAACTCAAGTTTACTAATTATAGAAATACTCCACCTTATGAATGGGGATAGGTTGAAATGAACTTAAAACGAGTAGGAAACCAGACAGTGGTATTTGCCAAACCGCCAGTTATTTTATCGTCCTATTCTGTAGTCGGTCCTAAAGAAGGACAAGGACCTCTTGGAAAGACCTTTGATAAGGTTTGGGAAGACGAACTAAATGGCGAAAAATCCTGGGAAGTTGCAGAGAGCAAAATGCTTCAAGAGGCAATGAATGGGGCCATAAATCAAGCGTCAGTCCCAAAGGAGCAAATTGACTTTATGTTAGCGGGAGATTTACTGAATCAAATTATCTCTTCAAATTTTGCGGCTCGCCAAATGGCGTTACCTTTTATCGGCTTGTATGGAGCTTGCTCTACTATGGCTTTAGGTATAGCTGTAGGAAGTATGTTAATTGATGGTGGATTTGCCCAAAAGGTGCTAGTGGGGGTATCCAGCCACCACGATACTGCTGAGCGTCAATATCGGTTGCCGACCGAGCAGGGTGCGCAAAGGGCTATGAGTGCACAGTGGACAGTAACAGGGGCAGGCAGTGTACTTCTCGGAAGCGACGGAGCGGGTCCGCGCGTTACTTCAGCAACAATTGGAAGAGTAATAGACTTTGCTGTGAAAGATGTGAATAATATGGGCGCGGCAATGGCTCCTGCGGTTGCTGATACGATCCTAAATCACTTTAATGATAGGCAACTTCGACCGGTTGACTATAATCTAATTGCATCGGGAGATCTGGGAGCGGTCGGTTTGGCACTGGCCTGTGAACTATTGAAGCAAAGCGGTATGGATATGGGGACGAACTTTACTGATTGCGGGGTCATGATTTATGACGAGAGTCAAGATACCCACTCAGGAGCGAGTGGGTGCGGTTGTTCATCGGTAGTTTTGGCTGGGGATATTCTGCAGAGGATTAAAGCCGGGGAGCTAAAAAGAGTCATGCTGGTAGGCAGTGGTGCCCTGCATAGTCCAACGTCTGCCTTACAGGGAGAATCAATTCCCGGTATTGGACACGCAGTGGTTATTGAAGGGTAACAGAAAGGATCGTAAGAATATGTTTGAGATGATTGTTCCGGCTTTTATTGTCGGAGGGATAATTTGTATGATAGGACAGCTTCTTATGGACTTAACAAAGCCCACATTTACTCCTGCCCACGTGTTAGTTTCTTTTGTGTCTGGCGGAGCAATTCTTGGGGCGTTGGGTATATATGAACCTTTGGTGAAAATAGGTGGAGCTGGCGCTTCGATTCCCCTGTCTGGTTTTGGTTATTCTTTAGCTAAAGGGGCCATGGAGGCGGTTGAAAAACGGGGGATTCTAGGAGCCTTTTCCGGAGGGGTTGAAGCAACAGCAGTAGGGATTGCGGCAGCTATTTTTTTTGGCTATTTGATCTCAGTTGCTTTTAAACCAAAGGGATAAGGCGATGTGAACTTCGAACCACGATTAGAGGGAGCTGCAAAGTATGGATGACAATTCAAGTGAGAAAAATATTCCCGTAAGTAAGAATTATCAAGAAAATATCGAGTATCTAAATCGGGAATTGGGAGTGCCTGACAGTTTTGATATCGTGCTCCGTGAAATGTCCATTGGCGGTAAAAGAGTTGCTATCTATTCCGTTAATGGGATGGTAAACTCGCAAGTCGCGAGTTATATACTAGATGCCTTGATCGACTTAGAACGATCCGACCTCATTGTCAATGCCTTAGATAAACTTGTTAAGGGACGTATCGTTAATTTACAAGTCTCTGAAGTTCAAACCATGGATAAAGTATTCTATTTCGTATTATCAGGGCCCATGGCCATCTTTGTCGATGGACAGGATAAAGCCATTATTGTGGATGTACGGTCCTATCCTAGTCGTATGCCTCAGGAGCCTGATATCGAGCGGGTGACACGCGGAAGTCGTGACGGATTTACAGAGACCCTCGTCATGAATACGGCTTTAATACGCCGACGTTTGCGAGATCCAAAACTGCGTATGAAGTTAGTTCAGGTGGGCGGCCGATCAAAGACTGATGTTTGCATTGCCTACATTGAAGATATCACCAACTTGGACATGGTAAAAAAGATTCAAAAAGACATTCAGGGAATAAAAATTGACGGCATTCCTATGGCGGAAAAAAGTGTCGAAGAGTTTATTCTTGGAAGTAAATTCTGGAACCCTTATCCTCGTGTCAGGTATACTGAACGCCCGGATGTGGCAGCAATACATTTACTGGAAGGGTATGTCGTGATCATAGTTGATACTTCGCCATCTGTCATGATTGCACCGTCGACCTTCTGGAGCCATGTTCAGCATGCGGAAGAATATCGGCAGGAACCAATTGTAGGTGCCTATCTGCGTTGGATACGATTTGCGGGGATTTTTGCAGCACTCTTTCTTCTGCCGCTTTGGTTAGGTGCGGCTCTGAATCCGCAATTACTGCCGGAATCGATTCAGTTCATCGGCGTCACGGAACCAGCCAAAGTCTCCTTACTTATACAAGTTTTATTAGCTGAGATTGGTGTGGATCTGTTGCGGTTAGGTACTATTCATACGCCAGGTCCTCTAGGAACGGCTTTAGGTCTGATCGCTGCGTTTATGCTTGGGGATATCGCGGTGAAAGTGGGATTATTTACCCCGGAGGTAGTCATGTATATTGCTATTGTTTCGGTGGGGACGTTCGCAACGCCCAGCTACGAATTAGGTTTAGCCAACCGTTTATCACGGTTGTTCCTCATCATTATGACAGGACTCTTTAATTTTATTGGTTTTTGGATCGGGGCAGCAGCGGTATTCTTCCTTTTATGGCGGACAAAATCGTTTGGTGTGCCTTACCTCTGGCCCCTCTTGCCTTTTGATGCTAAGGCAATGAAGGCAATTTTAGTTCGTTCGCCAGTTCCAATTGCAAATAAACGCCCGAGCATCTTAAAACCACAAGACAAAGATCGTCAGCCGCGGGGCGGCGGCAAATAGGATCTGAAAGGATGAAAGCATAAGTGAGAATTGGGTTTCCTCGTGCTCTTTACTATTTTGACCACTTCCCTTTTTGGGCCGGTTTTTTCCATCGTTTAGGTATTGAGGTGGTAACATCGCCGGCTACTCATCGACAAATTATGGAACAGGGCTTAAAGAAAGCCAGTGATGAAACGTGTTTACCGCTTAAACTTCTAGCAGGTCATATTCAGGCCTTAAAGGATGTAGATTGGATTTTTTTGCCTCGCATTGTGAGTGTCGAAGCAGATACATACACTTGTCCAAAATTTCTGGGTATTCCAGAAAGTCTGCTTCCGGCAGTTCCTCCAGGAATGCCTGTTTTAACTGTTACCCTGAATTGGCGAAAGGGTAAACGTCAGGTGTTAAAAGATCTGGAAGTTTTAGGAGCACAACTGAGTCAAGATAAGGCCGATATTCGCAAGGCCTTTAACGAAGGCCTGGAGTGGCAGCAAAGATATCAAGACACAATGGGAGCAGGGTGGAATTTTGAGGAGAGTATTCGTGAGATTGAACGAGCGGCAAAGGACTTAACGGAAAGTGCTAAAGTCCCCACCCTAGTGACATGGAAAGAGCGGATGTTTGCAAAAATGTCATCGACGGCATTAAAACCTACAGCTGAGCTTCCAATAGTTGACCAGAATAGGGATCGTCTGAGAATTGCCTTAGTTGGGCATTCTTACCTAACACATGAATCTTATGCTAACTTAAACCTTCTCAGAAAGCTTCGCGAGAAAGCGAACGTGGAATTGGTTCAAAACGTCAATCAAGAAGAAGTCGAGACTAACTTGTCCGGATTGCGGAAAAAGTTATTTTGGAGTCACTCTAAGCAAATCTTTGGCGCCGGTAATAAGTTTGCTGAGGATCAAAGCGTTGAGGGTATTATTTATCTTACTTGCTTTGGTTGCGGGACGGACTCGATGGTACAAGAACTAGTGTCTCGAAGAGCCAGAGAACAACATAAGCCCTATATGGTGATTACCCTGGATGAACACAGTGGAGAGGCGGGTCTCGTTACTCGGCTTGAAGCCTTTTTGGATATGGTCGAAAGGAGGAGGGTCCATGAAGGTTACGTTTCCACATATGGGGAATGCCTGGATCGTGATTCAAACGCTCTTTGAATCTCTCAATGTTGAAGTGGTGGTCCCGCCGTTTAACAGTAAACGAACTTTGAATTTAGGAACGAAATTATCGCCGGAATCGGCCTGTTTACCATTGAAATTAAATCTTGGAAATTATCTGGAAGCTGCGAATGCAGGGGCAGATACGATTGTGATCACTGGTGGAATCGGCCCTTGCCGGTTTGGCTATTATGGTGAAGTAGAACGACAAATTCTTCGGGACGCAGGGTATAACTATGAAGTAGTTACTCTGGAGCCTCCTGATGGAAGTCTGGCAGGGTTGGCCAAGCGTATTCGCTTTTTAGCTGGAAGGAAAAATTCCTGGGCAAAGATTCTAAAGGCTATGCGATTCGCCTATTTGAAAAGTGTGGCTTTAGATCGAGTTGAAGATTTGATCCATGCAGCTCGACCAAGGCTCCCACACCCTTTGCATACAGAAAAATTATATGAAAGTGCCAAGCAAAGGCTTGCGCAGACTATGACGGAAAAAGGGGTTCAGGATACGGTTCGTTGGGTTCAAGAGACTATTCAGGAACGTCAAGAAGGGCTAAACAGCATGGCAGAAGGGATTAATAAACCCCTTCGTATAGGAATTGTTGGTGAGATTTATACAATTCTTGATCCCTTTAGTTCAGTGGGTATAGAGGAGGAACTCGGACGTCTAGGGGTGGAAGTTGATCGTTCTATTTATCTTTCAGGGTGGGTCGGAAGTCATATCTTTCGAGGAATCGCGCCGGGCTATCGATCGATCAGATCGTATCCCAGACATGCCAAACCCTTTTTGCCCCACTTTGTAGGGGGGCATGGTCTGGAAACAGTTGGGGCTACCGTGAAATTTGCACGGGAAGGATATGATGGAATCATTCAAGTTTTCCCTTTATCCTGCATGCCTGAAATTGTGGCAGCCAGTGTCTTACCTAAGGTTCAAGAAACTTATAAGATACCGATTATGACTCTTATTGTGGATGAGCATACTGGCCATGCAGGGATACAAACTCGCTTGGAAGCGTATGTCGACCTGCTTGAAAGACCGCGCCTTCTGCGAGAGAGCATACAAACAAGAGAAGGAGTGTTAGGTGTTGGTGGATGATAAATACTTTCTTGGTGTTGATGTTGGGTCGGTAAGTACAAATATGGTCTTACTGAGACCAGATAATACTGTGAAAGAAGCACTTTATCTAAGAACACAAGGACGTCCTATGCAAATTATTCAAGAGGGGATTAAACTTCTAAGATCTAAAATAGGGAAGTCAGCTGAAATTATGGGAGTCGGAGCTACGGGCAGTGCCCGTCAGCTTGCGGCGACTTTATTAGGAGCGGATGTCGTAAAGAACGAAATCACAGCCCATGCCGTAGCTGCTTCAAGAGTAAATCCTCAAGTACAAACTATCCTTGAAATAGGCGGACAGGATTCAAAGATAATTATTCTCCGAGATGGGGTCGTTTCTGATTTTGCCATGAATACGGTTTGCGCGGCAGGGACAGGTTCATTTCTTGACCAGCAGGCCTCTAGATTAGGAATTAAGATTGAAGAATTTGGTCCTTTGGCCCTTGAAGCAAAAAATCCAGTGCGAATTGCCGGACGATGCTCAGTTTTTGCAGAATCTGATATGATTCACAAACAGCAGTTAGGGCACTCATTGCCGGATATTTTGGCAGGACTTTGTCAGGCCATGGTGCGGAACTATTTAAACAATGTGGGTAAAAACAAAGACATTAAGGGCCCCATCTTTTTTCAAGGGGGTGTGGCTGCCAACCCAGGAATATGTAAAGCCTTTGAAGAAGAGTTAGGGCAACCGATTATTGTACCTGAGAATTATGATGTCATGGGTGCTTTAGGAGCGGCTTATCTGGCCCAAGAAAAAGTTGGATCACGCCCGGGTACTCGGACCCAATTTCGTGGCTTAGACCTAGGTGAAACTCATTTTCTGGCTAAAAGCTTTGATTGCACAGGGTGTGCGAACCGATGTGAGGTAGTAGAGATCACACAGGATGGCAGGAGTTTGGCCAGATGGGGAGATCGGTGCGGAAAGTGGTCGGTTGCCGGAGTTGCTGATACTGCTATTAGTGGATTAGAACAAAAGGAAGAACAACAGGGAGCTTAAACAAGGAACTGGTTGGCTATTCTGATTGACCAGCTATGTCAGGGTCGCAGTAAGCATAAGAAAACTCACAGTCTGAAGACCGCTTGCAGAGCGGGTATCAGACTGTGAGTTGAAATTTCTTGGTATTTAAATTAAATTCGTTACTAGTCACCATTCATACTTAACACCTCTTTAACTTAATACCTCTTAACAAAATTATACTATTCTTAGTATAGACAAGCAATCATTTTGTTATACTTTTTGTTTCATAATATGCCTCTGGCTTTTTTTAGTGACATACAGTTAGAGACACACAGATCAAACAAATTCCCAGTTCATTCTATAAAAATATAACAAACTTGGATTATCAATTTCCCATTCATACATTTCAATATTGCCAATATAACGAGGATTTATTATTTGAGGCAGTGATAAACTAATTTGAGCAGAAGAATCAGCATAAATACATTTTTTCACACTAGTTACCATTCCCTTAGGAACACAAAGTCTCAAAATGATCTTTTCAGTAGGGTTTTTTACAACATGACCCAGAAAAGGCTGCATTTTTCGCAAGGAATCGCCTAATTCGTACATTAGTATACAATCGGTCTTATGATTTTTTTGTAGAGGTACTTCAAATATAACGTTAATGGTTTTCCTTGGCTCGTCTTTGCACAGCTCAACTTTATGATTGCTTGTTTTTGACTTAATAATTGGCAGTTCACTTATAGTAGTTCCTGTCCATTCATGAGTGCGTTTCATGCCTTTGATTTCTTTTAATGCGAGGATATTAAAACATGAGGTATAGGTGATTTCTTCTCGCGTTATAAAGTGGATTTCAGTATCAATTTTTTTGTACATATAGTCCATTGAAAGTGAAGGAAATTTAGGCTTAAATTTATTTGTTTTATCCTTATAAAATACAACAGAAGCAGTTAATGCAACTCCAATAGATATTCCTGCAACAAAGTACTGCCATGGCAAAACAACCTTGTTTTGTAATAACGAAATGATATTCGCAGCTATTAATGACCATAAACTTCCAAGGAGAATCCAAATGACTGTTGCTGAGAGACTTGAGACAAATCCAATTTTGTATTCTAACCCTACCCCTAAACTATCTCTTTTTCTCATAAAAATATTCCTTATCTGTATAATAATGTAATCTACTACATTATAATATCATTGTAAGACAGGCCCATCAATACCCCTCTGCAATAATTTTTAAAAGACATAACCCTGCTTGTAATTTCCATAGATGTGGTTTGATTCATGGGACGACCAATATTGAAGTTGGAGCATTATGATGACATAATAATGACATTGAGTGAGAGGTGAGTATATATGCTGCAAATGAGATCGAGAAAAGATTTGAGAAATACAAATGAAATTTCAGATCGTATTTCGTACTCATAAGCATTGACACTTTCAAGCTGTCAGGATTTGTTTTAACATCATAGAATATAAGTGGACCTAGTTAAAGTTGATTTGGGCGAAAACAGAATTTAACTACAGAACTGTCACGCGATGGGAAAGATAAACAACGTGTGGGGAGCCAGCTGCCCATAAGAGAGGAGAGGGTCGAGACATTATTGAGTAAGAAAGAGGTGGAAAAAGCGTGAGACTGCACGGAACACAAACCTTTAATCAGCGGGGCCATTTGGAAATAGGCGGATGTGATACTGTAGAGCTGGCCAGCCAATTTGGAACTCCATTATACATCATGGATGAAGCCCATATTCGTGACATTTGCAGACAATATCATAGTTCGTTTGTTAAAGGTATGGAAAATACAGAGGTTATTTATGCATCCAAAGCATTTTTGACCTTGGCTATGTGTCGAATTATTGATGAGGAAGGCTTGGGTTTAGATGTCGTTTCAGGGGGAGAACTCTATACGGCACTTCAAGCGAATTTTTCACCTGAACATATTTATTTTCATGGCAATAATAAATCAAGCGAAGAATTGTTAATGGCAATTAACGCTGGAGTTGGACGAATTGTCATAGATAACTTTTATGAGATGAGCGTATTAAATGATCTGGCTAAAGATATGAATCAACAAGTAAATGTTCTTCTTCGAATAACCCCAGGAATTGAAGCACATACACATGAATATATTCAGACTGGTCAGATCGATTCTAAGTTTGGTTTTACCTTATCTAACGGAACTGCCGACCAGGCACTCGATTTAGCGTTTTGTTACTCTAATCTTGAGGTTAAAGGGCTGCATGCTCATATCGGATCGCAGATCTTTGAATTAGATTCCTTCCGGCATGAAGTTCAGATTATGATCAAGTATATGGCAGATACCCATGTGCGGACGAGTTGTCTGCTCAAGGAATTGAATCTTGGCGGAGGATTCGGAATATACTACGCTTCTGGAGATGAACCTGCCAAAATCTCGGATTATGCCAAAACGGTAAAGGATGCTCTGAACGAAGCTTGTCAATGTCAAAATTTCCCCCGCCCTAAAATTGTTATTGAGCCGGGGCGTTCGATTGTGGGGACGGCAGGAACGACCCTTTATACGATTGGTTCGATTAAAGAAATTCCTGGAATTCGTAAATATGTCGCGGTAGATGGAGGGATGACAGATAACCCTCGGCCTTCCCTTTATCAAGCACGTTACGAGTCAATCCTAGCCAATCGTTCCAATGAAGAAGCAACTGAGTCTGTGTCTATTACAGGAAAATGCTGTGAGTCTGGCGATATGCTGATTTGGGATATTGATTTGCCTAAAGTGAACTCAGGTGACCTATTGGCGGTTACATCTACGGGTGCTTATAATTATTCCATGTCTTCCAATTACAATCGGCTTACACGGCCTGGAGTGGTTTTAGTGAAGGATGGTCAGGCAGATGTAATTGTAAAACGTGAAACCCACTCGGATCTGTTGAGGAATGATGTTTTGCCAGAACGGTTGAAGCATGTAAAAATGGCCAGTCGATAATCTTTACAGCTTAAAGGACGTATGCGCGTTGATAATGCGTAATACGTCCTTTTTTATTAGTCAGATAGTATATCTAATGGCACCTATTCAAATTTTCATATCATCCGAGGGATATATGCTAAGGGTGAAATTCCGTATCCGAACTTTGAACTGTTGCCCTAGATTTTTGTGGACGAACAATTACAAGGTCGAGAGCCACCAATACAAGAGTAGCGATAAGAATGATGGTTAGACCTTTAGATGAAGATGTTGGTGCATAAGAAAAGGCAGGCATAGAATATGAAGAGAAGGGAATCGAGGGAGGGACAGGGGATCTCTGGAAATTAGGATAATTAGAATAGGAATGTGGTAAATAGGCCATAGGGGATTGACCGATATATGAGGATTGACGTGTATAGAGGGCAGGAGTGGGAGGATATGCATTGAGCACTGATGAAGAGGGTCGTTGAGCGGGATAATAGGTGGGGGTAGGACGAATGGTATTTTGATGGAAGAGGCAAGGATTTCTCATTACAGGTGTATAGAGATGATGAGAATATCCATGATTCAAGGCTGTCTCCCCCTTTCGTTAGAACATCAGGTTAATTTTAAGGCGATGGATTAAAGGTTATATGTCTAGAAGACGTTTTGTATTGGTATTATATGTATATTTTTTCGTGATGCTACATTTTTAGAAGGATATATAACCAATAAGTTGGCAGGCAAAAATTGGGCCTAATTGTGAGGCGTTTTTTTTGTCTTTTTGTGTTTTATCGAGAATATTTCAGAGGGGATTGTTTGATGCTAAGGAAAAGAGTTTTAGAATGGAGTGGACTCTGATGCAGGAAAAAAAGAATCATATCAAAACGCTTTTCCGGGTCATTAGGGCCTACAAAAAACCTATGCTTCTCGGGTTATTTCTAGGTATTAGTCTCGTTATAGGTGAGCTCTTAGTGAATCAGTTTATTAATGGAAATGAAAATATCCCCATTACTCTTGCGAAGATGGAGACAAAATCCAGCCAGCTTGAAAACGATACCTCACAAAGCGAGGATCAAATCGTTAAGGAAACTATGGAGACTGAAAATAAGCAAGGGACTGAAAATATCGGCAATGCAAATGATACAAATGACTTTGAATCCAATAATTCTGATCAAGCTCAGACAGTTAATGGTTCAAATGATTTTAATGATGAAGAGACTGTCTCCACTATTAATAAGAAGCATTTCACAGTGCTTTTAGTTGGCGTGGACCAGAGACCAGGTGAAAAATCCTTTAGTAACACGGATACTCTATTAGTCGCCAATATCAATACTGTAAACGGCCAAGTCTCTCTGATTTCTATCCCAAGGGACACACAAGTTAATATTCCCGGCTATGGAAAGGAAAAAATTAATGCTGCAGCGCGCCTGGGAAAAGGACTCAAAACTACTAAGGCCTTAGTTGAAGAATTAACAGGCCAGCCAATAGACGGCTATGTGCTGACGAATTTCAAAGGGTTTAAGACAATGATCGATACATTAGGGGGGGTAACCCTAACAATTGAAAAAGATATGTATTACGTTACCGGGGACGCAGAAGATGGAATTATCAACCTAAAAAAAGGAACGCAACGCTTAAATGGGACACAGGCTTTGCAATATGCCAGGTTTCGTCAAGATGCTTTGGCAGATATATCAAGGACATCCCGGCAACAAGCAGTTCTTAAAGCTATGCAAAAGGAGCTGTTTCAAGTTAAGACCTTACCAAAATTGCCTGGGCTTATTTCTCAGCTGAATAAATCGATGGAAACAGATCTTTCGGTAAGTGAATTATGGTCACTGGCAAATATTATGAATCGCTTTAAAAACCCTGAGATTATATCCCAGACTTTACCGGGTAATTTTCTTATCGAAGATGATATTAGTTATTGGAGAGTGGATCCCCTGAAGTCACATTCCGTGGTTAAACGGCTTATAGAAGAGGGGAAAACCACATCTGTATTTTTTCAGCAGACTTAGTTTGTTAGCTCAATAAGTGTAACCCTTGTCATTTAACTTAAACGGTTATATACTATATAAGATTAATTTAGTAGGTTAAATTTTTGGAGGGTGAACATTGGATAAGTTGCTTGAGAAGTTGAAAGAATACTTGCACATGGAAACGGAAATTCCTTTTGATGAGTTTTCCGAATATTATCGTACCCTAATTGAGGAACTAAATCTGAAATTTAATGACCTTAATAATGATGATCGTGTAAAGGCTCTTTATATTTGTTCAATTGTACAATCTAATGCGGATGCCAGGGCAAAAGAGAGTAAAGTTAATGCAAAGGCATTCAAAAAGATGAGTTCAAAATGTGCGTTTTGGGCTGATGCGATCAAATTCAATTTGGGTAAAAGTGGAATGTCTCCTGAGGAGATTGAAAAAGCAACGGAAGAGATTAATGAGAACATCTAATCTGACAAAGATTTAGAATGATAAAAGAAGCATCATAGGCTTGATGCTTCTTTTTTTTATTTTTGGGTGAAACATTTCGCTCCCTTCAAACGTAAGAAGAGTGTAGAGAAATTTAGTGATAAAAAGGAGGAAACAAAAAATGCCTGAAAGAGTTTATCGATCGGTAAGAGATAAGATGATTGGAGGAGTTTGTGGGGGACTTGCAGACTATTTTAGAGTCGATGTCATCTTAGTGCGGCTCATTGCTTTAATTGCCTTGTTTGCGGGGGGAGTTGGTTTTCTGGCATATTTAGTAGCCTGGGTGATTATTCCACTTAATCCG
Source organism: Desulfosporosinus nitroreducens (assembly GCF_023897015.1). Classification (GTDB taxonomy): domain Bacteria; phylum Bacillota; class Desulfitobacteriia; order Desulfitobacteriales; family Desulfitobacteriaceae; genus Desulfosporosinus; species Desulfosporosinus nitroreducens. The sequence continues at coordinate 212,735 of NZ_JAMHFY010000001.1, read as the reverse complement.
ACAGAGCATAGTGGATACCCAGGGAATTATAAACATGATGTTGGGGATGGCGTTAAGGAATTGGTCGATGATTTAGACGAGGCGACTAAGGAATTTGGGAGACCAGAAAATCACCAGAATCAGCAGAGTCATGAAAATCGCACTAAAATTGCAGGTGGTGTTTTGGTTGTTTTAGGACTGGTATTTTTACTTGAACGCTGGTTTCCATTCTGGTTCGATATGAGTAAAATGTGGCCTATATTTCTTATCTTTATTGGGCTCGCTATTATTGTGCGGGGGGGAAGAAAATGAAAAGAGTCTTTGATAGCGTAAGTCGAGGACTGCTTCTAATTACAATGGGAGTTATCTTCTTCCTGCTTAATTATGGGTTCTTATCTTGGAATTTATGGGCACACGTCCTTGATTTATGGCCTTTAATTCTTATTTTGGCCGGAATTGGCTTGCTGTTTAACCGGAGGATTCCCCTCAGTGCCATTTTGTTAATCTTTCTCTTGAGTATGGTTGGGTATTCACTAGTTGTGGGGGATAAGCCCGTACCTTGGAGACTGTATAATAGTTTTCATAGTAATTTAAGAGAGGCTGAAGCAATAGAGGTACCTGCCAGGATAGGAGGATCCGGATCAATAGACGTCCCATTGCCTTCAGAGGTCAAAAAAGCACAGTTAAATCTTGAATTAGGGGGAGCTCAATTTCAGGTAAAGGCATTAGAGAACAACCAAAGCCAAGCGCAACTTATGACGGGGAGTTACAGGTGGGAACGCAGAGGTTCAGCCCCGACAGTAAACGGATCGCCCATAGTCATTGAGCAATCAGGAGATACCATAAATGCTAAGCTTTCCTCATCAACGCCAGGAATAGGGACACGCAACTTTAAAGATATATCGCTAAACCTTTCGCAGAAAGTACACTATGATTTTGATATAGAAGCCGGAGCAATCAACGGAGATATTAATTTAAGCCAACTCTTCGTGGATAAATTCAAAATTAGTACTGGAGCCAGCGAATTAAAAATTCAATTTGGTGACTTGGGAAGTGCGACCGACGGGGAAATTGAGAGTGGCGCCTCTAAGCTTACTTTGGTTGTCCCTGAAGCAACCGGCTTAAAGATTCGTTTAAACGGAGTGGCCACTAGTACGAATTTCATGGGCTCGGGATTACTGTTAGAGGACAAAGACTGGGTTAGTCCAAACTATGCAGAAGCTAAGAGCAAAATTGACTTAGAAATTTCCACCGCGGCTGGAACCCTGCGATTGGAGAGGCCATCAAACAGTATACTTTAGTGGCTTATCAGAATTGAATAGTTGCTATTGTCTGAAGGCTTGGCGTTAGCCAAGTTTTCTTTATTAAAATCAATATCTGCAAGCTTGCTTAGTTCTGACTGTAACCAACAAGTTGCTGTGAATAGGCTAAAGATGGTATAATTTAAAGATAATCATAAGGATAGGAGATTGAGGATGTAGAATGGATATCATTTTGGCTCATCGCCAAATCGATTTTGATGCGTTAGCATCTATGGTGGCAGCCCAGAAAATTTATCCAAACAGCGTTTTGGTCATGGACGGGAAACCGAACGTCTTTGTTCAAGATTTTTTGGCGTTATCAAGAGATCAATTGAGGTTTCGTAAAGCTCAGGATATTAATCTGGAAGAGGTTTCTCGGGTTATCTTAGTAGATACCCATGAACTTCATCGAGTAGGATTTTTAGGGGAAAAAGTGGCTAGACTACCTGGAATTGAGGTGGAGATCTATGATCACCATCCCTATGCGGGTGAGCTCAAAGAGGGTATGGTTATCGAGCCTGTCGGGGCGTGTGCTACTCTTTTAGTTGAAAAACTAGCTGGACTTGGATTGCCCTTAAGCAGTTTTGAAGCAACGTTAATTGCCATTGGGATCTATGATGATACAGGGAGCTTATTGTTTGATAATACCACAGTTCGTGATGTTCACGCTGTGGCTTATTTATTAGAGCAAGGGGCAAACTTGGGAGTAATCGCTAAAAATTTACGTCGACCGCTTGCTGAGGAGCAGAAAGAACTATTACAACAATTGTTAGATCAAGGACAAACGGAGTTTTTTGATGGATTAGCCGTATATATCTCGTATGCTGAGATTAAGGACTATGTAGGAGGTCTTGCGTTATTAGCTCACCGAGTGGGTGAACTTGAAGGCGCCGAAACTTGGTTTCTATTGGTTAAGATGGAGAACAGGGTGTACATAGTAGGCCGTTCCAGGGGCAGAGGATTACCTGTCAATGGATTAGTTCAGTTATTTGGCGGTGCAGGACATGAGAGAGCTGCTTCTGCAACCATCAAGGATGCTGAACTCCCCGACATATTGAAGCAATTGCGTTCGGCTATTCAGAGTTGCGCTAAACGTCCTCATCTTGTTAGAGATATCATGAGCTTCCCGGTTAAAACTGTCTCTCCTGAGACACGGTTAGGTGAAGTGGAACAAATTTTATTGCGTTACGGGCACACAGGAGTACCTGTCACAGAAGATAAGAATTTAGTAGGGATTATTTCCCGACGTGATGTCGATAAAGCAATCAAACATGGACTGCAACATGCACCGGTAAAAGGTTTTATGACCACAAAGGTTGCTACCGTAGAGGCTGATGTACCGTGGGATGAAGTTCAGCGCCTGATGGTCCAACACGATATCGGACGTCTGCCTGTTGTGGAAGATGGGAATCTCGTTGGTATCGTTTCCAGGTCAGACGTTTTACGTCTGGTTCACGGCGGATCAGTTCCTATCGAAACGCAGCTTGCACGAGATCGCAGTGTTGCCATGCGTCAGGACATCTTGGATTTGATAGAACGCCTGCCTAAGGAAGTTCAAAATCTCCTTGAAGCGGTGAGCGAAACTGCCGAGGAAGAAGAGTGTTCAGTTTATATCGTGGGAGGATTTGTCAGAGATTTATTGCTCTCCGTCCCTACCCAGGATTTAGATTTTGTAGTTGAAGGCAGCGGCGGTCAATTTGCCCAGGCACTGATGCGGCGTATCCCGGATGGAAAGCTGACGCAGCATATAAAGTTTGGAACTGCTCAGATTATTTTTCCCGATGGAAGTCATCTTGACATAGCCAGTACGAGATGGGAACATTATTCTTTTCCGGGAGCACTTCCTCAAGTGGAAGAATCTTGTTTGAGGGATGATCTGTTTCGACGGGATTTTACGATTAATTCGATGGCGATTTGTCTGAATACTGAGCGTTTCGGAGAACTTGTTGATTATTATGGCGGTAAGCAAGATTTGCAACAAAGGAAAATTCGCTTCCTGCATAATATCAGTTTTATAGATGACCCTACTCGAATGCTTCGAGCAATACGTTTTGCTGAACGCTATCATTTTGAGTTTGCTAAAGAAACTCTAGATGCGTTACATACTGCGATAGAGACAGGTGTCCTTTCTAAGCTCAGTGTAGAACGTTTTACGGAAGAGGTACTACTCATCTTTAAAGAGGTTAACTATCTGGCGATGGGTCAGATTTTAGTGGAGAGCGGCTTGTTTAAAGCGTGGTTTGGCAAGGAGCTTGCTTGGAATTTTAACTTGGATGATGCGGAGAACAGCAGGGATTGGTCAATTAACATGCGTTGGCTAGTCTCTGTCTCCCAAATGAAATTTTACGAAATTGGCACCTTGCTTGAACGAGTGATTTTAAATAAATCCCTTCGGGATGAAACAATTGCCTATGTACAATTGCGTCAATCATTAATGGAGCGCTTAACCATAAGCGAAATGGACCGTTTGTTAAACAAGGCCCCCAAGGAAGTTGTGATTGTTTTAGCGCGGGATGAACGATTTAAAGTGCGAATAATGGAATATCTTGAGGCTGGTCAAAGAATTAACATGTCCCTTGATGGAAAGGCTCTCTTACAGATGGGTTTGAAGCAAGGTCCAGAAATCGGAGAAATTCTAGATCGAGTACGAATGGCTTGGCTCGAGGGCAGAATTAGCACCCTAGAAGAAGAGCAGGGAATGGCTCGTCAGTGGGTTAATACCCAGCGTTAGAAGGAGGTAGGGATTTGTTCGATTTAAATATAACCACTATTATCGCAAATATTCCTGCTTTGATGATCGGGTTTGCCTTTCATGAGTTTGCTCATGCTTGGGTTGCCGATCGTTTAGGAGACCCGACACCGCGAAGTCAGGGGCGTTTAACCTTAAATCCTTTCGTGCACTTAGATCTATTTGGGACTCTTATGGCGCTCATATATCGATTTGGTTGGGCAAAGCCCGTTATGACAAATCCTCACTATTACCGGGGGGATAAGCGCCGCGGACAAATGTTGGTTTCTTTAGCTGGTTCGATCATGAATTTGATCGTGGCCTTTGTGGTAATGCTGTTATGGTATTTAACCATGCTTGGAGTTCAAGGTTCGCAGTGGAGTGATGTAATCTCACTTGTATTTTACTCTGCCGTATGGATGAATCTTGGCTTAGGAATTTTTAATCTCTTACCCATCCCTCCCCTTGATGGCTTTGGCGTTCTCAGAGGGATATTGCCTGAACGATACGATCCCCAGTTACAGCTAATTGAACAGTATGGTATGATTATTCTAATCGTTCTTCTCTTTACTAATATTCTCGGAATAGTACTTTATCCTGCAGTGAATGGGATATTCTATGCTTATGAGAAAATTATTCTGCTGATATTAACCCCATTTCTAGGGTAAAGGTGATAGACGAAATTGGAAGTTGTTGGTCAAGAGTGACCAGAGATTTACAAAAGGGGTGTAAATATGAAGGGAAGAATATTTAGTGGAATGCGTCCGACAGGGGCATTACATATTGGGCACCTGAGTGTGATTCAGAACTGGGTGACCTTACAGGAGGATTATGAGAGCTATTTTTCGATCGTAGATTTGCATGCCTTGACAACTGGGTATGAAGACAGATTAGACTTTTCCAGCTTAAGGAGGGAGATAGCCTTAGATTGGCTCAGTGTGGGAATTGACCCTCAAAAGAGCGCTATCTTTTTACAGTCTGCGGTCAAAGAACACGCTGAGCTTCATTTGCTATTTTCTATGTTTACACCCTTATCTTGGCTGGAACGGGTACCAACCTACAAGGATCAAATTCAACAATTAAGCCAACAGGGAAAAGATCTTGGAACTTACGGATTCTTAGGGTATCCTCTCTTAATGGCCGCAGATATTTTGGTTTATAAAGCAAATGTGGTGCCTGTCGGAGAAGATCAAATCCCGCATGTCGAGCTTTGCCGGGAGATTGCTCGACGTTTTAATCATCTTTATGGAACAGTGTTTCCCGAACCTAAAGATCTTGTGGGCAAAGTACCTCTCTTGCCTGGGGTTGACGGGCGGAAGATGAGTAAGAGTTATCATAATGCCATATCCCTTACGGCTTCCTCTGAGGAGATTAAGACGAGAGTGCAACAAATGGTAACAGATCCAGCTCGGCTGCGTAAAGATGATCCGGGTCACCCAGAAGTTTGTGTCGTGGATAAATTCCATAAAATCTACACTCCGGAAGTTGCCGAGGTAGAAGAAAAATGTCGCGCAGGAAAAGTGGGCTGTGTGGCGTGTAAACGGCATCTGGCAGAGAATTTAGAGAAGTTAATAAGTCCTTTTAGAGAAAGGCGTGCTTATTGGGAAGAGCCCGGTCGAGTGGAAAAGGTCTTAGAAGAAGGTGCCCAGCGTGCGCGGGTAACCACCTCAGAGACAATGAAAGAAGTTCGTTGCGTCATGGGGCTGTAATGGAACGTGAAAACACTGGTCCTCAGGTCGAACTTCCTGCCTACCAGGGCCCGCTTGATTTGTTGTTAACTCTTATTCAACAAGAAAAAGTGGATATCTATGATATCCCGATTGCACGAGTTGCTGACCAATTCGTGGAAGTTGTACGCCAAATGGAATCTATGGACATGGAAGTTACCACAGAATTTCTGGTGCTTGCAGCTCAGTTACTCTATATTAAATCACGCGAGCTTTTGCCAAAACCCCCAAAAAGTGAGCAAAGTCCGGTCGAGGAGGAAGATTTACGACAGGAACTGGTTGAACGCTTACTGGCTTACAGGGCCTTTAAACAAGCGGCTAAAGTACTTGAGAACTTGGAAACCTCATCAGGACGATCCTATTATCGCGAAATCAATGTCGAGGGGTTATTGACCGATGTCAAACCGGAAGATCCTCTTAAGGGGATAGATTTTGATGATTTATGGCAAGCGTTTTGCAGAGTAATTGAACGTGCCGAAAAAGGGGAAGAAATTAGATACGTTGAACCGGACGAAATTGCGATTGACATTATGCTTGCAGATGTTTTGCGTCGTGTTTTGCTTCATCCGAAGGGGCTTCGTTTTAACCAGCTCATGAGAATAGGAACGCGCATGGAAATGATTGTATCTTTCTTGGCGTTGTTAGAACTTTTGAAATCTGGAAAGGTGCGCGCTGAGCAAGTGACACTGCTTAGCGAAATCATGTTATATCCAACTGAAAAGGCCTGGGAATTCACGGAAGAGGAGTAGATAGAATTGCTATTTAGGGAAGCGGAAACGGCTGCCTTAGAAGCTCTTTTATTTGTTGCGAAGGATCCGCTGACACCAGAATTGCTCGGGGAGATTCTGGAGTTAGACTTAGCGATGATCAAAGAGCTTCTTTATGAGCTTCGTACTCGGTACGCTGTAGACTCCTGCGGATTAACCCTTTTAGAGATTAATGGTGGCTTTAAACTAGGTACGAAGCCCAAGGTAGCACGCTATATAGAAATTTTGTATAAACAACCTGCACAAGCTCTCTCCAATGCAGCGCTTGAAGTGCTCTCTATCATTGCTTACAAGCAACCGGTGACGAGAGGAGAGGTGGACTTCATCAGAGGAGTTCAATCTGATCGCGCCCTAGCAACGCTAGTTGAGAAAGGTCTGGTGAAAGATGTAGGTCGCAAGGATGGACCGGGGCGACCCATTCTTTATGCCACGACAGAGCAGTTTTTACTTCATTTTGGCTTGCGTTCCCTAGAGGATATGCCAGACTTAGAAGCAGGATCGTTTAGTGATGATGAGGTGGCGAGCGCTCAAGAATAGCCGTAAACATAATAAAAGCAATCTTCATTTAATTGGAGATTGCTTTTATTATGTTAAGAAAAAGGCAAAAGAATTTTTTCTTGTACCAAAGGCCATGGTTTTGGTTGCATAGGATACAACTACATCTGTTATCAGACTGAAGTTGTTGCTATCTGCCAATGACGCTGTAAAAAGTATCAATTACCTTCATCGAGGATTATTCGAGATGCCAGATAGGTTCCGACTGCAACTATAATAACAACTAAAACTGTTTCATAGACTTCGAGTAATGGTTTTGCTTTCCCTATTTTAAGAATTTTTTGATATAGTTCAGGGGCCTGTTCCTCAATAGCTTTTACTTTAGCCTGGAGGCTGTCAAACTCTTTCGTAATCTCTTGATATTTAACGCACAGCAGTTCGTTTTTCCTTTGAATAATCCTGTCAGTTGAGTTAGTACGAGTAATAGGCTGCGTTGAATGTGGAGTAGCAAATCTAAAACTTACTGAGTTTCCATCAATTGAAAAATCATTAGCTGAATATCCCGTTTTCCGCAGACCCCCTATAAAGGCATCACACATAAGCTTGTTTTTTAAGGTAATGTTGATATCCATTGTTAACTCTGAAGGTTCGGAGAATTCACCCAGCTTAAAACCGGTTAACCACCAATGTTCTCCTTCCCGCGTGAATAGTACATTTCCGTTCTTCCTTAAGACAAAGGACATCTGCAACAGGTCGGCATCGCTTGCACAATTATAAAAGGTACCTGTAAAGAAGCCTGGTATCTTTAAATCCAGCGCCCCGGTATAAACTCCTATTTCCCCCCCGGTGACTAAGTCATACTGACCTTTCCAAAATCCAATCATCCATTTTCTCTCATTGTATTCGAAATGAATAGGTTCACAGTCGATGATCATTCCCAGTGGCGCTGCCGCTTCATCAAAAAGTCGGCAGTAGCCAATACTTCTCTGCCAGGGATTCATGATGGAATAGAAAATATCCTGAATTGAATCATAGGAATAACCTGCGATTTCAATTACTTTATCCAATTCAGAGTTATCTGTTTCCTGAGTTAAAAAGCCGACCTTGTCAACATTTTTGCTAATTGACATTTCGCCTTGAGATTTTATTTGAACGGACATACATATCCCCCCTTAGTACATATTATTGGGTCAATGTATAGAATGGTGCATAAATTGTCAAATTTGTTTAAACACAAAATTTGACAAACGGGAGGCAGAAGATGTTCAATTAGTTGATGACTGATGGTATAGCTTTAGAAGGATAACTGCAGATGAAGTAGAATATCATTGCTATATTGCACTTAATTGGTGAGACAGGGGAGTCTAGAGGTCTGTTGCTGCTTGTCGCACGAGATGAATAATTAGCGTGAGATTGAAAGGACAGAAAAATGCAATTTTTCGCCTATGGACAAAAGGAAATAGATTACTTGAAGCGCAAGGACAAAAAATTAGGGGCAGCTATTGATAAAATTGGTATGATAAAACGGGAAATCACACCTGATCCGTTTACTGCACTTGTCTCGAGCGTTGTCAGTCAGCAAATTTCAAATAAAGCTGCAGAGACAGTGTGGAACAGATTGCTCACGCTGCTAGAGGAAATAACACCGGAAAGAATTGCTCAGATTGATTTGTCTAAAATTCAAGGGTGCGGAATGTCTGAGAGAAAAGCTGGATACATAAAAGGAATAGCAGATTCAGCTATTTCGGGGAAGGTAGATTTTAATGAACTTCATAGACTAACTGATCAAGAAATTATCGCAACGCTTTCCTCGTTACATGGCGTGGGAGTTTGGACTGCCGAAATGTTACTTATTTTTTCACTCTCTCGTCCAAATGTGTTGAGCTTCAAAGATTTAGCGATCTGTAGAGGAATGATGAACTTATATGGACTTAAAGAACTCCCTAAGGAAAAATTCGAGGGGTATCGAAAAAGATATTCTCCCTATGGCTCTGTGGCATCATTATATTTATGGGCACTTTCGGTGTGAATGTTATTAACCGATTCAGTTTAAATAAGTTTCTGCGTTTCCCACCATTCCAAGCATTTCCAAATGCTGCAAAAATGCCGAAAAAGAACCACCCAGGCTCTAGAAAACTAAATGTACCGGAATCAACCCTTCTTGACCTAAATAAAGCCCTCAATCTCCTATATTTATTATTGCACAGTTTAGTTTCTGTAGGTTTGAGTTAAAATACGGGTAATAGTTAGGGGATAATTTCCTCTCGTGAATAGCGAAACAGAAAGATTGTTTTGCTTATTGCATAATTACGCATTAAATGGGGAATCTTATCCTTTTAGCACTAGACAGAAGTATAACTATCCGTTAGATACTTTCTGAAGGTCCCTTCTCGCCATCCTTGGCCACAGGGACACTCGGCTATCACGGCGCCTTGCCATTCATGGCGGCGATCTAATTCGAACGTTCTGTTCGAGTCATGGCCAGCGCATATCAGTGCAACTAAGGCGATCGCCCACGACTGAAGTCTTGGTGCTAGCCAAGTTTTCTTTAGCTTAGTATCTAGGATGATGAATGGAGTACGGAGGGGTTTAGGTGCGAGTTTTAGCGTTATTGCTCGCTATGGTTATCTTACTGCTAATCAGCTTTGTTTTAAAAGTACAAGTAGATTTTCGATACCGTCGTATCGAAGAAGAAGATCATATTGATATTGATTTTCGTGCTTTTAAAGGATTATGGCGTGCAAACTATCAGATTCCAACCCTTCAATTAGAGTGGGAAAAAGGACCACAGGTTGAATTCGAACAGGTTGCACAATCAAAAGGAGGAACTCGTAAGACTAAGACTACTGCACGTATCCGCTATATACGGCGCGGCTTTTTGAGCCGGCTGTGGCAGAACATTCCCATGCTGTTGAAGCACATAAATCGCATTAAGAGACAGTTTTATCGAGGGATTCATTGTAAGTCGATCAATTGGCGAGTAGAAATTGGGTACAAAGATGCATGTCATACAGCTATCGCAGCAGGATCTTTTTGGACCATGTTTGGGTTTGCTTTCTCGTACCTTTACAGACAGGTGACGATGGAAGTGCAATCTCCAGCAATAGTAGTAATTCCCCAGTTTAAAAAAGAGGGTTTCTTTTGTGATATTCAATGCATATTCCATCTAAGAATAGGCCATATTATTTTCGTAGGACTGAGATTATTACGAACGTTTAAGCGGGGTATAAGGGGGAAGACAATGCATGGGGAATCATCCGATTGAATCATTAATGCAAACCGCGATGGAGAGTATCCAACAAATAGTCGACGTTAATACCATAGTTGGCGACCCGGTTGAGAGCCCGGACGGTTCGGTGATTATTCCAATTTCCAAGGTTTCATGCGGTTTTGCAGCAGGCGGCAGTGAATTTGCTCCACCTGATGACAAAGAGGGAGGAAATTCTGGAGGAGGCACGCCGGGTCAAGGTCCAGCTCTGCCGTTTGGCGGTGGTGCCGGAGCAGGAGTATCAGTGCAGCCAGTAGGCTTTTTGGTTGTCGGCAACGGAAACATTCGACTTCTTCCTGTCGATAGTAATGTGGTAGTTGACCGTTTGATTGATACTGTTCCAGATCTATTAGAGCGAATTACAGGTATGTTTCAAAAGAAAAAGAGAACTACAGACGAGATTATTATTGCCCGCGACTAGACAGGTCGCAATCTAAGAATATGGATCAAGCAGAAAGAACGGGATATCTCGTTCTTTTTTGTTTGTCCCTTTCATACATTTTAGGCAGGGGGTGGGAAATGGTTAATCTCATCTGGCTTTTAATGTTGGCGATCGGAATAATCGTCTCTGCGTTTAATGGTCACATTGAAAATGTTACAATATCTGCGATGAAGGCTGCAGAACTCGGAGTGGAGGTTGCAATTGAACTAATCGGTGTAATGAGTTTATGGTTGGGTCTTATGCGCTTGGCAGAGGAAGCTGGTCTAGTTAAAGGGATTGCGCGTATTTTTGGGCCAGCAATTCGGCGCCTGTTTCCATCTCTTAGACCTGATAGTCCAGCCTTGGGTGCTATTATTATGAATTTAAGCGCCAACATTTTGGGGTTAGGTAATGCAGCAACACCCTTTGGACTTAAGGCCATGCAAGAACTCCAAAAGGAAAATCCTACACCTGATGTGGCAAGCCCTGCCATGATTACATTTTTAGCGCTAAATACTTCTTGTATTACCCTAATCCCGGCAACGATTATTGGAGTGCGACTAAAAGCAAATTCAGTCAATCCTACTGAAATTATTGGGACGACTATAGTCGCGACAGGATGTGCTATGTTCATGGCGATTTTAGTGGATTACTTTATACGTCGCAGGAGGAAGACATGAACGTAATTGCAGAAATATCCCGTTGGGCAATCCCCCTTCTCTTATTACTTATTCCAGTGATAGCCTACCTTCGAAAGGTTCCTGTCTATGAGTCGTTTGTAGAGGGAGCGGAGGAGGGTTTTAAGACAGGTGTGCGGATACTGCCGTTCTTAATTGGGATGCTTGTCTCAATTAGAGTGTTCGTAGACTCCGGTGCTCTTAATATACTGTCGCATTGGCTGCAACCGCTTTTTGCCCTAATAGGACTGGAGGCCGATTTCGCTGCCATCATTCCTTTAGCAATTATGCGTCCTCTAAGTGGATCGGGAGCCTTAGGAGTAGCAACGCAACTAATCAATGAATATGGACCGGATTCCTTCATCGGGCGTTTAGCGTCAACCTTACAAGGGAGTACAGATACCACATTCTTTGTGCTAACAGTCTATTTTGGCTCGGTAGGAATCAAAAAATATCGTTATGCACTCAAATTAGGATTACTGGCGGATATCATTGGATTGATCGTCTCGGTCTGGATAGTTACTAAAGTGTTTTATTGACACGTACTTTGTGCATACTAACAATGAACCGAAAGGGGGCATTGTTAGTATGTTATATATTGTTTTACCGGCGTATAATGAGGACCAAGCACTTCCAGAATTACTAGCAGATATAAATCAAAATTGTGCGGCTATTCCTCACCAAATCGTTGTTGTCAATGATGGAAGTACTGATAGTACTTTCGATGTTATTCAGAATTACGCCCAAACACATGACAACGTGCACGGAGTTAATCATGAGCAAAACCAAGGGTTAGGGGCAGCTATAAACAGTGGTTTCCAATACGTTTTAAATCATAATTATCAAGTCAATTCACCGGACAAGCTCACTTCTGAAAAACAAGATTCTCCTGATATTGTTATCACCATGGATGCAGATAATACTCAACCTGCAGACTGTATTCCCGTATTGTATGATGAGATTTGTTCAGGTGCAGATCTAGTGATTGCTTCACGATATGTTCAAGGCGGAGAGCAGCACGGACTTTCGTTTGGGCGCAGAGGACTGTCTTGGGGAGCCGGAAGAGTCATGCGGTTTTTTGCACCAATCAAGGGAGTTCGGGATTATTCATGTGGATATCGAGCATATCGACTCAGATTGCTGGCCGAGGGAACCCGACAATACGGACCGAATATCATTAAGAGTCGGAATTTTTCTGGGATGGTTGAACTATTGCTAAAAGTTGCTCCTTTCGCAGAGCGTGTCACCGAAGTTCCCTTAAAACTTCACTATGAACTAAAAAAAGGTGCCAGTAAAATGAGAATTGGAGCAACGATTTGGGGATATTTACAACTCATATATCAGTTGAAACGCAACAAGTGGAGTACCGTGGAATGGGCCGAGGAATAAACCGTATACTCTTGGCAATGATTTTGCTTATTGCCTTAGTGCTCCGTTTACGCGGAATTACGAATCCGTTGTTAGATGATCAGGCCTGGAGGCAGGCAGATACTGCAAGTATGGCAACCCATATGATAGGTCATTTAATGGATTTTCCGAATGTTTTCATACCCCAACTTAATTACGACGGAGTGATACCCCAAAGTGTTGAGTTGGAATTTCCCTTTTTGCCATATCTTTTGGCTTGGAGTTGGAGTATCTTTGGTTGGGCGGATCTTTGGGGACGTTTGTGGTCGGTCGCCTTATCCTTGGTTACAGTGGCAGGAATTTATAATTTGGGGCGAAATATATTCTCCGACAGGGTTGGGCTTTTTGCGGCCGCAATATATTCCTTAATCCCTTTGTCAATCTATTATGGACGAGTTGTTATGCCCGAACCTATGGCCCAAGCCTGGAGCATTTGGGCATTAGCAATGATCTGGAGATGGAGGACTGCTCAAAAGGAGAGCGGGATTTGGCAAGCAGGCTTGGTGATGGCTGGGGCAATACTAGCTAAGCTTCCTCAGCTTATGTTGTTTCCCGTTGCCCTTCTGCTGGGTTTTTGGCCGCTTACTGATCGCCGGATAGGGCAACTTATCCGTTACAGTATGATTGTGCTTATTCCGCCATTGGTATATTATTTATGGGTACATTTTAACGTTGCTTCTTCCAGTCAATTTGTATCAGGAATATTGACTGGACAAGTTGTCAATGCAACAAGCTTTGATTGGGAGATATTGAAAAAAAATATTCAAGATGGATTTACTGAGATAGTCCTGTTTCTATCCGGAGCTGGGATGCTCCGCATCCTCTTTTTTCGCTCTCAGGCGCGTATGGCCCTATTGGCTTGGTGTGGGATTAGTGTTTTATATATTGGAATAGTTTGTGCCCGTATTCCTTTAGATTATTACTTAGTGCCTATTTTACCTTTAGCGGCCTTATTGAGTGCTTATGCCCTTGACTGGATACCCTCCCTGCCAGGAACGGCGATTGGTATTGTCTTCCTGGTGTTAATCAACAAAGGTTCCTATACTGACTTGGCTCCAAAGTATCAATGGAATCAGGAATATCTCAGTCAAGCTAAGTGGATTAAAGAGCATACTGTACCATCAAGCATCCTGGTATTAAGCGACTCGCCGCCGATGACGTTTTATTATGCACAGAGGGTTGGATTTCGTTTAGACCCAGCCGATACTGAAGTTGCCTTCGAAGTTCTTCAAAGATTACAGGGGGATTACCTTGTTCATCTTCCTCATAGCACACAGAGCGAACAATTTTGGGGAAAAGTTCAGAATAGTTATCCAGAGGTTGGCCCCGGCATATATGATTTAAGTAATTTAGACAAAGCTAGTGACACAAAGGAATTAAATACTAGCAGCGGACAGTTAGGAAGGGGAAAATATGGCTCAAGATAAAGAGAGTGGAGAACGTTTGCAAAAAGTGTTAGCGCAAGCTGGGGTGGCTTCGCGGCGACATGCTGAGCAACTTATTCTAGAAGGTCGAGTAAGTGTAAATGGAGTAAAGATCTCTGCCTTAGGGCATAAAGTGGGGACAGATGACTATATTGAAGTCGATGGAAAGCCAGTCGAACGCTCTGAAAAACTGCACTATTATCTTCTTAATAAACCGGTTAGTGTAATTACCAGCGTAAATGACCCACAAGGGCGACCCACTGTTATTGATTTAATGAAGGAAGTTCCTGTACGAGTTTACCCGGTTGGAAGGTTAGATTATGACACGTCGGGCGCATTACTGCTTACTAATGATGGGGAATTGGCCCATCGCTTGATGCATCCTTCATATGGAGTAGAGAAGACTTACCGTGTCTGGGTACAAGGTCCAGTTGGTATTAGCGCTCTTGACAATTTGCGCCAAGGTGTACTGCTGGAAGATGGGAACACCGCACCAGCTATTGTAGAGCGTGTTGTGTGCGGTGTTCCTAAAAAGAGTACCGAGAAGTCTAAATCGGATCGTTTAGAAATCCTGGAAGTGACAATTCATGAAGGACGAAATCGCCAAGTTCGTCGGATGTTTGCGGCTGTCGGATATCCTGTACTTAAGCTTGAGCGGGTCCGCTTCGGTTCACTTAGCCAAGGGAATACTCTTCGTCCCGGTGCTTACAGAGCTCTTACCAAAGAGGAAATCCAGGAATTGCGAACCAAAGCAGGATTATGATTTAGGGTAAGTAGGATGATCCAGTTCCTTATTCCATTTCTCAATATCTCTTCCGCCATAGCCGCGCAGGGTATTAGTAACCCCATTAATTTTTTCGTGTTCTGTTTGGATTAGAACAAACCAATGCCCCGTGCGCACTTCATGTTCATAATGGCGTGCGCGAATTTCAGAAAGACCATAGCTAAGTAGTACCTCAGCAAGCCCGCGACCTTGAGGTTGATGCATGAGCTGACTGGCTAGAGGTCCGGCGACAACTACTTCCCCTAAATTGGGTACGAGAAACGGTGGAGCTTGAACTAGCCAAGTATGATATTTGTCGAAAAAGGGTTCGCTCGGATAATAGGCTAATTCGTTAGCAATTTCTTCACGGTATTGACCTTGATGGAGGTATTCACTTAGAACCACTACGGATACTTTACTATTCGCCAAGGATTCCCCTTGAATTTCTTCAATTGCCTCCTTGGTTTGTTGAGAGCCTTTGAAAATAGCAACGGCTGTTTTTAGCATGTAATTTATCCTCCTTTTAAATGCATATATACCCGTTGAAGTTTTCTTAGTATGTCCACAAATTCCAACCCTAAAGCAAGGCTTGCAGGAGAAAATCAAATCTATGGAGAATATTTAATTTATATGAAATAAAAAGACAGAATGTAGTAAGATGGGGAAACGGAGAGAACCAGTAATGAAGATTCGGATTGGGAATGAGCTCCTGACAGAACACATTCGCGTACGGATTAGAGTGGATTTTCGCGGTGAATCAAAAAATGGACGCTTTTTCTTTGGAGGGAAGAGTAAGGAAATAATGGCTGAAACAATGCGAGAGCAACAAGTTGCTTTACTTCGCAATGTGCCGCTTCAAGGAATCATTATTGAGGATGTTGATCTAAGTTTAGATGTTTATACAGTATCAGAAGAGAATGGACGCCGACACCATGAGGTTGCCTATGCTCCGATCATTCTAACTTTGCGTATTGAGAATATCGATGATTTGCTCCCTCTCTTGATTAAACCAGAGTTCCGCAAAATTGAATTTTTAAGCCCTGAAAACATATCTCTTCACAGATTGGATATGGAGCGTTTACTATTTCGACTTAGTCAATCATTTCAGCAGGAGTTAAGAATGCTAGAACAAAAGTATTCACGCTAATTATCATTAATAAATCCCTATCATTAAACTGCAATGATAGGGATTTATTCGAAGAAGGGCAAAATCGCTGAGCCTGTCATTCAGTGAATTTCTTTTAACTTGGTCACCCTCTCGATCAAAACAGCAGATACAAAATGTCCCGGCCCAGAAACTTGTTTGCCTAGGTGAAAAGGGGATGAATCCTATTGATTTACTATTGGAATTAGCTGAAAGGCTTGGCATTATTGCTACAGTAGGATTACTGATGACGAAGAGTCTAGTCTTTCGTAAATATTTGAGTTCCCAGATAACCCAACGTGAGAGGTTGACCTTGATTATTGTTTTTGGAGTATTTTCTATGGCAGGAACTTATTCGGGGGTCTCAATACATGGTGCTATGGCTAATACGAGCGCAATTGGAACAGTAAGTGCAGGGTTGCTCGGCGGACCTCTGGTAGGATTAGGGGTTGGCACTATTACAGGATTACACCTCTATATATTCTATGGCGGATTTACTGGTTTAGCTTGTGCAGTATCGCCCATAATTCAGGGCTTGTTGGGAGGGTTAGTTTATTGGCTGGCAAGAGAAAAAGCCTGCGATTGGAAGGTTGGTATAGGGCTCGGGGTAATTGCTCAAATTTTGGAAATGATAATAATTCTTATGCTTGCTCGTCCTTTCGTTGAAGCATGGAACTTTATTAGGGTCATTGCAATGCCAATGATGATATTCAATGGTCTTGGGGTGGGTCTTTTTCTATTAATTGTCAAAACAGTTTATCCTGAAGAGGAGCAGATTGCCGCCATTCAAGCTCAGAATGTTTTACAAATTGCCGATATGACGTTGCCTTATTTTCGCGAGGGAAATGCATTAAGTCTAAGTGAGCTTTATGCTAAAATCCCCAAAAACCATAAAGCAGAAATTCAGGGTTCAGTCCGTGTTCAAACCTTAACAGGGTTATCTCTTAAGATTGTCTTCGTCCAGAATCGGAACAACCACAGAGATTGGTTGGCGATTCTAACGACAGATCTTGCATTAGATAATGCTGAAATTATAAGGATTTATGGGATGCGTTGGGGTATCGAGACCTTTTTCAAGGTGGCTAAATCACACTTAAAACTGGGTACCGAATTCCAAGGACGGTCATTCGATATGATGATTAGCCACACGATAATCGTCTTTACTCGTTATCTCATCCTTGAGTGGGAACGTAGACAAAATAACGATGAACGCTCACTGGGAGGATTGTTTTACCTTTTTGCAGATGAAGTCATGGATTTAGACTTAAAAACAGCCTTGCGCCAATTGATGGCATTTGTACTCGATCTACTACCGAATAAACCCAAGAACAAAGAATCGCTTAGTCAACTACACAACTGGATTAGTGAATTGCCCAGTTATATCAAGGCTTTATTCGCACAACTGCGGTGCGAAAGTTGAGTTAGTAATAAGCTATTAATTGAGGAGTTTTAAGAGTTCATTATTCCTGCTGCGGACGGCAGCCATAGCTGGAAAGTCGAGTTCATCCATCAAAGGAACAGCAAGTGCAGCAGGAGTCCGATCCTGCTGTGCATTTTTGTCTTGAACAACGCTTACATTATTGATTTTGGAACTAAATACACAAAGAGCAAGAAATGCCAGAGAGAGCTTTTCTTGCTCTTTTGCTTTTTGAGACATATGCATATTCTAAGAAGAAATAGTAAATATTTCAAAGGAGTGAGTTTGAATTGAAATATCGCTAAAGCAGAGTTATAGTATTCAATGGCGTGATGGTAAGGTGGTAAAATGGTCAGACCAGAGGAAGATTTTATATTTAGGAAAGGAAGAAGACAAACGGGAAAAATGGAGGAATAAAAAAAGTCTACATAACGAAAGGTGGTATTTGACTTGGAATGGACACAGAACTATTCCGCACTTGGAGGTAGCGTTGGACTAACGGCACTTGTGGTTTCGTTACCAATTTTTTATTTATTATGGGCTTTAGCAATTAAACGTATGAAGGGCCATATCGCTGGGGTATCAACGCTTTTATTTACTATTATTATAGTTGTTCTTGTTTACAAGATGCCATTAGGTATTGCACTTTCAGCAAGTGCTCTTGGAATTCTGAATGGATTGTTTCCTATTGCTTGGATTATTGTAACAGCTGTTTTTCTATATAACCTTACCGTTGAAGCTGGAATATAATTAAAAGTTCAATTGCTTCTTTGTCCAATGACCGTCGTCTTCAGGCCCTTCTCATTGCTTTTTCGTTCGGTGCGTTTTTGGAGGGGGCGGCTGGATTTGGTACTCCCGTTGCAATTACGGGTGCGATCTTAATTGGACTGGGTTTTGAACCTCTCTATGCGGCAGGTCTTTGCTTAATAGCAAACACTGCCCCGGTTGCCTTCGGAGGGATTGGTGCACCGATTATTGCCGCTGGTGCAGTAACCGGTGTTAATGCGGACATAATCTCCGCAGCCGTTGGACGGCAACTACCCTTTTTGTCAGTTTTTATACCATTATATTTAATTATTCTCATGGCTGGCTGGAAAGGGGCAAAAGAGGTTCTCCCTGCTATCGCTGTCTCAGGTATTACCTTTGCAGTAGCACAGTGGTGGTCTTCTAACTACCTGGGTCCTATGCTTCCTGATATTATTTCTTCGCTGTTCTCATTGATTGCCACGGCGGCCTTACTAAAAGTGTGGAAACCTAAAAATATATGGCGTTTTCCAAATGAGAAGACTGAAAAGGTTGAACAATATAAAAAGTATTCTGGCGGTCAGATTCTTAAAGCTTGGTCTCCGTTTTTAGTTCTCACAGTCATGGTGGGAATTTGGGGAACTTCGGGCTTCAAAGATTTTGTGACGAAACAGCTGCAATGGCTCATTAGCATTCCGCATTGGCCTGGGCTAGATGGCCTAGTTGTTAAAACTATGCCGATTGTTAATAAACCAACGGTTTATGCCGCTTATTATAAATGGGAGTTCTTTTCAGCTGCCGGGACAGCGATCCTGATCTCTGCACTTATTACAATGTTCATTCTTCAAATTAGCCCGGCCAGAGGAGCCAAAGTAGCACGGGCGACATTGAAAACTCTCATCTATCCGACTATTACGGTCAGTTCAGTATTGGGCTTCGCCTACATTGCGAACTATTCTGGACTATCGTATACACTAGGTATCTTATTTGCTGGAACCGGTCACTTGTTTCCTTTCTTTGCTCCTGTATTAGGTTGGCTCGGTGTATTTTTAACGGGTTCAGACACCTCGGCTAACGCTCTGTTCGGTCAACTGCAAAATGTTACTGCCCAACAAGTTGGAGTTAACCCTATTCTGACCATTGCCTCAAACAGCTCCGGTGGAGTTGTTGGGAAAATGATTTCTCCACAATCCATTGCGGTAGCGACGGCTGCAACTGGCTTAGTTGGAAGAGAGTCTGACCTTTTCCGCTTTACACTTAAACATTCACTCTTTCTGTTACTTCTTGTTTGCATTATGACCTACCTGCAGGCATATGTGGTTCCGGGTATGATACCGACGATCGAAACATTTATACAATGAACACATGAAGCTTAAACTGAAAAATTAGCTCTATTATGGGGAAGCGGCAGTTTTTAAAGCCCTTCCCCTTATTATTTGAAGAGAATTTAATATACATATTGAAATTTAATGATAATTGCATTAATATATGGTTAGATGGTCTGACAGCCAGACAAAATTAAAATTTTCACAATATAGGGGGTAGATGGATGTTAGCTCGTGAAGTCTTACAAGAACTCATTCAAGTGCTGGGTGCGGAGAACGTTCTCACTGAGCAGGAAGACTTACTGACCTATGCTTATGATGCGACTGCCGCGATGAAACATCATAAGCCAGATGTTGTGGTTTCACCCCTTTCTACTGAACAAGTGGCAGAGGTCGTAAAAATTGCTGTACGCCATAATATTCCGATCTATCCACGCGGTTCTGGTACTAATCTTAGTGGAGGAACTATTCCCACAAAGGGTGGTATGGTTCTTTCTATGCTTAATCTTAATAAGATCCTAGAAATAGACCAGGATAACTTGACGGCGACCGTTCAACCAGGTGTGATCATCCAGGCGCTTAATGATGAAGTGCTAAAACTTGGTTTGTTATATCCACCGGATCCAGGAACAGTCACTACCGCAACGATGGGTGGCTCTCTTTCGGAATGCTCAGGTGGATTGCGTGGTCTAAAATACGGGGTAACCAAGCATTATATTATGGGATTGCAAATAGTTTTGGCCAATGGCGAGGTCATCCGGTGGGGCGGAAAAACGGTTAAAAATGTAACAGGATACGATCTAGTAGCCCTCTTTACCGGAGCTGAAGGAACGCTGGGAATTGTTACGGAAATTATCGTGAAATTAATACCATCTCCCGAGGCCCGCAAGAGTATTTTGGCCGTTTTTGATGATGTTGATAAGGCAGGAAAAGCTATTGCTTCGATAATCCGTAATAAGATTATTCCAGCAACCCTTGAGATTATGGACAATGTAACGATTCAAACCGTTGAACATTTTGTCCATGCAGGACTTCCATTAGATGCTGAAGCGGTCCTCTTGATTGAAGTTGACGGATATAAAGAGGTGGTTGAAAGGGAAGCTGTTTTGGTAGAGCAAATTTTAAAGGACGAGCAGGCTGTCGAAGTTAAAATTGCTAAAGATGATAAAGAACGCGATCTTTTGTGGTTAGCTCGCCGGAGTGCACTTCCTGCCCTTGCTCAAAAAAGACCGACAACAGTCCTTGAAGATGCAACTGTACCCAGAAGTAAAATTCCCGATATGCTTAAAGCAATTCGTAGAATTGCCGATAAGCATAATCTCAATATCGCCACATTTGGGCATGCTGGAGACGGAAACCTGCATCCTACTATTTTGACGGATGAACGAGATCAGGATGAAATGAAGCGGGTTCACTTAGCGGTCGATGAAATTTTCCAGACCGCGATATCTTTGGGAGGGACTCTCTCAGGTGAACACGGGATCGGGATTGCAAAAATGAAATATCTAGATTGGGAGTTTGGAGAAGCTGGTGTCGCTGCATTAAGGCGAATAAAAGAAGCCCTGGATCCCAACTATTTGTTGAACCCTGGGAAGATAGTAAGGAGGGACTAATCGTGTCCGTATATAATTCACTGGATTCGATTACCGAAGAACTCCATAAATGCATGAAATGTGGAAACTGTATGGCGGTTTGTCCTATCTACAAGGAAACACGCCAAGAGGTTGGAGTTGCAAGGGGAAAGATAAGTTTAGTGGAATACCTCCTTTCTGGAGAAATTGAAATGACCGAGAGGCTAGCTGATCGCTTTTCCCTGTGTACAACCTGTATGGCTTGTAACACTAACTGTCCCTGTGGAGTTCGATTTGATAAGATAATCTTGGCTGCGAGGGCAGAAGCTGTTCGCAAAAAAGGATTGCACCCGGTCAAAAAGATTGCCTTTACTGCGCTCAAAATGCAACGAATGTTTGATTTTGGGATGAAGACAGGAAGCCTTTTTCAGGGCGTAGCCTTAAAGCACGTACCCCACAAAAGTGATCGTATTGCTCGAATGCGTTTTGATATAGGTATAGGAACAGACAAGGTATTCCCTATGCTTGCCAGCAAAACATTGCGTTCTGAGTTTCCTGAAGTGGTTAAGGTCAAAAATCCAAAGATGAGAGTGGCCTTCTTCACAGGATGTATGATAAATTATTTCTATACAGATATTGGAAAATCAGTCGTTGAGGTTCTCAAAGAAAACGACATTGAAGTGGTCATTCCAAAGGGTCAGGGTTGCTGTGGTATTCCCGCCTCAGTTAATGGGGATGTAGCCTCTGCCAGTGCTTTGGCAAAACGCAATTTAAGAGCATTTGAGAAGCTGGGTGCGGACGCATTAGTTGTTGCCTGTTCTTCTGGAGGGACTGCTTGGAAGCATGTTTTTGGTGAATTACTAGAGAATGACCCAGAATTTAAAGCATTGGCTGATAAGTGGGCTGGCAAATCATATGATATTTCCGAATTTTTGATTCATAAAGTCCCTTTCAAAAAACAAGGGTTAGGCCGAGTGGACCGGAAAGTCACTTATCATGATCCTTGTCATTTAAATCGTGGTCAAGGGATTAATAAAGAACCGCGAGAAATATTAAAGAGTATTCCCGGGGTAACATTGATTGAAATGAAAGAGCCTGGTCGTTGTTGCGGGATGGCTGGATCGTTTAGTCTCGTTCACCCTGATCTTTCTGTACAGATTTCGGATCGGAAAACAGCGGACATTGAATTGACACACACGGATACAGTCGCAACTGGTTGCCCGGCTTGCAGGTTACAGCTGAAAAGCGGGGTAGAAAATGCAGGAATTGAAGAAGAGGTCCTGCATACAATCCAGATATTAGCTGAATCTTACAGGGCTGGTAAAAAGAACTGAATTTGTTCTTTAAAAGTGAGAATACTCACGACCTTAATTGTTGTAAAACATGGGAACACTTTATAATAATAAAGTGTTCCCATGTTTCATATAGGGGTTAGCTATGGTACACTAAGAACGGTTATAGGTATACAACTGGTGTGCGAGGAGTGAATAGGGTGATACTAAAACCCATTAGAACCCGAAAAATCTATGAGCAAATTGTTGATCAGATCGGTCAACTAGTTGCTCAAGGGCAGCTAAAACCTGGCGACCGGTTGCCTTCTGAGCGGGAATTAGTTGAACGGTTTCAGGTAAGTCGTGCGTCTATACGGGAAGCCATCAGTGCCCTTGAGATGATGGGATTAATTGAAGTTCGTTCTGGTGAAGGGACTTACATCAGGCAGGTTAATATAGAATCAGTAGTTACACCCCTAGCCTGGATGCTTTTCATCGAAAAAGATACTGATCTGGAACTTTACGAAGCACGCAAAATTCTAGAGGTACAAGCTGCGGGACTGGCGGCTGAGAGAGCAGAGGAAAATGAGATTTGTGAAATGTTTGAAGCCTTGGAAGTCATGCGCAGAGATCTGGAATTGTATCATTTAGGAGAAGAGGCGGATCATAACTTTCATTATGCAATTGCCAGAGCGACGCATAACAAGATCTTGTTTCGTCTAATGAACACTCTTTCGGATACAATGAGAAAGACTTTGAAAAGCAGTCGCAGTAAACTTTATGAACATAAAGATACTCCAGAAAAACTTTACAGGGAGCATCTTTTTATCTACGAAGCAATTAAAAATCACGATGCAAAGAAAGCTCAGAAACTTATGCTAGATCACTTAGTTGGGGTAGAGAACCAACTTGCCAAGGCTATAACCTTAGAAGGTAAATAAAAGAGGCGGAAACACTGCTGAAGTGTTTCCTGCCTCTTTTGACTAAGAAAGTGAACTCTTAAGAATGAGAGAGATAGCGAAAGGTAATCATACTATGTAGGAAGGAAATCTGAGATAGAAAGCGAATAGTCATGGACAAGAAGTAATATTAGCGAGGATGTAACTATGACATGTCAAATGGTATACCACAACGGGAATTGTCTAAATACTAAAAGACCTTATGCCCGTTCGTGTAAATTATGTATAGAGAGTTGTCCGCATCAGGCTATCTCAGAGTATCGAGAGCTAGATACTAAACAATGCACAGAATGCGGGGTTTGTATGGCTGTTTGCCCGAGTGGCGGTTTTGTAGATCATTCAATTGACAAGCTCCATAATTATCTGTCAGAGTCAGACAAAATCGTTTTAAACTGCCCAAGGGCGGTCCCTCAGGGGTTTGAGATTTCGTGCTTAGGGATACTGGATCGAGACAGTTGGATGACTCTGATGTTGCTGGCTAAGGAAAAAACAGCAACCATTATAACGGGAGTTTGCTCAGACTGTGAGGATCGACAGGCATGTGCATCCAGTGTTGAGATCTTTAAACAGGTTCATGCCGACTGGCCGGATCATCCTGCTGTCCATATTAAAGTACGACCAGATCAAGGGCTTGCTGAGAAACCAGTGCTTACTGAAGTTGGCGTACGCAGGACCGTTACTAAAAAGGATTCTAAATTGGGCTGGCGGCAAAAAAGTCGGGAGAAAATCGAGGAATGGTTGCCAAGCATGGCGGCGGATGAATCATATCAAATTCCAAAAACTCGTCAGTGGCTCCTCGAAGCCTTTGAGGCTTCGGCAGAGGAAAAGATCCCTTTTCATGCTTTAGCTGTAGTTGCTGATTCATGTACCAGTTGTGGTGTTTGTGCGGCAATTTGTCCCCAAGGAGCCTTGCAAAAGCGAGAAGAAAGGAATTCAGACATTGGTGCGGAAGATCAGACAAAAGAGGAGCAGATCACATCGATGCGGCTTATTTTTGAACCACAGAAGTGCGTTCAATGTCACCGTTGTGTGGAAACCTGTCGGTCAAAAGCTCTGACATTTAGTTGTAAGCCGTTATCTCATCGGTTAATTACTGGAAAAATATTAGTCCACGAAGGCTGTCCCAAGTATTGTAACCAATGTGGCAAACGTATTTTTGATAAAGGAGAATTATGCTTAGTCTGTGCCACTGGTGATCCTGCCAACAGAGGATTCTTCTCCCTCTAGTGTACGTTAAGCATGGTGTCCGCCACATCCGCAGTGAGCGCTATGCTCGTGTGCTTTTTTCTTGGGTTCACGCAAAACTTGGTCGGTTAGATGGGTTACATGAGAAATAGGTTGTTGTTGAATATCTTTAGCTAAGCTTATAATTTCTTGGATTTCTGCTTTAGATAAACCTGCATTTGTTCCCTCGGTAATTGCTAGACGGAGTGCTGCCAGGGCGTTACAGGCAACTGCAGCAGAAATTCGTGCTAAAATGATAGAACGTTGGTCAAGACTCATTAAACATTCCTCCCAAACTAATTTTATATGTAAGCTATTCTCAATCTTAGCACAGAATAGTTTCTGGGGCAAAAAACAAGCTGACCTTAACGGATATCTACCCTGAATCCTAAAGGATTAAAATTCTGATAACATAACTATTGACTCAATCAAGCTACTAATATGAAGCTGAGTCAATGAAAGAAAGGAATTAAGATGAACGAGTATCAAGTTATAGTAGTAGGTGGCGGGGCTGCAGGAATGATGGCCGCCGGACAAGCTGCAAGAGGAGGTGCAAAGGTCCTTTTACTTGAAAAGAAGGAACGTTTAGGTCGGAAAATTGCAATTTCAGGTAAGGGACGCTGTAACATAACTAATGTTGAAAATGTATCTGATTTTATTAGCCATTATCCTGGAAATGGACGCTTTTTACACGGTATTTTGCGGGATTTTGATAATGTGGCCTTGAGAGAATTTTTCGCCAGTTATGGAGTTGAGACGAAAGTTGAACGAGGAGGACGAGTTTTTCCTGTTTCCGATGATGCGGAAAAAATCGTTGATGCCCTAGTGACGTTTCTCAAGAATAAAGGAGTCACTATAAAATCGGGAATTGCAGTGGAAGAAGTTTTGGTTGAGAATGGACAGGTAACAGGGGTGCGAGGGAATGGACAAAGGTATCTGGCTCCTAGGGTGGTCGTTTGTACCGGCGGATCCTCCTATCCCGCGACCGGGTCAAACGGGGACGGATTCCGGTTTGCTCGAAAACTGGGTCACAGTGTGATTACCCCTCGACCTGCGTTGGTTCCTCTCAAGACAGCTGAAGACTGGGTAAAAGAGCTTCAGGGACTTGCCCTGAGAAATGTTGAAGCATCATTATGGATTGGGGGAAAGAAGCAGATTGCTGAGTTTGGGGAAATGCTGTTTACACACTTCGGAGTATCCGGTCCCATTATTTTGACGTTGAGTCGTCAAGCGGGGGATGCCCTTCGTGAAGGGAAACAAGTCGAACTCCGGATCAATCTTAAACCAGCCCTTTCCGCAGAACAGTTAGATCTCCGAGTTCAGCGCGATTTTCAAAAGTATAGTAATAAGCAGTCTAAAAATGCCCTGGATGATCTTCTACCCCAGAGCTTGATTCCAGTTCTAATCCGTCTCGGCGGGATAAATCCAGAAGGGGTAGTTCATCAAATCAGCCGTGAAGAACGCAAGTCCTTGGTTAAATTATTACAAGGATTACCCCTCACCATCACAGACACTCTCTCCATAGAGACAGCGATTGTAACGGCAGGGGGAATTAGTGTGAAAGAAATAAATCCTAAAACCATGGCCTCAAAATGTATTAAAGGACTTTATTGGGCTGGTGAGGTTGTAGATGTTGACGGCATAACAGGTGGATATAACCTTCAAGCTGCTTTTGCTATGGGATACAGAGCTGGTCAAGCAGCAGGGAATGTTGTCAGTTAATGGTCTGATTAATACGCTTCCTGCATAGACTCTTTTCGAGGTGATGTTCGTGCGTCGAAGAGGAAGTTTATTAGAGTGGTTGTGGAACATAGTTCAGCGAGGAGAACGCAGGATTATCAGGGTTATGGTCTTGGCATCAGTTTTACTTTTATTAATGCAGTTAAGTGCGGTAAGGGATCCACTTGATTTCTATATGACAGTAGCGGCTAAGGTGGAAGCTCCTCCTATGGAATTGCCTGCACTCGCTAACGCTGAGCGTGAAGGAGTGGCTAAGACATGGCAGATAACTTTAAAAGCTACACCAGCAGCTCCAATTCGTGTGGTTCAAAATGGTACGGTAATTGCTGATTTGGCAAAAGGAGAACAACAAATAGCGGTTCAATCCGGGCAAATCCAGTTGGATGGGATAGGGGTTGCTCAGACCATAAGAGTTCAGGTCATTAAAAAAGATGCTCGGTTGCTTGAACCCCGTCATAACCAGATCATCATATTACAAGGTAATATCATGAACTTTACTGTGAAGCCGTAGTGTTGCAAAGCGCTCTTGGTAGTACTATAATTATTGGTAATTATTGTTTTGTTATATTCTCATTTATTAGATGAGAAAAGGAGGGTAGTATGGCAGGACGGTATCAAGGTTAACTTTAATAAAGTTTGCAAATTAGAATTGCATAAGTGAAGAATGGTGGGATGGTTTTATAAGAAAACTAAGACACTGAAAGGTGTCTTTTTCTACCATTTATACTGCTGTTTAATATTTAATAAGTACCGATGAGAGAGGAAGAACGCTTAGATGACACAGAGCAAAAAAATTGCGCTTGCTGCGTTAAAGATGGCTATGACAGAAAGCCGAGAAGAAGAGGTCCATTTAAAAGAGTCCTATCTCAGAAATGGAGTTAAGACAGCCGCAGTCGATTATGGTGGCGAGTATATCGCTTCGGTTCGAAAAATTGTAGAACGAGCTATAGTAGCAGCTAAACGCGAAGGGGCAATTCAAGAGACACATGGGGATGAAGGAGCAGTAGCTGGTGCAACTCGTGAAGCCTTAAGTCAGATAATGAATAAAGCAATGGGCTTAAATATTGGTGGGAAAATTGGAATTGCTCGTCAGAATGATCATTTAAGTGTCGCAGTATTTTTTGGAATAGGACTCTTACATTTAGATGAAGTGGCTGTAGGATTGGGACATCGCGTTGCTCCCAAGGAATAGGGGGGAGAAGATGGTGCGAGGAATACGAGGTGCGACAACGGTTGATCGCAATGATGCAGAGGAGATACGGGAAGCAACCCAAGAACTTCTGAAAGTAATTCTCAATGAAAATTCACTTTGCACGGAAGACTTGGTTAGTGCGATTTTCACAGTTACACCGGATTTGAATTCTGATTTTCCGGCATCAAGTGCAAGAGCCATAGGCTGGCAGTTAGTACCGCTTCTATGTTCAACGGAAATTCCCGTACCTGGTGCACTTCCATATTGCATTCGGGTACTTTTACATGCTAATACTAACTGTAGCCAAAAGGAAATTCGCCACATTTTTTTACGTAATGCGGTAATTTTACGTAAAGATCTTGTAGATATTGATAGTTAAACAACCAAGGGATTAATTAAGCTTTAATAAGGAAGAAGGGGAGCGCGGTGAATCTAATCGCTCGACGGAAGGATGAACAACAAGAAACCACTACGGTTCGAGTGGGAGATGTTATCATCGGGGGCCCTCAGGTGGTCGTTATAGCCGGTCCGTGTGCCATTGAAAGTTATGAGCAATTATTGAGTACAGCCTTGGAAGTGCAACGGCTTGGAGCCACGATGCTTAGAGGCGGAGCCTATAAACCAAGGACTTCTCCGTATTCCTTTCGCGGTAAAGGGATAGGCGGTTTGGAAATGTTATCCCAAATTAAGGCACTCACAGGACTGCCGGTAGTTACAGAGGTGATGGATGCTCGTGACATTGAGCGGATTGGGGAGGTCGCTGATATGTTTCAGATTGGATCCCGTAATATGCAAAATTATACCCTGCTTACCGAAGTTGGGAAAACCAAGCATCCGGTTTTATTAAAACGCGGCTTGGCTTCAACCTTAGAAGAATGGATTTATGCTGCAGAGTATATCATGGCAGAAGGGAACGATCAGGTGGTTTTATGTGAACGAGGTATTAGAACGTTTGAGACGTATACCCGCAACACTGTAGATATCACTGCAATTCCTGCCTTAAAAGAATTAACGCACCTCCCTGTCTTTTTAGATCCCAGTCACGGTACAGGTAAATGGTCACTGGTCAGCCCGGTAGCTTTAGCTGGAATAGCCGCAGGTGCCGACGGCTTAATGATTGAAGTTCACCCTCAACCGGAGCTTGCTTTAAGTGACGGTGATCAATCATTAAATTTTGAACATTTTGCGGAACTCATGGAAAAGGTAAAACCTGTGGCAGTAGTCGTGGGACGACAATTATCTACGGAATGACGGTTCAGGGAATGAACATAGGAAAAATAAGATTTAGAAGGCATCAACAGTTGTTATATGACTGTTGATGCCTTTTGCATAGAATTGAGTATTACAAAATTATATAAACTGTCTTGACTGTTACCCAGAATTGCTTTCTAAAGGTGAAATTTTGATAATTTTAGACAGTAATCAATTGATTAAGTAGTTAGGTAATGTAGTAACAATTTGAGGAAAGGCAATCAGAAGTACAGTAACAATTACGGCGGCAAGTATAAATGGCCAAACTCCCCGGAAAACGGTTCCCAGAGGTACGTCTTTTGCTACCCCTCTAATAACATAGGCGTTGATACCTACAGGCGGGGTTATTACACCGATTGCTACTGTCATACAGATGATTACCCCAAACCAGATGGGGTCGTAACCCAGAGTACCTACGACGACTGGGTAAAAAATTGGTACTGTCAGTAAGATAAGTGGAATCATCTCGATCAGAGCACCCAAAAACAAATAAATTAAAAGAATAATCAGCATGATAAAAAAACGTGGAAGAGCTAGACCGCCAACCCATTCAGCAATTTCAGAAGGAATTCGACTAATACCTAAAAAACGGGTGAAGATAATAGCTCCGGCTACCATAAATAAAATCATGGCTGTTGTGTTGGTGGTATCCTTTAAAGCGTGGTTGAATCTTTCCCAATTCATCGTCCTGCCAATCAAAGTAACCAGTAACACCCCTGCTGCGCCAACGGCACCTGCTTCAGTTGGGGTGAAATACCCCAGAAAAAGCCCCCCGATAGAAATCACGAAGACCGCAATCACTTCTATTAAACCATCTCGCAATGAAGCCAATACCTCTCGTCCAGATGCTCTTGGCTCTCCAGAGGGTGGACAGAGAGTGGGATTTAGTTTATTCACAACATAAATCATAAGCATATAAGCAATCATTAATAATATCCCAGGAGTAATGCCAGCCAAGAACAACTTGGAAATTGATTGTTCGGTAGATACTCCGTAGATCACAAAAATAGCACTTGGAGGAATTAAAATACCCAGTGCGCCTCCTGCAGCCACACTGGCAGTGGCAAGGGAATCATTATAATGGTACTTCTTCATTTCCGGAAGAGCGATAGAACCGATCGTCGCTGTGGTCGCCGTACTGGAACCGCAAACTGCTCCGAAAATAGCACAAGCTACTTGGCTTGCCATAGCTAATCCACCACCCAAGTGGCCCACTACAGTATAGGCAAACTTAAATAGGCGGGTGCCTATTCCGGAATGATACGCTAAATAACCCATTAAAACAAACATGGGAATTACGCTAAGAGAGTAGTTGGCCCAAGAGGTATAAAATTCGGAAGCCATCATCCGGAAGGCGGCGGCAGGAGTCACTAAATAACTAAAACCGACTAAACCAACGAGACCCATGGAAATTGCGATAGGCATTCTCAAGCACAAAAATACTATGAATGCTAGAACGCCAACAAATCCTGCCATGGTTGGACTCATCTCTGCACCCCCTTTCTTAGGTTATTAATCATAGACCCTAAGGTTACGAGGGCGTATGCCAATAAACCAAAAGCAACTACATAGATAAAGAAATAATAGGGAGTTTTAGTGGTCATGGAGACCTGTCCGCTAAGCTTCATATCATTGGCGTAAATAACAATTCTCCAAAAAGATATGCTCAAAAAAACCAAACACAAGAAATCGATCACCACATGAAGCACAGTTTGTACTTTTATGTTAAGTTTATCGGTGAATAATTCTAAATAAATATGGCCGCCTTGTGCTCCACAAAAGGCTAGAGAAAGACCTACGACCATTGCTGACAGAAATTCTGTCCACTCAATTGCACCAGGTATCGGAGTTCCAAACTGGCGTGAAATGACATTGCCAACCACCAGTACCATCATGGCGACTACAATCCACCTTGCAATATTATCAAGAATATAACCGAATTTTCTGGCGAATTTGCTTACAACTCCCATTTTGTCACCACCCTTAAGTATTGAAGAAATAACAAATAAACGAGGGCCAAGTACTTAATTCACATTAAAAACTTCTTGCACTTGAAGCCCTCGTTATTACAGTACTAATATTTCTTATTAGTTTTATCAACTATGTCTTTAACAGCAGTTAAGATTTTTTCTCCTTCTAAGCCCTTACCGTTTAATACGGTAATATAATCAGTGTGCATTGGTTTAAGAAGGTCCAGCCATTTTGCAGTTTCAGATTCGGAGAGGGTTATTATTTCAACCTTCTTTTTGTCCTGTGTATATTTCACGCCAGCCGCATTAATTTTATCCCACATACCAGGGACAACTCCGCCATAATAATCTTCAGTAGCTTGGGTGATTTGTTTCTGAACATCGGCGGGGATAGAATTCCACTTATCCAAATTCATAGTAACGAAGAATGCTTGATTGTAAATGAAAGGGGTCTGCGTAATATAGTCACCAGTAACGTCCCCTAATCTGAACCCCTTCAATAATTCACCCGCAGAAAGTCCGCCTTTCATGATGCCTTTTTGCAATGCCTCATACCATTCGGGCATTGGCATTGTGATTGGTGTAGCACCTAATAATTTAAGCGCATCACCTACTAGGCCTGTACTCGCACCAATTTGCAACCCTTGAATATCTTTCAATTCTCGATAAGGAGCCTTTGACATCAAATTACCTGGTCCAGAGGCCCAACTAAAGAGGTGATGAGTATCTTGCAACTCTTTAGGATTGAGAGTTTTGATCCCTTCCATAAGCGAATAACTCGCTGACATGGAATTTTTATTAATAATACCTGGCAATAAAAAAGTTTCAACGACCGGAAAACGTCCTCTGGTGTAGGCGTAAGCGGACATACCGATATCAGAGACACCCTTAACAACACCCTCATAGGTTTCTGCAGATTTCAAAAGCGTTTCAGCAGGATAGCTCGTAACTTTAACCCGGCCATTCGTAGCTTTGTCCACAGCCTTTATCCAACCCTGAGTGATTTCAGTTTCAACGGGGTGGGTAGCAGGAAAAAAGGAGGCCAGTTTTAATTCTATCGGCTTCGTTGTTTCAGTAGCGGTGCCGCCAGAACTTGCAGGACTTGAACCGCATCCCGCTGTGCTTAACACTAAACTTATGGCTAATATGAAAATGAATAATCTCGAATTAGAAGAAATAGTTCGTTTTTTCGCAAACATATGATACATCTTCCTTTCGTTATAAAGCGTTAGCGCAGTGTCTGACCGTTGGAAAACTTTGCGTAAATAATTTATTTTTTGTTGTCAGTCCACCTCCTTTGATAATAAGTATCTAATTGCAAAAGTTATGCCACATAATTTAGAATATAAATAATTTTCTGCGAATTATCAATACAATGACTTGAATGGCATCTTTTAGTTGTCAACGGATGGGAAACAATTAAATTTACCACAACCAAAGAGGCATTGCACGATATATTCAATCTAAATTGGTGCGGTAACACACCATTTGGAGAGACATAACACCGAATCTATTTTATAAGTCCAAAATTGCAAAAAATATCTCTCTATCTGTAATGGAGCAGGATTAAGCAATCTTACTACAATGCGGATAGAGAGACTTTTTAGCTGATAGAGTTTAAGTAACATCATTAAATCAAAGTGAAACATCCATCGACAATAAGATCACACCCTGATGTATAAGATGCTGAGTCTGAAAGCAGATATATGACTGCGCCAGCTAGTTCTTCCGGAGTCCCCATGCGCTTAAAAGGCGTTGAATTTATCCAGCTGTCCTGAAACTCTTGAGGAACATTGCGTGTCAACTCTGTAAAAATATATCCGGGACTGATACAGTTTACTCGTATTCCTTTGCTGCACCATTCCACTGCGAGGGACTTTGTCAAATGTACTACACCTGCTTTGGACGTATTATAGGATGCTGTCTTTTGCGGAGAATTAATAATTGTTCCTGACATAGAAGCTGTATTGACGATTGCGCCTTTTTTATCATGAGCAACCAAATATTTCGCAAATGCTTGTGAAACAAAGAAAACGCCATTTAAATTTATGTTTATAACTTTAAGCCAGTCATCAGGTTTTACGTCTAAGGCTGCTTTAGGCAGAGCAATTCCAGCATTGTTAAAAAGCAAATCTAAAGTGCCCATTTCGGCAGCAGCTTTTTCAATTGCCTGAGCTACGATTTCCGGTTTGGTAACGTCTGCACATACTGCCATAGTTTTGCAATTATATTCTTTTGCAATAGAATCAGCAGTGGCCTTAGCTTTTTCTTCTTGCATGTCAAAAATAACAATATCAGCACCAACGGCTGCAATATGTTCAGCAACTATTTTTCCGATTCCTTGTGCTCCACCTGTTACAATAACTACTTTACCTTCAAGTGAAAACAACTTTTTCAACATATCCATATTTCTGTCTCCTTTTTCAATACTGAACTAATACCTAATTGTTACTGTAATGTAAAATAATGGTGATGACCTAAATTAATAGCATGTAAATACCAAAAATAGAAGTCTAAAAATAGAAGTCTAGATAATCAGAAATGAACTTGTTCAGCTAAAGCTGAACATTGAGACTTCGGTGACATAAGTCTCCAGTACGATAGTCTCCGGTGGAGATTATCGCCACCGAAGTAGAATAAGGAACACCCACTTGAAGAAGTGGGAGCCTCGGAATTGATTAGCAGACCAGAAACGCGCGTGTTAGGTTAATAAGACAAGGGTTATCATGATCTTTAGTGCGCTCCCTTCAGTTTTTTAACTAAGCACCTTCCCCAAGCTATCTCATATCACAATTATAAGCAAAATATAGGCCAAATTTTCTTATTTATCCGGATGTTCGGCTAAGAGTCGTTTATTATATCCCAAAAGGCAGGGATGGACTGCTAACGGATAATTAGCTTTGACTGAAGGACCTCTAAAGAATCAGCAAGAAATTAATGAGTGGTGTAACAGTGCACTGAATTGGTGTAAGATTGCACCGCCAATTATCAATCTCTGACAAGATATCTTTTTGATTATGAATAGATTTTGTATTATTTTTTGATTCCATATTTTGTAGCTTTACGCATTACATTTGAGTGGTCAAGACCTAAAGCCTCGGCTGCTTTTCTAATTGAGGGGTAACAATTGAAAGCCATAATAATCAGCTCCTTTTCCAACATTTCTTTAGCTTGTTGAATCGGTAAGATCGCATTGACTGTAATTGGAGAATTAACCTTGTTCTTAAATTTAGACAACTGTGTGAGGACATGCATGGGTTGAACTAAATCTTCCTCTGTGACGACTAACAGTCTCTCGATTACATTTTGAAGTTCACGCACATTACCAGGCCAACCATAAGATTCTAAGATAGAAATAGCCTTGGGATCAAAATGTTTTTCAACACCATATTTTTCGTTATACAGGCGGATAAAGTGCAAAGTCAGAGGCAGAATATCCTCTTTTCTCTCCCGCAGGGGAGGGACCTCGATAGGTAAAACGTATAAGCGATAAAAGAGGTCTTCTCGAAACACTCCCTCCTGCACTCTTTCCCAGATGTTGCAGTTTGTGGCAGCAATAATGCGGACATTTAGTTTTATTGGGCTGATGCCACCGAGACGATAGACCTCTTGTTCTTGTAGTACACGTAAGAGTTTAACCTGCAAATTCGCTGACAAATCTCCGATTTCGTCAAGCAAAAGTGTACCAAGGTTGGCAAGTTCAAACATACCAGGCTTTCCTTGAGAGTTCGCCCCGGTAAAAGCTCCTGCTTCGTAGCCAAATAGTTCTGATTCTAAGAGGGTTTCTGGAATAGCTCCACAGTTTATTTGGATGAATCTTCCTGAAGAGGCTCGGGTGCTTGTGTTATGAATGACTCGGGATAATACTTCTTTTCCTACGCCTGATTCTCCTAAAAGCAAAACAGTGGAGTCTGTTCGGGCAGTACGAATTGCCAAGTTAAAGAGCTTCAGCATCTCAGGGCTTTTCACTATAATTTTATCCTTCCGGAGCTGCTCTATCATCAATTCCGGCGGTTCGGTCTGATTGGTTGCCAGTAATTTGGATTCGCTTAGTTCTTCACCTAATGGTGAGACTGCAGCGTCTATTAGTGGTCGCGGCAGAATGTATTGTCTTTCTTGATAGGAATACTTGGAGGCGGAGGTGGCAGACTCACCCATCGAAGACTCTATGCTCAACTCCAGTTGAACGAGGTCGCTAAGTTTATGCAGTTCAGAGATATCTTGGATATTGCTTACAACTCTCGAAACCTTCCCTTCATTGTCAAAAATCGGATAGCTGGTAACCAGTACTTGCTTGCCGGTAGGACTAATATTCTGAACACTGGTGATGGTTCGTCCTTCGCGAAGGGCTTTAGCGGTTATGGATTCATACTCAAAAATGCCTTTTTCAAATAAGTCGTTAATATGCTGGCCGATAAAGTGCGAGGCGTCCAAGCCGGTTAAGCGCGCATGGGCCTGATTAAATCTCATACCACGCCCTTCATGATCGCAAATTGCTATTCCGTCAAAAGAGGATTCGATAATGGTATCTAATTCTAGGTTTAGTTGCTTCACTGAAGCTTGTTCAAATAGTTCTTGGCCGTGTTGACTTTGATTGACCAGCTTATTATTTAAGTAGCTAATTAGTGTCTTAGTCATAATTATTCCAACAAAGTTGCCCTGAGCATCTTCCGCTGGGAACCAAGAATTATTCTCCAGTAAAGCATCTTCTAGTTCCATGCCTTCTTTGTAAATAATGATGTCCGTTTGCATAGCATCCTTAACAAGAACTGCACCCTTGTGAATCTTTTTCTGGGCTGATGCCAAATTGAGAATGCCAACTATTTTTTTATTTTGCACTACTGGAGCAGAAATGAGTTCGTGAGCAATCATACTATCCACTGTCTTGGCTAAGGGCTGATCAGGGTCAAACTGCACCAGACTGGGTCTAGCTAATTTAATAAGTTTCATAAGCCGCTGCTCCTTAATTTTTAGATTAGTGTATATATTCATTATATTTCTATATTTCAATAAAATAAAGTCTAATTTACTGGTTGTTCGATTAATAGTTTATGCAAGAACTAAAATCTAAGATTCAAAAAATAATGCCCTTAACTATTCCCTGTGGAATGTTAAGGGCATTAAAAATCAGGATCTAAAGGCCTAACATCTCTTTGAAAATTCGGGTTTTGGTTCGGCTCATTGGAATCTTGCTGCGTACATCGTCATCGACCACAATGTTATAAGTTCCATTAAAATAAGGAATCAGTTCCTGCATGCGCCGAATGTTAACTAAATAACAACGATGGGAGCGGAAAAAAAGAGTAGAGTTTAAACGTAATTCCAACTCGCGTAAAGTAAAGCGAGTCAGATAAGCGTCCTTTTGAGTTTTAATGTAGACATTCTCTTTATCGGTATAGATAAAGATGATATCATTCGGGTGTAATAGAATTATTTTATCCCTTTGTTCAACAGGTACAACTTCCAAAGGCTTAGGATGGGTAACGGCTTCACTCTTATCGGAGAGCAGTGGAGCATTCTTTGATGCATTTAGGTTGTCTCTTAACTGGCGTACTTTCATTAACGCTTCTTCTAGGCGCACAGGGTGAATGGGTTTCAGAAGATAGTCTACCGCATTTACGGCAAAGGCAAATGTAGGTGCGTATTCTTCTTGAGCGGTGGTCAAGATGATTGTGGGTGAATCAAGCTTTTCTCGCAATAGATCAGTCAGATCAGTCCCATTTAGGCCTAGCATAGCAATGTCTAAAAAAATTACAGAGTAATCCAGGTTGTAGATTAACTCTAGAGCTTCCAACGCATTTGCGGCTTCCCCAACAATCTGCACATCCTCAAAAAGCTCGAGTAAATAGCGAAGTTCTTTACGTGCGGAGCACTCGTCATCGACCAGTAGGACACGAAGTTTCAAGCTAATCCCTCTTTTCTTGGCATATCGGGAAGTATAATTTTGTAGTGAGTTTTCATCTATCCATTAGCCGGTGTATTCGTGTAATCGTTTGGAATAGAATGTTCGATTAATAATTTCTGACAATTGAAATATTCAGAAATATTTTATGCAAATATCATCACATGTAATGTCCTCGCTTGTCAAGATGATATTTTTTGGAAAAACGGGTTCTCAAAGCTTCGAAAACACTTACGTTAAAGAATTTTCAGAAGATTGTTCAAAAATATACTTTGATATAGTCATATAGTGTGTGATATCGTAATAATGCAGATATTTTACTAATAAACTCGTGGAAATTGCGGCATTGTCTGTTGTTAATTGACTGATAATCTCAGCATAGATATAATTAAGGAAACCCTAATAACTTTTATGACCTATTCGGTCATAAGGATGGCTATAAAAAGACAGAATATTCACCGATTTTCATTGCAGTTTGTCCCAAAATGGGTATGAAAGGGTGAAAGGCTTTGTTTTCATCAACACTAATAGAAATATTGGAAACTGGGATGCTGTTATGAGATGGGTAGAAGAGGTCATGACCCCTCTATCGGTTTGTCTGAGCGATACTAATTCTTGTTTAGAGGCATTGCAAAGGCTTAACGAAATTAACTCTTCCGGTTGTCCTGTAGTGGATAAAGCAGGGGAGTTACTGGGAACAGTCACAATGAAGGCGCTTATCGAGAGAATGATCCATAATGACCGTTCACCTGCAGATCTGAGTTTTCTAGAAGCAGTGGAACGCAATCCTTTGGTTATTAAGCCTTCTCTTCGTTTAGAAGAGGCTTGGGCTTGCCAATTTGATTTGGCAGTGGTAATTGAAGAGGATGGGCAGATTGTTGGAGTTTTAAGCCGAGCCGATCTGGCTGTTGCTTTATATCAAGAAGCCGAATTCCAAGTTAAAGAACTTGAAGCGATATTAAACTCTGCGCATAATGGAATTGTAGTTATCAATAGCGATGGCAGGATAACTTCATTTAATAATAGGGCAGTCCAACTATTTACCAGAGTTTCACGTGAAGCTATTGGCCGCCATGTCTTAGATGTAGTGCCTATTGGTCTGATGGAGACACTGGAAACGGGGAAATCGGAGTATTCCCAAGAGTTTCGAGTGGGTCAGAGGACATATATCATGAATAGGGTTCCAGTTATACAAGAAGGGCAGATAACAGGAGCTGTTGGGATATTTCAAGATATATCCGAAGTTGAATCTTTATCGCAAGAATTGGCCGCAGTTAAGGAACTTAACAGTGAACTTAATTCAATTATACAGTCCTCCGCGGATGGTTTATGCGTCACCGATTCGGCTGGCATTGTCCGCAGAGTTAATCGAATATTTCAAAAAGTGAGTCTGGGCAATACGCAGGATTTGGTTGGAAGAGGAATCCAAGAAATTGAAGAGGCTGTCTATGGTCATCCGTTGTTTGACTTAGTTTTGCAACGTAAGCAACCCGTTACCATTATAGACAATAAAAATAATCGCAGTCTGATTATCACAGGTAATCCTGTTTTTGATGAGGACGGAAAGCTCTTAAGGGTTGTAATAAACTTAAGAGATATGACCTTTCTTAATCAAATGCAACAGGAGTTGATTGATGCCAAACGAATAAGCGAAAATTGTCAGGAGCTGTCCGAATCGCGAAATCGTCTGGAAACTGGGGGGATGATTGGCACTGGTCCTGAGATGATACGGGTATTCGAATTAATTAGGCGGGTAGCTAAGGTTGATTCTACCGTGCTTTTATTTGGAGAATCAGGTGTTGGTAAGGAAGGTATAGGGAAACTCCTTCATACTCAGAGCAACCGAGCCGAAGGCCCTTTTATAAAACTTAATTGCGGGGCTATTCCAGAGCAATTGTTAGAATCAGAACTTTTCGGATATGAGCAAGGAGCGTTTACGGGGGCCCGTCGAGAAGGTAAGATCGGTATGTTTGAGCTGGCTCATAATGGAACGCTTTTACTCGATGAAATTGGTGATTTCCCCCTTAATCTTCAGCCCAAGCTTTTAAGAGTTCTGCAAGAACGGGAGCTTGTTCCTATTGGCGGAGCAATGCCGCGTCAAATTAATGTTCGAATCTTGGCGGCAACCCATAAAGACCTTGAAGAGATGATCAGGGGGGGCCAATTTAGAGAGGATCTGTACTTTCGATTGAATGTGGTTCCGATTTTTATTCCGCCTTTGCGGCAACGGCATGAGGATATCATTCCTCTTCTTAATCATTTTCGAGATAAATTTAGTAAGAAGTACGGCTTTAAGCGAGAATTCTCGCCAGAGGTAATTGAGGCTTTTCTGGAGTATGACTGGCCAGGTAATGTTCGGGAGCTGGAGAATATGGTTGAGCGTTTAATGGTTGTTTCGGCAGGAGATTTGATACAGGTATCACAGTTGCCAATTTCCTTTAAATCCAGTGCCAGCAAATCAGCAAGAGTATCAGTCAATTCCTTAATGCCACTGAAAGAGGCTGTAGATGAAGTAGAGCGTCAACTTATTGACAAGGCCTTAGAGAAATTTGGAAGCACTTATAAGGCCGCCGCTGCCTTAGGAGTTAATCAGTCTACAGTAGTCAGAAGAATGGCTCGTTTTCGGCGGACCGACGCAGAGTCGCCTGCATAGCGTTAGAATATTTCCGGAACCATGATTGAAATTAAATTTAAGTTCCTAGGAAAACCGAGTCATACTTGCATTGTTTCGATGCAGATATGACTCGGTCCAAGTTGTGATCCAATAGTCTTTTAATAGAGAATGATAGATAACACTGCAATTTTGCAGTGTTATCTATCATTCTCTTATTTTAATTATTTTAAAAATAACTGATGTTATACCGTTGGGCGTTGGTTTCCGACAATTCGACTGTAGATTACAACTGGTCGATAATAAAATGGGGCGAGAGTGTAAAAAATTGGCATTACACTTGCAGTAGACTTTGTGTTAAGTGAATTATCTAAATATTTGAAAAAAAATAAACAGAAGGAGATGGTTGTGAAATTCTTAGGAAAATCTGCAGAGTTGTATAATTTTCAACTGAATTTGCAGTTAGTTAATGTATCGAAAATATATAACAAAATTCCTGAGTGCACGTGCTACACCAAACAACAGAGGTGATTGCTTAAGCTCCAGAACGTATAGGTGTATTCCAATTTTAAACTCAGCTGATAATATTGTCCACATTTTGGGTGGGGTTAACCTTCGAGCGGATGGAAGAAAAATAAAAACATACCTAAATAGAGGGGTTGAAAAATGAGGTACGCAGAGACAGGGTATAATTTGGAAATTGATTTATCTCGAGGAAGCATTGAGAGGGTAGAAACTGACCCCCTATTAACAGAACTGCATCTGGGGGGGCAGGGTACTGCCGCGAAGATAATATGGGATAGGGTTCCTCCGGAAACTGAACCCTTTTCTCCCGATAATCTAATAATATTCAGCAGCGGTCTTTTAAATTGCACACCAGTTCCCGGTGCCAATCGTTGCATTGTCAATACTATTAGTCCACAGACAAACCTTTTTGTTAATTCAATGTTGGGTGGATATTTTGGAACGGAAATGAAATATGCCGGTTACGACAGAATAATCATTCGGGGTAAGTCCCCTAATCTGGTTTATTTGTGGATAAATAATGACAAAGTGGAAATTCGTGATGCCTCCCATCTGCAGGGTAAAGGTGCTATGGAAA
Source organism: Desulfosporosinus nitroreducens (assembly GCF_023897015.1). Lineage (GTDB taxonomy): Bacteria > Bacillota > Desulfitobacteriia > Desulfitobacteriales > Desulfitobacteriaceae > Desulfosporosinus > Desulfosporosinus nitroreducens. The sequence goes on along the minus strand of NZ_JAMHFY010000001.1, from coordinate 172,355 downwards.
CACAAGGAATCCTTCAAGCTGAGTTGGATGCCAGTGCCCAAGTGGCCGCTATCGGCTTAGCTGGTGAGAACAGGGTTTATGGTGCGAGCATCGAACACGCCAGCTCTGCTGCAGCCCGTATGGCAGGTGTGGTTATGGGGGATAAAAGGTTAAAGGCGATAGCTATACGTGGCACAAAGGACATCAATGTTGCCCATCCGACTGAACTTTGGGGGCTGTGCGAGCCCAAGTATAAGTCGATTGCTGATGATCCGGAGAATGGAGACCCGATGCGTTTGGATCCCTCTAACGATGCTTGGCACATGGAAAATTTCGCTTGGGGCAATGCCCGGGAGCGACGGAGAGGTTATTTTACCAAAGATGTTTACAAGAATGATGTAACGACTACTGATAAAGCCCGGTTGCGATGGGTTGGTTGCTATAACTGTCCGAAGATGTGTAAGCAAATGCTTGAACTGGAAGATGGGAGGAAATTCTTCACAAAATGCTTCAACAGGCTTATCTATATGATGGCGGCCTATGTGGAAGATTTTAGTTTTAGCTATGAGATGCTGGCCAGAACCACAGAGTACGGAATGGATGGATTTGCAACACCTCAGCTTCTGGCCTTCGCTGTTGAACTTTACGAAGCCGGCGTTCTAACTAACGAGGATCTGCCAGACTTCCCTGCTGATAACGCGGAAAGATTCTTCTATCTGCTTGATATTACGGTTCGGCGTGAAGGGTTTGTGGGTGATGCTTTAGCCGATGGCGTTTATTGGGCGGCTCGTAAGATTGGCCGGGGTGCGGAAAAATATGACCATAATACCACTAAAAAAGTGGAGCAGGTGCCGCTTAAGTTGGGAAAAGTAAATTTCCCCTATTATCTAATGTATGCCACCGGTGAGAAGATGTCTATCACCCAGATTGAAGGGTCGTATCCCCAGGCACCGGAGCCTGATTTAGAAAAGAGAAAAAAACTTGTAGAAGGTTGGGAAGCTGCTCCGGAGAGGTTCAAGAAATGGTTCTTAGAATGGGAGCCGCGTGTAGATCCTTCGATAGAAGAGTCTGTTAACATTACTGATTGGAACGAAATGATGCATTATGTTGATGACTCCATCGGGACCTGCGCTTGGTTGTCCTCCTTTAGAGGCCAATTTGGTTGCAGGCCTGCGTATCATATGTATAATTTGCCGGAATTCATCTCCTATGCCAGTGGACTTGAGCTGGATACCGACAAACTATGGAAAATAGCTACTAGGAACCGAACTTTGGTTAGAGCCATTAATAACCGAAGAGGCCTAAGAAGAATTGATGAGGCTCCGCCTGTCGACCACTGGAAGATTAGAGAACCTGAGAAGGAACAAGCATATCTCGATGGGTATTATGCTTTCAAGGGCTGGACTAATGAAGGAATTCCAACCAAAGAGACCTTGGACAAATTAGGCTTGGATTACGTGAGTGAAGACTTCATCCAGAGGGGGATCTTGACAAGCGACGGAGGTGAGATCCGTGAAGGGTGAAAAGAAAATAGTTAAATTAATTAAAGTTAATCTTGACAAATGCATTGCATGTCGTGCTTGTGAGTTGGCCTGTTCCGCATTTCACGCCAAGCCGAAATACAGCAGCATCAATCCTGCTAGGTCTCGGATTCGGTTGGTTATGGATGTACTGAATGATGAGTATGTGCCGATACGTGCTACTGAATATACCAAATCTGAATGTGTCGGCAGACAGATTTTTACGATCAACGGAAAAGAATACAGCGAGTGCAGCTTCTGCGGAGCTTCTTGCCCGTCGAGAGATCTATTTAGGGAACCTGATTCTGGTCTTCCATTGAAATGCGATATGTGTGAGGATGAGTTAGGTCATGAGCCTAAGTGTGTAAAGGTGTGCACGGTTGGAGCCCTGGTTTATGAAGAATACGAAGAAGAAGTCAATGAGGAAGTTAAAGAAAAAGAGAAGCAGATCGCGCTGGAAATGGGATTAAAATCATTGCTAGACAAATATGGAGCCCAGAGACTATTGGATAACTTCGTCCGAATGTCCCAGAAGGGCTAAAACTGTTATGAGAAAGGAGAGGATTAGAAATTGTGGAGATTGTAGCCCCCTTCAAAGAGGCCATAGATGAAATCAAAGAGAGTGGTGCAGACGCCGTTAAATTCTGCTATCAATGCGGAAAATGCGATACTGTTTGTCCCTGGAACAAGGTCAGAACGTTCAGTATGCGCAAACTGATTCGAGAGGCAACCTTTGGTTTGACTGAGATAGAAAATGAAGAAATCTGGCGTTGTACTACCTGCGGAAAGTGCCATCAGAGATGCCCGAGAGACGTAAAGCAGATTAACGACATGGTTGCCTTGCGCAGATTCGCCACGGGATATGGCGTTTTCCCTGAGGCTGTTAAGCCTGTTCGCGCTGCAAGTGCAGGCCTTTTTGCAGAAGGAAACCCCTTTGGTGAAGCGCGAACCAAGAGAGCGGAATGGGCAGAGGGTCTTTCAGTAAAAACATTCACCGAAGGGATGGAAATCTTATATTTTCCGGGTTGCTACTTAAGCTATGACTCAAGATTGAAGAAGGTAGCTCGAGCCACTGTCAATATCCTCAATAAGGCAGGGGTGGATTTCGGGATACTGGGTACCAAGGAGAATTGCTGTGGAGAAAGCATCCGCAAGACCGGCAATGAGGCATTATTCAAACGCATGGCTAGGGAAAACATCAAAACGTTTATCGATAACGGTGTCAAAAAGATTCTTGTTTCCTCCCCTCATTGCTATCATACTTTCAAGAATGAGTATCCAGAATTCAATGTGAACTTTGAGGTAATTCATATATCCCAGTATTTGTTCGAGCTTATAAATGGGGGAAGACTCCAGATCAGCAAGGAGTATGAGAAGAAAGTTACGTATCATGACCCATGTTATTTAGGTCGGCATAATGGCATATATGACGAACCGCGAGGGGTCTTAAAAAAGATACCTGGTTTGATATTAAACGAGATGGAGGAGTCGCGGGAAGATAGTATGTGTTGTGGAATGGGCGGGGGCAGGATTTGGATGGAAACTCAAAAGTCCGACAGATTCGCCAACCTTAGATTGGATCAAGCTATTGGAGTTGGTGCTGAGGTGCTGGTTACTTCCTGCCCCTATTGCATCACCAATTTTGAAGATAGCAGGTTAGTCCTGAATTATGATGACGTCATACAGGTTAAGGACATCACGGAGATTCTCCAGGAAATTATTTAGAGGACGGAGAAGCTAAGCATGCAAAAGGAAATTGGCGTATCATATATGAAAAATGTGGCAGTGGAAATAGTCGGTGATCGCTTTTCGGAAGAGGGGTGGGGCAGGACCTCAGTTCACGTGCCAAGCGAGATGGGTCTCACAATCTTTGTGAATCACCAGGAACTGGTCACCATTCAGTGCACTCCAACTAAGATGGAGTGTCTTGTCCTTGGATTCCTGTACGGAGAGGGAATCATCTCAGGTATCAGCGACGTGGTGATGATGAAGATGTGTGAAGTGGAATCACTGGTCGATGTGAGGCTGATTAACCCCGAGTTCGAATTGCCAACTCAGCGGACACTCACCTCAGGGTGTGGTGGAGGTTCAGTTTTCAAAACGTACGGACAGAAGGTTGAATCGGGTCTTGTTGTGACAGCAACGGAAGTGTTGTGTCTAATGAAGCAACTTCAAGAGAAGATGGATCTGTACCGGCTTAGTGGCGGTGTACACACTTCAGCTTTGTCCGATACTGGGAATCTGCTGGTAGTGGCCGAGGATATCGGACGACATAACACTTTGGACAAGATCCATGGCGAATGTCTAGAGAGGGCACTATCAACCCGAGACCGATTGTTGCTGACCACTGGTCGAGTTTCGTCGGAGATGTTGCTTAAGGCCGCAAAGATGCAGGTCCCGGTTGTTGTTTCGCGTCATTCGCCGACGGGGAGCGCCGTTTCACTTGCTTGCGATCTAGGCATTGCTCTAATTGGTCATGCACGTGGAAATCGCCTGTTGGTGTATTCACACCCGGAGCGGCTTGACTGCTCTGCAAACTAGGTGCGGCTGGCTGATCCGGTACTTGGACAGTATGCGCACATAAAACCTAAAGAGGTGATAGAAAGTGGAACAAGAACTATTGCTAAAAGAACAAATTCAACAACTTTGTAATCGTGCTGGAAACAATAATTTTGGAGACGTAATGGTTGTTGGTGGAGGGATCAGCGGTATTCAAGCCTCCCTTGATCTTGCTGCTGCCGGTTATAAGGTTTACTTGGTTGACAAAGCGCCGAGTATTGGTGGTCATATGGCCCAGCTTGACAAGACCTTTCCAACCAATGACTGCTCCAGTTGAATACTCAACCCCAAACTGGTCGAGGTCGACCGGCAGCCGAATATTGAGGTCCTAACCTATACTGAAGTTGACAGTGTAGACGGGGAAGCAGGGAACTTCAAAGTAACCTTGATTAAAAAGCCCAAATACGTTGACGAGAGCAAATGCACGGGGTGTAAAGCCTGTGTAGAATACTGCCCGGTTAAATACCCTGATCAATTTAATCAGGAAATATCTCAGAATAAAGCGATTCATATATATTTTACTCAAGCAATTCCGCTTGCCACTTATATTGATGAAAGTTGCCTTTACCTTAAAGAAAAGAAATGTACTATTTGCCAAGCAATCTGTAAGGCTGACGCCATAGATTTTAATCAAACGGCGGAGAAGGTAGAAGTAAATGTAGGGGCCATCGTTCTAGCACTGGGGTTTGAGCCATTTGACCCCAAGCTCCGGAATGACTATGGCTACGGGAAGTTTAAGAACGTAGTAACCAGTCTTGATTATGAACGGATATTAAGTCCTTCCGGGGCATATGAAGGGGAGATACTGCGAGCTTCCGACAAAAAGCATCCTCATAAAATAGCGTGGATTCAATGTGTCGGGTCCAGACAAGTTAACCCGGCAGGCGGGAATAGCTATTGTTCAGCAGTATGTTGCTCTTACGCCCAGAAACAGGTGATTCTGACCAAAGAGCATGATGCAGAGGCCGAGTGTACCATATTCCATAACGATGTTCGTTCCCATAACAAGGATTTAGAGCGATACTTCCAAAAAACAGAACAACTTCCCGGGGTTCGGTTTATTAGAAGCTACGTATCAATAGGAAAAGAGATCCCGGAAAGCAACAATGTAACGATTAGATATACAACACCGGATGATGGAGTAAAAGAAGAAGAATTCGATATGGTGGTATTATCCATAGGCCTGAATCCCCCCACTAATTATCAGGCTTTGGCCGATAAGTTCGGCATCGAGCTCAATTCACACGGATTCTGTAAAACAAGTCTTTCCAATCCTATGGAGGCCACCAAGCCTGGGGTCTTTGTCAGCGGATCCTTCCAGGGTCCTGCAGATATTCCTGAGTCGGTTTATACCGCCAGCGGGGCTGGCTCGCAATGTGGTGAACTTCTTGACTACAGAAGAGGGAAGCTGTCCAAAGAAAGGATCTATCCGCCGGAAAGGGATGTATCCCAAGAGGAACCAAAGGTAGGCGTCTTTGTATGTCATTGCGGGGCTAATATCTCAAGGGTAGTAAATGTACCTTCCGCCGTTGAATATGCCTTAACCTTACCTAATGTTGTCTACGCCCAGGAACAGTTATTTTCATGTGCCACAAATTCTGCCAAAGAAATTGCAGACATGGCCAAGGAAAAAGGGCTCAATCGATTGGTTATCGCTGCATGCTCCATCAGGACCCTTGAACCGTTATTCAGGGACACCCTTCGGGAGGCGGGAATTAATCAATATTATTTAGATATGGCTAATATTAGAGAACATTGCTCCTGGGTCCACTCGAAGGAAAAGGAAGAGGCCACCCATAAGGCTAAGGATCTAATCCGGATGTCGGTAGCCCGGTCTAGCCATTTGAAACCTTTGCAGGAATTTGCGCTGAACGTCAATAAGACGGCCTTAGTGGTCGGAGGAGGCGTAGCCGGCCTGACCAGTGCTCTGAGCGTGGCTAACCAAGGACATGAAGTTTACCTGGTGGAAAAGGATACCGACCTGGGGGGAATGGCGCGCAGAATTCATTACACCTTGGAAGGGTTGGATGTTCAAGAATATTTGCACGATGTGATTCGCCAAGTTTATCAGCACCCCTTAATCCGTGTCTATACCGAGGCAGCCATCACTGAGACGGGCGGTTTTGTGGGAAATTTCATTACCAAGGTGAAGGCTCAAGGAAGAGTCACCGAGATAAAGCATGGGGCAACCATTCTTGCTACAGGTGCTGAAGAATACCAACCCATCGAGTACCTTTATGGAAAAGATGACAGGGTAATAACCCACTTGGAGTTAGAAGAGCAAATCGTCAAAAAAGAAGAAAGCCTGCTTAACACTCGGAGTCTAGTGATGATTCAATGCGTAGGTTGCAGAAATGAAGACAGAAACTACTGTAGTAGAATATGTTGCAGCGAGTCTATCAAAAACGCCCTGAAACTAAAAGAGCTAAACCCCCAGATGGATATCTACATTCTGTTTAGGGATATGAGGACGTATGGGTTAAAAGAGGATTATTACCGAGAAGCGGCTGGTAAGGACGTAAGGTTCATCCGCTATGAGGCGCAGGATCAACCTCAGGTGGAAGAAGCTGTTGACGAGGATGGTCGGAATGTCTTAAGAATTAGTGTGACTGATCTTATTTTAGGTAAGAAGCTTGAAATTGATTCTGATAAACTCGCTTTAGCTGTCGCTGTTATTCCGTCAGCGGGAAGTCAGGAGGCTGTTGACCTATTCAAGGTAACTACCAATCAAGATGGTTTTTTCAAAGAGGCTCATGTAAAACTAAGGCCTGTTGAGTTTGCTGTCGATGGCGTTTATCTTTGCGGAATGGCTCACTATCCCAAGCATATAGCGGAAACGATTAGTCAGTCTTATGCAGCTGCAGGCCGGGCCTTAACCCTGCTCTCACGTGATTCAGTGGTAGCCTCAGGCGCTGTTGCAGAGGTGAATGGGAATGACTGCATTTCGTGCGGGGCATGTATCACGGCGTGTTCGTATGGTGCCATCGAGTTCATTATGACACCACAAGGCAGAAAAGCTGGGGTTAATCCTCCTCTATGCAAGGGAGATGGTCTTTGTAACACCGTATGTCCGACAGGGGCTATTCAACTTAAGAACTTTACCAATGAGCAGATATTGAGCCAAATCGATGCAGCGGTTGCAGGCTTGTAGATGTTCGCTATGCACAAAGACAGGATTACTAAGTAAGGCGGTGAGAAAAGCATGAGTACTGGACTTAAATTTAAACCAAAAATATTAGGGTTTGTCTGCCAATCGTGAGCATACGGGGCTGCAGACCTAGCTGGCGTGTCCAGACTACAATATACACCTGAGAGTAGGGTTATTCGTGTCATGTGTACTGGCAGAGTTGACCTGTCATTTGTATTAAGGGCTTTCTCCAATGGAATGGATGGAGTGTTTCTAGGCGGTTGTAAATACAATGATTGTAATTATGGTACCCAAGGAAATTATCATGCGCTAAACATGGTACTCCTATGTAAGAAAATAATGGAGCACATCGGCCTGAATCCGGACAGATTAAAGATCGAAACGATGTCTTCAGCTGATGGAAACTTGTTTGCTGAAATTATGACTGACTTTGGCAAACAGGTGAAGGAGTTAGGACCTCTCGGCAAAGGGGAAGGAATCGACGACTTGGTCTTAAAGTCTAGAATCCAAGCAGTTGCCGATATCGTCCCCTACATTAGACTGGTGGAAAGAGAAAGAATGAGAATACCCGTCCAATCGCAGGAAGTGTATTATAATTTTTTCGGCAGTGACGAGTTCACCAAATTGTTTAAGGAAACAGTTATCGAGAAATTGGTAGACAGCCAAATTATTTCACTCTTGCGAGAAGGACCCCAGACAACCGGAGAGATCGCTAAGGTTTTAGATCTGACCCCGTCTGAAGTATCAAGGCACCTGAATAGTTCGTCAAGGCAAGGATTAGTTAGGTATGAGGAAGGCCGGAAGTGCTTTGCACTGGCCTAAGGTGAAGAGCAGACAGTGGATTAGAGGAAGGAGGTCAGGACAAAGAAGTTATGGATAAGGATGCAATTGATAAGATTTTAGATAAATATCAGGGCCAAGCCGGTTCTTTGATTCGAGTAATGATGGAGATTCAGGAAGAGGAACATTGGCTTCCCAGAGAAGTATTAGTGAAGATCAGTGAAAAATTGGGGGTGCCCTTTAGTCGGGTTCTGCGAATAGCTTCCTATTATAAAACCTTCAGTTTGACTCCCAAAGGACGTCATGAAATTCAAATTTGTACGGGCACGGCCTGTCATATTCGTGGTGCGCAGCGTGTTCTCGATGCGGTGGAAGAACTGACCGGAATTAAACCTGGCGAAACAGATTTGGATCAGAAGTTCAGCTTGGAGACTGTTAACTGCCAAGGTTGTTGCACATGTGGTCCGTTGATAAAAGTTGACGAACAGACTCACAGTAGAATATCGCCTGCCGAAATAGCAGACGCCTTAAAAAAATATGATTGAGGGAATATTATGACAAGGATAAATTCAGTTGCTGAATTGGAAGAACTCAGGAAGGGTATCTTGTCAAAAAAAGATCCCGATAAGCCTTGTATCGCAATATGTGCGGGAATCAGCTGTCTTGGTCTCGGTAATGGTGACGTTATCAGCGCTTTTAAAGAAGAAATCAGGAAACAATCGTTGGAAGTTGAAGTTATAGCCACCGGCTGCCATGGCTTTTGTGAAAAAGGACCAATTGTTGTGATTAATCCTGAAGAAATCTGCTATTTGGAGGTAAAGCCGGAGGATGTCCCAGAGATCATATCCCAGACTGTGATTGAGAAAAAAGTGATTAACCGACTAGTTTATACAGATCCCCTTAGCGGTGAAAAGGCAACTCATATGTCTGAAATACCCTTCTATAAAAACCAGATGCGAGTTCTCATCGGACATAACAGTAAGATTAATCCCAAGAGTATTGATGACTATTTAGCGATGGGCGGTTATTCTGCCTTTGCTAAAGCACTTCTTGGGATGAGTCCAGTGCAAGTTCTTGATGAAATAAAGAAGGCCAACTTGCGCGGCCGGGGCGGCGGTGGATTCCCTGCCGGGTCGAAGTGGGAGACAACTCGTAATGCACCAGAGGAAGTAAAGTATGTTATCGTGAACGCTCACGAAGGGGAACCCGGGGCTTTTATGGACAGAGCCCTTTTCCAAGGGAATCCGCACAGCGTGCTGGAAGGATTGATGATCGGTGCATATGCTATCGGTTCACATCAAGGATTTATTTACACTCGGCATGACACTCCGGAGTTAAGAAAGAACCTTGATATTGCCCTGGCCCAGGCGGAGGAATACGGACTTCTGGGTAAAAATATCCTTGGCTCCGGTTTTGACTTTAAGGTGGAGGTACATTTTGATGTCGGAATCTTCGTATCAGGCGAGTCCAGCGCCTTAATGAGATCAATCGAAGGGAAGGCGCCGGAGCCGAGACCGAAATACATCCGGACTTCGGTAAGTGGTATATGGGATAGGCCCAGTAACCTAAACAACGTGGAGACCTGGGCAAATGTGCCTCTGATCATCGGCAGGGGCTCCGAATGGTATAACAGTATAGGGACAGAACGGAGCAAGGGTACAAAACTCATCTCCTTATCGGGTCATGTCTGTAATTCGGCGGTCGTAGAAGTTCCTATGGGTACCTCGCTCCGTGACATTGTCTACGACTTTGGCGGTGGAATTCCCAACGGAAAGAAACTTAAGGCGATTCACTTTGGAGGACCAATGGGGGGAACGATTCCCGAGAGTCTCATCGACAACCCTTTGGATTTTGATGTGCTGTCAAAACTGGGAGCCTCAATGGGCGCAGGCGACATGCTGATGATGGATGAAGATACCTGTTTAGTGGAAGTCGCCAGGTATTTCCTTGATTTCCTCTCGGGCGAATCCTGCGGCAAATGCGTTCCCTGCCGTGAAGGCATCCGGCAGATGCTTAATATCCTGACGAATATGACGAAAGGCAAGGGAGTAGAAGGGGATATTGAGCTTTTGGAGGAATTATCCGAGGTCATCGGCGAAGCGGCCCTTTGTTCGTTGGGCAGGAGTGTTCAAAAACCGTTATTGAGCATGTTGAAACACTTTAGAGATGAATTCGAGGCGCACATCAAGGAGCAACGGTGCCCGGCACATTCCTGCAAGGAACTGATTGCTTTAGAGGGAGCGTAGAAAAATGAGTGAAATTATTTTACAGATTGACGGAAAAGACGTCGCGGCAAGTGAAGATATGACCATTTTAGACGCAGCAAAAAAGGCGGGAATATCGATTCCGACACTTTGTTACCACGAGGAGATAGAAGCTTATGGGGGTTGCCGCTTATGCACGGTTGAAGCAGACGTTCGAGGCCGGACAAATATCGTGGCTGCTTGCCTTTACCCGGTGCAAAAGAACTTGGTCGTAAGAACCAGGTCGGAGAAGATTGATAGGATTCGAAAAATGATCTTGGAGTTATTGTTGGCTCATGCTCCGGATGCCTTTGATTTGCAGGATTTGGCTAAAGAGTATGGCGCAAACAAGGATCGGTTTGAAAAGGATTCCTCATTTTGCATTCATTGTGGTCTTTGTGTAAGATACTGTGCCGAGGTCAAAAAGAAGAACGCTATTACATTTGTGGACAAAGGAAAAACTCGGGAGATTAGCTTCATCCCTGAGATATCCGCCAAAGAGTGCTGGGACTGCAAAGAGTGTTTTCCGCTTTGCCCGACAGAGGCACTGCAAGCAGCTTTCGTTTTAGCTAAAGCATTCACGTTTCCCTCATCTTTTTTGGAGTCCGCGCCAGCGAAATAAGCTACAGATTCTATGTTATTGAGGGTGAATTAAACGACAGACTCAAATTGGCACAATAATTGCATTATTTAGTAAATTGTAATTATTTTTAAAATAAGGAGGACTAAAATGAAAAAGGGTTAGAGTGGGACAAAGGAATAATGAAAACTATTGTCAGAGGGAGCAAAGAAGAATCCCTTACTTATGCAATGAAAAAGTTAGTGAGCAGTTGATAATTATTTTTAAGAAGAAAGAGGAGGACCAAAATGAAAGAAGTTGTAATCGTCAGTGCTGTGAGAACTCCAGTTGGTACTATTGGAGGGACACTCAAAGGTATAGCGCCACAAGAACTGGGAGGCATGGCCGTAAAAGAAGCAGTTGCCCGGGCAGGAGTGAGCCCTGATTTAGTGGAAACAGTAATCATGGGTTGGTCACGACAAACGACTGAAGCAGCAAATATTGCTCGTAATTGCTCGCTTTTGGCAGGAATACCAGAAGAAGCCTCTGCCTATACAGTGCATTGCCAATGTGCTGCCAGTTTAAAAGCTATCAGCAATGGAACCCAAGAAATACAGACCGGAAGGGCAGACGTAGTAGTAGCCGGGGGTACTGAGAGTCTGAGCCGTGCGCCCTTTTATCTCAAAAATGCTCGCTATGGGTATAGTGCAGGTGATGGAGTTTTAGTTGATTCTCTAACAGAAGCTGGACCTGGCGGACAACCCGCTTCGATCTATGGTGTTGTTTCAATGGGCGATACAGCCGAAAATGTGGCTGAACAATTTAATGTTTCTAGAGAAGATCAAGATCAATTTGCTTTTCAGAGTCAGCAAAGATGCCAAAAAGCCTTGCAATCTGGAGTTTTCAAAGATGAGATTGTACCAGTTGAAATTAAATCTCGTAAAGGCACAGTTATTTTTGATACAGATGAAGGTCCAAAGGATACGTCACTGGAAAAAATTGCATCACTAAAACCAGTGTTTAAGAAAGACGGATCCGTTACTGCCGGTAATTCCTGTGGTCGAAATGATGCTGCTTCGGCAATAGTTTTAATGTCTGCTGACAAAGCCAAGGAACAGGGTATTAAACCATTGGCTAGAATTGTAACGGATGTAACGACTGGAGTCTCTCCGCTGATTATGGGGATTGGTCCGGTACCGGCTGTGCGTAAGGCCTTAAAACAAGCTGGACTAACTTTAGACGATATTGACTTGATTGAATTAAATGAGGCCTTTGCTTCACAATCCTTGGCCGTTATTCGGGAGCTTGGTTTAGATATGGAGAAAACGAATGTCAATGGTGGAGCAATTGCTTTGGGTCATCCGATTGGAGCAACTGGAGCCCGCTTAATGACGACTCTTCTTTATGAGCTGCGCCGACGAAATGGTCGCTATGGTATGGTTACCCTTTGTATTGGCGGCGGACAAGGGATGGCTACCATTATTGAAGCTCTGTACTAAAATAGAACTGAAGATAATACTTGCTGAGAGAAGCATTACCGCGTTGCTCGCGGCAATGCTTCTCTGGTTTTTAATCAAAAGTACGATTGGGGAGCAATGGGATGCAGATCTATGAGTATAAAATACCAATGCCAGATATCGGATACAACGCAAATGCCTACTTGATAAAACATAAAAATAAAAAATCAATTCTAGTGGATGCAGGTCCAAATTCACCACAGGCACTGGATGCCCTCGAAGCTACTCTTAAGAAAGCTGAAGTCGGCTGGGATAATATTGAGCATATTTTGGTAACACATGGGCACTATGATCATTTTGGCTTTGTAGCGCAAATTGCGGAGCGTTCAGGTGCCTTGGTTTGGGTTCATCCTGCTGATCGCAATAAATTAACCAGTGCACTAAAGAACCCATTTTTTATAGACCCGGAAGCGGCAATTCCGTTTTTGGAGGAGCTTGGGATTCAGAGGACTAAGATAGCAGGTCTGATAAATGAGGTGGTAACCTTGGAGGGCGGGACTAAGCCTTTGCCGGAGTCTTCTATCCGCTCTTTGTCACAAGGAGCTGTCTTGAATTTATCTGGTCTTACCATTATTCACACACCGGGGCATACACCTGGCAGTTGTTGTTTTCAACTTGTAGAAAATGGCGCAGTGTTCACTGGTGATACACTGCTTCCGGAAATTATTCCAAACCCCATTTTTGACCTTGAAGGGGAGGAGAGAGACTTAAGCTTGGTAAGATTGCAGGAGTCTATGACTAAGATTCGCCTGCTTAGGGCTTCTAAAGCTTATCCAGGTCATGGTAAACCAATCTTATCAATTGACTCAGCCATTGATCGCCAGTTTACCCATATGGCTAAACGCAGTGAACAAGTCCTTGGAATTCTTGGCGTTTATGGCTTGAGTACATTTTCTGTAACTAACAAATTGTTTCCCAGCGACGGAGGGCGGTATCATACTTGGTTGGCACTTTCTGTGACGCTGGGGCATTTGGGTTGGCTAAGAGTTCGAAATTGTGTCCGAACCAGGCGTAATGCAGGAATAGTTTATTGGGAAGCTCAGTGAGCGGCATATAAACCGAGTCGTATTTGCATTATTATGATGCAGGAATGATTCGGTAAAACTCTGATTTATGCAGACTTTTAAGAGGACAATGATAAACCCACTGCAAATTCGCAATGGCGTTTATCATTGTCCTCTTAGATGCTGTAGACATTGAACCGTTGACGGTGGCTATTCGACGATTAGACAGTAAAGATTAACAAATCATCACTTAAGTGATTTGAGAGTATTAAAATGGCACCGGAATTGCAAATATATTAAAATATTATAAATATACTGATAATTTAGGTCTGAAGATCTTGACTTACTGTCAGGTTGAAAGAGGTGAAAGATAGCTTAACCACAGATATGGGGATAGGATCAAGGGGGTTTTACATTAGCATTGATACTATGATAAATGTGTCAAATGCGAGGATTGCGGGTGTTTGGAATACTGTTTCGGCAAGATCATTGAGAATTAAGCCGATGATTGAGATGAAGAGATTACTATGTCTTCATTATTGACAGGCAGATATAGAAGGTTTTTCAAAAAAATCTGAATTTCATAACTTTTAAGAGGAGGAAATTTAGAAATTATGAATCGAATTCAAGAACTCTACAACAGCAAAAAACGCGATGCTTACGAAGCGATTAAACTAATTAAGGATGGAGATTGGATATGTTTACCTTTGGGAATTGGCGAACCACCGACAATTTTAACTGCCTTATCAGAACAACGCCGCAACTATCATGATGTTAAAGTAATGCAAATGTTTGCTCAAAGAAAATATGGTTACTATGATCCCGAAACAGCGGAGAACGTTCGTCACGTAGCTCTATTTGTTGGCGGTGCGTCTCGAAAAGGTGCTGAAGAAGGCTGGGCAGACGTTATTCCTAATAACTTTTACAGTGTTCCAAAGTTAATTAGGGATGATCATATTAAAGTTGATATAGCGGCTTCTATGGTTTCCCCTATGGATAGTTTCGGTTACTTTTCTTTAGGTGTAGGAGCGGATTATTCCATGGCAGCGATTTCCAAGGCAAGGGAAGTGATTGTAGAAGTAAGTCCTGAGGTGCCTTACGTATATGGAAACAATAAAGTTCACATTTCTCAGATTTCTGCAGTGGTAGAAAGTCAATTTCCATTATTTGAAATTCCAATTGCTCGTACAATAACACCAGTCGAGAAAGCTATTGGAGAATACGTAGCTGAATTTATTAAAGATGGTGATACCCTGCAAATTGGACTTGGGAGCATTCCTGATGTTGTGATCACGCAACTGCAAAACAGACATGACCTTGGTATTCACACAGAAGTGATGACGGATTGCATTCTAAATTTATTTAATGCTGGTGCAATCACAGGTCGCAAAAAAAACTATCTACCAGGAAAGATGATTTGTACTTTAGGACAAGGCACCCGAAAACTATTTGGCATGATGGATCATAATCCTATGGTCGAGATGCACCCTGTAGACTTCACCAATGATCCTTATCTTGCCGGAAAAAATAATAATCTAGTTAGTATCAATGGCTCGATTCAGGTCGATTTTCTGGGACAATGCAATTCAGAAACCATGGGAGTTAATCCTTTTAGCGGCACTGGAGGGCAGGCGGATTTTGCGCAAGCATGCGCCCGATCCGAGGGAGGAAGATCTTTTATAACTCTTCCATCAACAGCTAGTAAAAATACGATTTCACGTATCGTTCCGACTTTGTCCACCGGTTCTGCAGTAACTACAACAAAGAATGATGTTATGTATGTTGTAACTGAGTATGGTGTAGCCAAACTTCGCGGGAAGAGCAGAAAACAACGGGCACAGGAATTAATTGCTATAGCCCACCCCGATTTTCGGGCAGAATTAACGATAGAAGCGCGAAAGATGAATTTATTATAATTTCCAATTTCTCAAACACACAATTCAGGGGGGTACTCGGTACCCCATTTTGTGTGCTTAAATACAGTGGACCTGAGTAGTTATAGTTATCTTAAATTTCTTTTTTCTGTTAAGTGTCCAATTTGGGTACACCGGTTGGGGTGAAAGGAGATGAAACAAATAACCTTAGAATTTACTGACAAAAAATCCAGCAAACCTCGTATTGATTTTCATGTTCATATGGGGTTATACACCTATTCCCATCCGTGGGTGACTGAATGGATCAAGCAAGCTCATCCTGAAGGGTACGAAGACTATATTAACCGTTATAACGACCCAGGAGCTTTTGAAGACTTGTTATCGTCTGAAGGGGTTGATTATGCCTGCGTGCTGGCAGAATTAAGTTATATTACCACGGGGATCTGTACTAATGAGCAAGTAAGAGACTTTTGCCGGGGTAGATCGAAGTTAATACCATTTTGTGACATTAATCCTTATATTTTTACTAACTTGGGAGATGAACTGCGCCACAAGGTGGAAGATGAGGGGTTCCGGGGATTGAAATTATATCCCACCTACCAACATTATTACCTTAACGACCAAAGAGTGTACCCGCTCTATCAGGCCGCTCAAGATTTAGGCATTCCCGTCCTGATTCATACCGGTTCCTCAGTCTTTAAGGGCTCTCGCATGAAGTATGGAGATCCCCTGCACTTGGATGATGTTGCAGGAGATTTCCCGAATTTAAACTTGGTTATGGCCCACTCGGGTCGCGGGTTCTGGTACGATAAGGCTTTCTTTCTCTCTAAACTTCACTCAAATCTCTATATGGAGCTTGCGGGTCTTCCTCCTGGCAAATTGCTGACTTATTTTCCTGAGCTTGCTCGCAACACAGATAAAGTCATTTTTGGCAGCGATTGGCCGGGTATGAGAGGGATTAAGAGCAACATGGAAGCTATTAGTAAATTAGCATTGCCCGCGGAGGGGGTAGAAAATATTCTTGGTGGCAATGCTGCTAAGTTGTTGCGACTGTAATTTGGACTAAGATAATAGTTCACTTGGCGACAAGCGATAAATATGTTTCCGAAAAAACCTGTATTTGCCTATAACATTTTAAGGACATGTTATAGGCAAATACAGGTTTTAAGCATGTCTTGTGAATATATTCGTTGTGATTTGATCTATTACGATTTGAACATTAAGATAATTAGTTTAATCAAATTCCTTTATTTAGACCAAATATTCTGATTACACCCCTATCCATGTGTGATAAAATAAAGGTGAGGAGAATTCTAACAGCCTAAAAATATCAATAAGGGGAGATGTTCCATGAAGGTTCGTGACATTATGCTCCCTAACAGGGATCAATTACGGCCCCAAGACAGCATACGTAAAGTGATGGAACTGCTTAAAACTTCTAAACTTCTTGGAGTGCCTGTCGTTGATGAAGTTGGACAACTCATTGGCTATTTTTCATTGTCGACTCTATTTAGTTGTTTATTGAATGATTTAAGTATTGATACTCCAATAGAAGCGTACTACATCCGGGAGGTTGCATATTTTCGGGAAGATAAATCCTTTAATAACTTGAAAGAACTGACCCATTGGTTGCATACAGTTCGAGTTGGACAAACTCCTGTTGTTAATATGGCCAACGAACCGATTGGTGCGATTACCCAAGCAGGTGCGGTTAACGAACTCTTAGATCAAACGGAGTATTTATATAATGAATTGTCCAGTGTTATAGAGAATGTCCCTGCAGGAATTATTGCAACGGATGATAACGGGTTTATCACCTTAGCGAATCAATACGCCAAGAATATCTTACAAGGGATCGGAGGGGGTAAATATATCGGCGAATTTCTTAGCGAGTTGAAAGATGATTTTGAACCTGTTGTTGAAGGGGCTTGGATGATACCTCATAAGATTGAATATCAAGCGCTAAAATTGATCGCTACTGCTGTCCCCATCTATCAAAATACAATAATAAAGGGGGCAACCTTTGTTTTACAAGACCTGACAGATGTTGAAGGAATTGCCCATGAGTTAAAAATTGTCAAGGAACTCAAGATGACTCTGGAGACTGTTTTAGAGGTTGCTTATGAAGGTGTAGCGGTATTAGATGAACAAGGTCGGCTCAACATGGCGAATGCTAACTTCTGTAAAAGAGTTGGTAAGTCAAAGGAAAAGATCATTGGAGAAAATATCAATAAATTTGTCCCTCTAACGGACAACCACTCCCCTTTGCAAGTATTAGAAATCGATTCAAAACCCTGTGTCATCTCTACTTTGCCCTTTACAAAAGAAAGCAAAATTAAGGGAACAGTGGTCAAGATATATGAAGATTTAGATCAATTAGCAGATGTAATGCAACAGGTAAATCGGATTAATATGCAACTAAACTATTACAAAGATGAGCTGTTAAAGGTAAATGGAACAAGTTATATAATCGGCAATATTATTTGCAGTAACGAGCGCACTGCTAAGCTAAAAACTCAGGCACTTCAAGTAGCCCGGGGAAACTCGACTATTCTTATTACCGGTGAAAGCGGTACTGGGAAAGAACTGTTTGCTCATTCCATTCATAATGCCTCTGATCGACGTAAAGAACCTTTTATCAAGGTTAACTGCTCGGCCATTCCCGGTGACCTGGCGGAATCAGAATTGTTTGGGTATGAGGACGGAGCTTTTACCGGTGCGCGCAAACAGGGTAAACCGGGCAAATTCGAGTTAGCAAGTGGAGGTACTATTTTTCTTGATGAAATTGGAGATATGCCATATCTGCTGCAAAGTAAGTTATTAAGAGTCATTCAAGAAAAGGAAGTTGAGCGAGTAGGTGATGTTAAGACTCGTAAAGTTGATGTTAGAATTATTGCCGCTACGAATAAGGATTTAAAACGTCTTGTCGCTGAAGGGAAATTCAGGGAAGATTTGTATTACAGGTTAAATGTAATTGATTTAAAGATACCCCCTTTGCGTGAGCGAAAAGAGGATATTCCAATTCTGGCAGATTATTTTATAAATAAATATAACAAATCATTTAATAAACGAGTAGATGGGATCACTGAAGCAGCCTTAGAAGTTTTCGATCATTACAATTGGCCAGGTAACATCAGGGAGTTAGAAAATGTGATCGAAAGAATATTGAATTATGTGGAATATGGCTTAATAGATCTGCAAGATTTACCTGATGAAATCATTCAAACAGAGAAATTTAGCGGGATTGCAGGTCTGAGTTTAATAGGTCAGAGCCTGGCCAATATAGAACAAGTAGCAATTCAAACTGCCTTGACTGAGGCTAAAGGCAACAAGTCTAAGGCGGCGAGGTTGCTCGGTATAAGCAGGTCGAAATTGTATGAAAAGCTTTCACAAATGCCTGATATTTTAGTCGATCATAGAAGTTCATAGAATAATAGGATTTATTGTGTTGTACGAGAAACATACAAGTGTATGGTTCTCGTACATTTTTATTGGTAGGATTAGCCTTAGCCTTAGCAAGAATTACTGACTTGCGAGGACTAAGGCTATTATATTTTTGTAAATATAGGGTTGGCACAAGTATTGCAATAATATTCAGATAAGTGTGTCAGTTCAGAATAAAAGCGCAGATTGACGTATTTGATTGATAATTGGTCACGGATGAAACGCGGGATATCTTCATAAGGGGGTGAAGGAAGTACGCATACTCTGCCCTTATTATTTTGAGTTAAAGTCAAGGAGGCTTAAACATTGGATAAAGGGAATGAATTTGTTAAATGCCAGATAGAGAAAAATATTGCAGTGGTGACAATTGATCGACCACCCGTTAATGCTTTAAATCCACAAGCTTTAATGGAGTTCCAATCAATTTTTGATAATCTGGCTAAGGAACCTAAAGTTTTGGTTGTGATAATTACCGGAGGCGGTAAAAAAGTATTTGTGGCAGGGGCAGATATCGACAGTTTGAGAGCTGAAACACCTGAAACGGGACTGGTAACAAATTTGCGTTTTCAAGACACCTTTACTAAGATTGCCAATTTCTATAGACCTGTGATTTGTGCGGTTAGTGGACTGGCTATTGGAGGCGGCTTTGAAATTGCAATGGCTTGTGACATTGTAATCGCAGACACGAATGCAAGTTTCAGTTGCCCCGAAGTAAACTTAAGCCTTATAGCTGCAGGTGGGGGTACTCAAAGATTGCCGCGGCAAATTCCAGTTGCTAAAGCTAAGGAACTGCTCTTTACTGGCCGGAAGATGAAGGCCGAGGAAGCTGAAAAAGTTGGTTTTGTCAATCAAGTAGTGCCTGTAGGTGAGGTTCTTAACGCCGCAAAGGCTTTAGCTAAACAAATTGCAAGCAGAGGTCCGATAGCTGTAGCTATGACAAAAAGGTGTATAAATCAAGGGTTAGATTTACCTCTCAAAGAGGGTTTGCAGTTAGAGGCGGCAGAAAGCGCTTCTAATTTCGGTACAGCCGATTTTATCGAAGGCGTAGATGCTTTCTTTGCCAAAAAGGCTCCAGAGTTTAAAGGTTAGTAAACTTGTTTCAGCGAAACGCGCAACCTTAACAAATACTATCGTGCTGAGGATCAGGTTTCGTCAATGACTCTGTCCCATATGGAACACGTCTTGACGGAAGCGGAGTGTAAGAGTATTTGAATGAGGTTCAAAGGGGTGGATACAAATTGGGGACTTACCGTAATCTTATTTTGGAGAACAGAAAAGGCATTTTACTGGTGACTATTAATCGAGCGGAAGTAAGAAATGCTCTTAATTGGGAAACATGGGAGGACATTGGGCAGCTAGCCAAAGAGATAAACAATGATGAATCAGTGAAAGTAGTCATTATTACGGGAGCAGGAGACAAGGCTTTTGCGGCTGGGGCAGATCTTAGATGGCTTTTGGAACGGCCATCTGTTGAAGCACTAGAACCCGGAGTACAAGGAGTTTTGACAGAATTAGAAAATACCGTTAAACCAATCATCGCCGCAGTTAATGGTTATGCCTTAGGAGGCGGTTGTGAGCTTGCTATGGCCTGTGACCTCAGAATTGCCAGCGAGCGAGGAAAATTTGGTCTTGTCGAACCGACTGTTGGGATTTTGCCAGGCGGTGGAGGAACCCAGCGTCTGCCACGTTTGGTCGGCAAAGGGAAGGCTAAAGAACTGATTTTTACCGGGGATATCATTGATGCTGTTGAAGCAGAACGAATTGGGCTGGTAAATAAAGTTGTCCCTCACGACCAGTTGCTTGTTGCATCATTTGAAATGGCAAAGAAAATTACCGCTAAAGCACCGCTTGCTATACGAATGGCTAAAAAGGTAATTGACATGGGAATGGCCACAGACTTCCCTACAGGGTTAGCCTTGGAAAAATTAAGTCAAGCTTTCTTGAACGGAACAAGTGATCGTACTGAGGGCATGACGGCTTTTCTAGAAAAACGGAAACCAAATTTCCAAGGAAAATAGGTTTATTAAGATAGTAGAAATACTCACAGAAGCTTATCAGGGGATCTGGGGTTTAAGCTTAATTTAGTTCAACTGACCAAGATTACAGGCAGTGCAACAACTAATTTAAGTTAAATAAAAAATCTAGGAGGGAATACGATGAAATTTGCTGGCAGAGTAGGGATTGTTACCGGGTCTGGGCGAGGGATTGGCCGTGGAATTGCTTTAGGTCTGGCTGAGCAGGGCGGCACAGTGGTTGTAGTTGATGTTGACATAAAAAGTGCTGAAGCAGTAGTCAAAGAGATTGAAGCAATGGGCGGCAAGGCCATGGCGGCTAAAGTTGACATCACGAAAAGTGCAGAAGTCAATGACATGGTGGCTAAGGTGATCGAAAAGTATGGTAAGGTCGACATTCTAGTTAATAATGTTGGCTGGAATAAGGTCAAACCATTTGTTACTGGGGATGAAGAGTTATGGGATAGAGTCATTGCAATTAACCTAAAAGGACCAATCATCTGCTGTCGTGCAGTTGTGGATAACATGATGCAAAATAACTATGGCAAAATTGTCAATGTGTCTTCCGATGCCGGACGGGTAGGTTCAACAGGTGAGTCTGTTTATTCTGCCGCGAAGGGCGGGGTAATTACCTTTACCAAAACTCTGGCACGGGAAATGGCTCGTTATAAAGTCAATGTTAACTGTGTATCCCCTGGTCCTAGTGACACACCATTTTTGGCAGAGGTTAGTGCCGAGAATCCTAAGTTAATGGAAGCAGTTAAAAGAGCCATTCCTTTGCGTCGCCTAGGTGAACCAAAAGATATAGCCAATGCGGTTCTGTTTTTTGCCTCGGATGATGCTGAATATATTACTGGGCAAACCCTTAGCGTCAGTGGCGGATTGACCATGCATTCTTAATAAGATGTAACCTATAAAATTCTGCAATAAACCAAAATTAAGGGAGGAAATTAACAATGAAAGCAAGCGTGAAGTATGTACCACTAGACAGAGAATTTTCAGAAATCTTGTATGAGAAAAGAGACGGGTCAGCTTGGATAACTATTAATCGTCCAGAAATCATGAATATATTAACTTATGACCTGGTACTTGAATTGACTGCCGCTTTTGAAGATGTGGAAAGAGATCAGACCATTGGAGTATGCGTCTTAACAGCTGCTGGCGAAAGAGTGTTTAATGCCGGTGGAGATATTGACATGATGAATGCTCTCGATCATGTAACCGGTCAGGTTTGGAACAATGCCTTGATGAAGATGTCCACGATTATGCGCAATATGAGAGTTCCGATCATTTTGGCCGCTAATGGTTATTGCATCGGTGGCGGTAACGAATTGAATATATTCTGCGATATGACGATTGCCGCTGAACATGCAAAATTTGGTCAGGCCGGACCGAAAGTAGGAGCTTGCCCAGTATGGGGAGCTACGCAGATGTTACCAAGGATCGTGGGTGAGAAAAAAGCACGCGAAATGATTATGATGTGCAATATCTATACCGCGCAAGAAGCTTTAGAAATGGGTTTGGTTAACAAAGTAGTTCCTTACGCAGATTTGTACACTGAAACTCAAAAATGGTGTGATACCATCCTCGATCGCAGCCCACAATCGATTCGGATTGCCAAAGTTTCCTTAAATTTCGAATCAGATTTGATGTATCCTTCCTTAATGGCCGGCTCAGTTTACCTAAGTTACATCTGGGGTTCAGATCAAGTCCATGAAGGATTTAACGCATTCAAAGAAAAAAGAAAACCAAATTGGCACCAATTCAGAAAGAATGCCGAATAAAACAAAGAGAGTCAAACAATACAAGAAAGTATCCTGCCAAAATGTGCCCAGCAGGCACATTTTGGCAGCGACTGTTAACTCCCGTGACTTTTGAAAGAATGTGGGTAAAAATTAATGTGATAGGGGAGGCGAAGATTTTGTCAAAAGAGATTAAAAATATTGCTGTTGTTGGCAGTGGGATAATGGGAACTGGAATTGTATATGCGGGTTTGGTCGGTGGGTATAATGTAACACTTTACGGGAGAAGACAGGAAGCGTTGGAACAGGGCAAAGCTTACGTTCAGAAAAACCTTCAAACGGGTGTGAAAATTGGTAAAGTAACCCAAGAGACTATGGATAGTTGTCTGGCGCGGATGAAAGTATCGAATGATTTAGAGACTGCCGTCAAGGATGCAGATCTTGTTATCGAAACTATAGCAGAAAATATTGACATGAAAGGAGAAATCCTTAAACAATTAAACGTAATGTGCCCCGAAGGGACTATAATAGCGACCAATACCTCGTCTCTAAGTGTAACTGCAATTGGGTCCTTCGCAAAGAATGCTGAGTTGGTAATAGGAATGCACTTCTTTAATCCTGTTCCAAAAATGAAATTAGTTGAAATTGTCAAAGGCCTAAAAACAAGTGATGAGACGGTCCAGGCAATAATAACCGTTGCTGAGCAGATGGGTAAACAAACTGTGGTTGTTAATGATGCCGCTGGGTTTGCTACGAGCCGTTTAAACGTCTTACTGGGGAATGAAGCATTTTATATGTTGATGGAAGGGGTTGCTTCGGCAGAGGATATTGATAAAGCTGCCAAAATAGGTCTTAACCTGCCTATGGGACCCTTAGAAATGAGTGACATGGTCGGACTGGATACTCGATATAAAGTCCTTGAGTATTTACACAAGACCTTGGGAGAACGCTTCAGACCTTGTCCATTAATGAAGAAGTATGTGGATGCCGGTTTACTTGGACGTAAAACAGGTGAAGGGGTTTTCAAATATGAGAACAAGTAAAGAGTATCGCGAAAAAATTCTTTCCATGCGTCCTAATGTGTATATGAATGGAAAATTAGTTGGTCGCGATCATCCGGATTTTGAGCCGGGGATTAGAACTCTGGCGTTAACCTATGATTTAGTGGATGATCCGGAATACGCTGATCTCTTAACAGCCACATCTCATTTGAGTGGAGAGAAAATTAACCGTTTTACACATATGCATCAATCGACCGATGATTTGCTTAAAAAACAGGAAATGACTCGGAAATTGTGCTTAGTATGTGGACGTTGTATCCAAAGGTGTATGGGAATTGACGCTATGAACGGCCTTTCCTTGGTTACTAAGGACATCGATAACGCTAAGGGTACTAACTATCATGAGCGCTTTCTTAAGTATTTGCGTTTCTTTCAGGATAATGACCTAGTGGGAAATGCTGCGCAATCGGATGTTAAGGGTGACCGGAATTTAAGACCGCATCAACAAGCTGATCCAGATCTGTACCTGCACATTGTAGAGAGACGTGAGGACGGAATTGTGGTACGGGGGGCTAAAGCCCATAATTCTATTGCAGCCTATGCTGATGAACTAATAGTTATCCCTACAAGAGCGTTAACCAAAGAAGAAGGAGATTGGGCAGTCGCCTTTGCAATTCAAGCTGATGCACCTGGAATCAAGTTGATCAGCCTTCCCCATAATCACCGGAAACGCAAGCATCTTAAAGCTCCGATTGAAGACTATGGAACCATGCATGCTCTTACTGTTTTCGACAATGTCTTTGTTCCATGGGACCGAGTGTTCATGAACGGCGAGACAGAATTTGCCGGACAATTAGCTTCCCAGTTTGCCACCTATCATAGGCATAGTTATACTGGGTGTAAACCAGCCTTATCAGATATTTTCCTTGGAGCAACGGCTCTGATGGCGGAGTATAACGGCATAGGAAAAGCCTCGCATGTTCGGGATAAACTGGCAGAATTGATTACGGTAGGCGAGTTAGTCTATGGCGCTGGAATTGCCGCTTCGGTTAAGGGATTCAAAAGTGCATCAGGAACGTTTGCCCCCGATGTTGTTTTCACGAATGTCGGACGTTACCATGCTGGAACCAATATATACCATGAGTTCGAAACTCTGGCAGATATTGCTGGGGGACTGGCAGCCACGTTGCCTTTTGAGGAAGATTTTTACAGTCCGGATACTAAAGACGATTTGGAAAAGTATATTATGCGTAAATCTGATGTCTGTGCTGAGAATCAGCACAGGGCGTATCGTTTAGTTGAAAATCTGATTGCGTCCTCGACAGGAGCGGCAACAGGAATCAGCGGTATTCATGGTGGCGGTTCTCCGGTCATGGAGAAGATTGCTATCATGAGTAAATACGATATACAGGCACGTAAAAATGTTGTTAAATACTTAGCGGGGATCAAGGATTAGGGACAAGGGCAAGGGACTAAACGGCAGGTGGAGCTAAATAACTCCACCTGCCATTTAGTCCCATATCTATTTTCGATGATGAACCTGTAATTACCCTTTGAGGGTGAAACGATTATTACTTAATTCTTCAATCCCGAGACACCCACGTGGGTGTTCCTTATTCTAATTCGGTGACCATAGTCTCCCCCACGGAAGTCTCGATGTTCAGCTTGCTGAGCGAGTTCACTCGGAGAAATAAGCACCTCTCAACTTGTAAAGTGTGAGTCTCCTCATTAGATAAACTGGCCGTCGATTTTTGTGCTATTAGGGGTTGTGATGAGGGGCCTTTCTGTGGTAAGATAGCTTTAATCTTGATTTCAGGATGGTTGGGAAGCTTTGTTTGGCAAGGCTTGTGTAGAATGGTAGTCTGGGGTTTCCGGCGAGGGCTTCGCGTGAAGGGCTCGTCGAAGATGATGAAGAATGGTAGAATAGTAGGATGGGCGCGAGTTAGAATTAAGGCACCCTCTATTCAGGGTGCTTTTTTGTATATCTAAAATGACTCGTGGGGCTTGAGGGGATGACAGTCAAGATTTGACTTAGCTCAAAGAGCTAGCTCAATGCATAATAATGTAAAGCAAGAAAAAAATGGAATGTAGGATGGTAGAAAGGGGTCGGAGAAATGATTGTTGTTATGAAAATGGGTTCGACGGCAGAACAAATTGAAGAGGTTTCCACACGCTTAACGGAAGAGGGATTCAAAATTCATCTTTCCCAAGGAGTGGAAAGAACAATTATGGGGGCAATTGGGGATCGCACGCGACTTGAAGCCCTCGATTTAGAAGCATTGCCTTGGGTAGAAAAAGTTGTGCCTATTCTAGCTCCGTATAAACTGGTTAGCAGGGAGTTTCACCCTGCAGATAGTATTATTCGCATTGGCGACCAGGAAATTGGCGGCAACAGGGTCCACGTCATGGCTGGGCCTTGTGCAGTTGAAAGCAGAGCTCAGATTTTGGAAACAGCACATGCCGTGCGTGAAGCAGGTGCGACCTTCTTGCGTGGTGGGGCTTTCAAACCGCGCACTTCGCCTTATTCCTTTCAAGGGCTAGAAGAAGAAGGATTGCGCTATTTGGCAGAAGCTCGAGAGCAAACCGACCTATTGGTGATTACCGAGGTTATTGATGCCAGAGATGTTGCTTTGGTGGCTGAATATGCTGATGTACTCCAAATTGGTGCTCGGAACATGCAGAACTTTATCCTCCTCAAAGAGGCAGCCAAGTGTGGGAAACCTGTTCTTCTTAAAAGAGGGCCATCTGCAACACTGGAAGAATGGATGATGGCGGCAGAATATATTATGGATGGTGGAAATTATCAAGTCATGTTCTGTGAGCGAGGGATTCGAACCTTTGAAAGTTATACCAGAAATACGCTTGATTTGAGTATGGTTCCTGCTTTGCATGCCCTGTCGCATTTACCGGTCATTATTGACCCCAGTCATGGGACTGGAAAATGGCATTTGGTCCATCCTATGGCTAAAGCTGCGCTTGCCGCAGGAGCAGATGGCTTGATTGTTGAAGTTCATCCTCATCCGGAAAAAGCCGTTTCAGACGGAAAACAATCCTTAACGCCTGAAAGGTTTCAAGTTATGATGGCTGATTTAGCAAGGCTTACTTCTGCCTTAGATCGAGAGTTGGGGGAAGTGAGTAAGTGTGTTAAATGAAGCTTTAATATCCACGGACAATGAGGTGGATTTAACACCGGGTTGGCAAGGCCTTCGGTTACCGAGGGCTTGCATCCTCGGTTTAGGACTGATTGGCGGGTCTTGGGCAGGAGCCTTGCATCGGGCCGGCTGGGATGTTTTTGCAGTTGATTCAAATAAGGCCAGTATCGATGAAGCTGTGGGGCGAGGGTGGCTCCAAACAGGGTGGACATCTATGCCGAAATTCTTAGACGTCGATTTAATCGTTTTAGCACTTCCTCTGCAAGAGTTGGCCATGGGTCTTGACCAATTAGTAGGAAAGATTACCAAGGGGACGATCGTGACAGATGTAGGAAGTGTAAAGGGAGAAATTTGCCACAAATCGATGATTGATTCTAGAATGGATTTTCGCGACTTCCATTTTGTTGGCGGTCATCCTATGACAGGTTCAGAACAATCTGGTTTTGGTGCTGCTAATTCTGACCTTTTTCGAGGGTATCCCTATGTCTTAACTCCAGCAGAGGATTGTCCACATCAAGTGGTTCAAAAACTCGTTGAAACTGTACAGGGGTTTGGAGCTAAGGTCATTTTTCGAGATCCTGTCCACCATGATGCAGAAGTAGCAATGGTTAGTCATATCCCTCATTTATTGGCGGTAGCCTTAACTTTGGCAACGCAGGATGCGTCCAAAGAAGGAGGATCAGCCTTGGCGTTAGCTGGTCGGAGTTTCAGGGAGTTAACGCGTATTGCAGATAGTTCTCCTGAAATGTGGAAGGAAATCATGGTGCGAAATGCTGAGGCAATCTTAGGGGGGCTTGATCTGTGGGAACAAAGAATCAAGGAATTAAAGGAGTGCCTTCTGGAGAGGGATGGAGAGATGATAGCTGAAGCATTTCGAAAGGCACATAAGGTAAGGGCAGAGATAAATTGATTTAAGTCTGTGTAAGTAATATAACTACTTTAGGGGGTCAATTTCTATGCGAGGCGTATTTATTAAACCTGTCACGAATTTGAAAGGTGAAATTAGAGTTCCTGGCGATAAGTCAATTTCTCATAGGGCGGCACTTTTTGGCGGAATGGCCTATGGAGAAACACATATATCCAATTTTCTTTTGGGCCAGGACTGCTTGAGTACGCTTCGGTGTTTAAAACAACTTGGAGTCCCATGGGAAAGACAGGAGAAAGAAGTTTGGATTCGCAGTGAGGGCATGGATGCATGGCAAGAGCCGATAGACGTTCTTGATGCCGGTAACTCGGGGACGACTTTGAGACTAATGCTTGGAGCGTTGGCTGGCAGTCCTTTTACCGTCACAATGAACGGAGACGAGTCTCTTCGATCACGCCCCATGCGTCGAGTCACAGACCCTCTTAAACAGATGGGTGCTCGGATTATGGGACGAAGGGAAGGTAACTTGGCTCCTCTGACTATGATGGGTGGTCAGTTACAAGGGCAAAGCTTTAGAACTCCCGTTGCTTCTGCCCAAATCAAATCCGCTATCCTTCTAGCTGGATTGAGAGCAAGCGGAGAAACAAGCGTAGAGGAACCTGCACTCTCTAGAGATCACACTGAACGTATGCTTAGAGGATTCGGAGTTGATGTTCAGAGTGATCAGACCATAGTAAGGGTCCATGGGGGCGGGCGTTTAACCGGCCAAGCTGTTTCTGTGCCGGGAGATATTTCATCAGCTGCCTTCTTCCTTGTCTTAGGGAGTTTAGTTGGGAAAGGTGAGATCATCCTGCCGGATGTCGGTATAAATCCTACTCGTACAGGAATCTTAGATGTATTAAAGGCTATGGGTGCGGATATTGAATTGTTCAATGTCGAAGAAGTTTGTGGTGAGCCTAGAGCCACCATACGCGTTCGCCCTGCGAAACTTAAAGGGATCGAAATTGCTGGGAACATGATTCCGCGGCTGATAGATGAAATCCCTATCCTGGCCGTAGCCGCTTGCTTGGCTGAAGGGGAAACTGTTATTCGGGATGCTGCAGAACTAAGAGTTAAAGAAACTGATCGAATAAGTACCGTCGTTGGGGCATTAAACGCCTTGGGCGCTAAGGTTGAGGAATTGCCGGATGGCTTGAGGATCCAAGGTCAGACTTCATTGTACGGTGGACAAGCGAATAGTCTTGGAGATCATCGCTTAGCGATGGCGTGGGCTATAGCCGGTATGCTGTCGAAGGAAGGGGTTAGTGTAGAGGACATGGCTGCCGCTGATGTATCTTTCCCTGACTTTTTGACAGTGATTAAGAAAGTAGCTGGAGAATTTAATGTCTAATAAAGAAAATGAATTTAATCATAGTATTGATAAGGGGTTTCTTTACGGATTAAGTCAATCTTTGACGATTGCCATTGGATATGCCCCAGTAGCTATAACGTTTGGTATTTTGGCAACGCAGTTCGGCTTAACCTTTTGGGAAGCCGGACTGATGTCTTTCTTTGTCTACGCAGGTGCTTCACAGTTTATTGCCATTGAAATGATCCATCAAGGGGCCACCCCTTTGATGATTGGTGTTACTACCCTGATTGTAAATATTCGTCATTTTCTGATGAGCTTATCGGTTGTTCCTTTTTTCCCAGAAAGGTCGCTCCTGTGGTCTTTGGGTTTAGCCCAAGGACTCACAGACGAATCATTCGTGCTCAATACAAAGGTTTTGAAGGATGTAGAAGGGGAAGAAAACCGTCGACGAGTCATGTTGGGGATTAACTCAGGGGCTTTCGTCACTTGGGTAAGTCTAACAATATTAGGTGGTCTGATTGGGAAGTGGTTGCCTGTTCAGTTCTCTGGTTTTCAATTCGCACTCTTAGCTTTATTTATTATATTGACGACGATGTCGCTGTCTCGTAAAAACTATATGACATATCTTATCGCAGCAGTCCTGGCGGTTGTTTTGAAGTTGCTCATTCCTGGAAAAATCTACTTAATTATAAGTGTAATCCTTGCGGCAGGGATCGGGGCATGGTGGCGCGTGAGGAAAGGCTCTCACCGGGTCGGATTAAACAGCCAAAAGAGCAGCTAAGCTGCTCCAACAGAGAAGGGAAGGTAGTCATGTCATTCCAACTGCTGGAAACTATTTTATTAATGACTATAGTCACATATGGTTCGCGTGTTTTGCCATTTCTTCTGTTTAAAGGGGAGAATATTAAAGGCTTTGCGCGAGATTTCATAGAGCTTGTTCCGATTGCCTTACTTGCTGCTTTAGTTGTTCCGGAGTTGGTGACTCCCAGCGGAACAATCGTCATAATGAATAATCCTTTTCTTTGGGCAGGGATTTTGACATTTCTTTTTTCCAGATTCGTACCAAATCTTTTTTTAGGAATCCTCTTTGGGATGGCCGTGTTCTGGGGATTGGATAAATTACTATTGTAAACTAAAAGTCATTCTCTAAGCAATTGGGGAAAATTCTATCTAAAGTTATAACCGTGCTGTTGTTTTGCAGCACGGTTATAACTTTTTTCTACATTAGCGGTGCGAAAACACGAAGAATAGAGCTGCTTAGCCGTTTATACCATTTAACAGCCAGACAGTCCTCCACTGTGACGGATTGGCATTGTTCCAAGGTCTTAAGAAAGTCCGCTGTAACTTCTAAAACGCTTTGTGTCTGATAGAGCCAGACACCGCACTCAAAATGCAGGTATAAACTGCGGTAGTCCAAATTTATTGTGCCAACAACTGCTAACTTGTCGTCTACTGCAAGAGTTTTAGCATGCAGAAAGCCGGGGGTGTACTCGTAGATTTTTACGCCGCTTTCCACAAGGGTATCATAGTTTGAACGGGTCACAGCATGGACATACCATTTGTCCGTGATATGTGGAGTAATGATTCGGACGTCCACATTTCGCTTAGCAGCGGAGCAGAGGGTGGTCATCATCATATTGTCGAGAATGAGGTAGGGTGAATTGATGTATACGTATCGCTCAGCTGTGCTGATAAGATTCAGATAAACGGTTTCTCCTAATGATTCATCATCTAAGGGGCTGTCACCAAAAGGCTGAACATATCCGTCAGAGACAAAAACTTTTTCAGGACTGGCGACAGGTCTATATTGCTCATAGTCCTCATCTGTTTTTTTCTGTTGACTCCAAAGAGATAGAAACATGACAGCGAAACTCCAAACAGCTTCCCCCTGAATGATGATAGCAGAGTCTTTCCAGTGCCCGTGTTTCACATAAGAATTAATATACTCATCTGCGAGATTGATGCCGCCAGTAAAGGCGGTATAGCCGTCGATGACTGCAATCTTGCGATGGTCACGGTTGTTCATGCGCGCCGACAGAATCGGGATAAAGGGATTGAACACACAGCATTTGATTCCCATTTTTTCAAGTTGTTTATCATAACGATAAGGCAAAGTGAAAAGACACCCGACATCATCGTATATCACTCGAACATCGACGCCCTGACTGGCTTTTTCTGCGAGAATATCCAATATGGAATTCCACATGAGGCCCTCTTCAATAATGAAGTATTCTAAAAAGATATATCGCTCAGCTTTTTTTAGTTCCTTTAATAAGCGGTCATACATTCTCTCGCCTGGTGTAAGATACTCCGAAATCGTGTTTTGATAGACTGGACAAAAGGAATAGTTTTCGATATAGCGTGACTGATTTGCTGCACTCAAATCGCGTGTTTGAATCTCCTTAATAACAGCCTCATTTTGGCCTAGCAGTTCAGTCATCTTTTCTTGAATGACACGCATTTTCCGTTTAGCTCGCTTGCTCAGTTTATTTTTTCCAAACATTAGGTAAAACAATCCGCCGAAAATCGGGAATAGCATAATAGGAACAATCCAGGCAATTTTATAGGCGGGATTGGTCTTCCCGCTTAATATCCTCAGTACGGCTACTACACTAAGCAATGTACAAAAGGCATAAAAATAAACAAAGTAGCTGCTAAATCTTAAAATGAACATCACTAAAGCAAATATTTGGATCAAGATAGGCAAACCAACTAAAAAGATCCTATTGAATAGAAGCTTTAATAACTTCTTCATACCCTTCACACCTCAAATTTCTAAAACATGCTCTCGTCTTAGGATACCGCTCTCTAACTCAGAGATCAACTGGGTTTTTTGATCAATTCCGAGACACCCACTTCTTCAAGTGGGTGTTCTTATTTTACTTCGGGGTAGACTCCCCACCGAAGTCTCGATGTTCAGCTTTAGCTGAACGAGTTCACTGACATTTACTGAATTGAGGCATCGGGGCGTGTGTTGTTGTAAGTAAACATAATCCAAGAGCACATAGACCCAGCTATTACTATTGACTAAATAAAGTATAACCTATATTATATATACTGTAAATATATTGTAGTGTATAAGTGGAGGCCGAAGATGAAAGGCATGGTATTTGAAAATGAAATATGGGACTTTTTACGAACTATCTCAGAGTGTATGGCAAACGCTTTCCGGCCTATTGTTGAGGAATATGGCTTAACAATAATGCAGACTCGCATTCTTGTTGAAATCAAGGAAGGGGGCCCTCACACGATAGGGAGCTTGGGCGCCATCATTGGAATCACGGGAGGGAATGCATCTTCCATGTTTAAGAAGCTTGAAAAGGCTGGCTTTTTAAGGCGCATTCGAAATCCTGAGGATGAGCGGTGTGTTCAATTAGCGCTTACAGAAGTTGGAGAAGAGACAATTAAAAAGATCGAGGATGTTCTTGAGCAAAAATACGGAGCTTTTCTTAAAAACAAGAACAAAGAAGAATTTCAAACTATCTTTGCATGTATGGAAAAAGTAAGTTCTTTTCTTATGGAAATGAGTAAATTTATACCAGATAAAACAATGGAGTGAAATATAATGGATGAAAAAAACCCCCCAAAAAAACCCTTGATTTATTATTCTTTAGTTGCAATGGTTATTCTTTTGTTACTGAATGCCTTGGTTTTCCCCGAGTTGATGAAGCAAAAGGTCACCCAAGTGGACTATGGAAACTTTTTAACACAAGTAGAAAAGGGATCTGTACTTGAAGTGGAAATTCAGGATAATCAGATTGGTTTTATTGCTAAAAATGAGTCGGGTGAGGAAATCGTATATGCCACAGGAGCGATGAATGATCCGGATCTGGTCAATAGACTTCATAATGCCGGTGTGAAATTTTCTCAGGTTATTCCCAAAGAAAATTCCCCGTTGATAAATTTTCTTTTGACATGGATTTTGCCCTTAATTTTGTTTATTGGAATTGGGCAATTGTTGGCAAGGCAGATGCAAAAACGGATGGGTGGCATGAATGCTATGACCTTCGGTAAAAGCAACGCTAAGATCTATGTTCAGGCACAGACCGGAAAAACCTTTGCCGATGTGGCAGGACAGAATGAATCGAAAGAAGCGCTTGCTGAGATTGTCGATTTTCTTCACAATCCAAAAAGGTATGCTGAAATTGGCGCAAACCTGCCCAAGGGAGCTTTGCTTGTAGGCCCTCCCGGGACGGGTAAAACTTTACTGGCAAAAGCAGTAGCCGGAGAAGCGAAGGTTCCCTTTTTCTCGATTTCAGGTTCAGAGTTTGTAGAAATGTTTGTGGGTATGGGTGCCGCAAAAGTGCGAGATTTATTTAAACAAGCCAACGAAAAAGCCCCTTGCATTATTTTCATTGACGAAATTGACACGATTGGTAAAAAACGGGGGAACGGCGGTTTCGGTGGAAACGATGAACGTGAACAGACCCTGAACCAGTTGCTTACTGAGATGGACGGTTTTGATGGTAAAAAAGGCGTCGTTATACTTGCCGCCACTAATCGTCCCGAAACTTTAGACAATGCCTTGCTTCGTCCAGGCAGATTTGACCGTCGAATCCCAGTGGAACTTCCTGATCTGGCAGGTCGGGAGGCAATTTTAAAGGTTCATGCTCAGACGATTAAGATGGATGAGACGATTGATTATAAGGCTATTGCACGAGCAACCTCAGGTGCTTCGGGCGCTGATCTGGCGAATATCATCAATGAAGGGGCACTGCGAGCAGTTAAATACGGCAGAACCCGTGTCAAACAAGAGGACTTAGAAGAATCTGTTGAAGTTGTTATTGCGGGTTACGAACGCAAGGGCGCTGTGATCTCTCACAAGGAAAAAGAGATTATTGCTTATCACGAGATAGGACATGCTCTAGTTGCAGCGAAGCAAACTGATTCTGCACCGGTGCATAAGATTACCATCATTCCAAGAACATCGGGCGCACTTGGCTACACCATGCAGGTGGAGGAAGGCGAGAGGGTACTGATGAACAAGGAAGAGGCTTTTAACAAGATTGCCACCTTTACAGGAGGCCGAGCAGCGGAAGAACTGATATTCGGTACCTTTACAACCGGGGCTTCCAACGACATTGAACAGGCCACTAAGATTGCGCGGTCAATGGTTACACGGTTCGGTATGAGTAAAAACTTTGATATGATGGCTTTAGAAACAGTGAATAACCCATATCTAGGCGGCGATACTTCCCTTTCTTGTTCTTCTCAAACGGCGGCCAAAATCGATGAGGAGGTTCTTGCTATCATTAAAAGTGCCCATGAAAAGGCAATCTCAATTCTAAAAGAGAATACTGATAAGTTGCATGAACTGGCTCGCTTTTTATTGAATAAGGAAACCATTACGGGTGATGAATTTATGGCGATACTGTCCTGATTTCGACGATAGTGAACTCGTTTAGCTAAAGCTGAACATCGACTCGGTGGGTGACTCTACGAAGCAAAATAAGGAACACCTATTATAGAAGTGAATGTGTTCTTGGAATTTGATAAAATGAAATAAAAAACCCACAGAAGAAACAAAAACTTTTGTGGGTTTTTAGCACTCGTTAGGGGTAGGTGAATGAAGATTACCAATGTTTCTTTGGAAGAAATACCTTGTTACATGTTACAATTGATTGAGGTTTTAAAGCTTTATACGCGGAGAGCGGAATAAATGTAAGTGTAACTGCAAAGATTGGTAATTATTAATCTGATAAGTGGAGGGATAGTTGTGCCAAAGGAATTAACACACTGGCATATCGCTCGTGAAGCTTTGCAAAGGGGGGCCCCGATAGAGGTGGGAGAGATCATTGCGAGTAATCCTGCACTTTATTATATTGGTGCCATAGCCCATGATATTCCCTTTTATGATTTGTCCGAGCCGTCTGAAGTGAGCATTGAACGTATTGCAAACCAGTTGCATGGCGCAGCTGGGGAGAATACTTTGGCCCCGCTTAGCGAAATCATGGAGAGGGCACTTAGGCAAACTAATAAACAAGGCTCTTTTGCCTTTCTGCTGGGCATGTTGACACATTATGTTGCGGATAGTATGTTCCATCCCATGGTTTATTATATGAGTGGAAACTATTTCGCGGATGATTTAGAAGAACGGAGTAAGGCCGTCTTTAGGCATCGTCTGTTGGAAACAGCCATCGACCTTTGGTTACAGACGATTGAGCCAATGGAGTATCCAGTAGATCTAAATCATTTGTGGCGTGAAGCGGGCGAACCTGGACGGCAAGCCCTGAAGCTCCTTGCAACACACTATACTTATCAGGGCGATAAGAGCATACTAATTAATTTTATGAAGGCGTGGCGAAATCATCGCTTTCTGCAAACTGCTTTTAGTTGGTCAATCCCTTGGCGGGCGTTAACTATTTATCGTCGTTATGGGCATCCAAAGGCAGAAAAACTAGAAGCTTTGTTCTACTCACAGCCCTTGGACTTATCATTCTTTGGAGAATCCTTAAGTTGGTTGCATCCCGTTAGTGGAGAGTCAAATGAGATGAGCTTAAAACAGCTCTATGATTTGAGTGTTAATAAGGTGATAATTTTATTTGATCAGTTAGCCAAGCACCCTATAGAAAAATGGCATCTCCACCTGCGTGAGCTTCCGCCATTATCCTTAGACAGCGGACTCCCATACGTACCAGTAGCGCAGATGAAATTTTTCCGGACTGAGCCCATTGAACATCATTTACGGTCTGATATTAAAACGCCTAATTAATGGATTTTTTCTTGATTATATTTAAAATAATATCGACTTGAAATCCTTTGAGTATAACTTGCAGGAGAAGAGTTATTGACCGAATACCGTTTATTGGTATGATATAAGTAGAAAACTCCAAGATAAATCTCGGAGTTTCCGTTAGCTTGATGTAGTGAAGTGTTATGCTGGATTTAAGTTTCAAATGGAATAAGGAATACAAATTTAGTTATTGAGGATAGGTATTGGTGGGCGTGGGATCGTCCATCATATCCATCTCATCGTCGTCATCCTCATAGCATCCACATCCTCGAGATACAATCGTGAAACCATACCTTTCAGATTTTCGTCCGAGCAAAAAGGCGACAATAAGACTAAGCAAAAAAAACATCCCATTGGTATGATAGTGTTTTTGATGAAAAAACATTTTAAATCCCTCCTTTTGATTATAATTGCCGCTATAGGTTAGATTCATCCGAGGAAATATTGGGAAATAGAGTTGGAGGATTGTACATGCGTTACGATATTTTGTTGTGGGATTTGGATGGAACTTTGACAGATTCTAAAGAAGGAATTACTCGCTCAGTTAAATATGCTCTAAGTCGGTTAGATTATTCTATCCCTGAAGCGGATGATCTCGATTGGATCATTGGACCACCATTAAAAGAGAGCTTTAAGACTTTGCTTCAAACCACGGATGAAGCTTTATTGAACCAAGCGATCATAATTTATCGGGAGCGTTTTCGAGAAATAGGGCTCTATGAAAATATAGTTTATCCGGGAATTCCTGAATTATTGTTTAAATTAAAGGAAAAGGGTTGCAAGCATTTGTTGGCGACATCAAAGCCTAGGGTCTTTGCAGAGAAAATTCTTCAACATTTTTTACTCGAAGAGTATTTTGATGTTATTATGGGAAGTGAGTTAAATGGTCGATTTGCAGAGAAGGAAACAGTCATTGAAGAAGTTTTAAAAAGGGTACCTGGGAGTTCAGTGTCTAAAACTGTGATGATAGGAGATCGGAAATATGATGTTCATGGAGCCAGGGCTAACCAAATAGATGTTATAGCTGTAGGATATGGGTATGGGACGGTTGATGAACTTCAAGCTGCAAATCCAGATTTTATTGTTCCAAGTGTCGAGGGCTTAGGTAAGTTACTACTCAATGATCTTGTATAAATTTGACGATTTACATATCCTTCCCGCCATCCGTGGACTCCAGGGACACTTGGCCGTCCATGGCCTGCGGATACCGGACTGCGGCGTCTAGATAGACATAATTTTCGTCTCTTTCTTGTCGTACCATTCCTACTATACCATTGTCTTTTGCTTTTTCTAGGTATTGGTGAACCACAAACTGATAAGCACGCTCATCCCAAGGATCTAAAAAATCAGTTACTGTATTGAAATAGGATTCTATGGGAATTTTAAGATGATGGTGATATATTTGTAAGGTTATATCCGATGATTTCATAAAAGTTCCTCCTTTTAGTTTAGTCTGGGAAAAAAACGGGAGAAATATGTGTCTACTCTAATGGAAGAAGGAGAGTGAGTAATGGAAAAAACTGATATGAATTTAGATAACATTGAGCTTCCGCCTAGAGGTCGAAGATTGAATTGGGTAGATCTGGCTTTGGTTTTAGGCGGGGTCGTGGGCATATATATAATCTTGTCTTTTGGAACGTTCTGGTTACTGGAGCAGTGGCCCCATGAACGTGTTTTAATGTATCTGAATGCTTTTATGACTCAGGTGTCATTTGCCCTTTTGATCTGGACACTAAAAAAAGCCCGTCATTGGACCTGGGCAGATTTTGGTTGGCAGGGTGTACCAGTCAGAATGATCATCTCGAGGGTCTTAGGATTATACGCACTGACTTGGGTTGTAAATATATGTTATGCTATAGCTCTTTTTAACTATGGCTTTACTCCTCCGGAAACAGATGTCTACTCCAAGCTGTTAGGACAGGTTTCCTGGTATACCTTGATTCTTAATTTGCTCTTAGCAGGTGTCTTAGCTCCCATTGTGGAAGAAACACTATTTAGGGGAGTTATCTTTGGAAGCTTACAAGCGTACTTTGGAAAGTGGACGGCAGCAGTAATTAGTGCTGCGATTTTTTCCGCTCTTCACTTCCAGGCCTATGGATTTCTTCCACGCTTTGTTTTAGGCATGATTCTTGTATATCTTTATGATAAATACAAATCTCTCTATCCTTCGATGGGACTGCACGCGTTGAATAACATAGTTGCTACCCTAATCGCGGCTAGTGTATTGATTGAATAAAAAGGAGCAGACGGGATGAAGAGAAGGCAACAACAGGCATTGCAAATTGCGATTGATGGCCCTGCCGGTGCGGGGAAAAGTACAATTGCCAAGATCGCAGCTAAACAATTGGGACTTTTTTATGTAGATACCGGGGCGATGTATCGAGTAATCACTTATAAAGCTCTTAAAAATAGAGCCCCGATAGACGATGAATCTATGGTAAGCCAAATTGCTAAAAGTACAGAGGTTGTTTTTGATCATTCGGATAAAAGGATTGTTTGGTGTGACGGAGAGGATGTTACTCAGGAAATTCGTTGCCCCGAAGTATCACGTGCTGTTTCTGTCGTGGCGGCCTATCCTGGGGTCAGAGAACGTTTAGTGGAACTTCAACGCATGGAAGCTGAACGCGGTGGCGTAGTTATGGATGGTCGTGATATTGGTACTTATGTTTTGCCAGAAGCAGATTTTAAAATTTTTTTAACAGCAACTCCTGAAGAGAGGGCAAGGCGTCGGTGGATGGAACTCCAGAAGTCGGGAAAAGATGTGACGTACCAAGAAGTTGCCATAGATATGGCTGAACGTGACCGCCTTGATACAGAGCGAGTAGTTTCTCCGCTAAAGCCTGCCAAGGATGCGATCATCCTTGATACGACGGGGTTATGTATAGAAGAGTTAGTTTCAAGGATTCTAGCGTTAGTGCAGGGGGGTTGAGCAATGACGTTATATAGTTTTGCCAAGAGGATGTTTCGACTGCAATTTCGGTTAATGGGCTGGAAAGTGCAAGGTGCGGACAATATGCCGAATGAAGGACCCGTTATTTTGGCAATCAACCATGTTAGTATGTGGGATCCTGTTGTTGCTGCCTGCAGTATTCCTCGTAAGGCCTCCTTTATGGCTAAGGAAGAATTATTTTCCATACCTATTTTAGGGACTATTTTCTCTAAGCTGGGTGCTTTTCCTGTAAAACGAGGGCAAGGGGATATGAATGCTATTCGTCAATCTTTGACAATCTTAAAAGGAGGAGGCGTGTTAGGACTTTTTCCGGAAGGAACACGATCAAAGACTGGAGAGATTCAGAAGGGTATGCCGGGAATGGTCCTCTTAATGGAAAAAAGCCAAGCGTCTGTTGTCCCTGTAAAGGTGAGCGGAACTCGCCACATGTTTACAAAAGGTTGGGGGAAAATTACTGTTGTTATCGGGAAACCGTTGACTCCCCAGATTTTGAAAGCTCCGGAAGGCGTGGAAAATCGTCGAGAATGGATTGCCGAGAAAATAATGCAGGCCATGATAGAATTGCCTGAGGCAAAGTAGATCTGTACGATCAAAACTGCCTCACTTAGCAGGATTTTTGGTGGGTAATAGAGAATTAGTTCTTTACAATTTTTAGGGAGGTTCTTGGTTTGAAAGTCAAACGCGCAACTAAGGCTGGATTTTGTTTTGGCGTAAAGCGCGCCCTTGAAATGGCTGAACGGACAGCGGAAACCTCGCATGCTGTATCACTTGGACCGCTCATTCACAACCAACAGGTTGTAAAACGCTTATCAGAACGGGGTATTCAGGTTGTTGAGGATTTGGACGAGCTAACAAGCCAACAAGCCTTGATTATAAGGTCCCATGGTGTGGCACCCAGTGTTTATCAAGGGGCTGAAAGCAAGGGGGTCCAAGTGGTCGATGCCACGTGTCCTTTTGTTCAGAAAGCCCAACGATTGGCTGCTGAGTCTGCTCAGATGGGGCAACAAGTTATTGTCATGGGAGATAAACTTCATCCTGAGGTACAGGGAATCCTAGGCTGGGCCGGGGAAGAGGCAATACCTATTCAGACGGTCGAGGAAGCTAAAGAGCTTCCGTTTTACCCTCATCTGGCAGTTTTAGCTCAAACAACTCAACTGGCAGAGAATTTTGCAGGGATTGTCGCTGAACTTAAAAATCATACTGACGATTTGATCGTCCATAATACAATCTGTAATGCCACGGCAGAACGTCAAAAAGTTGCCCGAGAATTAGCCGAAGCGGTTGATGTTATGGTGGTCGTCGGTGGACGAAATAGCGCTAATACCCGAAAACTGGCGAGCATCTGTGCAGAACGCACAAAAACATACCTGATTGAAACTGCGGATGAATTAGAAAATGTTTGGTTTGAGGATGCTAATAATGCGGGCTTGACTGCAGGGGCTTCTACCCCAGATTGGATAATCGAGGAGGTTTTCAAGAAAATGTCAGAAATGAATGAGCAAGAAATGGAAATGTCGAGTTGGATCGATAATTGTCCAGAGCTCCATCCCGGCACGAGGGTTACCGGTACGGTGGTGAAAATTACAAGAGAAGAAGTTTTTGTTGATATTGGATGGAAATGTGAGGGAGTCATTCCGCTTGGCGAGCTGTCAGTGGCAAGGAAAACCCGCCCTGAGGAAGCGGTGGCGATTGGAGATCAAATCAGCGCTGTGGTTATTCGTGTGGAAAATGAGGAAGGTCATACAGTCCTGTCTAAACGAAAAGCGGATGAAGAAGGGGCTAAGGATCACTTAGAGAAAATTGCAGAAAGTAAGGAAGAGATTCAGGCAGAAGTCGTTGAGGTCGTAAAGGGTGGTTTAGTAGTAGATGTAGGGTTGCGCGGTTTTGTTCCCGCATCCCAAATTCAACTGGGATATGTCGAAGACCTCAATCAATTCATGGGTCAGACTCTTCGCTTACGTATGATTGATTATGATCCATCAAAGCGTAAAGTGGTTCTTTCACAAAAGGTAATTCTAGAAGAAGAGCGAGGGGTTAAGCGCACACAGTTGCTTGAATCCCTTAAAGAGGGGGACGTAGTGAGCGGGACGGTCAAAAGGATGGCTGACTTCGGTGTGTTCGTTGATATCGGTGGGATTGATGGACTGCTTCATATTTCTGACTTAGCCTATACTCGAATTAAGCATCCTTCGGACATGCTTAAGATTGGGGATGAAGTGGAAGTCCAAGTTCTGAAGCTTGAACAACAAACCGGGAAAGTGTCCTTAGGGCTAAAACAACTTAAAGAAAGTCCTTGGCTACAGGCGGCTAAAAACTATCCTGTTGGATCTACAGTTAATGGCAAAGTTGTGCGTATTACTCCCTTCGGAGCATTTGTGGGGCTTGGAGACGGCGTGGATGGGTTAGTTCATATTTCTCAATTAGCTGATCATCATGTTAATAAAGTAGAAGATGTGGTTAAAGTTGGGGATATGGTGTCTGCTAAGGTCATGGACTGTAAGCCGGAGGAAAAGCGAATTAGTCTGAGTATTCGCGAGGGGATCACAGACGCTGCTAAGGAAAATGATCAACAAGCTTTAGATTTACAATCCGAAATCAGACCATTTACGATTGGTGATGCAATAGGAAAAGAACTTCAAACAGAAAACCAAGATTCTTAATTAATTAGCACTTGCTGTTACGGCAATCTCTATAAACGGCTTCAAGCCATCCTTGGTGATGCTCTATCCTCGAACATCTTTGTTCGAGTCGTGGCTATGCTCGCATCAACCTTTTTGTTTGAGATGGCCACTGCATCGGTGCATTTAAAAATGACTTCCTGTTTCTTGACACAGGAAGTCATTTTACTGGCATATCTGGAGGAAGTGTCTTTGTTGATATAAGATTGTGCTGACCTGGATTAAGTTTAGAAGGAAGGAGATTCAGATGGCTAAACGACAATCGAAGTTGCCTATCGATTTTCCAATATTATATCTTACACTGGCAATTTTGGCCTTTGGCTTAATTATGGTATTAAGTGCTGGGGCGGTGCGCGGTTTCAATGCAACTGAGAACTCATATCACTATTTTTCTCAGCAAATGAAGTGGACCCTCGTCGGCTCTGTTTTTGCCTTAATAGCTATAAAGATCCCGTATGGGTTTCTGCGGCGCTTCGCTGGGATTGGGGTTTTGGTTAGTATGGTTTTGCTCATTGCAATTCTTTTTACGGATGCAGGCATAGAAGCTGGCGGTTCGGCCCGTTGGATCTCAATTGCGGGAATCACAATCCAACCTTCAGAAATTGCAAAACTCGCGATGGTTCTTTTTTATGCACATATCCTTGATCGCTATCCGATCCTACGAGGGCGTGATTGGCGTATTCCATTGGGCATCCTCATACCCACCACTGTCCTTATCTTGGGTCTCGTTTATAAACAGCCGGATTTAGGGACAACCATGGTTATTGCTCTAACCTGCGCAGTGATGCTCTTACAGACGGAACTGCCGACAGGCTGGTTCGTTGCGGCGGTGCCGACCTTGGGACTGCCACTCCTATACTTCATCTATAATACGAAGTATCAATGGGAACGGATTTTGGTTTGGTTAGACCCTTGGAAAGATGCGATGAATAAAGGATATCAAATTACAAATGCCGAGATTGCCTTTGGCTCAGGGGGTTTGTTTGGAGTTGGGTTAGGACGAAGTTTGCAAAAGTATGGTTTTTTACCCGAAAATCATACAGACACCATC
Source organism: Desulfosporosinus nitroreducens (assembly GCF_023897015.1). Lineage (GTDB taxonomy): Bacteria > Bacillota > Desulfitobacteriia > Desulfitobacteriales > Desulfitobacteriaceae > Desulfosporosinus > Desulfosporosinus nitroreducens. The sequence continues at coordinate 130,193 of NZ_JAMHFY010000001.1, read as the reverse complement.
TTTGCTATCGTTGGCGAAGAATTAGGGTTAATAGGTACGATGTTCTTATTATTTCTCTTTGTTGCCTTATATGCTCGGGCTTATCATGTTATAAGTGAATGCCCTGATCGTTTTGGCAGGTTATTAGGCTATGGAATAACATCCTCTTTGGCGATCCAGACAACCATCAACTTAGCAGTTGTTACCGGCGTGTTACCGGTAACCGGGATTACGTTGCCTCTGATTTCTTATGGCGGTGCCTCTCTCGTGATAACTTTGGTAAAACTTGGTCTAATCTTAAACCTCTCTAGATATCGAAAAATTGTTACCAAGGGGTCACTTGAAAAGAACCTCTCTAATATTTCTGTGTAAACCCTCTCTAAACGGGAATAATATGAAAAGGAACGTTTAGGAGGGGTAATATGCTTTTTCCTTATGGAGAATGGATAATTCTGTTCTTAACACTTTTAACTTGGGCAGAGAAAAAAGCCTCTCGACGATTTTTTCTCTTGTTGACAATTGCCTGGCTTATAGGAAAATGGACTGAGATATCCCTTGCTGTCACTATGCCTTGGCACTGGCATTTTTCACGTCTTGCGGTTATGTTGGTGTTTTGGGTTTGGTCAATGCGACAAGCTGAACGCTGGCTTTTGCCGCTGTTTTTCACCAGTTTAATTGTTGGCGTAGAGACTCTGTTTTTCGTTAATGAACCAGGAGTATTTCCCTATGGAGAGTGGTTTTTTGCGATTGCGCTGGTTTTAGTAGCATGGTTGAGTGCTAAATCCTTTTGGGGAACAGCCGCTGCTTTAACTGGAAGTGCGCTTTTGAACCAAGCCTTTGTCCGTTTTACCTACGACGGTATTATAAGGTATATTGGCTTGCCTAATGAATTTACTTGGAATTTTGGAGTGGGACTATTTAGTGCTTGGGTAGCCTTAGCTCTAGGGTGGCAGTATTATACTGAGAGGGAGGTGCGTAGAGCGGAAGCTGATCAAATACCGTCAAAAAGCTCTGGAATCTATGAACCCTCGGAGGAGAGTAAGCTTCGATAGCAGAACTCTCACATGTTCAGCTATAGCTGAACGTGTTCACTTGTAGTATACTTGTAAACGATTAAGGCTGAGATGATAGGCTCTTGATCTGAAATGTCAGGAGGATGAAACGTTTTGCCTAAAGGGCTTGTAGTCGCAGCGGTCCATTCAGGGAGTATCGCTGAAGAAATGGAAATTGAGGTCGGAGATCGTGTTCTGGCCGTAAACGAAGAAGAACTTAATGATATTATTGACTTTCAATTTGGCATCTCGGAAGAGGAATTCATGTTGCTTATTGAAAAGGAAGATGGTGAACTTTGGGAGCTTGATATTGAGAAGGGACCAGGGGAGTTCTTGGGATTAGAGGTTGAGACAGTAAGTGCCGAGGGTCTAAAAAAATGCGTTAATAATTGTTCCTTTTGTTTCGTAGCTCAAATGCCTAAAGGAATGCGCCCTTCTCTTTATGATAAAGATGATGATTATCGCTTATCCCTTACTCAAGGAAGTTTTATAACCTTATCGAATTTAAGTGAGGAAGACTTATCTAGAATTACATCTTTACATTTGACTCCGATGTATGTTTCAGTTCATGCTTGGAACCCAGCAGTGCGAACTAAACTCATGAAAAATCCGCATGCGGGAAAACTGCCTGAGCAATTTAAACGCTTTGCGGAGGCTGGAATCGCAGTACATACTCAGATTGTCTTGATTCCTGAACACAACGATGGGGACGTGTTGAAAGAAACCATTGAACGGTTAGCCGAGCTTTATCCGTCGGTGCAATCAATTGCAGTTGTACCCGTGGGATTGACTCGCTATCGTGAAAAGCTTACCTCGTTGCGAGGCTTTTCAGCTGATGAAGCACGTCAAATTCTGGATCAAGCCGAGAAGTGGCAGAAGGACTTCTTTACCCAGACAGGTCGGCACCTCGTGTACTTTTCAGATGAATTTTATGTGCTGGCCGGGAGAGAATTTCCAGAGTCAGCGGTATACGATGACTTTCCACAATTAGAAAACGGCGTAGGTATGGCTCGAAAATTTATCACAGAGATTGAAGCCGGTTGGAACTTGCTTCCGCATGAGGTCTCAAAACGCTGTGTGCACCTTATAACCGGAACAGCAGCCCATGACCTTTTTGAATTTTGGAATAATCGTTTGATGGATCGAATCAGTGGCTTAACACTGACGATGCATGTGATACAAAATGATTTTTTTGGCTTATCGGTGACTGCTGCAGGACTACTGACCGCCCGGGATATCGCCCGGCAATTAGGAGATCTGCAAGGTGAAGAGTTTCTTATTCCGCGTACAATGCTCAAAGCGGATGAAGATATCTTTCTTGATGATATGAGTGTGGAATGGTTAGAACAGAAGGTTAATGGCAAGGCAAGGATTGTTGAGAACGATGGACTTGCATTTTTAGAAAATGTGATTGGATATTCATTGGAGGTGGAACGCTTTGAGTAAACCTGTTGTAGCTATAGTGGGTCGGCCAAATGTAGGAAAATCTACATTGTTCAACCGCATTACGGGCGGACTGGTAGCTATTGTTGAAAATATGCCGGGAGTAACAAGGGACCGCCTTTATCGCGATGCGGAATGGCTGGGGCGAAAGTTTGCTTTAATTGATACGGGGGGCATCGAATTTAAAGATGAGGGGACACCGATTTCTTCACAGATGAGAAGACAGGCAGAAATTGCCATGGAGGAAGCGGATGTCGTGATATTCGTTGTAGATTCCCAAATTTCTCCTACGCCAGATGATGATTTAATTGCCCGGACGTTACGTCGCTCGGGTAAACCAATCTTGCTTGCTGCGAATAAAGTGGAAGATTTTGCTAAGGCAGAAGGTCAGTTATATGACTTCTTAAGTTTAGGGTTGGGTGAAGCAATTCCGATTTCTGCGGTTCATGGCATGAATACGGGCGACCTGCTTGACTCAGTGATTTCAAACTTTCCCGAGGATGATGAGGAAGAATACGATCCGGACGTCATTCGCATTTCTGTTATTGGACGTCCAAATGTCGGAAAATCTTCTTTGGTCAACATGATGCTGGGAAAAGAGCGCGTCATTGTCAGTAATGTTCCGGGAACCACCCGGGATGCGATAGACACTCCTTTTGAACACGAAGGCAAACATTATATACTTATTGATACGGCTGGAATGCGGCGTAAATCACGCATAGACGAACTAACAGAGCAATATAGTGTAGTACGTTCTCTTCGTGCAGTTGATCGCTCAGATGCAATTTTAATGCTTATAGATGCCATAGATGGGGTTACAGAGCAAGATAAAAAGATTGCCGGCTATGCAGATGAGGCGGGTAAAGCCATTATTCTAGTCGTCAACAAATGGGACCTCGTTGAAAAGGATGAAAAGACGATCAACAGATTTGAAAAGACGATACGCGAAGAATTAGGGTTTATGCAATATGCGCCGACCATGTTTATCTCTGCTAAAACCGGACAACGGGTTAATAAAATTCTGGAGCTTGTGGATTTCGTGGTCGAGCAAAATTCAACTCGTGTAACTACTGCGACTTTGAACACCTTACTGAGAGAATGGATTCATTCTAATCCGCCTCCGTCAGATAAGGGACGACGCTTAAAGGTGAGGTACCTGACTCAAGTGGGAGTTAAGCCGCCGACGTTTGTTTTCTTTGTTAATGATCCGGAACTTATGCACTTTTCCTATAAACGATATTTGGAGAATCAAATGCGAAAGCACTTTGGATTTGAGGGTACACCGATCCGAATTGTAATTCGACAAAAAGATGAAGAGAAGGAGTAGGCCATGTCGCGTTACCTTATTTATATCTTGGCGTATTGCTTGGGTGCCATTCCTTTTGCCTATTTAGCGGGCTTGTTTAAAGGGATTGACGTACGTCAGCATGGTAGCGGAAATATCGGCACAACAAATGCCTTTCGCCTTCTAGGAGTGAAACTGGGAATCATGGTGCTCTTAGGAGATTTTATGAAAGGGGCATTGTCTGCCTACCTCGGTCTATGGGCTTTTGGGCCCTGGGGAGGTATTATTGGCGGGTTATTAGCAATGGCAAGTCATAGCTGGAATCCTTTTTTTGGCTTTCGGCCCAGTGGGAAAGGCGTGGCAGCCGGGTTCGGAATCATTACCGTTTTGATGTGGAAAGTCACATTAATAGCAATCTCCGTGTTTATACTGGTAGTATGGTTGACACGTTATGTTTCTATGGGTTCGGTTACGGGTGCTCTCACGGTTCTAATCATGGTCTTTGTTTTTCCAGAACCGTTTGAATATCGGGTTTTTGCGGTGGTCGCTGTCTTGGCAGTACTAGTTCTTCATCGGGCTAATATTCAACGTGTTCTGAATGGAACAGAACATCGATTTGGGGATAAAAAATAAGCGGAGACCGAGGTCCGAAGAAGTCCCGATAGCTCGAAGAGCAAAAAGCTTGAAATTGAGGTTGAACGAACCACGAACTTCTAATATCGAATATCAAATATCGATACGGGGGGAAGTAAATGCCTAAGATTGCAGTTTATGGGGCTGGGAGTTGGGGAAGTGCTTTAGCAGTTCTTTTGGCGAAGGCTGGTCATCAGGTTGCCCTTGTTGGCCGCCATGCAGATGAAATGGAAAACATGAGAAATCAACACGAAAATAAGCGTTATTTACCAGGTGTTGTCCTGCCTCAAGGACTTTTTCCTACAACAGATCTTTCTTTTTTAAACGCGGATCTGGTTGTTTTGAGTGTTCCATCTCATAGTGTTCGAGAAGCTGCGCGTATGATAAATCCCTTCTTGAGGAGAGGCTGTATTGTTGTCAATACAGCTAAAGGGATGGAAGAAGGAACACATTGCCGCCTCTCCGAAGTATTGATTGAGGAGTTGCCTAACAATCCGGTGGCTGTTTTGTCTGGTCCCAGCCATGCTGAAGAGGTCGGCAGGGATATGCCGACGACTGTTGTAGTTGCCTCAGATGTAGAGACTGCGAAAACTGTTCAAGATATGATGATGACTCCGAAGTTTAGAGTCTATACCAATCCGGATGTTATCGGAGTTGAACTCGGTGGGGCTTTAAAAAATGTTATTGCTTTGTGCACAGGTATTGCTGAGGGGCTAGGGTTTGGAGACAATACAAAAGCGGCTCTAATGACCAGAGGATTAGCAGAGATTGCCCGTTTAGGCGTAGCCTTGGGAGGGAATCCGCTGACCTTTGCTGGATTATCAGGGGTTGGTGACCTCATTGTGACTTGTACCAGTCTTCATAGCCGTAATCGTCGCGCCGGAGTCGCTCTCGGTCAGGGCAAGCCTTTAGAAACGGTGCTGAGAGAGGTCGGAATGGTCGTTGAAGGAGTAAGAGCGACTCGTATAGCTCACTTTCTTGGAATTGAGAAAAATATCGCTATGCCAATTACGGAGCAGGCCTATAAAGTTTTATTTGAAAATGCCGATCCGAAAATTGCCGTTGCAGACTTGATGTTGCGAGGTAAACGTCACGAACTTGAAGAAGTTGTCGAGATGAGCTGGTTAAGATAATATACATATTTTAGTGTTTAGGAACATAGACGTAGAAGAGGTTGTTTAAATGCCTTTTCTGCGTTTTTTGTTGTATTGTCATATTTGCCCCAAACAGCCAATATACTTATACTGCTTAATGTGCTAGTCCAGTTATTGGAATCCACGTGTTACTGGGAGGTGGAAGGGGAGATTAAGGTGGAGGCCCTTCCCCAAATTTTGGGACAGCACTCAAAAGGGAGGGAAATTAACAATGGAAAAACTAGACATTTTCAGGGATATCGCAGAACGAACAGGAGGCGATATCTACCTCGGTGTCGTTGGGCCAGTCCGTACGGGAAAGTCCACCTTTATCAAACGATTCATGGACCTCCTGGTCTTGCCCAACATCCAAGATGCCTTTGAGCGGGAGCGGGCTAAGGATGAGCTTCCTCAAAGCGGGACTGGAAGAACGATCACAACGACGGAACCTAAGTTTATTCCATCAGAATCGGTGGAAATCGTTGTACGAGACTCGATTCACATGAATGTTCGATTGGTTGACTGTGTCGGATACAGTGTGGAAGGCGCTTTGGGGTATGATGCAGAAGACGGCGAAGAGCCGCGCATGATGAAAACATCATGGAGCGACGAGCCTATGTCTTTCCAAGATGCAGCTGAAATGGGAACACGTAAAGTAATTTCAGATCATGCTACGATCGGAGTTGTAATAACTACCGATGGATCAATCACTGATATCCCCAGGGAAGCATACCTAGACGCTGAAGAACGGGTAATTACTGAGCTTCGCCAACTAGGAAAACCGTTTGTGGTAGTACTGAATACGACACGTCCCTATGCCGAAAATACACTGGAACTAAGCCGTTCCTTAGAGGAAAGATATGCAATACCCGTCATTCCGGTGAATTGCCTTGAGATGGCCCAAGAAGATATAACACAGATTTTGGAAGAAGTGCTTTATGAATTCCCTGTAGCTGAAGTAAACATTGACCTTCCAAAATGGGTTGAGGAACTTGACCCCTCTCATGCAGTTAGAGCTGCTTTTGAGGATACAGTTCGCAAAGCAATTGACGGAGTAAGACGTCTGAGAGATATCGACCAGGCTTTAGACGCCTTGTCTGATTGCCAATACGCCCAAGATGTTCTCCTCAAAGAGATGAACTTAGGCACTGGTATTGCCAATGTAGAAATCACTGCTGTTGACGGGCTCTTTAAAACTGTTCTGCAAGATCTTACAGGGATTGAAATTGAAGGCGATCATTCCTTACTGCGTTTAGTTTTAGACTATAGTAAAGGTAAGAAGGAATGGGATAAACTGTCACAGGCTATCGAGGAGGTTCGAATTAACGGATATGGTGTGGTTACACCACAACTTGAAGAAATGTTCCTTGATGAGCCCGAACTAGTAAAGCAAGGCGGACATTATGGAATCAAACTCAAAGCGAGCGCTCCATCGTTGCATATTATAAGAGCAGATGTTACAACCGAAATTACGCCTTTGATTGGTACAGAAAAGCAAGCGGAAGAGCTCGTGAAGTACATGCTGGATGAGTTTGAGAGTGATCCCAAGAAAGTCTGGGAATCGAATATTTTTGGCAAATCACTGCATGACTTAGTCCGTGAAGGTATCCAAAATAAACTTTATCGGATGCCGGAAAACGCTCAGAACAAGCTCCAAGACACCTTGCAACGGATTGTTAATGATGGCAGCGGAGGCCTGATCTGCATAATCATTTAGGTCATTGAATCAAAAAGCATTAAGGATATAAAAAGGACGTTGGAACGCAACTTATGCGTATCCAGCGTTCTTTAGTTTTTTCATTAAGAGGATAAGTAATAAAATATTCAGCATATATGCATAGAGATATTGTAAAATTTTCGGAAAGTGCTATATTTTAATTTGAGATTAAAATCGAAATGCATATATGCAAAAGAAATAGAAGTATTGGAAGAAGTGATTTAGTGACCTAATTTGAGAGACGATGACAATATCCAAGGTAACTAAAAATATAATGAATCGCATTATGCATTATTGATTATATATGCAATCGTGCATTGGCGATCGAGAATTATCAAGGTCTTCAGTGATATTGGGAGTGAATTCATTCACAGGGCAAAAATTGAGTAGGCTATCTGGTAAGTCGATACATGGATGCAGGGACAAATGATTATTGTAAGGAGGATAAAATAATGCAGGCGTATATTGCAATTATTGTCTTTATTATTGTTTATGCTTTGATTCTTTCTGAGAAAGTCCATCGAACAATTGCCGCTTTGCTCGGGGGCATGCTGCTGATTCTCTTGGGGGTATTGGCTCAAGAAAAAGCAATCGAGCATATTGATTGGAATACTTTGGGACTGTTGGTTGGAATGATGATTGTGGTAGGTATTACACGTCGAACAGGAGTTTTTGAGTATCTGGGCTTGAAGGCGGTTCGGTTAGCTAAGGGGGAACCGATTAGAATTTTAATAGCTTTGGCCAGCGTCACGGCCATACTTTCTGCGTTTCTTGATAATGTTACAACGGTTTTATTGATTGTTCCGATAGTTTTTAGCATTAATGATAAGCTCAATCTTAAGATAATGCCTTTTTTAGTAGCCATGATAGTTGCTAGTAACATTGGCGGAACGGCTACTTTAATCGGGGACCCCCCGAATATAATGATTGGAAGTCAAACGCATTTGGGATTTGTTGATTTTATAACCAACTTAACACCTGTTGTTATAGTCATTCATGTCGCAACCATGGCGGTTTTTTATTTTATATACCGGAATGAAATGAAAGTATCGAATGAACTTAAAGCAGATCTTATGAAGATCGATCCTCTTTCTGCGATAAAAGATTCTGCCCTCTTGAAAAAATGTCTGTTCGTCCTGGGTCTTATTTTAATAGGCTTTTTCACGCATCAGGCCTTAGATTTAGAATCGGCGACGATTGCTTTATCAGGTGGTGTCCTCTTAATGTTTATTACTAAAGAAGAGCCAGAACAAATTTTATTAACCGTTGAATGGCCCACAATCTTCTTCTTCATTGGGCTTTTTATTGTGGTTGGCGGTCTGATTGAGACGGGTATAATAGACAGTATGGCCCATTGGGCAATCACGGCCACAGCTGGAAATTTCACACTGACAGGTATGCTGATTTTATGGTTTTCGGCTATTGCCTCTGCCTTTGTGGATAATATCCCTTTTGTAGCGACTATGATACCTCTTATTCATCAAATGGGCGACTTAGGGGGAATTTCGCAAACTGGATTGGAACCTCTCTGGTGGGCGTTATCTTTGGGAGCCTGTTTAGGCGGAAATGGAACCCTTATTGGTGCTTCTGCGAATGTTATTGTTGCGGGCATGGCTGAGAAAAATGGAGTCCACATCCCTTTTATTGGCTTTATGAAATTCGCGTTTCCCTTGATGTTGCTTTCGATTTTCATTTCTATGGTTTATCTTCTGATTTTTTATTTTTAAAATTTCTTTTAGTAAGGAAGAAAACTTCGTTTCGGTTTGTAAAGTCGGATGCATTTGAATTTTGAATTAAGTGTAATGTAAGGTTAAAAGATTGGAACGCAAGAACTGTGATGTATCTTGCGTTCTTTTTTGATCATACAGGGAAAAGATTATAGCTAGTTCGAAAAATCATCCTGCATATGCGCATATTAATTATTGTAAATTTAGAATAAATAGTATATTCTAACAATAGGGAGATTTCAAGTATGCAGATATGATAAGCGGGGTAAATGTTTAGGTGCATACATTAGTCAAGGAATAGCATGATTATATCAAGAATATTAAGTGACTAAACGCTGAAACGATATTTATTATGCAAAAGCAATAATTAATGCAATTAGGCATAGTGAGCATAAGGGCTGTATTCTAAGTAGGATTAAAAATAATATTTTGGAGTTGAGAAGTGATGGCAAGACGGGAATGTTTAAACTTCGTAAAAACCCCTAATAAGGATAACGATAGTCATTTGCTCTATCAGAAAGACGGCTTTTTGGCAAGGATTATCCTAAACAGACCAGAGAAGTATAATGCCTTTTCCTTGCCAATGATTCGAAAATGGGCGGAAGCATTACAAGACGCTCAAGATGATCAAACCATAAGGGTTGTCGTGGTGACAGCCAAGGGTAAGGCCTTTTCAGCTGGTGGTGACATCGAAGCCATGGCAAACGGAAAAGGATTTGTTGGATGTGATGATCAGGGCGAGACATGGGGGAATAAAGCCATTGACCGGAAACGAGCTTTAACAAACCATGTGCATAAAGTTGCTCTAACATTAGAAATGATGGATAAGCCTGTAATTTGCGGTATTAATGGAATTGCTATAGGGGCAGGCCTTGATATGGCGTTGATGTGCGATATTAGGGTAGCTGCAGAAGATGCTCAACTTTCAGCAGGTTATGTTAAAGCTGGAATTGTGCCAGGGGATGGCGGCGCCTTCTATCTGCCTCGTTTGGTAGGAGTTGCAAAGGCCTTAGAAATCTTATGGACGGGGGATTATATTTCAGCTTCTGAGGCTAAAGAAATAGGAATGATCAACAAAGTTGTCCCTGCTCAGGAATTAGAGCAGGCCACCTTAGAATTGGCAAGGAAAATTGCTGAATCTCCTCCAGTATGCGTTCAAATGATTAAGCGGGCAGTTTATTCCGCGCAACGAACAAACGATTTACGGACGGCTTTAGATCTTATTTCATCACAAATGGCTATTGTTTCCGAAATGTCCGACCATAAAGAAGGATTGAAGGCCCTTATCGAGAAGCGTAAACCGATTTTTACCGGCCAGTGAACTCGTTAAAGCTAAAGCTGAACGAGGAACACCCACTTACAAGACGTGGGAGGTCTTCTTTGAATTTATAAGTAAGGGCGGAGGGGAATAGTTTGTTGCGTGTGGGGCAAGTAATGTCACGACTTTCCATATGTCTTTATAAATATCATACTATTGGGGATGCGATGACAATAATGATGGAAAAAGAAGTTGCCGGCTTGCCTTTTCTTAATGAACAAGGTTATCTTTTAGGTATGCTCACTAAAAACCAGATTCTAGAAAAGGGCATAGAAAACTATGTCGCCGAAAATAAGGCTGCTGATTATCTTACGAATCGCTTTCTCCCCCTAAACGAAGAAACGTCGTTAGAAGATGTTTGGAATTTACCATTTGATATATACCCAGTTTTAAACAACCTGGAAGAGATTATTGGCGTAGTTTCTAAGTATTCGTTATTACAAGCATATTTTCAAGAGGTTCGATCACGAAGTCAAGAACTTGAGGCAGTCTTTAACTCGGCGCACAATGGTATTTTATCGATTAATAAACAAGGAATTATTACCTCCCTCAATCCAGCAGCAGAAAAACCAACTCGCACAACTAAAGAGGAAGCAGTTGGACGTTTTTTAAACGATGTTATTATCCCTACAGGTCTCTTGGAGGTTGTACGTAACGGAATACCTGAATATGGGGCGAAATTTCAAGTGGGGCGCAGACTGTATATCTCCAATCGGACACCGATTCTTAAAGATGGAGAAGTAGTAGGGGCGGTAGGGGTTTTCCAAGATGTTTCTGAGATAGAAAAGGTTTTACAAGAATTGCAAAGCGTAAAGCAACTTAACGAAGAACTTCAGACAATTATTGCATCCTCTTATGATGGGTTAATCATTTGTAATGGACAGGGTGATATTCTTCGTTGCAACCCTGCAGTGGGGAGAATTTTGGAAGCTTCATGGGAAGAGTTAGTGGGAAGGCCCTTTAAAGAGCTTGTGGATAAAGGCATTTTTCAGAATAACATCATACATCTAGTTAAGAAGCAAGGCGGTTTTGTCAGTATCTTGGAAAGACCTTTTGCTAAACATTCCCTAGTTATCACAGGCAACCCAGTCTTTAGTGAAGAAGGGGAAATTGTAAAGATCGTAATCAACATACGAGATATGAGTGAGTTGGAGTTTTTACGGGAAGCACTTGAAGAGAGTAAACAACTATCTGAAAAATATCAGTCACAGATCGCTCAGATGAGGAATCAACAGGAAGCAGGGGCTGAATTAAGGTCCTGTTCCGTTATCATGAACAATGTCCTAGATCTGGCGTTTAGGGTAAGTCAGGTTGATTCGCCTGTAGTATTAGTCGGAGAACAAGGGGTAGGAAAGGAGGAAATTGCCAAATCAATACATATCCAAAGTAAACGAAGTAAAGGGCCTTTTTACAAAATTAATTGCGGTTCATTGCCAGAAAATCTTTTAGAGATTGAGCTGTTTGGTCAAGAGATCTCTTATAGCAGAAATATTGCAAAACCGGGAGTATTAGAGTTAGCTAATCATGGGAGCGTTTACCTAGAGGATATCGATAAGATGCCCTTAAATATACAAGGTCGTCTAGTGAGAGTTCTTCGTGACAAAACATTGCAGGTAACGGATGAAAAGGCTGCCATTTCCATAGATACTAGAATTCTTGCCGGTACAAACAGACCATTAAAGGAACTAGTTGAAAAAGAGCGCTTCCGCTCAGACCTCTTCTATACTCTTAATATTGTACCAATTAAAGTTCCGGCACTGCGAGAACGGAAAGAGGACCTAATTCCCCTTGTTCTTTTTAACTTGGAGAAGAATAATAAGCGCCATGGGTTTGATAAGATCTTTTCTCCGGAAGCTGTTCAGTTATTGTTGGATTATCCTTGGCTGAGTAATATACGGGAGATGGCGAACGTGATAGAAAGGCTGATAGTCACATCTAAAGAAAAAGTTATTTCTGGCAAAGAAGTGGACGGCGTACTTTATGAAAAGGAACAGACCCCTCTGAAGACAATCACTGTGACCGGGGTGGTTCCGCTGAAGGAAGCCATCGACGATTTAGAACAACAGCTTGTCACCTTAGCTATGAAACTTTACGGAACTACGGTTAAAGCTGCTGAGGCGTTAGGGGTCAATCAATCCACGGTAGTACGGAAGTTGCAGAAATCGAAACATAACCTGGGGGGTCAATGAAGGAGGAGGGTGTATTATGGATAAGAAAATTAGTGTGCTGTATTTTAGTGCCACAGATACTACTAAAAAAATAGTATCCAGAATTGCAGAGAAAATCTCAGAGAACCTTGACAAGCCAAGTGATGTAAATGTTATTGATTTTACTCTGCCTGATGTCAGAAAAGAACCAGTGTCTTTTACAAAAGAAGATATTGTTGTTGTAGGAGTTCCGGTATACGCTGGAAGAGTTCCCAATGTATTATTAAAATATTTAAACTCCGTTAAAGGTAATGATGCCTTAGCTATTCCTGTAGTTGTTTACGGAAACAGAAATTATGACGATGCATTAATAGAACTTAGAGATATTCTCGAACTCAACGGTTTTAAGATTGTTGCTGGCGGTGCTTTTATAGGTGAACATTCATTTTCTAAAGTGCTTGCCAAAGACAGACCCGATGAAAAAGACATGGACATAGCAAGTGATTTTGCTATTCGAATATATAAAAAAATTACGACTCAAGATAATTTCCAAATTCTTAATGTAAAAGGAAATACCCCTTATCGAAAATATTATATGCCTAAAAATAAAGATGACAGCCCAGTTGATATTAGAAAGGTTACTCCAAAGACAAATAGCAATTGTACTGATTGTAAGCTTTGCGCAGATGTCTGTCCTATGGGTTCCATTGATCATGAAGATGTCAGTAAATTAAATGGAATTTGCATTAAATGCGGTGCTTGTATAAAAAAATGTCCGTCTCAAGCAAAGTTTTACGATGATGCAGATTATTTAAGACATAAATATGAATTGGAAATTGATTTTGCATCTCGAAGTGAACCTGAATTATTCGTTTAACTATGGTATACTTTTTAAATAATTATAAGGAGATGATACATAGTGGTTCGAGTCGCCGATCTGGAATCAGGGAACTTTTGGAAACATATTGGCATGACAACCGTTGTTGGAGTTGATGGAATAACTCGAATACAATTAACAGTTAATGAGAACCTGAAACAGTTTTATGGAAATCTTCATGGAGGGGTTATTGCTGCTTTGATTGATTCAGCTATTGCCGTGGCGGTCAATCAACAATTAGACCCGGGAGAAGGCGCTTCTACTGTGGAAATTAAAATAAATTATTTGCGTTCAATCAGTGAAGGAACACTTTGGGCTGAAGGAAAGGTTATTCAAAAAGGCAGAAAGATTGTGGTTGCCCAAGGTGAGATTAAGAATGAAGCTGGTCAAGTACTGGCCGTAGGTACCGCGACATTTATGGTCAGGCAAATGGCTTGATACTGAAGGCTTGGCGCTAGCCAAGTTTTCTTTATAAACAAAGGGAGTGTTAAGTGAATGACTCTGCGCGAGGCTGTGTTGCAGGCATTAAAAGAGAAAAAAGGGGAATGGCTTTCGGGAGAAGCTTTGAGTGAAAGCCTGAATGTATCTCGGACGACAGTTTGGAATCAGATCAAGGCCCTGCTAGCTGAGGGTTATGAAGTGGATTCATCCCCGAAAAAGGGATACCGGCTTTGTTCTCCTCCAGATATCCTGTCCCCTGCAGAAGTGGGTCCCGGGCTTACCTGTAAAGTATTTGGTCAAACGGACTATTTATATTACCAAGAACTTGATTCGACCAATAACAGAGCCCGAGTCCTGGCATCTGAGGGATACCCGGAGGGTACTGTAGTAGTGGCGGATATGCAGACAGCCGGACGGGGACGCCGCGGTCGGAGTTGGTACTCGCCAAGCAACCAGGGAATATATATGTCGGTAATTCTGCGACCGGTCTTGCCTTTAAAGGAAATCTCGAGAATTTCCCTCTTAACTGCTGTGGCTGTGGCAGAAGCTTTCGAAGAGGAGTTAAACTTGCCAGCCCGAATTAAGTGGCCTAATGACATATTGATAAATGACAAAAAAGTAGCTGGTATACTGTCCGAAGCAGTCACCGACATGGATGGCATCGAATATATCGTGGTCGGTATCGGCATGAATATAAACAACCAGCTTCAGGAATTTCCTGGTGACTTTCGAACTGCCGCCACCTCTGCCCGGGCCGAAGATGCACGCCCAGTTTCCCGGGTCAAGGTGTTGCAAGGCCTGCTGGCACGGCTGGAAAGCCATTATTTAGACTTACTAGCCGGCAGTTTTGAGGGAACCCTTAAAAAAGGCAAAAGCCTGTCAGTGGCAATCGGACAAGAGCTAAGACTGGATACAATCAACGGCTTTCTGGTGGGTAAGGCCATCGATATCGATGAAAATGGATTTCTCTTACTCCGAGACCAGTCTGGTATTGTCCATACCATAATTTCTGGGGAGATAACAATCTTGCCTCTCCATCCTACTGAGGTATTGTCAACCTAAAAGTAGATTTTTAGTTGACAATATAATTGGAAGATATTATAATAAATTATAGATTCACAGTTGCTCAGATACTAAGGACTTGGAAAGAGTTGCAGGGGACTTGTGACAGGGAAAGTTTCCTGTCGCAAGTCCCTTGTCGGTTTCTGGTACTAGCAGCGGAATGCCGCAAAAACTCAAATAGAGGGAGATAAACAGATGGTTAAAAGTAATAATTCCCTACGGCGTATGGTTTACGCTTCCATGTTCGGAGCCTTGACTGCTGCCGGCTCCTTAATAACCATCCCCATGCAGCCGGTGCCTATTACCCTACAGACTCTTTTTACGGGCTTGGCCGGAGTCCTTTTGGGAGGATATGCTGGGGCATTGAGCCAGGTTGTCTACGTACTTTTAGGCGTAATCGGCCTGCCCGTCTTTTCAGGGGGAAAAGCTGGTCTTGGGACGCTGATAGGTCCTACGGGTGGCTACCTGATTGGCTTTATTGTAGCCGCTTACGTTATCGGTAAAATGGTAGAAGCCAAGAAAGAGCCGGGTTTAGCATGGCTAGGTTTGTCCCTGGTCGTAGGCAATCTGGTGATTTATACCCTGGGAGTAGCACAGCTATCGCTAGTAGCTCACTTATCAATACCAAAAGCACTGCTTGCAGGCGTAGTTCCCTTCTTGGTTGGTGACGTGCTCAAGCTAGTCGCGACGGCCTTAATCGGCCTAAAATTACGCAATCAAGTTAAAATCTAGGGGGGCCATGAAAAATATGATCAGGGTTCATAACCTGACTTATGCTTATGAAAAGGGTGACTCACCGGTTCTCAAAGACCTCAATCTACATATAGCTGAAGGCGAGTATATTGCTCTTATCGGCCCCAACGGTTGTGGCAAAACTACCCTCATTCGGCATTTAAATGCCTTACTGATTCCTTCCGCCGGCGAAGTCTTGGTCGATGAGTTAAGTACTCGCAACTCGAAAAGTCTTCTGGAAATTCGGCGCCGGGTAGGGATGGCTTTTCAGAATGCTGATAATCAGATTGTAGGCATGAGTGTAGAAGAAGATGTTGCTTTCGGTCCTGGCAATCTTGGCTTACCGCCAATTGAGGTGCGCCGGCGAGTGGATGAGGCCCTAACCAGAGTAAGTCTGATCGGGCTGCGATCCCGACCTCCCCATACACTTTCCGGAGGCCAGAAACAACTTCTGGCTTTGGCTGGTCTGCTGGCTATGGAACCGAAAATTATTGTACTTGACGAGCCTACCGCTTCGCTGGATCCGGAAAGTAAAAAGAAGGTACTAACCTTACTGCGGAAATTGAACTCCCAGGGGCTGGGTATCATACATGTGACCCACAGCATGGACGAGGCCGCCTTAGCGGACCGGGTGCTGGTGATGGATCAGGGCGAATTGATTGCTGATGGAAGTCCAGGAGACATATTGAGCAGAGTGGAGTGGCTTAAGACGCTGAGCCTGGCCCCACCCCAGATCACCGAGTTGATGTGGCAGCTGCAGCAAGGAGGAAAAGATGTAAGTACCTGCATTTTTTCGGTTGAAGATGCGGTTGAAGAAATAACTGCCCTGCTGGAAAGACTAAGGAGTTCAAGCAATTTCTGTTTTCCTAGAAAGGCGGATGGACATGTATAGGCTTGGGCAATACGTTTATTTCGAATCCCCTGTTCACAGACTGGACCCTCGAGTCAAACTTATAGCAGTGATAGCTCTTAGCATAATAATTCTACACGTGAATCTTATAGGTCTCACAACAGCCAGTGCCATAGCCTTAGCCATCTCGCTGCTTGCTCGTCTATCCTTGGGATCAGTGCTGAAAACTTTGCGCCCAGTACTGCCTTTCTTTTGCTGTCTATTCTTGCTTTATATATTTTTTACTCCGGGGCGCCCGTTGCCACCGTTTCCTATCGGTCCGATGCAAATCACTTACGAGGGTTTAAACCTCGGGATTTTACAGGTCTGGAAGTTCTTGCTGCTGGTGGCTGCGGCATCCATTTTGACCATGACTGCCACGCAATCTGAGATTACTATGGGGCTGGAGCGACTCCTGCGCCCCATAAGAATTGCTGGAATATCTTCTCATGATGTTGCTATGTTATTATCTTTAGCCTTAAGGTTTATGCCCACGTTGCTAGACGAAATGAATTGCGTCAGCCAAGCTCAATTGGCTCGAGGCGCGAATTTCAATCCACGACATTTAAGCGGGAAAATTAGAGCGATTAGATATCTGGCAGTCCCTTTAGCGATAAATATTTTTCGCCGTTGTGATGAACTGGTTGACGCCATGGAAGCACGGGGATATCAGCAAGGCCATCGTACCTATCTGCGCGAGCTGGTCTTATCCAGAAGCGATTATTGTTTAATAGCGGCAATCATTATAATATCGATAGCGGTTGTAGTAGGGTAAAATAACAAGAACGGCCCATTTTATCGGGACGTTCTTTTATTGTCTGAACGAAAATCACCTGCTGTGCAGGTGGTTCCATAAAGCTTTAGCTATGAGTAGAAAAAACTACCTACCTTTGTTATAGTGCCGGTTTCGTCAGCCGCACTATAACAAAGGAGGTAGATATCCATTGAGTGCAATTAAGGAAGATGCGCAGCGACTGTGGCTTGAGGCCAGAACAAGTTTTCTTTAGCGTTTTAGTTAAGATAGATTATACTTGCCCAGTTTTTCATAAAATGCAGATCTGCTCATTTTAAGGAGCCGGGCAGCCGCACTCTTGTTGCCCTTTGCTTTTTTCAAAGCCACCAAAAGCATTTCTTTATCAACATCGCTCAATACCGCTCGATAGGAGGAGGGTTCATACGCTTTCTGGCCGAATTGAAAGATCTGGGCTGAGAGGTGTTCTATTCCTATTTCGCCCTCCAAAACGTAATTGGCAGCTCGCTCGATGGTATTTTCAAGTTCCCTGATATTGCCGGGCCAAGAGTGAATTAGTAAAGCATCTTTGGCAGCTTGGGTTATGCCGACGACATTCGATCCTAGAATTTCGTTATATTTCTGAATAAAAACCTGGGTCAAAGGCCATATATCTTCGGAACGTTCCCGAAGCGGAGGGAGGTTGAACTGAATGACATTTAGACGATAAAAGAGATCTTCTCGAAAAGCTCCTTTACTTATCGCCTCCCGCAAATCCTTGTTTGTGGCGGCAATAATACGAACATCCACTTTTTGAGTCCTGATTCCACCCACTCGCATAAATTCTTTATCCTGCAAAACCTGTAATATCTTAACCTGTATAGAAAGAGGCATATCTCCAATTTCGTCTAGGAAAACAGTTCCCTCATGGGCTTGGGTGAAATACCCAGTTTTACCTTTCCGGGAAGCGCCTGTAAAAGAACCCGGGGCGTAGCCAAAGAGTTCGGATTCTAAGAGAGATTCGGGAATGGCGGCACAATTAACTTTAACAAACGGTTGATTTGCTCGGGGACTTGCGGAATGAATGGCATGGGCAAACATGTCTTTACCTACGCCGCTTTCCCCGGTCAAAAGAACCGTTGAACTGCTGCGAGCAATCCGATGGGCATCCTTTTTCATCTTAATGAAGGCCGGATTTTTTGAAACCAGATTATCAAAGCTATTCCCACGTTTTTCGAGTTCATCGCGATAATATTGGACTTGTTGCCTTAAAGACAGCCATTTCCGGGCTATTTCTTCAGTGAGTCTATTATCATCAAGATAGACAGTACTGACCACCCCTACGGTCTGAGTCTCATCGTAGATAACCTTGTTAATAGGTATATGAGAAACAATGCAATTTCTGCCGTTAATGCTACATACTTCAACTTCAGTAATGCCTGTTTTGCTGACCTCGGCGGGAAGTCCGCTTGGTAAAAGTTTTTTGATCGGCATTCCAGTCATTGCTTCTGAGGTATTTGAAATAAGTCGGCATCCACTTTCATTTATATATTTTACATAACCTGAAATATCTGAAACGAAAACGCCATCAGAGGAAGCATTAAGGACTCCGTCAAGATTGGTCTGCAAGTCCTTAACGATTTCCAGTTCTCGTGCCATTTGTTCCATATCCGATATATCTACAAAAGCAATTTTTGTGCCAATCTGAATATTATCTGCCATAATTGGCATTTGACTAACAATAACGGGGAGATCCTGTATTATCTGCTTTACTCCCCGGCTGCGATTACTAAATAGCTTAAGATCAGGGAGCACATATTCCAGGTGCAAACCCTTGATCTCAGAAGAGATCAGTCCGAACATCTTTTCGGCGACAGGATTGGTCCGCAGAATTTTTCCGTTATTATCAATAACGATGATACCTTCATAATTTGCGTTGAATATAGATTCAAGCAGAACGTTTGACGTCATGATCAATTTCTGACTTCCCCGAAGATATTCTGCCGTTCCAATCATTCCAACTGGCGCACCTTGATGATCAACAACAACTACGTAATCAACCAGACTTTGGCTGGAGCGCACTACCATTGATACTTCATCATAGCATAGGTCACATGATACAGAAATTGGTTCATTAACTATGTAAGGAGTGCAAGGATCATCTAAGCTAGAACCATCCAGCAGTGCCTTATATAACCTCTTTTTGGGAAAAACCCCAATCAGCTTATCGTTATTATCAACGACTGGAAGAGTATCCAGCCTGGAATCCTGGTAATATTGGATTACAGTTCGCAGAGAATCATTTGGATGAATAACTATAAAATGTTTATTCATCATCTGCTTAACGGTTAGCCATGAAGTGTAATTTAAGTTTTCAGGAACCACCATTATGCTATTCTCCTCCCGTTGTTTACAATACTTAAGCATATGCCAGTCTTTTTTCTGAATAATTAAATTATACTATAAAATTAAGCATTATAAAATGCATTTTCTGCATTATTGCCAGCCAAGGTTGTATTTATCTAAATAGAAGACTATTAAAATCTTTTTCTTATACTAACATCTTCAGCGAGGAACTCCTGCAGTGATCCATCAGCCAAACGCACGATTAGTCCTCCGTTTTCACTTATATCTACGGCCAGCCCATGAAGGCAAGAGTCGCCTTTGTTAACGATAACGTTTTCTCCTAATGTAACGTTGTTCTTAATCCACTTGTCGCGGAGATAGGGATGTCCAGCTTTTACAAAGCCCTGGATATGTTCATCCCAGCTAATAATAAACTGTTTAAGAAGCTTGACGCGGGACACGTTTTCACCCCGTTCTAAGCTTAGTGAAGTGCTGGTTTTCTGACAATCCGAGGGGAGATGATGGATTCCTAAGTTAACATTTATACCTAAGCCGATGATTATATACTCGAAATTAGATTTGGAAAAACTGCTCTCCGCAAGTATGCCGCAGACTTTTTTATCGTTTATGAAGATGTCGTTAGGCCATTTGATTCCAGCCGCGCAGCCAGTAACTATTTTTATGGTTTCGGCAACAACTACTGCGGTTAAAAGGGTAAGCTGAGGCACAAATTGCACGCTGATTTGAGGTCTTAATATCATGGACAACAAAAGCCCCTTACCGGGTGGGCAATGCCACTGGCGTTGCATCCTGCCACGGCCGGCGGATTGGGACCTGCACATCACTATGGTGCCCTCGGCAGCTCCGGATACAGCCATTTGTCTTGCGACACTGTTGGTTGAAGTTAGCTCTGGATATAAATATATTTCCTTGCCTAGCAGGCTAATGTGCTTATGAGGTAAGCAAGCCTCTTCTTCGATAGACCTGTGTTCCATAAAAAACCTAAATCCCCCTTCTTAGATCAAGAGTAATTGAAATTAAAATATCACCTTAATGTGCTTGCCGTCAAATAGTTAAGTTGTAACAACGATGTAAATGTGTTCGTAAAACCGGAAACTGTCCGCCTAACCATACAATTTAAAGAACAGGTTTTGGGTGTTTTGAAGTTAACAATAAGAGTAAATATTAAAATTTTGCGGACGGACAGGGGGATTGCCCCCACAGCTAAACAAGTAAATCATAGTTGGCATAATTATTGCAATATTCATACAAAGATAGGAACTGCAATTGTATTGCCTCATCATTGGAAAGCAGTGGCGCAGGTAACTATATGAAATGTTTTAAAAACCTTAGACTTACGGCAAAAGCACATTAACAAATAGGCGGAGGTGAGATAGGAGCTAAATATTCTTGTGAATTAAATTCCTGCGTTACGTCTGAAAGCAAATTGCTAAAGTGTAATAATAAATTGCAACGGGGAGTGGAAATTATGGATTTTGGATTAACTGAAGATCAGCAAATGATACAAGATATGGCTCGAAATTTTGCTCAGAAGGAACTGGCTCCTTTTGTCGAAGAGGATGAAGAAAACCACTATTACCGCAGAGAAATTCTGAGTAAATTGGGCGATTTGGGGATGTTGGGTTGGAGTATACCTGAGGAGTACGGCGGAAATGGCATGGGTTGGATGGAAGGCGTTCTGGCTCTGTATGAAATAGCCAAGGTTCATACCTCTTGGAGACTGGCAATCAGCGGCAATTGCTGGGGTCCGGCTATGACGATAAATCAATATGGTACAGAAGAGCAAAAGCAAAAGTATATTCCGGGGCTGGTAGATGGTTCATTTGTAGGGAGTTTTGCTATAACCGAAGCTAATACTGGTTCTGATGTGGCTAGTATGAAGACCTTTGCCGAAGACAAAGGAGACCATTGGTTAGTGAATGGTTCAAAAATGTGGATTTCCGGAGGACACACTTCTGATGTCGGGCTTCTCTACGCCGTCACAGAAAAGGGCGCGGGAGTTAAAGGATTATCATGTTTTATTGTTGATTACAATAAAACCCCTGGCATTACCAGAATCCCAATTCTCTCGAAAGTCGGTATGTGGCCAGCACCGACCTCAGAACTGGTGTTTGAAAACGCTGTGATTCCGAAGGAAAACCTTTTAGGTCCGCTAAATAAAGGTTTTCTAATATGCATGTGGATGTTGAACAACACTCGCATGGGTTGCGCCACTGGTTCAGCAGCGCTTGCAGCAGCTTGCTTGGAAGGTGCCGTTCAATATGCCAATGAGCGTACTCAGTTTGGTCAATCCATTGGAAAGTTTCAAATGATCCAAGCACAACTTGCTGAAATGAAACTAGAAGATGAAGCAGCTAAATACCTCGTTTATCATGCTGCCTGGTTAAAGGATAATAATTTGCCCAGCCAGCAAGCAACTTCCATGGCTAAGCTGTACGGTTGTATTGCAGCCGTTCATGGTGCTAACATGGCCATGAAAATTTATGGCTCCTATGGTTATTCAACTGAATATCCTTGTGGCAGATGGCTCCGCGACGCTAAGCAGTTTGAAACTCTGGAAGGGACATCTAACATTCATATGCAGATTATCGCGGGCATCGAACTAGGTTACCAACCCAATCGGTAAGTCCGATAATAGAAACCACAGCTGGCAAAGATCGATTTCAAGCCCTTGCAGAGCAAGGGCTTGAGGCATTAAACTATAATCTGTAGTCCTGAATGAGTTAGCAATTATTGAAAGCCAAAGATGAGTACTTGGATCAGGACTTGGAACAATGAAAGTGGAGGGGCAAGTATGAAAACAATCATGGTCATAGGGGCCGGACAAATGGGGGGCGGAATCGCTCAAGTTGCTGCCCAAGCAGGCTACTCTGTTATTTTAAATGACATTAAGGATGAATTTGTTGAACGGGGTCTCGGCATCATCCAGAAAAACCTTAGTCGCAGTGTTGAAAAAGGAAAACTTACTGCTGAAGATAAAGAGGTTATAATTGGTCTTATTACTAAATCAACCTCTCTGCAAGATGCGGTAGCTGCTGACTTAGTTATCGAAGCCGCTGTGGAAAATATGGCCATCAAAGCCCAAGTGTTTTCTCAGCTTGACGTCATTTGCCCTGAACACACAATACTTTCGACCAATACATCCTCATTACCCATCACTGAGATAGCAGCCTTTACCAAACGTCCGGATCGAGTGATTGGAATGCACTTTATGAACCCGGTTCCGGTTATGAAGCTCGTCGAAGTTATTCGTGGCTTGGCCACCAGCGACGAAGTTTATAAAACGATAGAAACCTTAAGTGAGAAAATGGGCAAAACGCCAGTGGAAGTCAATGATGCCCCCGGATTTGTTGCCAACCGGGTTTTAATCCCCATGCTCAATGAAGCTGTCTGTACACTTAATGAGGGCATAGCTTCGGTGGAAGCAATCGATAATGTTATGAAGTTAGGGATGAATCACCCCATGGGTCCATTAGCGTTAGCAGATCTAATTGGACTGGATACCGTCTTATCCATTATGGAAGTTCTGCATGAAGGGCTAGGGGATAAATATCGCCCCTGCCCGTTACTTCGTAAGTACGTCAAAGCCGGCTGGCTTGGACGGAAATCCGGTCGAGGTTTTTATAACTACCAGGCTTAATTATAAATTCAATATCTTGTTTAATGTTTAGTGGAAGATCTCCCGGATCAAATGATATTAAGTTAGTGAAACTTAGTATAACGAGGAGGACAAACCATGGAGTATAATAATCTCATCTTAAAACAAAAGGGTGCTGTCGCCATTTTAACTATTAACCGGCCTAAAGCCTTAAATGCCTTGAATGAAGACACACTGATGGAACTCTCTTCTGTGCTTGATGAGCTAGAGAAGAACTCCAGTGTCAAAGTGGTGATACTCACAGGAAGTGGAGAGAAGGCCTTTGTTGCGGGGGCAGACATAGCTCAGATGAAAGAGCTTAACGCTTTAGAAGGCAGACGGTTCGCTCAATTAGGGCAAACAACGTTTCGTAAGCTTGAACTTCTGTCTCAACCGGTAATCGCCGCAGTTAATGGATTCGCCTTGGGAGGTGGATGCGAGTTAGCCATGGCCTGTGATATCCGTTTAGCGAGTGAAACCGCAAAATTTGGTCAACCAGAAGTAACTCTGGGAATTACGGCCGGATTTGCAGGCACTCAGCGTTTACCTCGCCTTGTTGGTGCCGGACGGGCTAGCGAGTTGCTATTTACAGGGGACATCATTGACGCCCAAGAAGCTTATCGCATCGGCTTGGTAAATCATGTCTATCCATTAGAAACCCTTATAGAAGAAGCACTAAAGCTTGCCAACCGTATTGCTGGGCGTGCTCCCGCAGCTGTACAGCTAAGCAAAAGTGCCGTCCAGCGTGGAAAAAACATAGATATTGACAGCGGACAAGCTTACGAAGCAGAGGTTTTCGGCCTCACGTTCAGCACACTTGATCAAAAAGAGGGCTGCTCAGCCTTTTTAGAGCGACGTAAACCAGATTTTAAAGGGTGTTAATAACGTTTTCTAGGTTAAATGGGAATGTCTAACTCGAGTCGAACATTATGAAGGAGTTGATTATAAATGAGAGAAGTTGTTATCGTAAGTGCTGTTCGGACACCTGTGGGTTCTTTTTTAGGCGCCTTAGGGCAGATCTCGGCAGCTGATTTAGGTGCGATTGCTATTAGGGAAGCGATGAAGAGAGCCGGTATTACTGCTGATCAGGTTGATGAGGTTATTATGGGTAACGTGTTGCAAGGCGGGCTAGGACAAAATCCCGCTCGTCAAGCGTCTATTAAAGCCGGAATTCCACAGGAGGTTCCTTCATGGACACTTAATAAAGTATGCGGATCCGGAATTAAATCTGTTGTTTGTGCTGCCCAGGCCATTATCTCTGAGGACGCTGATATTGTTATTGCAGGCGGGATGGAGAGCATGTCCTTAGCGCCTTATGCGCTTCCCAAAGCACGTACAGGGTATCGGATGGGTAATAGCAGCTTGATTGATACTATGATTATTGATGGATTAACTGATGCCATGAACAATATTCATATGGGCTTAACGGCTGAAAACATCGCAGAACAGTTTAGTATTTCTCGAGATGAACAAGATCACTATGCAGTCTCCAGTCAAAATCGTGCCGAGGAGGCTATTAAAGCCGGGAAATTTGAAGAGGAAATTGTATCCGTGTCCATTCCGCAACGCAAAGGAGATCCCCTCGTTATCTCGCAGGATGAATTTCCACGTTTTGATGCAACCTATGAAGCTCTTGCCAAACTAAAAGGCGCTTTCAAAAAGGAGGGAACCGTTACTGCCGGGAACGCTTCGGGGATCAATGACGGGGCGGCTGCTGTCGTCGTTATGGCCAAAGAGAAGGCTTTGGAGCTGGGATTAACCCCTCTTGCTACCATCACATCATGGGGTTCAGCAGGTGTAGATCCCTTAATTATGGGAACTGGCCCCATCCCGGCTAGCCGTAAGGCATTAGAAAAAGCGGGACTGAAAATTGAAGATATTGATCTTGTGGAGGCCAATGAAGCATTTGCTTCTCAAACTTTAAGAGTTGCTAAAGAGTTACAACTTGATATGGCGAAGACGAATGTAAACGGTGGAGCGATTGCTATCGGTCATCCTGTGGGTGCTTCTGGAACTCGTATTCTAGTAACATTGTTGCACGAAATGAAACGTAAAAATGCCCGTCGTGGATTAGCCACATTGTGTATAGGTGGAGGTCAAGGGATCGCCATGATTGTAGAACGTTAAAAGACCTGTTCATTGTCCTTTATTGATTGCAGGAGATGTGTCCTGAAAACACAACAGTTGAGGAGATTACATTCTTAAAAAGCCCAGGGCATGATGACTGGGAAGATGGTTTCAGCAATTAATTGAAATTATTGAGCGAAAATCATTTGTTAATACAGTTTTGTGAAAAAGAGCATCCGATCAGGATGCTCTTTTCTTTATACTGGTCAGAAAGTATGACGTTTCTGGAAGGTCCCTCTTCGCCATCACGCCCCTTGGTATCTATGGCGGTGCACTAACCTCGAACATCCATGTCCGAGTCATGCGGCAGGGAAATTCGACGGTCCATGGTCAGAGTATAAGTGGAACTGAGGCCGATCGCCTGCGCCTTGGAGCCAGCCTGTTTTCTTAAAATCGATAAGGATAGTCTTTTACCAACTAACTTGCAGAAAGATAATTAAACTAAATAATCTGATAAATTGGCATGTATATTGCAATATACACTAACAGGATCACATTGGACTGAAAATGATGGATTAGGTGGTGAAGCTAGAAGAAAACTGTCATGAATTGCTCCAATTGCGTTGCTCCTATTGAGCCGAAACAATAACAATGGAGCAAGGCTGAATAATTCAGACGAAGAACCAATTTTGAAAAGGGGTTGTTTATATAAATTGGAGAGAGCCGTGTGGGTTATAAAAGCAAAGTGATGACTATGATCACATTGCACTGGGTGGATTTGTAAGAATAGTGATTTTAAAATGGATCCTCAGCGTTTAATGGTTTAAGAGATGCTTGGCTTAAAAGACTAATGACCTTTGATTAATGCATGAAAGGGGGGAAGTGAATGTCATTGGCACTAACTACTTTTATCTCAGGAATATCTGGAGTGTTTTTAGTTATGACATTTCTACTGATAATGATTAAATTGAGCTCAAAACTTGCAATAGCTTTAGAGAAGAAACAAGAAAAACAGGAGTTATAGGCGTAATTATACTAAACAAATTAGTTAAAGAAAGGAGATTAGAAAATGGAGCTATTACAAGGAATGTGGACGTCCATGGCTTTTGACAACCTCTATTGGGGTAATTTCGTCATGTGGGTGATTGCGTTAACATTTGTTTATCTTGCTATTAATAAGGGTTTTGAACCCCTGCTGTTATTACCAATAGCCTTTGGTATCCTTTTAGTTAATCTGCCCTCAGAAATTATGACGCCCGGAGAAGGACTGCTTTGGCGTTTCTACCATTATGGCGAGGAGTGGGCCATAATTCCTCCCCTCATCTTTCTAGGCATTGGAGCCATGACCGATTTTGGTCCGGTGATTGCCAATCCAAAGACTCTGCTGCTGGGTGCTGGTGCTCAAGGAGGGGTGTATGTCACCTTCTTTGGAGCTTTAGCTTTGGGTTTCAATATTGACCAGGCGGCTGTCATCGGAATTATCGGAGGTGCGGACGGCCCGACCACTATTTTCCTAGCGTCTAAACTAGCTCCGGAAATGATGGGTATCTGTGCGGTGGCTGCCTACTCCTATATGGCTCTGGTACCGGTTATTCAACCGCCTGTGATGAAATTACTTACCACTGAAGCTCAAAGAAAGATCCGCATGAAATCCTTGCGTAAGGTATCCAAACTGGAAAAAATATTCTTCCCTATTATTACGGTTATTGTTATCACCTTGGTTGTACCAGATGCCGCTGCCTTGATGGGTATGTTCTGTTTCGGTAATTTGATGAGGGAATCCGGGGTGGTCGATCGTTTGAGTCTAACAGCACAAAATGAATTGATGAATATAGTCACCATATTCTTAGGAATATCTGTTGGTGCTACTATGCCTGCAGAAGTGTTTTTGACAACCAAGGTTATCGGCGTATTTATTCTAGGTTCGGTAGCATTTTGTTGTGCAACGGCCTGTGGTATAGGGTTAGCGCATTTAATGAACCTGTTCCTTAAAGAGAAAATCAATCCATTAATTGGTGCTGCCGGTGTTTCAGCTGTGCCTATGGCAGCTCGTGTAGCTCATAAAATGGGTTCTGAAGCGGATAAGAAGAACTATCTTTTGATGCACGCCATGGGTCCGAACGTAGCAGGTGTTATTGGTACTGCGGTAGCAGCAGGTATGTTTCTCAGCGTATTGAAGTGACCCAATATTTGTTCCTGAGGTTAAGGAGGTTATCTGATCAACTGCACGATATATGTTTGCAGCGAACATATGCAAAAAAACTGCGTACAGGGTTAATCCTTAACTTTAGTATAAAGAGAAAAAATTTTAAAAGGAGGAAGATTTAAAATGGCAAACATTGAATGCCCAATGTCAGGTAAAGTCTGGAAAATCCTTGTTAAGGTGGGAGACACTATTGCGGAAGATGACGAAGTAATCATTCTCGAAGCTTTGAAAATGGAAAATCCTATATTTGCACCCGAAGATGGCGTTATAAAAGAAATCAACGTTAAAGAAGGTCAGCAAGTCACCGAAGGTGATGTACTAGTTGTACTGGAATAGTTCTTTTAGATAATGGGTGCAAAGATTGGAAGTTGAATGGATATTCAGCTTCCTCTACCTTTATATCTAAATGACACTTAAAGTGATTGCTTATGCACACTAATTTAAGCAGTATTTTGTACTTGAAAGGAGTGTTAATTAGTGAGTGAATTCGGATATTCTATGCCTAGATATTTTGCAAAAATGGACGATCTGGGTAATCCCATAAAAAAGGTAAACACGAAAAATGCCGAAGAACTGTTAGCGGTGGAAGCTGAAGTTGATGCTGAGGTTAATCGGATTAAAACTGGTGGAAAACCAAGCGAAAAGGTGAATGCCGGGGGAGAATGGACTGCATGGCAGCGTATTGACTACTTAGTTGAGCCTGGTACTTGGTGCCCGCTCCATACAATATATGATCCTACTGCCAACGAAGAGGGTACTACCGGGGTTATCGATGGAATTGGAAAAGTTAACGGTAAATGGGTAGTCGTGATTGCTTCTGATAACAAATATTTGGCAGGTGCTTGGATTCCGGGACAGGCCGATAATATTACCAGAGTGACTGACATGGCTAAGAGAATGAATCTGCCTTTAGTATGGATATTGAACTGTAGTGGTGTTAAGCTGAGCAATCAAGAAGAAGTATACCCTAACCGTATCGGTGGAGGGACTCCATTCTATAGACATAATGAACTGGAACAGTTAGGTCTGCCGGTTATCGTAGGTATCTACGGAACTAATCCAGCTGGTGGCGGCTATCATAGCATCAGCCCAACTATTCTTATCGCTCATAAAAAGGCTAACATGGCTGTAGGCGGTGCCGGAATCGTTGGAGGTATGAGCCCGAAGGGTTATGTCGATGAAGAAGCTGCTCAATCACTGATTGATGCAACACGCGGATTTAAATCAACTCCTCCCGGGAGAGTGGAAATTCACCATGGGGTTACTGGTTTCTTTCGTGAAGTAGCTGAAAGTGAAGAAGCCGTTCTGGACGCTATTAAAAAGTATGTGGGAGCACTGCCTGCCTATAATCCGGAATTCTTTAGAGTTGCTGATCCTGCCGAACCTAAATTTGCTGGCGAAGATCTTCGTACTATTGTTCTTACTAATCAGAAGAGAGCTTACGATATATACGAAGTATTGGCCCGTCTCTTTGATAACAGCGAACATATGGAATATAAGCCTGACTATGGCTTGGAAATGTATACTGGGATAGCCAAAATCGATGGTTTAGTCTGCGGTTTCGTTGCTAACAAACAGGGGATATTGAAGAACTATCCGGAATATACCAAAGATTATATAGGTGTTGGTGGTAAGCTCTATCGTCAGGGCTTGATCAAGATGAGCGAATTTGTGACACTGTGTAATCGTGACAAACTGCCGATAGTCTGGATTCAGGATACAACGGGTATTGATGTTGGGGATACTGCGGAGTCTGCGGAACTGCTTGGTTTAGGACAGTCTCTAATTTATTCTATCCAGAATACTGATATTCCTCAGATGGAAATTACCCTCAGAAAAGGTACCGCTGCAGCTCACTATGTTTTAGGTGGACCTCAAGGTGCTGCCAATGCTTTTAGTATTGGTACTGCAGCGACAGAGATAAACGTAATGCATGGGGAAACTGCTGCCGCAGCTATGTATTCACGCAGACTGGTTAAAGATCAAGACGATGGTAAATCTTTGGATGGTACCATTGCTAAGATGAATGCCTTGATTCAGGATTATGCTGAAAAATCCAGACCGATATTCTGTGCTAAGAAAGGTTTCGTTGATGAAATCGTTAAGATGCCGGCATTACGTAATTATATTCAGGCATTCGTGGGAGGAGTCTATCAAAATCCAAAATCGATTTGCCCAATACATCAAATGATAACTCCGAGAACCATTAAAGATTATATGGATGTATATGTAAATAAAAGCACGGTAAGAGATAATTAATTTGTTTAAAGCATGAGTGAACTCGTTCAGTTAAAGCTGAACATCGAGACGTCGGTGGCATAAGTCTCCGGTACGATAGTCTCCGGTGGAGATTATCGCCGAAAGCGCACGGCCCGTAACGAATACAATTGCGCTGAGGATAGACTTATGCCGAAGGCGCATATGCACAGACGAATACATTCGCGGCGTAGGATGGACTCTGCACCGAAGCAGAATAAGGAACACCCACTTACAAGAAGTGGGAGTCTTCTTTGGATTAATAAAGCGAGCTGGTAAAATACAGCCCGCTAAGAAACCTGATACGAGGGCTAAAGGGCGGGAACTTTTAAAACCACATGCGGCAGGATTTCTGGTGAAAAAGGAGTTATGCGTATGTATCAAGTTACAAGTAAAGAACAAAATTGCAGAGCCTGTGGCAAGACTGTCTTAGAAAATTCTCATCATTGTCAGAACTGTGAGGTTGGAGCTCCAGGAATATATAGCAGATGCCCCAAATGTAAATCGGAGAATTATGTCTATCATAAGTATGGTTATGCGATCATCCGGGCGTTATTAGCCACTTGTGTTTGTGGTCCACTCGGTCCGGTTTTTGGTTTTGTGGGTTACAATAGAACCGAATGTATTTGTCTGACCTGTAATCAGGGATGGTTTCCTTTTCAGAAAGATGAACAGCTCGGACCCTTTAACACCTTTGTCGGAGAAGAAGGCAGAATGAGCAGAAGATTTAAAAAAATACCCTCTAAAATCTCTTTTACATTATAGAAAGACCTGTTGCAGCAGGCGCTATCTACTTATGAGAAAAGTGCCTTAAAGAATTTTAGACATCAATGAAGGGCGTATGGAAGTAGCGAAGAGCGACTTTTATACGCCCTCGTTTGTTAAGTTTATGTCGATATTGCTTATTGAGATTATTTCTCCCAAGAAGATGGAGAAAGTTGAACTGAGTCAGAACAATTAGATAATAGCAAAGATAATGAAAATTTAGAAAATACTAGTAAAATATATAGACTTTAAAAAGAGGGGTGTGATATAATTTTATCAAGGAACATTGTTCCGATAATCGGAACTAGCATAGCAGAATTGGGGAAATAATACCGTATATTGGTGTTATTGATATAAGTTTCAATAATCAAGGAAGGAGGTGATAAAAGCTAGGTTTACTTATCCAAAGTTTAAGAGGGAAAAATTATAGGAGGAGGGCGAATCTAAAATGCACAAAAAACTGGCGTTAATTATGGTTATCATTATAACTCTGGCTCTGACGGGGTGTGGAAGCACCAGTTCCACGGGCGATGGTCAGACGACCGCGAAGATTCAAAAAGTGAACATTGCTACGGGGACGACTTCGGGTGCTTATTACCCAATAGGAAATGCCTTAGCTAAAATTTGGTCGGACAAGGTTCCAGGCGTTAAAGCTTCAGCTCAGTCAACCGAGGCAAGCGCTGCTAATATGAATTTCTTGCAACAAAAGGAAGTCGAAGTAGCTTTTACTATGGCCAATGTGGCTGTGTACGCTTATGAAGGTCAGGATACATTTAAGGGACGGGCTAACAAGGATCTGCGCGGTATGACGTTCTTATATCCTAATGTGACTCAAATTGTCGTACGTAAGGATTCCGGAATCAACTCGCTCAAGGATCTCGAAGGCAAGAGATTTGCTCCAGGGGCAACCGGAAGCGGGACTGTAACCAACTCTAAAGAAGTCTTGGGGGCTTATGGGCTCAATTTTTGGGAGACGGATAAGAGCAATGTGAAAGCGGATTACGTTGGATTTACTGAGGCGAGCGAATTGTTAAAAAATAAGCAAGTCGATGCTGCTAACTTCTCCGGTGCCATGCCCTTAGCGGCGATTATGGATGTCTCTAACTCTATTGACATTAAGCTGATTTCCCTTGAACCGGAGATGATTAAAGAGATTGTCACCCAATATCCCTTCTACTATGAGGTGGTCATTCCCAAGGGAACCTACAAGGGACAGGATGAAGAGGTACACACCGTAGCCTTAGCTAATCTACTACTTACACGGGCTGATCTCAGCGAAGATTTAGTCTATAATCTTACGAAAGGTATTTATGAAAACCTGCCGGATCTGTTGAATGCCCACTCCATCACCAAGAACATTAAGAAAGAAGACTCTAATAAAGGGATGGGTCCTCTGCCCTTGCATCCTGGTTCCATTAAATACTTCAAAGAAGTTGGGATTATGAAGTGAGTGAAGTAAGGAAGGGGGTGAACCGGACATGAAGGTCCGGGAAGGAACGAGTGATGATAACCAAGTTGAGAGATTATCAGCGGATGGAATTGCCTCAGAGGAAGTCGTCCAAGAATTCTTGGAAAAGTACGATAAGGAATCTCAATTCCGGAAGTTTATGCCCCGGACAAAACTTGCGTTATTGGTTTCGGCGATCGCTGTTTCATTTTCTCTTTTTCATTTGTGGGTAGCGGGTTTTGGGGCGCTGGAGGCCATTAAATTGCGCTCTGTTCACCTAACCTTTGTCATGGTGCTGATCTTCCTGCTGTATCCGGCCCACAGGAAAGGGATGCGTAACAAACCGGGCATTACGGACTGGGCAATGGTCGCGCTTAGTATTGTAACGGGTCTCTACATGGTCTTCGCCAATGAGCAATTAGCCATGCGTGGAGGTCTGCCGATAACCCGGGATTACATCATGGGCGCGTTAGGCATCTTGGTAGTCCTAGAGGCGGGACGTCGGGCCCTTGGCAAAGAGTTGCCGATCCTTGGCGTACTGTTTCTCCTCTATGCCTACTTCGGAGAATACATCCCAGGGACCTTTGGGCACAGCGGTTTCAGCCTGAATCGGATTATTGCCCATATGTATCTGGGTTCAGAAGGGATCTTCGGTGTTGCACTTGGTGTGTCGGCCACGTTTATTTTTCTCTTTGTATTATTTGGTGCTTTCCTTGGGGAAACGGGCATGGCCAAATTGATTAATGATGCGTCAATGTCCATGGCGGGAACCTCACCGGGCGGGCCAGCCAAGGTTGCCGTATTTGCGAGCGGAATCATGGGAACCATCAGTGGCAGCGCGGTGGCTAACGTAGCGACAACCGGTGCCTTTACCATCCCCTTGATGAAAAACATTGGTTATAAGCCTCACTTTGCGGGGGCGGTGGAAGCCGTCGCTTCCACCGGCGGTCAGTTAATGCCTCCAGTCATGGGAGCAGCGGCGTTTATCATGGCAGAATTCTTAAATATCCCTTATAAGGACATAATGCTGGCAGCGTTAATACCGGCGTTTCTCTATTACTTAGCGGTCTTTACGATGGTGCATCTAGAAGCCGTTAAGACGGGATTAGTGGGCGTGTCGCGTGACAAATTGCCGATAATGGGAGTGGTCATGAAAGAGCGGGGTCATCTCATATTGCCCCTGATAGCGATTGTTTATCTGCTGATGAAAGGGGTAACCCCAACGTTTGCAGCCTTTTACGGGATTTTGACAGCCATTGGGGCCAGCTTCTTGCGGAAAACGACACGAATGAGTTGGCGCGGGCTACTAATGGCCCTGGAAATGGGGGCGAAAGGGAGTGTGGGTGTAGCGATAGCCACAGCGGTCGTCGGGTTTATCGTCGGAGTATCCTCACTGACGAGCCTGGGCATAACGCTGGGAGACAATATGATTGCCTTTGCTCACGGAAACTTGTTTGCAACCTTAGTCTTGACGATGATTACCGCCATCATTCTGGGCATGGGAATGCCGACCACTGCGGTTTACATTGTGGGAGCTACTATAGCCTCCCCGGCTCTCCTGAAACTGGGGATTGCTCCGTTGGCCGCTCACCTGTTCGTATTCTACTTTGGCAACATCTCGAATGTTACCCCCCCTGTAGCCTTGGCTGCCTTTACAGGAGCCGGGATTGCCGGAGCCAGTCCAAGTCGAACGGGGTGGGCAGCAGCTCGTCTGGCATCCGCTGGATTTCTAATCCCTTTTATATGGATTTATTCACCCGCCTTAATTGCCCAGGGAAGTCTGGGTGAGATTCTGTTGGCGGCTGTAACGGCAAGTATTGGGATTATTACGCTAGCCTGTGCGGTACAAGGCTATATGCTAAGAACAACGAATGTTATCCAAAGAATATTCTTGTTTGTAGCAGCCCTTGGATTGATTAAGCCGGGATTGATAACAGATACAGTGGGTATTTCGGTATTGATAATTGTATTCCTCTGGCAACGGTATCAGCGTAATTCAGTAAAGGCTGAGAGTATTAATGTGTAGTAATTAATAAAGTTATGTTTGCAATAATTTTACAGATCAAACTTATGGAAAGGATACTAACGGGCTGCTTAACAGCCTGACAAAATATCGGTAGGTTGTTAAATGTCCGAATGTTGTGACTTCCGAGAGGGGGACAGAGGAAATGGATTATTTTACGGAGCCAACAGGGGTTGCTATTATAGGAGCTAGCCAGGATTTTAAAACTATTAATGGTAAAATCCTTAAATATTTACTAAAGCATAAGTATCAGGGCCAGATTTATCCGGTAAATCCAAAGTACAGAGAAATTGAGGGGTTGCCTTGTTATCCTTCGGTTGACGCAATTCCAGAACTAGTAGATTTAGCTCTGATTGCTGTGGCCGCAGCGCGGGTGCCGGGAATTTTAAGGGATTGCGGTGCCAAAAAGATTAAAAGGGCTGTCATTTTTTCATCTGGATTTTCTGAAACCGGGTCAGAAGGTAAGAAAATCCAAGAAGAAATTATCAAGATCGCCCAAGAATTCCAGATGCGCCTGATAGGTCCAAATTGCCTGGGTGTCCTTAATGTATCTACAGGGCTGATCGCTTCTTTCAGTGCCTCGATGGAACTAGACAGCATCAAGGAGGGCCCGGTAGCTTTAGTATCTCAGAGTGGGGCTGTTGGTTTTCTGCTGTTTAATCTACTGCAAGATGCTGGTGTTGGAGTAAATTATGTTATCACTACTGGCAATGAAGCAGATGTAACTGTTAGTGAAGGTCTGGCATATTTGGTGGAGAATCCGAGTACTAAAGTAATCTTAACCTATTTGGAAGGTTTAAGGGATGGAGAGACCTTTAAAAGAACAATTGAAAAGGCTGCCGAGGCAGGTAAACCAATTATTGCCTTAAAAGTTGGCAATTCTGCCAGTGGTCAAAAAGCAGCCGCTACTCATACGGCAGCCTTAACCGGCTCAGGAGCCGCCTACAAAAGCTACTTTGATAAAATGGGCATCATACAGGCCAAAGACAGTGATGATATTATCGACTTGGCTCAGGCCTTTGTGCCCGGAAAATTGCCTAAAGGAGCTAGGTTGGGTATTGTAACAATGTCAGGTGGAGTTGGTATCTTGCTGGCAGATCGTTTAGAAGAAGTTGGGTTGCAAGTACCGCAATTAAGCGAAGCATTGCAAGAAGAGGTGCGCAAGGTCATTCCGGCCTTTGGTTGCGCTCAAAATCCAGTTGATGTCACTGCCCAATCTCTAAACGAGGGAGAAGAGTTTAAGAAATGTCTAAAAATTCTCTTGGAGTCAGATGAACTAGATATGCTGATCGTTGCTATAACTATGGCTACTGGGAAATTGGCAGAAAAAATCGGCCGTGACGTTGCCGAAGCGGCTTTAGAGACAGATAAACCCCTAGTCGTCTGCTGGAGTGTAGGGCAAGTAGCTAAGCCAGGATTTGATGTCCTAAAGGATGCGGGTGTCCCCCTCTATCACTCTCCAGCCCGGGCGGCTAAAGTTATGGGGGTTTTATACAACTATGCCAGATTTAAAAATGGCTGGAAAACAACCGTTGCAGAAAAAATAAACATCTCCAGGCAAACCAAAGTCCAAAATGCCCTTAAAGAAAGTAACAAAGCCTTAAGTGAACATGCTACAAAGGAATTATTAGAACTATATGGGCTTCCAGTTACTAAAGAATATGTTGCTAAGAGCGCGGAAGAAGCTGTAGCTATTGCTGAAAAAATGGGCTACCCGGTAGTGATGAAAATTGACTCTCCTGATATTTTGCATAAAACTGAAGCAGGAGGAGTTGCAGTAAATATTAACTCAGCACAAAGCGTAGAAGCCACGTTTAATGAAATAATGAAAAAGGCCCTAAATTACAATCCTCAAGCCAAAATCAATGGAATCTTAATGCAGGAACAAGTTCCGGCAGGAGTAGAGGCAATCATTGGGCTTCAGAGGGACCCGGTTTTAGGTACTCAAATCATGTTTGGTCTCGGTGGGATCTTTGTAGAGGTGTTTAAAGATATCGTATTAAAACCAGCACCTTTAAGTCGTGAAGATGCCCTTGAGGTGTTGAATCAGATCAAAGGAGGTGCTCTCTTAAACGGTGTCAGGGGCGGACAACCAGCAGACAAAGAGGCTTTAGTAGAAATATTGCTTGGAGTCAGTCAATTAGCAGTAGAGGCAGGAGAGAATCTACTCAGTCTTGATATAAACCCAGTAACGGTTCTGCCCCAAGGCCGGGGCGCAAAAATCCTAGATGGGGTGCTTGTCAGTTCAGGTTTGGACAATAATTAGATTTAATAAATTACCTCTTGCTTATTAAGAATTGAATGTTCTTGCAATACTCACACAAATTAACATATAATATGCATAAATCATTATTATCGGGTAAGGTTAGAAGAGTTAGATAGGGGCGATTTAGTGGCTGGCAAGACTAACGATTTTTTAATTGTCAGTAAAAATATTTTGCCGGAGGCCATTTTAAAGACTGCGCAGGTGAAAGAACTCCTTGTAAAAGGAGATTGCGAGACAATTAATGAAGCTGTGGAGCGTGTAGGGCTTAGCCGAAGCGCTTTCTATAAATACAAGGATGGCGTATTTCCGTTTTACGAGGCTAGTCGTGAAAGAATCGTTACGATTTCCTTGATTCTAGAAAACAAAGCAGGTGTGCTTTCTCACGTTCTTAACTTTATTGCCTCAGTAAAGGGTAACGTTCTTACGATTAACCAAGGGATCCCCTTGCAGGGAGTTGCCAATGTCTCGATTTCCATAGAAACTGCTGGAATGGCGGATACTCCGGAGAACCTTTTGACTGGGCTTGGGGAAATCGTTGGAGTAAGAAAAATTGAAGTTATCGGTCAAACTTAGGGTTGCGATTTTGGAGTAAATATGGTATCCTTTAAAAGCCTTAACAAGAGGGCATTAATCGGGGCGTGGCTCAGCTTGGTAGAGCGCTACCTTGGGGTGGTAGAGGTCGCATGTTCAAATCATGTCGCTCCGACCAGTAATATCAACGGTCTTAGGGTTCTTTGTTAGGCTAGAAGTACTGCGAATGCCCAACAAATGCCTAACAAAAAATAATAGACCTTTTGATCGGTCTACTATAAAATGTATCTAACTTATCGTTGGCTACCTTCTGCCTGTTGAAGGTCAATAATTTTTCTATTTAATTTTTCTTTTTTGTTTACTCCAAGGTGCTGATAAACTGCTTTTAAAACTCTAATATCGTGTCCAAGTCGCTCGGCTGCTAAATGATCTAGTACATCATTTTCGTATAGCCAAGTGGCGTGATAATGCCGGAGAAAGTGCAATCGAGTCTTCGGTATTTTTTTGTTTTTTACGAGCTTTGCCAGATAGCTGGTGTAACTGTCTGGACGCATCGGGAATATAAGTTTGTCGTTATTATCTTTCTTGTCGGTTATTTCAATTACCTTGCGCTCCTTCTTTCTTAGGGCAAATCCATCTCGTATGACTATCTTTATAAGATCCATAAGGTATGGTGGAGCCGCTACTTCACGAAGCCCATTCTCTGATTTTGTTGTTTTGATTTGATACTCTCCCTGATCATTAATCACATAAGCCTCATCAATTTGTATGGTGTTGTTTATAAAGTCCAGGTCATTTGGCTTAAGCGCAAATATTTCCTCTCTCCTTAAACCGCACCAACCAGCAAGAAGTATAATTGGTTCATCCCTTGTTCCACGCACTGAGTCGTGGATCGCTCTAAATTTTTCAGGAGTCGGGACATCCGAATAGTCAACCTTGTCTTCTTTAGGCAGCTTAATTTCCTTCATTGGGCTTTTGTTTTTCAGAGCGTCATGCAGGATCGGCCTAAGGCAAGATAATACTCTTCTGGTGCTGGTCTGTGACATTTTTCCGAGTAACTTACCGCGAAACTCTTTGATGTGTATTTCCTCTAAATCCTTAAATTTCATTTGCTTAAAATATGGTTTGTAGTGATTTTTCAAATAGCCTAAGTACAATACATACGTACTTGGGCTATAATTGTTTTTGTGGATCTCAAGCCAATTCTTGATATACTCAGCAATCCTAATATTCTTAACTGTAATCAATGCACCATCTACAAGCTCCTGCTCAATCTCTCTGGCGGCCGCCTTGCACTCCTTTAGGGTCGGCTTGGTAACATACTCGAATAACTGTTTTCCGTTTTCATCGCGCCCTACATAGATCGTCGCTTGATACGTCCCGTTGGGGCGTTTTTTTATGCTTGCCATTTACGCCATCCCCAATCTCTAATTTTCGTTCTAATTCAATCTCGAAAACAGCATCCTTGATCTCCTTAAGGGTTTTCCTTGTTAGGTATTTCCTCGCTCGTTTTCCTTCAGGATCAACTCCAAAACA
The DNA here is from genome assembly GCF_023897015.1 of Desulfosporosinus nitroreducens. Lineage (GTDB taxonomy): Bacteria > Bacillota > Desulfitobacteriia > Desulfitobacteriales > Desulfitobacteriaceae > Desulfosporosinus > Desulfosporosinus nitroreducens. The sequence goes on along the minus strand of NZ_JAMHFY010000001.1, from coordinate 91,927 downwards.
AATCGTTGCTTGGTATGTTCCGTTAGGCCGTCTAACTATACTTGCCACTTATCTCACCTCCGACTGAAATCTTATTGCCTTACCCAATATGACGACATCCTTCATATCCTTCTTTGAGTACACTTGATCTTGATAGTTAGGATTTTCTGGCCTTAATATAACGGTTCCATTGATTTTGTAAACACGTTTTAGCGTTGCCTCACCATCAATCATAACAGCTGCTATCTCTCCGGTTTCTACGTCTGGTTGTTGCCTTATGAAAACCACATCACCATCTAGTATCCTTGCTCCAGTCATACTGTCTCCCTTGACCCTAAGGCAGAAATCTACATTCGCATCCTCGGGAACGTATTCAAAGCTTTCAATATTCTGTCGAGCCAATATGGGTTGTCCGGCTGCAATCGTACCCATAACTGGGATTTGCTTAGATAACTTGACAGTCTCTGGGTACTTGTCCACATCAGCACCCATCAACCATGCAGGACTAACGCCATACTTAGCGGAAATCGCTTCGATAGTGAGGATCTTAGGCGTCATGGTAGCAGAGGTATATCGGCTAATTGCCGAAGGACTCAAATGGAGGAATTCCGCTAGGCTATAAATAGTATCGTTATTGTCGGACATTAGTTGCATTAGCCTTTCGGCGAACTTGTTTTGATCAAAGGTTTTGCTTTGCATTATTTATTAGTCCACTCCTAACTTGTATTATATGCAACCATGTTTATATTATCAACACCTAAAAGATAATTTATACTATTATTGTTGATAAAGTGGTTGACAAACTTAACCGAAAAGGAATATATTATACCTAAGCAGTTGCGTAACTAAACAAATTATTCATTGGGAGGTGAAATTATGCCAAGAAAGAGATCGACGCCAAGAAATCAAAAGTATTGTGAGTTGACAGCTATCAAGGGATTGATTAGGGAAAAGAAAGACTCCTATGCTAAGATTTCTGAAGCTTTGAATATTGCTCCTAATACACTTTGCAGAAAAATCAATGGGGAACAGATTTTTGATTGTAATGAAGTTGACGCAATTGCAGATCGACTAGAAATCGATACTGACAAAATACTTCACTATTTTTTTCCCCATCGGTTGAGTGGAGCAACACTGGAAGAGTATCTATCCAAACATAAGTCTAGTTAGTAAACAAGATGGCAAAAAAAGGGGGCATTATATATTGCGCCGGACAATAGTTTAGCCCAAAATTCCTTAGACCGGGATTTTTGGGTTAGTAACTTACTAATTATTTTTGCTTTAAAAATTTGACTTGGCGCACTTCCAGTTCATCAAACGGACCAGGTTTGATAATCCGAAAGTACGCCGATTGAGCAACGTTGCTCTAATTATTTGTTCCACCAAGAACAATTCACTCTAGCCAGAGTCGTCGCCAAACGACTTAAGGCAATAATTAAAGACTAATTTTTTATAGTCAACGCCAATTGTCTATAAAACGCACAACCTCTAAAGGTTTATTAAGCGTGCCCGTCTTTAACTTGATGTACGTATTATACATTATTATTTTCCATTTAGTCAATATGTTTTCTGTAAATTTTCAGCTAAATTTGCTAAATTTGCGAAAATATTCAAGAAAAGTAGATTTTATCAAGGGGAAGGAGGTTGTCATGCATGTCGCTCCTGGAAAATGTTAAGCAAATTTGCAAGGAAAATAATGTCTCAGTTCCCAAGTTAGAAAAGGAACTTGAGTTAGGAAGTGGGTCCATTTATAAGTGGGATAGCTCATTTCCAGCAGTTGATAAGGTCCAAAGGGTTGCGGATTATTTCAGTATTTCCGTAGATTATCTCTTGGGAAGGACAAGCTTCCGGTTTGATGACTCATCCAACTCTAAAAAACTTAACTCGATCATTGGCGCGTTACTCAATGAGGTTAATGAATCGGTCAGAAAAAGAGAGCTTCCCAATCTTAGCATTGTGGAATCATTGAAGATCTTGGCTGAACTTACTGTGTACAAGCTTGATAAGGGATAAGGAGGGAACCATGAGCAACTTAATTCCAATCGAACATAAAGGCCAAAGAATATTGCCTAGTACTCAACTAGCTGATGCTTACGGTACAGACAATAAGCATATTTCAGAAAACTACATTAACAACTCAGCAAGGTATACCGAGGGAAAGCACTTCTTCAAATTGATGGGTGAGGATTTGGCAAGATTCAAGGAAGGGTATACGAAAATTCCCGATAGCCTTAAATTTGCATCCAGTCTCTACCTCTGGACAGAAAAAGGAGCGTGGCTCCACGCCAAATCCCTCAACACTGACAAAGCATGGGAAGCCTACGAAATGTTAGTGGACGAGTATTACCGAATCAAGGATATCCAGTCCAAAGACTCCTATATGATTGATGACCCCATTGCCAGAGCTAAAGCATGGATAATCGAAGCAGAAGAAAGACAATCCCTAACACTACAACTTGAAGCACAACGTCCAAAGGTTATCTTTGCTGAAGCTCTGGAAGTCTCAAATAACACCATCCTTATTGGAGAACTTGCAAAAATACTTAGGCAAAACGGAATCGAGATTGGGCAGAACCGGCTATTTGAAAAGCTCAGGAAAGATGGGTACTTAATCAAGAAAGGTGAGAACTATAACCAACCAACTCAATACAGCATGGAACTTGGATTATTCGAGATAAAGAAGCGAACTATCAATAACCCTGATGGAAGCGTGAGGGCAACAACTACAACAAAGGTAACCGGGAAAGGGCAGATTTACTTTGTTAATAAGCTTAAGGATGAAAGAAAGGCGAGCGCCTAATGTGTGAGTGTATAGAGCAAGTCCAACAAAGCGTCTTTGATCTATTTAAAAAAGATGTGTCCCAAGTTGATGTTATCGATCCAAGATGCCACTTTGAAAACCTTCTTATTGGGAGCGAATTCCCCTTGTACATTCCCACGATCGTTGATTATCGAACGATAAGTAAGCGTGGCAAGGAAACGAAGTGCCGGAGGAATTACACGATAACTCCTGAGTTTTGCCCATTCTGTGGAGTAAAAATCGCGAGGGAGAGAGACGTTTAGGTTGTTGTTGCTTACTCAGACTAGGGATCTCGTCAATATAGGCTAGCACACCCGCCGCACCGTTAAGGCGATAGCGTAAAAACGTTAATGAGAGGAGGTGAAAATAGAAATGCGGATCGGATTACATGATGCCGAGAAAGAACATTTTCGAAAAAAGACATTTCCAAACTTTGCATTAATGAAAATTAGCGCATATCACAAAGCGCAAGGTGACTTGGTTGAATGGTGGGACCCAATTGAAAAATATGACCTGATTTATTCAAGCAAAGTTTTTGACTTTACCCCTGAAAATCCATATTTACCAATAACCGCAATTAGGGGAGGAACAGGATATAAAAATATTCCTATGAGTCACAAATTACCTCAAGAAATTGACAACCTCTATCCTGACTACTCTATGTATCCCGAATGTGACTACGCAATTGGTTACTTAACAAGAGGTTGTCCGAATAAATGCTCTTGGTGCTATGTACCGGAAAAAGAGGGGGAAATAAAACCCTACCGTCATTGGCGAGAAGTTATTCGACCTGAATCAAAAAAATTAATCCTAATGGATAACAACATTCTTGCTAGCGAATATGGAATTGGTCAACTCGAAAGAATGACTAGAACCGGATACAAAATTGACCTAAACCAAGGAATGGATGCACGACTGGTAAATGATCAAATAGCCGAAATCCTTGCACGCCTGAAATGGATTCGCTTTATAAGATTCTCTTGTGACCAAACTTCACAAATTCCGGCAATCCTAAATGCTGCAGAATTGCTTTTAAAATACGGCGTTCGTCCATATAGGTTATTTATTTACCTGCTAGTCAAAAGGGAAATTAATGACGCGGCTTTCCGAGTTGAAAAACTAAAGCATCTTAAGGCGATCAATCTTTATGCTCAACCCGAAAGAAACGAACGAAAGGGTATTATTCCAGATTCTATGCAAATGGAATTCGCGCAAAGGTATGTCTATGGCGGATGTTATCGGAAGGAAACTTGGGAAGAGTACGCAGCTAGGAAAAATTTATTTTAGGGAGCTGAAACCCATGAAACCAAGCCTAGCAGAACTAATGCTCATGAACAACCTAGTCGAACCAGAAAGATCGACAGAGTACGACGATCACGTTAAGTATCGCGGTCTAACAGGCAAAGCCTGGTCCAAGCGCAAGTCTCGGAGCAAGATCGCGAAACAGTCCCGGAAGCGGAATAGGTAAGGGGGGAGAAAATGGCTAATACAAATTTATTTCAAAAAGGCGATTATGTGACCACTAAATACGGACAAGGAATAGTGATTAAGAATTGTGCAAAATTTGAATTTTGGGAAGTGAACATATCTGAGGTAGGAATTAAAGAGATTCACTATAAGGAAATTAATCTATAAGGATGTGAACACCCACGAAACACGTAAATGCCCCAAATGTAACAGGTCGGCGTACTCGTCGACATTCCGCGAGGACTGGGAGTGCCCGTATTGCGGGGAAAAAGTGAAAGGAGATGTAAGGATGGCAATTCTTGAGGTGAAAGTCGACGTCGAAAATCTTGAAAAGGTTAAAGCTATCGTAACGGACGCAAAAAATGAAAATCTCAGATTAAAACTCCAACTTGGAAAGGTCCTTGAAGCAATATCCCTAGGGAATACGTGTCCGAATTCTGTTGACTTGCCAATCGCTGAAGATACAGATTGCGGAGAAAGTTGTGCTATCTGCTGGCGTAAAGCCTTGGAACATGTTGTTGTGGATGATGATGTGATCTTGGATCAACTCTCCTCTCCCGAAATCGCCACCATGCACCAAGACGGAACGCTCTGTGAGCAGTGTGGTGAGGTTATCGGGGAGCCGGTTGGTGAGCCGAGGTTGTGTAAGGGGTGCGAGGGATGATAAAGGAGTGCTCCAACTGTCATTATATGTGGAGAAAGGAAACCGCCGAACCTTGTTGTTATTGCGATAAAGACTTCTCCAGATTCACACCTAGTATTCATCTACTTGTTGATAGCGATAAGGAGGTTGCACCTTGAAAGACGGACTCGTTCTCCTCTACGTCAAGGACGATGCAATACTGCCGGTAGCCCTGACGGAAGAGCAGAATCAGACCTTTGAAATACTTATGGGCGCTATGCCGGGGACAATCAGAGTCGTGAATAACCCCCAAGGTTCGGCAATCAATCTCATGGATCAGCTGAGAGGGAAGGAGGTTGCGCATGACAAAGGCTGAGATCTTAGCCATGAAGCCAGGGCCAGAGTTAGATGAGTTAGTTGGCAAGTTAATGGGCGCTACTCCGGTAGTCAAGTGGTACGCCATGAACAAAAATGAAACTGCCTATTTTATGGATTTTGAATGTCGTCGTTTGGCCCAAGATTGGCACGTCAAAATAACTGGAGAATACAAAAATCATCGATATTCATCAGACGGAGGGCATATCGTTCGCAAGGAATTTTATCGCCAGTACTCAGCCGACATATCAGCAGCGATGGAAATACTGGAGAGTAGCGGAGATCAGTTCTTTTTAAGGAAAACTCCTAGCGGAAAGTATGCAGCTGGTTTTTTGAATATATCCAGCATGGGAGATACCGCGCCAGAAGCCATCTGTAAGGCCGCACTCTTAGCCAAGATGGAGGTGACAACCTAAATGCAAGCAAACGAAAAACTCCGCCCAGCAGTGCAATGCCAAACGGAGCAAGGAAAAATTCAATCTAGAGTTATTATACCACGCGACAACGATTTTAGACCAGTCTACCTGTGGGGATTTATTGGTAGCGTTAAGGAGTTCAGGCAATTACTCAAAGCACAACTGATATTACTTAATGCCGAGTGGTAGCTCCCGCGAAAGGAGTGGTGACGATGAAAAAGTTAACCCCAACCTGCTTATGCGGTTATCCAATGATGTTCAAGCCCGGCCAAACACGGACATTTTGCAAAAACCCAGGATGCAGTGTTGTGCAGGAAAAAGTCGAAGGCGGATATTGGGCTACCGGGTGGACGAGAAGCGTGTTTACCCCGATTTTAGCAAAGCCGCCTAAGCTTAACCACTATCAGAAGTACATGCGCTGGAGAAACAGCAACGGTAAGCGCCGATGAACACTTTTTACACCGGCGATGTTATTAAAATACTCGAGCTGTTATCGAGCGAGTCAATCAACTGTTGCGTGACATCTTCGCCTTATTACGGTCTTCGCGATTACGGTTTACCACCTACAAGTTGGCCGGAAGTTGAGTATATACCAATGTCCGGATTACCAACAATCAAAGTTCCTGCATGGATTGGATGCTTAGGCTTAGAACCAAGTCCCGAATTATTCATCGCTCACCTAGTTTTTGTTTTCCGTGAAGTGCGAAGGGCTTTGAGGAGCAATGGAACATTGTGGCTTAACCTCGGAGATAGCTACACAGGAAGCTGTAAGGGGGCGTGGGATAATCCAAGCGACAAAGTTAAAGAATCGTACACTCCCAAGAGTAGCGATTATAAGCACTTGGAGAAGAATCCACTGGGACTTAAGCCTAAAAATTTAGTCGGTATACCTTGGAGAGTAGCCTTTGCACTTCAGGCAGACGGATGGTACTTACGCTCAGACATCGTATGGAACAAGCCAAATGCAATGCCGTCAAGTGTTAAAGATAGGCCGACCAGATCGCATGAATATATTTTTCTACTTAGTAAGAGCTCGAGGTATTACTACGATACTGATGCCATAAAGGAGCCTGCAAAAGAATGGACTGGACAAGCTGCTGTCTTCGAAAGGTCAGGACCGGTATCAAATCACATTATCCCCGGTCAATCTGTTGCGCAGCACCGTAAAAGCAGAAGTGGAAATATCGAGAGAAAACTAGGATCAGCTCGAGGCAGACCTGATTCGCACATTGGCGGATCAATTCCATGGGAAGGAAACACAAGAAACAAGCGATCAGTCTGGACTGTAGCAACTAAGCCATTTAAGGGAGCACATTTTGCAGTATTTCCTCCCGATTTAGTAAGGCCATGTATCTTAGCCGGGTGCCCTGTTGGGGGAACTGTCATGGATCCATTCGGAGGCAGCGGAACCGTTGCAATGGTGGCCTCTGAATTAGGAATGGACAGCATCTATATCGATTTAAACCCCGAATACACGGAAATAGCCAAAGAGCGATGCGGACTAGCATTTTAGCTCAAAAGGAGTTGTCAAAAGTTCTAAGGATTTTAATTATTGCATTGATCTTAGCACTATCTAGCGCACCAATCCAAGTGAAGCAGGAGCCATCACACGTCGTTGCGATTGACCTTAAGTCGTTGGTTCCAAGGCCTGTCGTGGCTAGGAAACAGGTTAGCCGGAGTAGTCAGCAGATCGAGCGTAGGGCGATGACCATTACGGCTTACACCAAGGACGATGAGGGCATGAATGGCCGAGGAATTACAACCAGCGGCGAGAGAGTCCGGCAAGGGCTGACGATAGCGGCTCCTGAGAGAATTCCCTTTGGGACGGAGATTCATATACCCGTACTTGGGACGTTCGTCGTTAGTGATCGTGGTGGCGCAATTAAGGGCAATCGATTGGATCTCTACATGGAGAGGCGTGAGGATGCGCTGAGGTTTGGGGTGCAGAGATTAGAGGTTTTTATTAAATATCCGTGAGAGGATGGATGTTGAAAAATGATAAGTGATATTGAACAACGGATTAAAGATTACTGGAAAGGAACGCCTGCGATTGTAATAGTCAAGGAGATCAAGCGCAGGACTGAACTTCCTAAATGGGAAGATTGCCCGAAAGATCACATCTATGTCGGAGTTTCGAGGTTGAAGCGTGGGGATAAAATCACGGTTGTTAGGCACAAGATCGAAATGTCGTGTACTGCTAAGAAAACACGCACAGAAGATCTTTCTGAAAAAGATATGTACTTCACTGGGGCTGTGCCACCGTATAAAGATATGACTTGTAAGCAATGTGGGGAATTTAGTACGCGCATCAATATCGGGAATATCTGCCAAGATTGCACCGATAAAAACAAGGTGACCGCATCATGAAAAACCCCAAGCGGCCTACCCGCAAGCAAAAAGAAAAAATGAAGTGCCTGCCAGCGCCTAAGAATTGGCTCGTGGTTAGCGATAACCAAGGACGGCTTAAGGTGATACATCGGATTACGAGTGAGATTAGGGAGTTGGGGGCATGACGAGAGAGATTATTGTGGACAATTTTGCGGGTGGAGGCGGAGCAAGCACAGGAATAGCCTTAGCCATCGGACGCTCAGTCGATATCGCCATCAACCACGATCCCGAAGCTATCGCCATGCACAAGGTCAATCATCCAGACACAGATCACTATTGCGAGTCAGTATGGGAAGTTGATCCGAGGAAGGCGGCGAACGGTCGGCCCGTTGGCTTAGTTTGGTTAAGCCCTGATTGCAAACATTTTAGCAAGGCGAAAGGTGGAAAGCCAGTAGCTAAAAATATTCGCGGTTTGGCTTGGGTAGCAGTACGTTGGGCGGCCACAGTCAGACCAAGGGTGATTATGCTGGAGAACGTGGAAGAGTTTAAGACATGGGGCCCTCTACTTAAAAACGGAATGCCGGACACTAAACAGAAAGGCCGGACGTTCAATGCATTTGTTAATGCGCTCAAGCGCCAAGGGTATCAAGTCCAGTACAGAGAGTTAAGGGCTTGTGATTATGGGGCTCCAACCATCCGGAAGAGGTTTTTCTTGATTGCTAGGTGTGATGGATTGCCGATCACTTGGCCTAAGCCTACGCACGGTGATCCTTCGGGCCACGAGGTAAAGGCAGGAATATTGAAGCCGTGGCGAACGGCCGCTGAGATTGTTGATTGGACAAAGCCCTGCCCATCCATCTTCGATACAACCAAAGAAATAAAAGATAAATATGGCGTTAAGGCTGTTAGACCTCTGGCAGACAACACAATGAAAAGGATTGCCAAGGGCACAGATAAGTTTGTGATCAATAATCCCCAACCTTTTATTATGAGCATAGGACAGACAGGCTTTACCGATGACAGGGTAAGGAGCATACACCAACCTTTGAACACGATAGTTACAAAAGCTGAAGCCTGCTTAATAACGCCTACGCTAATGCAATACCACAGCTACGAAAGTGATGGAGTTAGAGGACAAACAATTGACAGGCCGATATTAACGATTGATACAAACCCAAGATACGCGCTAACGGCGGTTTTTGTCTCAAAGTATTACGGCACAGGCGAAGGTAGTAACCTGAAGGACCCATTGCATACGGTAACGACAAAAGATCGAAACGCGTTAATTGAAACGCACCTTTGCATACTACGCAACCACATGGATTGCAAGGAGCTAAAGGAGCCTTTACCCACAATAACGACAAGTCCTGGTCATTTTGCGGAAATTAAAACAGTATTGACAAAGATTGATAGTGATCAAGACTTGGGACGTTGGCCGGAAGTCAGGGAAATGTTGAACAAATACTGCGGTTATAACATTGCTAGCGATGAAATCTTGTTATTGAAAATCAATGGAGAATTATATTTTATATCAGATATCGGCATGAGGATGCTGGAACCAAGAGAGCTGTTCAATGCTCAAAGTTTCTCACCTGACTACATCATTGATCGAGATATTAACGGCAAGAAGCTTTCTAAGGCAACACAGGTTGCAAAGTGCGGAAACTCAGTTCCTCCAGTATGGCCTGATGCACTTGTCAGGGCTAATTTGCCCGAGTTATGTGGCGATATCGCGCCAAGTCAAATGGAGATATTCAACTAAGAAAGGAGTGATCCCCTTGGATAAATTCGACCTAGAAGTCCATAACGCCCTCCAAGAACTCAGAATCCCAGCCCACTTAAAGGGTTATGAATTAATTAAGTCCGCGATGAAGATAATCCGTGACGATCCGAACGCCATTTACTCTATCGGTAAAATTTACGAGGCCGTTGCTCAAGAATATGGCACTACGCACAAAGCCGTATCGTCTGGAATTAGGAATGCCTTGCAAAGCGCCAAGTCTGATTACCACGATCAAAAGAGGATCTTAGGCACGAATCGGGAGTTGTGCAACGCTGAGTTTCTAGCCACATTGGCTGAGGTTGTGCGGTTGAAGTTGGTTGGTGCGGCATGAAGAAACTAACACCCTCTCAACTCTCAGATGTTCAAAACCTCATGGATGATCCCTTAATATCACAAGCCAGTGTTGACTTCCATAGCAATGGTCTGATGCGCGTGACGATTATTTCTAAGCCTGATGTTGAGCTATTTGGGATAGATACCTTTCTGCGGAAAGTATTCCCGGGGATGGAGTATCGCGGGGCTCCGGCCATCGATGATGATAGTGAGCTTCATTTTATCGACTACAACGGCGAAACGCTTATAAATTTGCTCATGAAAAAAGCTCCCGCGCCAACGGAAGCTGAAAAGGAAAATTCTCACCTAGATTGTACCATAGAACATCCGGAAGTTGAATCATTGAAGGAACTGTGTGAGTTCTAAGATTTTAAAGAAATGAGGGTTTAATTATGTGGGTAAGACACATTAGTGCATCTAATTTTCTCGGGATTACTGAAATATCTAAGGATCTCGGTAAGGTCAACCGTCTAACCGGTCGCAAAGGTTCTGGCAAGAGTAGCTTTGTGGAATCCCTCCAAAAGGGATTTACGAACAAATCGGAACGAACAGAAATTGTCCGCCATGGTGAAGATGAAGCCACGATATTCATTCAAACTGACACTGGACTTGAGATTGATCGCAAGATTCGGAATGGCAAAGCAGATTACCTAAAGGTCAAGCAACCCGGCGAAGCTGTCCCATCGTCTGAAGCATTTCTCAGGAAGTTTATCAATGGCGATATCTTTAAGCCTTTGGAATTCGTTGATAAATCCCCAACCGAGCAAGCGAAAATCATCCTCAATCTTCTGGAAATACCATGGACTATGGATAACATTACAAACTGGTTTGGCGAGATCCCAGAGGGCGTGAATTATGAAGCTCATATCCTCCAAATCCTCGGTCAGATCGTGGCTCATTACTATGAAGAAAGAGCTGCCATTAATCAAGAGATCGTTGTTCTCAAGGCTCAAATCAAAGGCTACAAGGATCAACTTCCACCCAACTATGACGGGGAAGAATGGCGATTAAAGAAAGTCTCTGAGTACTACGGAAAGGTCGCTGAGGCTGAGGAAGTTAATAAGCGGATAGATAGTGCCAAGAACATCATTGAGGGACTAGAAAGCCGAATTGCAACGATTAGGGCTGAGGCTGAAACAGAGAAGCAAGCAAAGCGAAATCAGATGGACCAAAAGCGGAATGAGATTAAGGAGTTCAAGCAGTTTCTTGAAAATAAAATCGTAGAATCTCAAACTGTTATTTCCCAAGCAGATACCAAAATTAAGCAATCTGAAAACGAACTTGACCTAGAACTTGAACGTAAATTACAACAATTGAAGGATGAATATGCCATTAAAAAGCAAGTTGCCAAAAGTTTAGTGAATGACGAAATTAAGATTACAGAACAAAGAATTGTCAATTATGAGCAATCCATTGCAACAAAAGATCAGGAATTCTCCAGCATTGACGAGCTCGAAGAGCAATCCCTATTGGCCATTAGTGAAAAAGCGGACGAGAAGATAAAAACTGAGGATGCCAAGGTGGGAAGTGCTCGACAAATCCTCACCGAGACAGTTCCGGTTGAAGTTGAACCCCTGCGCTTGGCGGCTGATCAAGTGGCTCACATGCAAAGCTTCCTCCGTGATTATGACCTCATGGCAACTATGATCAGGGAGAAGTTAGCACCAAAAGAAGAACTCAGCAAAACCCTTACTCAGAGAATTGAGAAGGGGCGCGAATTACCTATGGAACTCTTGAAGATTGCAGCGTTGCCGATCCCTGGGATCACGGTGGATTCGGACGGATTGATTCGGATTGGGCAGACGCTGATCGATGGGCTCAGTGATGGAGAGAAACTTGAATTAGCTTTTAGGGTCGCGAAGGCTCAAGCCGGTGAATTGAAGCTTATATGCCTCGATGGGTGGAACAAGATTAATCCTAGTGACCGCGAGTGGATCGAGAAGGAGATTAACGAGGACGAGTATCAGTATGTAATTTTAGAAACTACCGAAGGTGATCTGAATGTGAAGATCGAGGGTGAGATTTAATGACTGGAGTTATCCCGTGGGAAGAACCTTTGCCTGATCAGGAATCTTACACAACAGAGCAAGCTTCTGAGCACGCTAAAAAATGGTGTTCCCAACACAAAGGATGGAAGCGCATATGCGACATAGAGGACAGTGATGCACTTTATAAAACTTGGGACGAGCTACCAGTTAAAGTGCGGAAAGAATGGGAAAGTCACTACGGTTACAGCGCAGAAAACGCATGGCTTGAATTCGGAAGAAAACCATGCAAGGTCCCTAAAGGATTCATTACGGGCAAGGGTGAGTTTTACGAAAATGTTCTGGATGTTCCACCATGGCACAACTTAATGATGGTATTCCAAACCAGCAAACTTAAAAGCGTTAAGAAATTTGAGGGGGAAACCAAATGACTAACGAATGCACATGCCACATAAACCCTCCGTGTTCCTACTGCTTGGAAAAGTTAGAATGCAGAGGTTGTGGCGATTTAGTCCATCCAGACGATGCTGATTATATTCAGGATGATTGCCAAGAAGTTGGTCCATTTTGCGAAAAATGTATAGATAAAATTTGTGGAGGTAACGAGAAATGAACAACGAATTTGAATTAGCCTTACAAAAATCTAGCACACAGAACCAAAGTACAGCCGTTCAAACTACAATCGGTAGACATACCCAAGATATACAAGGCCTTGTGTTTATGGCCAAGCAATACCCGCGCAACCAGTTTGACTCTTGGAAGAGAATAAAGGAAGCGTGCTCACGGAAATCATTGGCCGAAGTTGCGTCATATACTTATCCTCGCGGCAAGGAGAAAATAACAGGCCCATCTATCAGATTGGCTGAGGTGCTTGCTCAAAACTGGGGGAACATGTCAACTGGAGTGGTTGAGCTCGAGCAGAAGAACGGCGAATCAACTTGCATGGCTTTCGCTTGGGACTTAGAAACAAACTTCAGGGATGAAAAGATTTTTACCGTAAAGCATGAACGTTGGACAAAAAACTATGGAGCCAAGAAACTTGAGGATCCTCGCGACATTTATGAGCATATCGCAAACATGGGAGCCCGTAGGCAGAGAGCTTGTATTCTGGCCGTTATTCCTAAAGATGTCGTTGATTCTGCAGTCGAGGAATGCGATAAGACATTGGCTGGAATTAACTCAGATCCAATCGTTGACCGCATAAAGAAAATGCTTGAGAGGTTTACAACATATGGTGTTACTCGCGAAATGCTCGAAAAACGTGTTGGTTGTAAGTCCGAAGCATTTACCGAGAAAGACCTCGTAGGATTATTTAAAATTTACAACAGTCTCAAGGATGGCATGGGAGCCAAGGAGGATTATTTCGAGGTAGAAAAACCACCAACGACAGAAAGTAAGGTCGAGGCCGAATTCAAGGCAGAGCAGGAGCGCAAGGCTAAAGAAGAATTCGACCGCCAAGAAAGTCTTAAGCTAGACGCTGAACTTGCTGAGAAAGAAGGTAAGTGATGTTCCCTTTAACTAAAGATAATTATCATAGTACCTTGGCAAACACTTGTTATATGTCGAGAGGCCAATATAAAAATTTTCTTGATTGCGAAGCCAGCGTAATGGCAAGTTTGAACGGGCAATGGGTGGAACCTTCATCCATTGCCCTGGAGGTAGGGCAGTATGTGCATTCGTGGAATGACGGAACACGACGAGAGTTTATAGCTAATCACAGTAACATGTTTACTCAAAAGCTAACCCTAAAAAAAGAATATCAAGACGCTGACAAAATGATTGAAACCCTAGAACGAGATCCCTTCGCCATGTATTGCCTCGAAGGACAAAAAGAGGTCATTGTGACGGCGTTTATGTTCGGCGCATGGTGGAAGGTTATGTTGGACGTCCAGAACAACGAGAGACGTAGAATAGTTGATCTCAAGACAACTAGAAGCGTCACTGAACATGTTTGGATAGTCGTGGAGGATGAGTTTGGTAAAAAAGTTAACAGAAAGGTGTCGTTTGTCGAGGCTTATCAATATCCCCTCCAAAATGCTATTTACTCAGAGGTTGAACGGATCGCGATGGGCAGGGATGAAGGAGATTGGTCGGAGTTTTTAATTGTGGCGGTCAGTAAGGAGAAATCACCCGACAAGGCGATCATTAACATGACTGATCCTGAGAGATTGGTTAAGGAGTTGGCGGAGGTTGAGGCTAATATGCCGAGGATAATTGCAGTTAAATCAGGGCTGGAAGAACCAAGGCGCTGTGAGTGCTGCGATTATTGTAGGGCTACAAAAGTACTGACTAAGGTTGTTAAGTATACGGAGTTGTAAGGAGTGAGAGTATGAAATTCACCATCGATAAATCAATCCTATTCAAGGCAGTCAATAAAGTCCAAAAAGCAACCGACCAAAGATCTTCTCTCCCGTTTCTTCGCGGAATCCTAATAGAGGCCGAGAGGGATTATTTAAAGCTAACCGCTACAGATTTATCACTGACAATTCAGTGCATTATCCAAGGGGTAGATATCCAGGAGATAGGACGAGTCTTGATATCAGCTAAGTTTTTCAACGATCTACTCAAAAAGCTGTCTGGAGAAATAGCTATCGAAACGAACGGCGATAAATTAAAGCTCACCTGCGGAGAATTGAGCGCCAATCTAAATGTTTTGGATTCTGAGGATTTTCCTGCAATTCCCGCGATCTTGAACCCTAAAGAGCTACGTTTACCGACAAAAGCATTGAAAACTGCATTAAATAAGACAATTCATTGCACTTCGTCTGACGACATTAGACCTGTTTTTTCTGGAGTTTTATTTAAAGCCAAAGAAAACTTAATTAACTTTGTGGCAACCGATACCCATCGTATGGCTGTGTTAAGTCGCCATATCGAAGAAAGTGTAGAAGTTAATGCAATTGTTCCGAGTAAGGCCACCAAGGCGATGTCCAGTATTTTTGATGATGAGGTCGTAAGAATGCAATTCGGAGAGGAGTTTGCCGTCTTCAGCTGCAGTGAAATAAAGGTTATAACAAAACTGATCGAAGGCCAATTCCCGAACTACAAAGCGGTTATTCCCAGTGATCCAATTGCTAAATTTTCAGTCGATAAAATGATTCTGCGAAACGCAATTGATCGGGCCAGTATATTCTGTGAAAAGCATTATAGGATCGTAAAAATGGCTGGCGGGGAGAGTCTTTCCGTATCAGGATCTTCATCCTTGTTTGGCGAGGTCAAGGAAACAATCAAGGTTGAGCATGAAGGCGAAGCAGTGAAGATTGCTTTTAATTCTGAGTTTTTACTTCAGGCCATAAATGCAACGAGCGAAGAAAGGTTAGTGTTTAAATATTCCGGATCGAATGGCCCAATGACTATTTGCGAAGATGGATATACACAGTTAATTCTTCCCGTGAGGACTGAGTAGTAAAGACCAAGCAACGGAGTAGGTGGAGAAGTGGCTGACGTTCAAATTGATTCAGGGGAGTTTACAAGGATTGCAAATATCCTGCTGGAGAAAACAGCGCAACTCCACCTGAACGGGACACAATATTCAATCATTCTGACTGTGTGGCGATTTACTTACGGATTTCAAAGGCGAGAGCACGAACTTTCGATTACTTTCATTGCTAATGCCACAGGAACCGTCGGAAGAGTAATTAAGAGAGAGTTAAAATCTCTTATTGATCGAAACATCCTTTTAGTCACAAAAGGAAGCACGAAGTCTGAATCTCGAACTTTGAAATTTAATAAGGATTTCGAGACATGGATTGAGGGGACTAAAAAGTCCCCTGCTGAGGAGGGGACTAATCAGTCACCAGGGGACCAATTGGTACCCTGGCAGGGCACTAAAAAGTCCCCTGAGGAGGGGACTAAAAAGACCCCTAACAAAGAAAGTAAAGAAAACTATAAAGAAAGTATATATATAGTCTTTTCGCATTGGAATTCCAAAAAAATAATCACGCATAAATCTCTCAACGACAAAACGTATGGACACATAAATGCAAGGTTCGAGGAAGGGTTTTCACTTGAGGAAATTCTAACAGCGATTGACAATTATAAAATCATTCTTAGTGATAATGAACTTTACTTTTGGAGTTACAAGTGGGGGTTGGGTGATTTCATGGTTAGAGGCCTGGACAAGTTCAAGACTGAGAGTGATCCGTTTTCGAATTACAAGAAAAAGGATAAGCCACCTCCGAAGGGACCAACCGACAATCTTGGTAAATCACAAAAAGGTAAGTACGATGGATTTTATTTGTGAGGAGGACAAGTCTTGCTATGAAAATTGACAAAGAAAGAGCGACAAACCTCTGGGAAGGCGGCCTTCTTGACACAGAGATAGCGGAAATTATGAATTGCACGAAGGCTGCTGTGTGTATCTGGAGGAAGAAAAACGACTTGCCGCATAATAGATGGCTAGTAAATGGGAAAAGCGAGGGTAATAAGAAATGTTAAATAGAGTTGTTTTGATTGGACGCCTCACAAAAGACAGTGAGCTCACTTACACGCCAACAGGAATAGCCGTCTGTAAGTTTACATTGGCAGTCGAACGTAATTATAAAAACGCTCAGGGAGAGCGTGAGGTTGATTATATAAATGTTGTGGTTTATCGGCAGCTTGCAGAGTTGTGTGCAAATTACCTAGCGAAAGGCAAAATGGCAGCTGTAGACGGTCGGATGCAGGTTAAGTCATACACTGGGCAGGATGGGCAAAAGCGATGGGTTACTGAGGTTATTGCCGAGAATGTAAGGTTCTTGAGCCCGAAAGATGGAGGATCGTCTGAATCGACGAATAGTTCATCTAGTTCGTTTGGACACGAAGTGAATTTGGACGATGATATACCTTTTTAGAACATTCTGAATATGGAGTGTGGACAATGAAATATTTCATAACCTATCTCGCTATCCTAACCTTTTGCCTAATATGGAATTATGGTGCCCACAGAAATGATGGGGAGGAGTGATGATTAGTGCCTAAAGAAAAACCGATCCCTCTTACAACTCAAGAAGTTCAGGATATTTTAGCAGGACGAAAGACGATGAAGAGGTTAGCCATAAAGCCTCAACCGGATCATTGCCATAGGGATATTGCGGGCAAAGAGAATCCTTACAACGCCGATGATTGGAATAGATTATTGCCGCAAATCGGAGAAAAGGAAATTAAGTGCCCTTGGCAAGTCGGCGACATCCTTTGGGTGAGGGAAACGTGGAAATATTACGAAAAAGCAGTTGGCAAAGGTGAGAGTTTTCGAGTTAAGCAATTTCCGGCATACAAAGCCGATGGAGATAACAACTATATACAGAAATCATGCGAATGGTACGAGGGGAAATGGAAACCATCAATCCATATGCCGCGCTCAGCAGCTAGATTATTCCTCAAAGTCAAAAGCATCCGAGTTGAGAGATTACAGGATATAACCGCTGAGGATACCCAAACAGAAGGAATAAAGCTTAATTGCAAACACGATGATTATGTTTGTTCTGCGCATCCTTGTGATTTTAAGACAACCATAGCTTGTAAGGATTATTTTAAAAATCTATGGAATAGCATCAACTCAAAACGCGGTTATGGATGGGATATCAATCCTTGGGTATGGGTGATTGAGTTCGAGAGAGTGCAACATGGCTAACCACGCAAACCTCGGCAAATCCCTAGAAACCCTCATCGAACACGCCAATAAACAATACAGAGCCAAAGGTCTAGCCCTTGTGCAAAAAGTGGCCACACCATGGCAGGTCATCCGAAAAGGGAAGCAGATCGTTTCTGCCTTCCCTGAAGAAAAAAGCACGGTAGACTTTATCGGCGTAGCTGGAGATAAGGCAATCGCCTTCGACGCGAAGCAATGCCACGACAAAACGAGGTTCCCGCTGTCAAACATCGAGCCGCATCAAATGGATTTCCTCGGGAGTTGGCAGGAGCAAGGCGGGACAGCGTTCTTCATCATCGAGATGACGGTGTTAAAAAAGATCTACCGGCTTGAATTGGCCGATGTGCATATGTACTGGTTGAAGTCGCTGAACGATGGTCGAAAGAGCATACCGGTTAAGGATTTCGAGAGGTTTCTGGAGGTTAAGCAATCCGGTGGGATTGTGTTGGATTATTTGAATTTAATGGGGAGGAAGTAAGGAATGAAAATTAATGAATTAGTCAAGAAAGCTCATGAAAACGCTGTAAATAAAGGTTTCTGGGATGAAGAAAGAACATTCGGTGAGCAAATTGCATTAATGCATAGCGAACTATCTGAGGCTTTGGAGGAGTTTAGGAAAGGTTACAGTCCAAACGAAACCTACAAGCATTGTACAAAGGTAGATAAACCGGAGGGAATACCAATTGAATTAGCAGACACTGTAATTCGCATATTCGACACTTGTGGACGCTACGGAATAGACCTACAAGCTGCTATTGATCTTAAAATGAAATACAACGAAGGAAGGCCGCGTAAGCACGGAAAGGTCATATAGAAGGAGGATTGAGATAATGTGTAAATGCCTAACTTCCTGCAAAGGACAAGCTTGCCAGTGCAAGACTTGTGTAGATAAGGGCAAGTGTGGATATGTGAGAATTGATTTTTGTCGATGGGATGAGATTGGAGGGAAGAAACGTGGCTGAAAGTAAAATTGAGTGGACTGACGCTGTATGGAATCCTGTTACTGGCTGCTCAAAGGTATCTGCCGGATGTGCGCACTGTTATGCCGAGCGATTATGGCCAAGGTTAAGAGCAATGGGCAATCCTGCTTATAAAGACCGTAGCTTCAATGATGTGGCTTGTCATCCAGAGCGATTAGAGCAGCCGTTGGGATGGAGAAAGCCGCGAAGAATATTCGTTAACTCAATGAGTGATCTTTTTCACCAAGATGTTCCTCTTTCATTTCTTTCTGAAGTTTTTGACGTTATGAGATTAGCAAAACAACATACCTTCATGATTCTTACAAAGAGGCCGGAAGGATTGAAATGGTTACGATTGAACGGGCCTATTTATGATGATAAACCATTGCCTAATGTCTGGTTAGGTGTTTCAGTCGAGAATCAAGCAGCGGCTGACGAACGGATACCACTGCTCCTTCAGACACCAGCTGCAGTAAGATTTATAAGTGCAGAGCCGTTATTAGGGCCAGTTGATCTGCAATCTGATATTTTAGGTGATACATTATGTCGTTGTGGTGGATGCATGGATTTTGCCAAGGATAATCCGAATGATTGGGGAGCTCAAAGAATTGATTGGGTAATCGTTGGCGGAGAATCAGGGCCGGGAGCAAGGCCTGTACATCCGGATTGGGTAAGGAACTTGAGGGATCAATGCCACGGGTCTAAAGTACCGTTTTTCTTTAAACAGTGGGGTGAGTGGGGATGGTATCAGGGTGGTCACCATAGTATGAAATACCCTGGGACTTTTGTTGATGATGAAAGATTTAAGGCGTGGATGGTACGTGTTGGCAAAAAGAAAGCCGGACGTGAACTAGACGG
Organism: Desulfosporosinus nitroreducens; assembly: GCF_023897015.1. Lineage (GTDB taxonomy): Bacteria > Bacillota > Desulfitobacteriia > Desulfitobacteriales > Desulfitobacteriaceae > Desulfosporosinus > Desulfosporosinus nitroreducens. The sequence continues at coordinate 72,393 of NZ_JAMHFY010000001.1, read as the reverse complement.
ACAAACATGGGATGAAATGCCGGAGGTGTCGAGATGAGCGACCAAAACGCCTGCCCTTACTGCGGATTAACTGTAATCCACACAGGCGGCTGCATTCAGTGCCCAGATCCGGCTTGTGGATGGAGTCAGTGCGGATAGGAGGGAAATCATGGAGAGAGTAACTACCAGAGAATTATATTCACAGTTACAAGATAGACTCATGATTGAGTTAGGGGAAAATGAAATACTTTGTCCAGAATGCAAAGGCTTACGGTTTGTTTTTGTTGAACGCGGCGAGAAGGGCTATATCGAACATTGTAAGCGCTGCTATACGGGGAAGCAGTACATCTGCAAACGTTGCGGAAAAGGCAATAAAACTGACCATTGCGAATGCGAAGAGGCGCGGCAGGAACGACGAGATAAATTCGATCTTGAGGAATCTCGAAAATCAGCGGCAGCATATGAAAAGGCTGAAAAGGTAAATTACAAGGATTATGACGGATATTTTCTTTTGCCGCATAGCGAGCGCCTTCAAGAAATCGAAGATGTAAGAGACTGGATTTACGACAAGTTATCCAATGGCGAAGATGTCCCGGAGTATTTGTGGGCAGTAGAAGGCGAAACTCATTTTTCAATCGACTTACAAGACGTTATATCCGAAAAATGTGAAGATGGCTACGAAGATATGTACAGTAACCTTAGTACGGGAAGTCCGCTGATTACACAGGCTCAAGAGCTAATTAATCAATGGGAAAAGGAACAAGGCGAGAGTTTATATCTTTTCACTGAAACTTATAAAAAAGCGGTTATCATAGAGGATCTAATAAATGAAGTAAGATCAGAAATAGCGATACTATGAAACAGCTAAAATATGGCGGTCAACTCTACAACGCATGTTCACCACGACAGGTCAATGGAAAATGGATGTGTGATGCGTGGAAGTGTGGAAGTGGTCGAGTCGTTAAGAATTTCAGGGTACTGAATGCGCTTGGTGAAATGTTGATTCGGGGAAAGAGGGCTGTTTTATGAAATCCTACCTCAACCGAACCGAGAAAACTCAAGCCCTAACGATAGCATCCTTCGTGGCCTATGTCACTGACACGGCGAACGAATGGGCCAAGCACAGTCGAGACAAAGACGCCGTGAAATCTCTCCGTATGGCTAAGTCGTTTATGAGCAGAGCGATGGACTCGTTATTCAAAGGCCTGGATCCTCTGGAGATCAGAAAAGTCCTTAATCAAGTCTCGAAGATGGAAATTGTCGTCAAATACTCGGACGAGGCGGCTAGGGAATATAAACGGATGCAGGAGATCGACGGAGTGACGCCGGTGAAGACTGATGACTTTTATGAGATATGTGGACAGGCGTTGGGGATTTGTTCGAGTTGTGAGGACAGGTCGAGGGATTGCAGGCTAAGAGAGTTGTTTATCCAGTATGATGTGCCGGTTGCTAATCTTAGTCCGAGGCCGGGAGAGTGTCCGTATTGTGTGGAGGAGGTAAGTGCGTGAGAATTTTTAGTGCTATCTTTGGGATTATAAGCATTGTTTATTTTGCTACAGAAAATATGGATAATGCTATTTTTTACATGGCCCTTGCGATATGGGTTGAACCGAAAGGGGATAAGTAAATGAGCAGCGATATCATTCACTCTATCAGCCCCAAGAACGTTGAGAAAACCAGATGCGGTCTAAAGTCACCACATTGGCAGCGTCAACACGGTATTCCAGACGAACGAGTCACCTGTAAACGATGCTTAGTTCACATCCAGCATGAGAAAAAGCTAGCAATAAGACAAACTAACAGCCGGTTACTGAGACTTCTTGAGTTAATTAATATTTACAGTCAGGCTGAAGGAGTTTTAAAGTCGGAGTTTGAAGCATTCGCAGAGTATGAAGAGCCAATTGAAACCGTTGAGGATCTTATTAGCGCCATGGAAGAAGAGATGAGCTATTGGGAGCCTGAGGCTGCAGAGGGGGAATAATAATGAATTACATCAAAGAGGCCGAGAACATCCTCTGGTACTATAACGACTTATACCGTAGTGTCGAGAACATGAACCGAGAGATAGCTAAGATTGTCAGTCGCCAAAGCCCGAGCACGCTGAACGCTATCAGCCTTGAGCCAACAGGGGTCCGCGGCAGTGGGGATGCAGACGATAATACGTATAACCTTATGTTTAAGATCAAGACGTTGATGGATAATCTAAATACGACGATGACAGAGTTAAGTAAGGTTGACCAGATGCTTGATGATATCAGTCAAGAGCCTGGGTGTGAGCTGTATGGGCAAGTATTAAGAGAGTGGTATATTGTGCGGACACCGAAGGAAGAGATAGCCAGCAACATCGGGTATTCCCATAAGAGCACAATCTACCGGCTCAAAGATAGGGCGATTAAGAAGTTTGCTGTCAGGCATTTTGGCCTTGAGGTTATGAAAGTTATTTAGAATCGTTTTAGATAAGCGAAAAAGAGTAGACGGTTTTTTGACTTTGGCTGATATATAATGCTTGTATCGAGATGTGTAAAGAGCGTTCCCAAACGAAGGGGAGCGCTCTTCTTATTTGCATTAAGGTGGTGATAACATGATTACGTCACATCAACGTGGTCATTTAATTAAATACATAGACGGCGCATGGGTATACGCAGACACTAACGAATCAATTACCACTGAAAGACCATGTGCAAGATGCGGAAGGCCACCAACCCATGAAGGGCATGATGAGTGCCTTGGCATCATAGATGGAGCAACGTCTGCATGTTGCGGTCATGGCGTTGAGGATGGCTATACAGTAAGTGGTGATCATCATGGCTAAGCCAGCTTTCTCTTGCGTAGGATATGAGCCCAGGAAGTCAGGGCTCAATCCTAATTGTGGGAACTGCAAACAATATAATGGGAAGACATGTTTGGTTAAGACAGTGTTGAATGAGTTGTACGAAGAGAGCCCTGGGTTTAGGGCGATGGATCGGATGATGCGTGGGAATCGCGCATCAAGGATAGACTGATGTTAAAGAGTTGCAAATACTGCATGAAGATCCACGATAGCAAATATGATTGCGGGAAGAAACCTAAGCGAAAGAAGCAAGGCAACGATAAGGATAAATTCAGATCAACCCAAGCTTGGCAAAAGAAAAGGGAAGAGATCAAGCAAAGAGATAACTACTTATGCCAGGTGTGTATCCGAAAACTATATGATACACATAACCAGTACACCTATAGCGACTTGCAGGTACACCACGCTGTTCCATTAGAAGAAGACTTTGATAAGAGATTAGACAACGATATCCTACTGACTATATGCGAGAGGCATCATGAGATGGCTGAGAACGGAGAGATACCCATACAAGTGGTACTTGATATTGTTAGAGAGCAGGAGGAAAGACAGAAGTTTAGTTGAGAAGTTTGCTGGATAAAAACCAGCCACTTCTCTTTTTTGTTGCATAAACAGAAAGGAGAAGTTATGAGCTACAAAAAGACAGAGGAAGAAGTGCGGAGAGTAATCAAAGAAAAATATTCTGATTATGAGTATACAAGAGGATATATCGGAGGAAGGGGATTCTTATATCTTAAGTGCAGAACATGTGACACTGTTTTTAAATATAACGCCCAAATAGTGAGGGATAGCAGAAATGCAAGTAATACCAAAATATATTGTGCGAACTGTAGAGCGATCGAAGCTAAACAGAACAGGCATCTAAGATATGAGGAAGCTAAGGCAGAGAGAAAAAAGATAAAATTATTAAAGATAAGGGAAAAAGAAATAATTCAGTTAAAAGAAAAAGAGCTGAAACTAAAAGAAAGATTACGTAAATATGTGTGCGCTGAATGCGGAGCAGAGTTTGAATCTATACACCATAATGCTAAATACTGTTCAGATGTTTGTAGAAAGCGAATAGAGAACAGGTACAAAGAAGTAAGCAGAAGAAAACAGTTAAAAAGAAATGGAAAAATCGATTACTCAATAACCTTGCCTAAACTAATCATAAGAGATAATGGCATATGCGCATTATGTGGGGTGCAAGTAGATGTAGAAGCTTATGATAATGATGGAGATATATTCATAGCTAAAGGAATGTATCCATCGATAGACCATATAATCCCTGTGTCAAAAGGCGGAACACATACATGGGATAATGTTCAACTAGCGCATTGTAAATGCAATGCGGATAAAAACGATTCTTTGAATTTAAAATTTGAATCACAAGGCAATAAAACAAACGCAATATAACCCCCCACCAAACTTTTTTGATATTTCCGAAAACCTCCAACACCACATGCCCTCCTCTGAAAACGATATATTCCCACATCAGCTTTTGAAAGGAGACGAAAACAATGCCTACACCTCCAAAACCATTCACAGTATTGAAATCAGAAAAGAAATCACATCGCACCAAAGCTGAATTAAAGCAGAGAAAAAATGGCGAAGAGTCACTAACAACCGGCGTAGCATTGAAAGCTCGTCTCGAAGTAAAAAGAAATCGAGTGGCTTATAAAGAGTTTAAAAGACTAAATGATCTACTTGGAGCCATAGGCAAGAACGATGCAATTTACGAAACAATTATTAATCGGTATTGCCTAATGATTGCCGAATGCTCTGATCTCGAAACTAAAAGAGAAAAGATTTTCGATTCCGCAACAATACTTGAAGCAAAATTAGAAGAGAGGGGCGGAGATGCATCGTTTGATGAGCTCAGACAAGCGATAAATGATATATCCCATATATATGGGATGATGATAGCTTGTGACAAGCAAGTTCAATCTAAACGCAAGATGCTTCTTGATATCGAGAAAGAAAACATTATGACCATCGCGGCAGCACTAAGGAGCATACCAAAGAAGGAAGAAAAGTCATCTAATCCACTGTTAGAAGCCTTGAGAGATGGTTAGGGATAGTAAGGCCTATCAATATGCCGGATGGTGCACGAAAGATGGCAATCGCAAAGTCGGGGTATATATCAAAAAGCAAGCGCAATCATGGATGGATATTGTTGACGGTAAGAATTCAGAAGCATACGTTGACGAGAATACATACGACAAGATTTGCAAGATACTAAAACTCATGATTCACCCGGACTTACAATGCTCCATGCACGATGGACTTGAAGATTATGCATGGTTCCTAGTTGTCGCAACGCTTTGTACAAAACTTAAAAATGATAAAAACATGAACATCAGATATTATATAACCGCCTTATTGGAGATAAGTCGTAAGAATTTTAAGACATTCAATAGCGCGGTTATTTTTATTTTGTTAATGCTTACCGATCCTCAATTCTCACGTTTCTTTTCCGTGGCTCCCGACTTAAAACTCTCTAAAGAGCTGCAGTTAGCAATTAGAAAGATTATCAAGGTTAGCCCGGCATTAGCTGATGATGACACATTTAAGGTACTAAGAAGTGAAATACGCTGCCTTATCACTGACAGTGAATATACACCGTTAGCATACTCTGAAGATAAGATGGACGGTAAGCTTGCAAATGCATTCCTGGCTGATGAAGCCGGGGCTATGGATAGTTACCCTATTGAGGCCATGAGATCATCTCAGATAACCTTGTTTAATAAGCTTGGAATCATCATTAGTACCCAGTACCCAAACGATAACAACGCCATGATAGACGAGATCGACATATCAAAGAAAGTGCTGGACGGACTAGCCGATAATAAGCGTAGATTTGCTTTACTGTACGAGCCAAACGATGAGTTTTTAACTGATGACAAGTGGCAAAAGGAAGATTTAGTTATCTACCAGAGTAATCCGGTAGCAGTAGCTCACGAATATATCTTTGAAGCCATAAAAGACATGCGGACTATGGCTATTCTTTATGAAAACAAACGGGAAAATTACCTCTGCAAACACAATAATATCAAGTATAAAGGCCTTGGAGTAGAGGGCTATATTGAAATAACCAAGGTCAGAGAATGCAAAATTAAAGAGGATTTATCTTTTTGGATAGGCAAGAAGGTATATTTAGGGCTGGATTTATCACTCACTGAAGATAATACATCGGTTGCAATGGTTTGCGAATACGAGGGAAAGATCTACGCAAAAGTTTGGGGCTTTATACCAAGAGACAAGAAAGACCTCAAGAGCAAGAAGGAAAACGTTGATTACAACAAGTTAATTCGGCAAGGAGTTTGCTTTGAGTGTGGTGATGAGGTTATAGGATACGACTTTGTAGAAAGACACATCATTGGACTTGAAGAAAAATATGGCGTAGAAATCGTACAGATTGGCTATGACCGGATGAACGCTATCAGCACAGTACAAAAGCTTGAAGCTGCCGAAAAAGAGTGCGTTGAAATCAAGCAACACAGTTCAGTTTTACACATGCCAACCAAATTAATCAAAGAATTTATTTTGAGCAAGAACTTTAGGTACGATGAAAACCTGATGCTGGAGATTAACTTCCAGAATGCTCGATGTACAGAGGATACTAATCTCAATAAGTACGTAAACAAGAAGAAATCAGCCGGTAAGGTTGATATGGTAGTGGCATTAATAAATGCCACTTATTTATTGCAACAAGATATGTTGTTTGGGGAGGATGACTTTGATGTTCAGGTTATCTAGGAAGGTGGTGAGATTGTAAATGTGGCCATTTAGCCAAAAGGAAAAAAGAGCAGATGTAACAGCAGTTGAGCCAACGACAGACGATGTGTTATTAAGGGCTCTGCTGGGATCTTCAGCCGTAACAAAGACAGAAGCCTTAAACATTCCAAGTGTAAAAAGTTGCATAAACTTTGTTGCAGATACTGTATCTATGCTGCCAATTAAACTTTACCAAGAGAAAGACGGGAAAGCAGAAGAAGTCAAGGGGGACAAACGAGTAAACCTACTAAACGACGATACGGGCGATACACTAGATGCAGTACAGTTTTGGAGGGCTTTAATTAATGACTACTTTCTCGGGAAAGGGGGCTATGCCTATGTAAAGAAAGAAAGGAATCAATTCGAAGGGCTATATTACGTCGATGAAACAAGCGTATCCGTTAACAAAAATGTAGACCCCATATTCAAGGATTACGATATTTTAGTCAATGGAACGACGTATAAGCCTTATGAATTCTTAAAAATACTTAGAAATACCAAGGATGGGGCAAAAGGCGTAAGTATTATTGAGGAAAACAGCTTAATCCTAAGCGTTGCCTATAATTCTCTAGTGTATGAAGAGAATCTGGTCAAAAAGGGCGGAAATAAGAAGGGTTTTCTGAAATCCACCAAGAAGCTCACGCAAGACGCCATTGATAAGCTAAAAGAGGCTTGGAGAAATCTTTATAGCAATAATACCGAAAATGTTGTCATTCTTAATGACGGTATGGATTTTAAGGAAGCGTCGAATACATCCGTAGAAATGCAGCTTAATGAGAATAAAGAGACTAATTCGGCGGAAATTTGCAAGATAATTAACATACCGATAAACATTATTAAAGGAATTGCATCTTCTCAAGAATATAGCAATGCCTTTAAAATGGGAGTTATGCCGGTGCTGAGGGCAATTGAATGCGCTTTAAACAAGGACTTGCTTCTCGAAAAAGAGAAGGGGTTCTTTTATTTTGCCTTCGATACGAAAGAAATGCTAAAAGGTGATATCAAAGAGCGCTTTGACGCTTACAAAACAGGCATTGATGCTAATTTTCTTGGCATCGATGAGGTGAGATTTATGGAGGATTTGCCATCGTTGGGCATTGAATGGATCAAGTTGGGCTTGGACAGTGTTTTATTTAATCCAAAAACTCATGAGATATATACCCCGAATACAAATAGTGCGCAAAATATGCAAAACTTGAAAGAAAAAAGCTTGAAGGGGGGTGATGAAGATTAGAATTGAAATTAGAAACGATAGTGTGCTCCTTGACGGCTATGTGAATGCAGTTGGCAGGGACAGTAAGCCAATCATCACTCCGCGTGGTAAATGCGTCGAGCAGATTGAGCCAAGGGCATTTCAGCGTGCCTTAGACAGAACAGAAAACGTTGATTTATTGCTCAATCACGACAAGACAAGGAAGCTCGGATCAATCAAAGACGGTAACATTGAACTCTTTGAGGATAACATTGGCCTTCGAGCTATTGCCACCGTAACTGATCCTGATGTTATCGAAAAGGCGCGGCAAAAGAAGCTCAGAGGATGGTCGTTCGGGCAGTATGTAAACAAGGACAGGATGGAGGAGCGGGCTGATCAGCTTCCACGCCGTCATGTAGAAGATCTAGACCTGTTCGAGGTGTCAATTATCGATGACCGTATGTCTCCGATTTATACCGGCACATCAATAGAACACAGGGCTGAGCAAGAAGTTATTGCCGAACAACGCGGAGATGAATTCAGGGCTATCACGGTGGAAATTGAACAACCAAAGGCTAAAGATGAGCCAATTGACTACTCTGGGTATGAAAAAAGAATAAGTGATCTTAAATGCTGCTAAATAAAGCAGCTTATTTTATTGCCAAAATGAAAGCGAGGGAAAATTAATGAAAAAGAAGATTCGTGTTCCTGAATTCCGGGCAACCCTGAAAAGCTTAAATGAGCAAAGAAATGACAAGGTAACAGAATTACAAGCGCTTGTCGATACTGCCAAGGGTGAAACTAGAGCTATGAGCACCGAGGAAATGGAAAAATTCACCGCGTTGGAAGCTGACATTGCCAGTATTGATAAGACAATCAAGGCCGAGGAAAGAGCCAGAGATTTGACTCTTAATGTTATTGATGACAAGAAAAAAGAGGAATTGAGAGCTGAAGAACTCGAAGAAAGAGCTTTCTCCAACTACATCAGGGGAATCGTCGAGCAGCGTGCTGACGTAAACCTTACCACAGGTGATAATGGCGCTATCATCCCTTCCTCTATAGCCAATAAGATCATCAAAAAAGTGTACGACATCTGCCCTATTTATCAGTTGGCTACTCGTTATAATGTTGGCGGCACCTTAAGCGTCCCTTATTACGATGAGTCAACCCAAGCCATCACCATGGCGTATGCTACCGAGTTTAGCGACCTAGAGTCAAAGTCTGGAAAATTCCTTAGCGTTGAACTAAAAGGGTTCCTAGCTGGTGCTCTTTGTAAAGTATCTAAATCATTGGTCAACAACAGCCAATTCGATATTGTTAACTTTGTAATCGGTGCTATGGCTGACTCTATTGCAAAATGGATTGAGAACGAACTACTTAATGGTACCACTGATAAAGTAGCTGGATTAAGTGGCGTAACACAAAAAGTAACTGCGGAAGCCGCAATCGCTATAACGGCTGATGAATTAATTGATCTTCAAGAGGCCGTTCCAGATATGTATCAGGGCGGAGCAATTTGGATTATGAATAAGGCGACAAGAACCGCTATAAGGAAGCTAAAGGATAGCAACGGGGATTACATCCTAAACAAGGATGCTACAGCAAGATGGGGTTACACTTTGTTCGGGAAAGACGTCTACGTATCTTCCAATATGCCGACTATGGCTATCGGGAAAACAGCAATCTACTATGGAGATATGAGCGGATTAGCCGTCAAACTTTCCGAAGATGTGAGCATCGAAGTCTTGCGCGAAAAATTTGCAACCCAACACGCTATCGGTGTTGTAGGTTGGATGGAGATTGACTCCAAGATTGAGAATGCGCAAAAGATTGCTAAACTTGAAATGGCTGCAGCCTAATGGAGGTAGCATATGAAGATTAAAGCGCTAGTAAGTTTTGCTGGTGCTTTTTCTATGCACAAGGGTGAGGTTAAGGAGTGTAGTGACAAAGCTACGCTCCAAGATCTTTTAAAAGCCGGGTACATCGAGAAAGTAAAAGTGCAAAAACAAGAAGCTAATATGGGTGAGCCTGAAAAGGGCGTGAAGTCCGATGCCAATAACTAAAGTAAGTGAGATTACTAACCTAGAATTAGCCGAGTATCTAAGGCTTGAACATGCGGACTTAACAGATGTAGAAAAAGCAGAGCTGGATACATTACTGAATGTGGCAAAATCATTTGTTAGGGCCTATACAGGGATAAATGATGTTGATGTATCCAATGAGGTTGTTGGAACTGGAGATGGGGCAAGAAGCGTATTCAATGTTCTCTGCACTCCAGTAGTGCCAGATTCGCAAACGATTTACGTCAATGAAGTGGCCAAAGCAGAAGATACGGACTACTCTTTTAACGATACTTCCGGAGCCATTGGGTTTAAAACTGTTCCGGTTCTTGGGGACGCTATCGCTGCAGATTATAAAATTGGCTTGGATGCATATGCTGATTTTGTAATTGTGGTCTATATCTTAGTGCAGGATATGTACGACAATAGGACCCTGTACGTGGATAAAAATAATCTCAATAAAGTGGTTGATACGATATTGGGTATGCACTCAATTAATTTACTATAGGCGGTGATGCCTGTATGAACCCGGGAAAGTTAAACAAAAGAATCGACGTTTACTCCAAAGTTGAAAAAAAAAATGAACTCAAGGAAGAATACTTTGATTTTGAAAAACAGAAAACCATATGGGCGCAAGTGATGCCGCAAACGTACAACATGCAGCGAGCTCAGGCAGAAACCATGCTCACAAACGTAACGCACAAATTAATAGTGCGGTACAATGCTGGCAAAAGCATAACAAAGAGCGATTACATCATGTTCGGTGATCATCGCTTTGATATTGAATTCATCCTTGATCCATATTTTGCACACAAAGAACTTGAGATATTTGTCAAGGAAGTGATCGAATGACGGTTAAGTTAGAGGATATCCTGACAGCTGTCAATGAAAAGATCATCGTAAAATACCCAAGCATAAGCGTGATGGCGTCCGAAGATGTAAAGGAGGGTTTCATAAGGCCTTCCTTTTTCACGACTTTGGAAAACATTTCTCGGACTGATTACTTGCGCAAGTTTATGCGCACTCTGACGGTAGTAATCTACTATTTCCCCAGTGACAGGTACAAGTACAAGCTTGACACCATGGAAAAAACGCAAGCAATAGAGTCTATGTTTGCTCATGGATTGAAAGTAGGGACTCGGACAATACAACTCGTAGACAGTGTTGAGTCGGACGTGACAGACGGCGTTCTTTCATCGCGCATGGAGATGCAGTACTACGATGTTGACGATGAAAGTTCCGGGGGTGGCGGTGAAACGGAAGTCAAAATGCAAGAGCTTGATTTCGGGGTGAGTCAAGATGTTTGAAGTGGAACATATAGGCCTTACTGAATTCCGTGAAAATATCACCTATCTCGAACGCAACTTTCCGCGAGAAGCAAAGCGTATGTTATCCAGAGTAGGAAACAAGGCGAGAACTATCGTTCGCCGCAAAGCTAGGGAACTTGTAAAAAGGCGTACCGGTAATTATCAAAGGTCAATCAAGCGCGGCAAGGTTTTTGAGGATAGAAGCAGTAGTGGCGATCTAACCGTAAGGGTATATTCATCCTCAAAAATTGCACCACACGGCCATTTAATTGAACGTGGGCACAGAATTGTAGATAAACATGGCAATGAACACGGCTTCAAGCAAGGATATCTTGTCTTTGATAAATCGAAAGAGGAAATAGAGAGAGATTTTGACAGCATTATAATTGCTGAATTCGACAGAGTGTTAAGTAGGCTGTAAAAGGGGGACACGAAGAATGGGACTACCTATTATTGATTTTATTTTTAAATCACTCGCGGTTTCTGCGATAACAAGGAGTGCGCGCGGAGTTGTAGCGTTAATACTGCGAGACGCGACTGATACACCTACGTTCTACTCGTATAACGATGTAACTGAAGTAGTAAGCGAGGATTGGACAGCAACAAATCTGCAGTACATCAAGGACGCTTTCCTTGGCTCCCCAAACAAAGTCATCGTAGTGCGTGGAGCGGCAGCGGATATTGATTATACCACTCAACTAGGAACGCTGGCGTTAAAGAAATGGGATTGGATGGCAATACCAGGGATTGCCGTTGAGGATGTAGCGGATGTAAGCGTCTGGCTCATAGCTCGGCGCGCAGCCAAGAAAACGTTTAAGGCGGTACTGCCAAACTCTGTTAGTGACCACGAGGGCATTGTAAACTTTGCAACGGCAGGGATAGTGGTAGGGGCTAACACTTACACTGCAAGCCAGTACACGGCACGGATAGCTGGGATACTATCAGGCTTAAGCCTTACTAGATCTGCGACTTATTTCATCCTGCCTGAGGTTGAAGGCATTACTGAGTCGGCAGAACCTGACGACGATATCGATGCAGGTAAACTAATTCTGATTAGTCAGAATGGTGTTATAAAAATTGGGCGTGGTGTAAACAGTCTAACAACTACGACTGTAAGCAAATCTAAGGTATTCAAGAAGATCAAAATCGTTGAGGGTATTGATCTAATAAAAAGTGATGTTTCGAAAGCCTTCGCAGATGAGTATGTCGGTAAGGTAGTCAACATCTACGATAATCAAGTACTCTTCATCACGGCGGTAAATAGCTATTTACGCAGCCTTGAAGGTGATGTTCTCGACCCTAAGGGTGAGAACACCGTAGGCGTGAATGTAACAGCACAGCGCGCAGCATGGGAAGGCGTGGGGACTGATACCACGGAAATGACAGACCAAGAAATAAAAGAGAAAGCCTTCGAATCTAATGTGTTTCTTGGCGGCAATCTTAAATTCGCCGATGCGATGGAGGATCTCAGTTTTGAAATAGCTATGTAAAGGGGTGGCATAAATGGACGTAAGTAAAGTTATTAACGGGACCTTCGGAAGCTTGTGGGTAGACAATGAGTTGTGGCCTGAGGTTGATAAATTTGAGGCTAAAGTCGCCCTTACGTATGAGGAAATTAACATTGCGGGGAGCCTTGGGACTCACAGAAAGCTTGTAGGCCATTCAGGAACAGGTACAATGACTGTCAAAAAAACAAGCAGTCGTGTTGGTAAAAAAGTAGTCGCAGATATCAAGGCTGGAAGAACACCACGAATGAAATTGGTTGGGAAATTAGACGATCCTGACGTTGTAGGGGCGGAAAGGGTGGCACTGTACGACGTTACGATAGACGGGATCGAATTAATGAAATTCGAACAAAAAAAGTTGGATTCTCAGGATGTCGCGTTTGCATTTAGCAATTTTGAGTATATCGATACAATTTAATAGGGGGGAGAGAAAAAAGTGAGCAAAGTACTATCGATCCAAGAGCTTATAGCCCAAAAAGAGAAAATCAAAAACAAAAAAGCGAAGGTAGCTACGCTTTACGTTGAATCGCTTGAATCAAATATCGTTGTTTGTTCCCCTGGTACGGCTGATATGCTGGAAGCTCAGAGCGCAGGTGATAAGGACGCTGCCAGGGCAGACAGTTATTTGTTGCTGCAGTGTGTCAAGGAGCCAAATCTAAAATCGGGTGAACTGCAAAAAGCGTACGGCTGCATTGAACCGCTAGATATCGTGCCTGCCATCTTCCTACCAGGCGAAGTGTCGGCGATAGCTATTGAAATCATGAAACTAGCCGGGTACGGATCCAGCGTTAGCAAGGTCGGTAGCGACATAAAAAACTCATAAGTAGTGACATAGATTTATATCTATGTCACTACTACATTCAACGGGGCCACAGACTGGATTATCTACTCGGGCTCACACAAGCCGAGAAAGAGTTTTTCATTCAGTCTATGGTCCTTTACGGCGAAGAAGAGGCGAAAAGGTGGGGTGACTAGTGGCGGCAGCAATAGAACGGCGTATGACCTTGCGTGATCAGGTTACTCCCACAATGAACAACATTAATCGGAGCACGATGGCCTACGAGCGGAATTTAAGATCCTTGCGCAATACAGGTCAAAACTCATTTAATAGCTTAAAGAGCGGCCTATTGGGTATGGCTGCAACGGCGTTTGCGGTAGTAAAGTCGGTAGCAGCAATCAATGAAATGGAAGAAGCTTACAAAAAACAAATGACAGCCGAGGTCAAGCTGCAAGCGGTGTTTGACGCCACCGGCAAAGCAACAAAGGCGCAAGTTGATGAGTTAAAGAAGTACGCTTCGATACTCCAGGGAACTGGGATCATAGGCGACGAAGTGACCTTGGGCGGTATGCAACAGTTGGCCACGTTTAATGTTACGAACGACACAGTTAAAAAACTGTCACAAGGTATGGTGGACCTCCTAGCTCAACAAAAAGGGTACAATGCCACGCAAGAGGATGCTGTGACGATTGGTAATATGATCGGTAAAACCATGGACGGAAGTGTCGGTGCGCTGAAAAAAGTCGGAATAAGCTTTACCGAAGCGCAGGAAAAAATTATTAAGCACGGTAACGAGCAACAAAAGGCTGCGGCATTAGCTGAAGTACTCCAAAAAAATGTTGGTGGAGTAAATGCGGCGCTTGCGAACACTGACGCGGGAAAGATTATCCAGGCTAATAATGCCCTTGGTGACATGAAGGAAGTTCTTGGCGGTGCGGTTACGAGAATAAAGGGTGAATTCGCAAAGGCGTTCATGGATAATTTGCCGGTCATTGAGGCGCAAGTCAATGCTGTCAAAAACGCCATAATATCGTGGGTCGATTCTGGCGGGATACAAAATATCATAGACTACATGCGGACGGCAGGCGGTGTTGTGCGCGACCTCGCACCTTTATTCGGCGGATTAACTATGGTATTGATAGCTTACAAAACAGCTGCGGTCTACGCCTGGATAGCACAAGGCGGACTAAATGCGGCACTGAGGGCTAATCCCATCGGAGCTGTTGTAATGGGGGTCGTAGCATTAGTTGCCGTAATAACATGGATGCGTAAAAACTGGGAGCTTGTACAAATTACGTTTATGAATGGCTGGAACGGAATAGCATCCTACACTGAGACGGGTGTAAATGGGTTAATAAGCGGAGCGAATACGATATTAAGCGGGTTTAGCTATGCTGCCCAAAGTATAGGCTACTTTTTTTCACAAATGTGGAATGGTGTAGTTTCACAAGCGGAAAGTGCAGTAGGTGCCCTGCTCACACCAGTAAACGCAATCCGTGGTGCATTGGGGCAAGAAACTATAAAAGCTGACTTCTCCGGCGTAAAAACATCAATGGAAAGACCAACGTTCGAAAAACAAAACATAATTCCAGAGGTTAAGATTAAACGCTTTTCCGAGGACGCAATATCAAAGCTAGATGAAACCAGGAAGGCAAAAGCCGAGGCACAGAAATCAAATACCTTAGCCAACGCTCTACTTGCAAATGCAAACGCAGTTAATGCTAATACTGATGCCACAGATAGTAATACTGGTGCGCTAGGCAAGAAGAGCAGCGACTTAACCGGCGAAGAAATAGCCGATAAGCTATTGCCGAGACTTGAACGATTTGTTTACGGGTAAAGGGGGTGACAAAGCATGATAAAAGTATACCTGTCAATCAACGACAATAGCGAAGTACTCCTGCTCCCCGTCACGCCCTCAGAGTACGAGATAAAAGAGAGTTGGGACAATAAGCAAATAGACGGACTGTACCAATCACTAAATATCGTTACTAAAAAAGGATTAAGCACGATTGATTTGGAATCTTTTTTTCCTGTCAAGGAATACCCATTTGCTTTAAATAAGACAATGTACGGCAGTGACTACGTAGACACGATAAAGCGATGGTGGGACTTAAGGATTCCGATTCGCTTGATCATTGTTAATACTGATCCGAGTATTAAACTCGATACAGTCAACATGCTCGTTACAATAGATAGTTTTACGCACAGAACCGCCACAGATGGTGATATATATTACACATTGGCACTCAAAGAATTCCTACTTGTGGTGGTGTAGCTTATGTTCAAGATAACGCTAGTGAAAAATGACGGCTTGAAATCATACGACCTAACGCCTGTTGTAAACGGGATAAGTTGGGACAGCAATCTGTCTATCGCTTCAGTGATGGATTTTACTACCTTTTGGGGGCGAAGCCCATATCCTAATAATCCGGTTGAACTAGGTGACCTCGTTGTAGTCACAAAAGATGGGGTCGAAGTTGATAGAGGTATTGTAGTTAAAAGCAAACAGAACGATTCAATAACTATATCATACACAGCCTTCGACTATGGCTGGTATCTAGGGAAAAGCAAAAGCGTGTACCAATTTAACAAGATCCCTGCAAAGCAGGCAATTACGAAAATACTAACCGACTTTGGCATGCCGATTGGAAGCATAACATCAATGGATAACTTGATTGATTCGGTTTTTGTGCAAAAAACACCTGCCGAGATCATCACTACGATTATAAAGGCGTACGAACGTCAAACAGGTGTAAAAGTATTCTCAGAGCTTAGAGAAGGTAGAATTTACATTGAAAAGATGTCCGATGCAGTAATTATTGGAAAGTTTAGTCTTGCATCCGGCATGGGAGATATAGACGTTCTTGGGGCGACACTAGGAGCGGATCGGACGCGAAGCATCGAGGAGCTACGTAATAGAATAAAAATTATTACAGCATCTCAGGATGATTACCAAACACTTGCGCTCGCGGAAGATACGGTATCGGAAGGTAAATACGGACTATTAGAAGATACCTATAAGATTGATGAAGCTGACGCAGCCAAAGCGCGACAAGTAGCTAAAATCTTATTACAAAGGCTTAACAAGGTCCACGAAACGAACAAAATAAGACTCATGGGGGATATTGCATTTAAGGCCGGACGGCTATTTGATGTTGTTGAGCCCGAGACGGGAATGCAGGGCAGATACATGATCACGCAAGCAAAGCACAATGTCGATGCCGGTGGCGTGCACACCATGGAACTAACGCTGACACTCCCGGAGGATATAGCATGACGAACTTAGAAAAATTAGCTGATCTCTTTAACAACCGAAACAACCCAGATGTTATCGGAATAACCACGGGCAAGGTTATTTCTACAACTCCCCTGAGGATATCTTGGGGAGATAGCGTTGTTCTAGAGAATGATAAACTGGTATTGGCTAATCTAATTAAAAACGGATTACTACTAGGAAACACAGTTATTATGATTCCTGATAGTTCCTATAAACTGTTTTATATAATTGATAAGGTTGGTGCTTAAGATGCTGCCTAATATTTCAAGGCTAGAAATATCGTCTACAGACGTGGAGCAGGTAACAAGCCAAGCGCCTGCGCACAAAACGTTTGCATGGGATTTTGAGGCTGGCGATTTTGTACTAAAAGACGGGAAGATACCGGAGGTAACTGGCGCGGAATACGTGAAAGTGTGGGTCGAGAAAGCTCTGCGCACAATAAAGGGGATAATTATATACGAGGGGACGGATTACGGATCAGCGCATCATGGACTAATCGGTAGGTCGTTCGACAGGGAATTTACTCATGCCGAGCTGGAACGCACGATCAAGGAAGCGCTACTAATAAACAGTGTAATTACAAGCGTTAGCAACTTTGAGGTTGAAACAGACGAAGATCGAGTGACATTAAGCATGACGCTAAATACGATTTATGGGGAGGTGATTATGAGTAATGTCCAGTGAAGAAATATCGACTCGAATGCTAGGGAATATACCCACTGAGGTAGATAAATCAGAGGGATCCTTTTTTTATGACGCGATTAAGTCTGTGGCTATTGAGTTAGAAACAAAACAAGAAGAAATTAGTATTGCACTAGGTCGGGGCTTTGCAACTACTGCAGAGGGTGAATATTTGGACCGCAAAGTATCAGAACAGAATATCACGCGTAAACCCGCTACAAATGCAACGGGAAACGTAACAATAACTGGTCAGCATGGAGCGATTATAAAGACAGGCATGAAGGTGTCTAGCGCGTCATTAACCTATACTTACGATTCAGAGGATAAGGTCATTGGCGTAACAACTATAGAAACAGTGATGGTTAAATGCGATACCCTTGGAAGTATCGGGAACGTGCCGTCTGATACTATAAAATTCTTTCCAGTGTCTGTCGCGGGGCTGTCAGCAGTTACCAATAATGATGCTTTCACAAATGGTTATGACGGAGAACCAGATAATGAATTGCGTGAAAGATACCTTGAGAAAATACGGACACCGCCTACAAGTGGAAATAAGTACCACTACAGTAACTGGGCAAAAGAAGTGACCGGTATTGGCGATGCTAAGGTATTTCCTCTGTGGGCAGGAGCCGGGACCGTAAAAGTAGTCATTATCGACAGCAATAAACAGCCCCCAGGATCAGAGTTAGTAGTGGATGTGGCAAACAACATCGAGGACCATCGACCAATCGGCGCAACAGTTACCGTTGAGGCCGCCGCGGGTAAGGACATCGATATATCCGTAAGTCTAACAATTAGCTCTGAATACACGCAGAATCAAGTCGAGATTAATATTCAAACGAATATTATCGCTTACCTAGCGGAAATTGCTTTCGTGGAAACATACGTCAGTTTTGCAAGGATTGGCAGCCTTATTCTCGGGAGCGAAGGTGTTCTGGATTACACAGGCCTAACAGTCAACACGGGTACCGCAAATATTGCTATTGCTGATACCGAGGTGGCGATTCTCGGCATAATTACATTAACTTAGGAGGTGGCTTATTTGAGTCAGTTATCTGATTACCTTGAAAATGCACTAATTAATGCTGTACTCCGGAACACAGCATACAGCTCACCAGTGACCGTATATGCGGCACTTTTCACCTCTGATCCGACAGATGCAGGAACTGGTACGGAAGTAACGGGCGGTGCCTATGTACGTATGCCAGTTGCATTCACGGATCCGACCGATGGGCAGACCAGCAATTCTGCCGATGTCCTATTCCCGATCGCAACAGCAAACTGGGGAACAATTACGCACGTTGGGCTATATGACGCACTAAGCGGCGGAAATCTTTTGTTTCACGCGCCGCTGGAGTTTTCTAAGGTTATAAATATTTCAAGCCAGTTTAAGGTTCCGCAAAACTACCTAATCGTACGACTTAAGTAGGTGATTGAATATGCCGGCAATTCAGCAGCAAACATGGGATGAGATACAGGTCCTGACATGGGGTGACTTAGATCAGAACCTGTATCTTGATTTTCGTATAGCGTTAGTAGATGGGCTTATTGAAGCGCAGGCTCAAGGTGTTGACCTAAGCATTGGTAAGTCAGCAATTGAGGGTATTGTGGAGATGCTGGTCCAGGGAGTTAAGATTGAATTTTCGCCAGCAATCGTACAAGTCCGGGCAGAGATTGTTGTTTCGTCCAATGTTTCCAGACGTGACTATAAAGGAGATATGCTAAAGTTACTCCCTAGTTACTACAACAACTCCAGGTTATTTGGTAGTCTCCTGGATACTTATACTAAAGAGCTTCGAGGGCTAGAATTCAAGCTAGACACCGTTCAAGATAGTTATTTTGTCGACAGTGTCGTGGAGAATATTATCCGATGGGAGCAGGATCTTGGTATTGCTTCTGATGTCTCTAAACCATATAATTTCAGGCGCGAGAAAGTTAAGGCTAAGCTTAGAGCGGTAGGTACCACGACAAAGGCCATGATCGAGACGGTGGCTGCAGCATTTAGCGATGGGCAGGTTGAGGTAATCGAGGACAATGCAAGCTATGCCTTCCGAGTTAAATTTACCGGGACAAAAGGAACGCCCGCAAATATGACTGACCTTACAGCGATCCTAGAAGAGATCAAGCCCGCGCACCTTGCATTTTCTTATGATTACACCTACAACACTTGGAGTTTTTTGGCTGATAAGACGTGGCAGGAAGTATCGGCTTTAACCTGGGCAGAGATACAGACTTTTAACTAAAGGAGTGATGAAATGCTCACGACAACCAATTACGGCTTAAAAAAGCCGGAGCTTACTGACAATGTCAAGATATCAGATTTCAATGAAAATGCGGACATTACTGACGCTCAATTGAAGACACAATCTGATACCCTTACTGCGCATTTGGCGGAAGAAGCGACACAGGATGATCTCGGGCATATTCGACTTTCCGACTTTCCGAAACCACTGGACTATGGTAGGTATCAAGCTGAGTTTGGCTTTGATAACTCTGTGTTATATAGTGCTGGTATTGGCGCAGATGGTGCAGGATTAGACCATACAATAGTGAGGGATCAATTACAGTCGGGTGATGCCCATCAAACTTACGGCAATTATGTACGGGGGCAGCGAATCTTAAATACCAACTACGATTATATAAGCGATTTTACATTCTACGTAGATAGTATTGTCGGTACTGCCCCAGACGCTAGAGTGTCTGTTAGGAATGGCATTACTTATGAAGTGTTAGGTAGTAAGATAGTCACACCTATATTAGGGTCAAATAAAGTCGTTTTTGATAGCTTGGTCGATATTAGGGGTTTGTCCAATATAGTGTTAGCCATAGATACAAACGGCGCTGGGAATATAAGCAATCAATTTGGTATCGCGAGGGCTACTAGCAATTTAGTAGAAAATGAAAACTTTTTTTACTCTAACGATTTGTGGGTTACGCCCCAAGAATCTCTTGTGCATGAGCTTAAATATAGTGTAACTGCCCTTACGAAATACACTTCTGGCACAATCGCTAAAACTATTAACCCTCTATACCTAAAAAAATACGGAAATTTAAAATTCACAAAGACTACTCCTGTTAATACGAGCGTGGTCTGTGATGTGTTGGATAGTTCGGATAATGTGTTAAAAGCAGATGTGACTAGTATTACGGATTTAAGTGACATCGACCCTATCACATACCCATCACTCAAAACTCGTTGGACATTATCTCGTAACTCAATAACTGACGAGTCACCTACTGTAAGTGATCCTAGTTGGACTTGGGAGGGTTCTCTTTATGATGGTGCGTGGGAGAAGATTGCCGAACAAACTCTTACGAGTGCTACCGCACAAGTTGATTTTTCGAATATACCAAGTGGATATAAAAACTTTAAGATATTTTATAATACAAGAAGTAGCTTATCGACCAACAGAAAGATATTATTAAGATTTAACGATGATACATCAACAAATTATAGGTATCAATCGACTAATTTTTTTGATACAACGGTGGGAACTGGGGAGTTTTTATTGCAAACGTACATTGGTTTTAGCAATGCTTTGTCAGCGTCCACTGGAAACCATTCGTTTGGAATAATAGATGTATCAAATTTCGATTATTCTAAACCAAAACGCGTACACAACATACATTATTTCGACACATCTACTTCATTATATACATTTATTGTAAGTGGGTCGTGGGAAAACGCGATATCGGAAATAAATAAAATATCATTCGTGGCTGAAGCAGATAGTATCGGGATAGGTAGTAGATTCGTTCTATGGGGGTGTAAGTAGTGGCGGATAAATTAGTTATAAATTGCTCAACCAGAGAAGCTGTAGAAACTATATTTACACCCGAGGAAATAGCACAACAGGAACAAGATAAATTAGCGCAAGAAGAAAAAGAACAGCTAGACTTACTCATACCAACCATAGAAGAGGTTGCAAAAGCTGAGTTTGATTTAAAAACCATTACATTATTACAGGAGGTAGGTTTACTATGACAATTGTACAAGAGAAGTTAATTAACGCTTATACAACATTGGTTTTAGCGGGTAGAAAGGTCATCGAGGACGTACCAGAAACCGCTGTATTACTGGATGATGGAGTAACAGAAAGCACCATGAGAGCAGAGGTTGATATAAAGGTGGCTGAACGAACAATTGCAGTATTAGGTTAATGAACATTTGACGCATTATATGCAGCAAAACGCCCTTACAAGAGGGCGTTATTTTATTGTCCTAAGGAGGGGTAAGATTGTTTAGATTTAAAATTTATTCCAGGAATTACGAATGTCTCTCGACTGACGTTAAGGTAACAGAAGGCATCGAGAACGGATCGACCTTGACGGAGATTGATACAGGGAACGAATTTATCTTTAGCGGCACAGCCTGGGTTCCTAAAATTGTTAAAACTTCTATAAATGGGAGTTTAGCGAAGACTGTAAAGGTAATGACTGATAAGGTAATTGTCGCTGGAGCAACTTATACAGCACCTCTTGAAGATATGACTGGATATTCAAAGATTGCCGGTATATCTATTGCGGATGCAAGTCACACATATACTTTAAACTGCTCCTATAGCCCTGATGGGGTTTTGCTTACCATACCGGTTGCCTTAAGCGCGTCAGGCGTGGCAGTATCAAAACACGGGGAAGCTACAGCCCGTGGGGATTACGCAGCGATACAAATTATAAACGGCGACACAGTAAGCAGGACATATAATGCGTGGATGCGCAAGTTAGTGTAAGGAGGCTGAATATGAACGATTTAATTTCTAGATTAGAAACTAACGGCTTAATAGATTCAAACGGAAACATTATTCTAGACGAAAACCAGTGTGTAGAGCAACAGACTTTTACAATTTTCTTTGGGGATATTTTTAATGATCCGAGCATTACGGATAAGTACGTAGCATTAAGTGGCGAAATTTCCTTTCAATGGGGAGACCCACAGCAAATAATAACCACTACTTCTGAATCTATGGGTTATCAACAATTCTTCGATCAATGGCACCAACTAGGTATTATCTAACTTCGCTAAAGACTGCTAAAACGAAGATATGTAATAAAGCCCCCATTTTAGGGGGCTTCCGAGTTAGCTAACCAAATACTTATCGTACATCTGAGCCATCGCCGAGGCATTAACGTGAGTATATTTCCTCGTTGTATCCGTGGATTCGTGCCCAAGTAGTCGGGCGATAAAATCTATGTCTGCTCCCTGCTCATACATTCCACTGGCAAAAGTGTGTCTGAGCATATGGGGCGTAACCGCATCCTTGATTCCTGCTTTTCGGGCTTGGTCTTTGATCTGCATTTCAACGCTGCGGACCGTTAAGCGTGCGCCATACTTATTAGTAAACAATGCAGGGTTATCATCTTTCCGAGTGTTAAGGTAGCTGATCAAGCAGAACTTAGCAATCGGCCCGAAAAATACCAACCTCTCCTTATTGCCTTTACCGGTTACCCTGATCTGACGGTTGGCCATAGATAAATCATTCCTGTCGAGGCTAACGAGTTCGCCGATCCGCATACCGGATGATACCAGCAACTCCATTATGGCTTGATTGCGAGGCGATTTAGAATGCCAGCGTAGTAATTCAACATCCTCATGGCTTAGGTTTCGCGGGAGCGAAGCCGGCTCCCTTGGTGTCTTAATCTTTTTGGTGGGGTTTCGCTCGATATATTCCTCATTGATTAGCCATGAATAAAATGCCTTGAGGGTTGATATCTTGCGGTTTACAGTGCGCTGGGCCATCTCATTGAATTGGATTAAGTACCCTCGTAGATCGTTGGTTGTAGTATCAATTGTGGGCTTGTCCAAGTGAGAGGCAAACTTTTTTAATTCCATTCTGTATTGATCGAGCGTCCCGGGCGCTAGGCCATCTAATTTTCGTGCGGTTAAGAATTCTTTAACATATCTCATATTCTTTTCGCTCCTCTTTCTTTGGCCCGGAGCGCCTGCTATAATGGGAGCAGGACACTCCGGTGTTCTACTTAAGCACTCGTCTAGGCCGGCAAGCTAGGGACGGGTGCTTTCTAATGCGCTGCGTAAGATCTCTATGTCGTATTTACCTAGCCAAATACAGCTTACCCTTTTCTCGCGGTATAAAAATAATCCGATAATATCATCATCCTTAACAAAACATTTAAATTCTTTATCGTCCGTTCGTTTACACTTTAAAACTTCAAATGTATCGCATACCGCAGTGATATGTTCTTGAAACTCTATCGGAAGATCCTCAAAGGTGCATGGTTTACTCATGGTTATTCCTCCTTACGCCGGTATTGGCCCCGGCTGGCGTTGGATAACTCCTAGTGACTAGAGTCTCCATATTCACGCTCAAATGCTTCCGTGGTTGCCTTATCTGCCGCCTTGAGTTCGCTTGCCGCAATAAGCAACCATGCAGCACGAGGTAATTCACCAGGACGCTTTGCAGTCATCTCGTCGGCTATAGAGTTTGCATCTCGCATAATACGCCATTCTTTGAACGCGGCATACATTTCTTCGTCGGTTTCGTAGTCGCTGTATGTTGGCATGTCGTGGTTGTCATACTTAGTTACTATAATGTGGTAGCCGTTTGTCTCGACGATGTAGTGGTCGTCTATGTGGTCCATGTGGTAGATTGCCCAAGTCATATCTGGATATCTGTTGAGTACATCAACGGCGTGCTCATCACCTGTGCGAGCATTTTCGATATACACGTTAATGTCAGTTTGGCCAACCATACCAGTTAAATTGGTGATACCTTTGGTTTTCAGAGTTTCTAGAGCGTCTATCATTTTCATTTTCGTTTCCCCCTCAACTTATATTGTTCCGTCTTCTTGATATTATATTACACATTCACGGAAGTAATGTCAATGGCTTTAGTGTAATTATTTTCGATTTGGTAAAAGTAATTTACAACAAAGCGTAAATGTGTTATACTCCCCTTGAAATAAAGAGGAGGCTTTAAAATGATTAGTTACGAACCATTGCGTATACTCATGGTTAAAAGAAAACTAAAGAAAATGGACGTTGTTAGTCAGTGCGGATTATCACCAACAACAGCATCTAAATTATGGAATGATGAGTATGTAGCATTATCTGTGATTGACAGGCTTTGTAATTTACTCGATTGTAAAATAGAAGATATTTTAGAACACAAAAAAGACGCTGAAGCATAAGCCTTAGCGTCTTTCCTTTTGCCGCCAATGAGCGGTTTTTTCTATGCCCCAAATCTAAGCCCGAAAATCCGTAGGAGGTGGCGGAGAAGTAGGGCGCTGGGGCTCCATGGGTAGCAAACGAATAGAGGTGGAAAGGGGTGGGCGTATTGGCGGACCCACAAGAAGTCCTTATTGACATACGCGAGCGCCTGGTGCGCGTAGAAACAAAGCTCGACAACCAAAACGATCTAAGAGACAGAGTAGGAGTTGTGGAAGAAAAGGCCACCGAGACAGAGTCGAGGTCAAAGTCAAACTGTCACCGCTTAGATAAACTCGAAGCAAACAATACTTGGCTCTGGCGAACTGTTGCCGGGGCCATTATTAGTGGCGGAGCTGGAGCGTTGATGATTCTTAAGTAGAGGAGGTGATATACAATGTTTCCAGAAAACGATTCCATAAGAAAACGCCTAATCCCGCCTGTATGGGAGGAGTATGACGGAACAGGCGTAAACATACTGCTTCTTGATCTTAATGGAAAGACTCTCGACTACACGAAACCATTTACAGTCTTAGTCGATCCAGAAGGCAAGATGATCGATAAAGAGAAGCACAACACTTACGTCATGCAGATTCTTCACGAGTTTGCACCTGGGGCCACTATTTATGTTTGCCCCTGGAATTTCTCAAAGAAAGAAATTGAGGCTTATGTCAGAAGTAAACCTCCCGGATTTTTTGACCTTGCCAACGTGAGTATTAGTAGCCCTAATAGTGATGCATACAACTTTCTTCTCGACCTTGGAATTGTAACGACATGCTCTTCAGGTAATGATGGAGATCAAGACGATAACGGAGTGGACTTCCCTGCGAACTTACCATGGACCGTTGCGGTAGGGGCAGAAGGAAAGTCATATTCGAACGGTGGAAAGATGCTTAACTGTGTTGCTCCAACAGATATAACCGTACAGCGTGGGAATGGCCAAAAGTTTAAATATACCGGCACTAGTTCATCAAATCCTGTTACCAATGCTTTGTTAGCCAGATACGTTTGTTGGGGTAAAGAGAGCGGACAGCCAAGATTGTTGCCATATGATTCCGTTAAGCTGGTTAATCAAATGAGTATAGATATCGAAGAAGAAGGCTTCGACTACGCGAGTGGTTATGGTCTTTTTTGTTTGCCCAAAGAAATACCAAAAGTAGAAGAGGTGCCAAGCATGAGCACACCATATAACCGAACAATCCAAGCCATCGTCATCCATCACATGGGCGATGGCCTTCCGCCTGAGGTCTCAATCTTAAAGCGCTGGAACCCTTACAACTATGATTACCCCGAATACGATTATGGCATCGAGGCAGACGGGACGTTACGGATCGGGAGACCTCTGGATGTGCAGGGATCGCACACCATAAGCGATAAAGCTCCGTACAGTCAGAAAGGTTATAACTGGTGGAACCGTAATGCAATTGGGATTGGTTTAGCCGGGGATTTTACGTTATACCCAATGCCAAAAGCTCAATTTGACGCACTGGTGGGCCTTGTGAGGAGTTTAATGGCAGAGCATAAGCTAACACTCGACAACGTCTATCCACACGGTCAGGTGGCTTATACGGATTGCCCTGGGTGCACTTACAGCAAGGTGCCGGTACTCACGAATGGGTTATGGTCCTATGATGAGTTTGAGCAGGCCGTATTGGAGCCAGAAAAAGAAGAGGAGGACGAAGAAGCAATGGATCACGCAGTTATTTATTTCACTGACACAGATTTCTCCAGTGCGAGGATTGTATCAAGGAAGTTAGGCGGATGCGCAATGTACTGCAGGGATGGAAATAACGCCAATGTGCACAAAGACATTGAGAAGTGCAAGCATCCTGTCGTTGTTGGCGGCGAAGAACTTAACATCTCAGGTGTAACAAATTGTTGCGGGCTACATGCTGAGGATACAGCTATTAAGGCTGCTCAGTACGCTCAAACGCTGTAATCAAATCGCAAGCGCTTGCCAATTTGAAAATAAAGAGGAGGAAATTAATATGCAAAAGAAATGGTACGCATCGAAAACCTTATGGTCCAACGCCCTAATGCTGGCCGGAGTGATCGTCCTTAATGCAACTGGTGAAGATATCCTTACTCCAGAAGTGCAAGGAGCAATACTTGTAGTTGTGAATGTGGTTCTTAGAGTTGTGACCAAAGAAGAGATTACCTGGTAATTGTAGACATTGCGAAAGCCTCTCTCCTTAATTGGAGGGAGGCTTTTTTGCGTCAGTTTGCTATTTTTTTAATTTTTTCAGTTATATGTGAGTAGGCGCTGTTTGAATTTTTTGTCCGAATGTCCAAAATATTTGGTTACGCACTCCTGTAAGATCTACTTCCTTGTCACAACACTTTAAAATGTTGTCTTCTGGAAACTTTAAGCTCCCTGGATCAACTTCTCTATTTGGATCAAGAGACAATTGAAAACTATGAGCTTCTTTGCAATAAGGGCACCCTATTTCAATTTTCGCTGATTTAGCTAATGATGGCTCGTTTAAAATTTTCTCTACTTCTCCTTGCTCAAAAATCCTTTCCGGAGGAAAATTAGCTGTTAGGTGATAGGTATTAATAACTTTGTTGCAATCCCTGTCTATAACCTCTATCGTATATAAACCTTGTTCAGGAAGAGGTAAATTGGGGATTTCTATAATGCTACTTACTGTTTCATTTACCGACTTAGCCAGAGTGTCAATTTCCACTTCAGCCACAATCCCACCAGTTGGTTGCTTGATCCTTAAAAGAAGATTTAATTTCCCTTCAGATTCGAATGTCCCTAATACGATAAAGAATTTAGGGGCCTGGGAAGGGAAAAGAATAATTCTAAAGTTGTCAAATAATCCATTGACACTAAGTTTTTGGGTAATCTGATCTATAATTGCATTGTCAGCAGTAATAAAATACCTGATTTTTGGTGTCATGTATTTTCCCTCCTTAGAAATATAACAATAACGTGGGATGAGATTAACCTTTAATCGAAGAATCCCAAAGTCATTAGTACTGTTGATTTAAGTTGTTCAAAAGTGGAATTATCCATAACCCCGATGCATTTATCTAAGTCTGTTTTTAGTATTGGTTGTAACATGCCAGTTTTTAGATACGAGTTTTTGTTTAAGTTGGCTGTCCCGGCGTTTACTTGCAAATCCTGACCTGAATCGCTATTAACGGTAGTAATTGGTATAACAGAAATTACCGGCTCTAAGGGATCCTCGAGAATTTGTTGGTTTCCCATAGCAATAACTAATCTAGGCTTGTCCTCGATGTGATTTCGACCAGGCATAAGCACATTGGGGTCCTTAGTTAAATAAACGCCCCCAGCCTGGAAAGACCGAGGGGGAATATTAAGTGCTTTAAATTGTGTTCTTATATCTGGACTTACATTACCTTCGCTCATGTTCTTCCCCACCTAATACTTCTTTATTAGCCCGCTTGCGGAATGGAGCAAAATCTTCAAATACTCTTATTGTTTCTTGGCAAGTTTCATGTGAGCTAGTTTTAACAGACATGTTCGGAAGTACTTCTTTATTGTATATCTGACGGTACTTCTTAATGGAGTCAGCCATTTTGCTGTCTTTCATAATTTCACCTTTTCTAATATATTACGTGATTAACATTTCGCCTTGCCAGACTTAGCTAATCTTCGCCATTATTCCTATTATTCCTTTCGAACATGGGTTCTATAATAAAATTAAATATTTTTTAATATCTATGTTATTATACTTTAAAAAGACCTATGTAGTGTAATATTTATGGCCGTAATCGTAAATACATCTTCAAGAATGTGCCGATAAGGAGCGTGATATAAATGAAAATTTACATGACTCCCATAGAAGTCCTAGCCTGGTTTGAAAACGGCACACCCCACCCTATCAGACTTAAGCTCAACGACAAAGAACTTAAGATCGAACAGGTAATATCCATGACCGAAGAAAAGCTGTCCGGCAATCGTATGCTCGTGTTCAGGTGCCAGTCAGAGATTAAAGGCGAGCTCCGGCCGTTTGAGATAAAATATGAACTTAATACATGCAAATGGTTTCTGTGGAAGATGTAACGTATCAGACGGATGGGACATATAGTGTAGTGTGGTGAGGAAGATATTTTTGGAAATAAGCAGAAACCCGGTGTGTGGTGGCACCGGGTTTCTGCTTTTAAGGAGAGCTTAGCTGCTCTCCTTTTTGGTCTTTATTTCGTGGACTGACTTCTCAATCTCTCTGACCGACTCTAGTATTCTTGCATTTGCCTCGCGCACTCCGCTAGAGACTGCAGTTTTGATGATGTAGTAGAGCAGCGCGATGGAGAGGAAGAAGAGGATCAGAAAGAGGACGGTATTAGGGATTAGTAGTAAGCCGTGCATAGGATCATCCTTTCATAGAATTAGCCCTCGGCGTGGTTGCCGGGGGCTTTTTTGTATTTCGGATTAAATCTCGTAAGCTTGTTTATGCGTACCTGGTACGATACCGAGTTTCTCATTAAGCGCTTTTGTGAATTTGATTAATAGTAAAGGTCCGGGCCCTGTGGTCTTGAGTATTGCAGTTTCTGCTATTCCATCCTTGTCTGTGTAATGGATCGCAATAAAACCTACAGTTTTATCCGTGTTCTTTTGTCCAACTCCGCTCATACCTCCGACCACGGCCCCCAATGGACCCAACAGAGCTGCTCCGATTATTCCTCTGCCGACAACGCTTTTATTTTTACCTTCAATGTCTTTCTGACTAAAGCTTACGGCTTCTTTAATCCTGGCTAAAGGTATAGTCTGTTGATCGTTCACGGTTACCGTGTCATCATATAAGCGTAGAAATGCAGGTTGACCTTCGACTGCACCGGGTACACCTTGCACTATTACCAATTCATCAATCCTTGCGATAATGCCTTTTTGCTTGTTCTCGCGAGATGTTTTGATTTTTTTGAATACGACATACAAGATACCAATACAAATACCCCAAATTATATAATTGCCCAAAACTAAAACTCCTTTCTGGATATAATTACGTATTTTGTTTCCCTGCATTATTGAATTTTCCTGCTTTTCGACAGGATTAATGGTTTTGCGACTATTACCACAAATGATGTTGGTGAACAATAGAATCAAACGGCTGATGCACTTCGAATCGTCTTGGTCCGGACAGTTCGGCCTGAACATCTTGTGAAATCTGATTATCAAATTTATCCCAGCGTCTAAGTTCTTCTTTGCGCTCTTTTCTTATCTGATCGTAAAGCGGTTTCATGGCGAGATTTAGAATCCCATATGTTGCCCTTGTGGTTGCTCTCCCTAGTTTACTCATTTTCTCTACCTCCTTAATAATCCATAAATATCTTTTTGCACGTCATCAATAGATGCGACAATAAAGTTAAGATCGCTTTTAATAGTAAGATCATGATCGGTTACTATTAAGATAGTAGGGAAGATAGCCGTATTACCCTTAATAACAGACCACTCTTCATTAACCCAATCGGCATCGTATACTTTTTGGTATTGCTCAGGCTTATCAAATCTCTTGCTTGGATTTCTCTCGACCTCGACAAATACCACGCGCCGATCCTTGCGGTCTGGATCAAGATAAATACTTGCCATAGCATCAGCAACTACCATGCCACCTAGAATTGAATACCTCCATTTCCATTCAATTGAGTACCAGGACTTTTTCTGAGAGAGAAGGGCACAATAAACTTCATTAACAAGTAAAACATGATCCAACTGTTTTGGTTTTCTAGCGTAGTAGATAGAGGGGAGCTGCGGAGCGCGTTTCCATTGTTTTATTCTTTCTTGAGCACATAGCCGAGTAAGAGAGTGCTGGGCGATGCGCTTCGATGATTTACGCTTGGGTATTATGATTTGTTCTATTTGCCTTCTAGTAAATGCAGTTCCTGATTGGATTAACTTAACGATATGATCATCCCTACTTTGTCCAAAGGCAACACAATTTGTCCCTTTGAGCTTGTTCACCATTCGTTCACCCCTTCGCTCATTCCTTCGTGATACCCTTCGTGCCCAGTGGTTGTATAAGGCACAATTTAGCCTTTTGCAGCTGGCTTTTTTTAGGCTGCTGGTCGCATAAGAGCTCTTTTGCCCCTACTTTTTTATCTTGATTTTCATGGATAAGCTTTTTTGGCGCCTTAACGAGCTTAGTCGGCGTGTCAGCTTGTGCCATGGGCGGCTTTTGATAAGCGGCCATGAGGTCCTTGATCATCTTGTTATCAATGAATGGCACCTGAATAAGGACCTGATCTTTGAAGGAGAATAACGCTCGGCCCTCTACGTCTGGATCTATCATGCTGGCCGCTTTATAATCTTCTTCATCTTCTCCAAGCAGGACCCTGGCAGACACGGCATTGCACCGGAAAGCGACTACAGCGCTAAAGTTATTCTTCATGGTCCCGCTAACTAGATTAGCAGTTGGCCTATGGCATGAGATGATAACATGCACCCCTGATCCCCTAGCTTCCCCGGTAACCTTTGTCATTTTCTCACGAGCAACCTTAAACTCCTTTCCTTCTATTTTTGTCATCTCATCAACATAAACAACGATGCGCGGCAGACGTTTCTCTGGATACTCCTCATTATAAGCTGCCAGATCGTCACATTCGTGTTGCTTAAACAGGTCGTACCGTTCGCCGATAACCTTAGATAAATCATCCATCATTTGTTCTACTTGCCCGGGATCCGAAATAGATCTATCCACAAGGATGGGGCCCGGCCCGAGCTTTGCTGTCCCGTTGCCATGTTTAAGATCGCACAGCCAAAGGCGACAATCATCCCGAGTATACCTGATATGCAGTGCTGCTAAGATTAGTCTGCCAAGGATCGACTTCCCGCCGCCTGTGGCCCCTCCGATCATGAGGTGAGGACTGTTTGAGGAGGCTAAATCTAACTGTTCTAGGCCGCGCCGTGACCATCCGAGGGGAATCCATAGGCCTTTGCTTTTTGGTACGCTCTGAGCCTCGTTTGTGTACTTGATGAAGTCTAACAGGTGACCAGATAAGATGGTGAGGGAGAAGTGAGCCTTTGGGTCGTTCTCCAGTAGTTTGAATAAAATTTCTGACTTAAGATCAAATTCAATATCATTCATGGATTTTATGAGCTTGGAGTGACTTAGGCCGGTTGGTATTTTATACTTAAATACTCGATTGTGGCCTTTCCAGCCCTTGTCTACGAGCTTAGGGTATTCCTTGGTAACGTGGTCCTTGCCACGCTCCTTAGTCTCAATACACACGTCATTGCGCTTCCAGCATAGCATGATTCTCCCGGGGTGGGAGTCTTTTTCTTTCCCGATATGCTTCCATGCAAAACGGCTTATTTGTACGAGTACTGATCCTGTCAGGCCGATAATGTCAGGCTTAACTATACTTGATTTTGTCATCTGGGATTACTCCTTTTTCTCTTAATTTTAAGCGCATTCCATCGCGAATTAAGTCACTGAGTTCACCTTGTTCAAGTTGCTTATTAGGTCTTTGTTCTTCAAGAATCTGTAAACCGTGCTTAATGTCACGGTCTAAACGGTTTCTGAGTCTTACCTTAAGATTATCGTTCTGCAATTTTTTCCTCCTCCTTTTGTGGGCAGGTCGTGGAACAATTTACATGTTGTATTTATATGAGCAGTAGATAATAATTATGATTGATAAATCATAATGTTGGCAAAAAAATATAGCCCCTAATCGGGCCATATTTTTTCAACTGTACAGTTTAAACCTTTAGCAATTCGCTTAGCTTGAGTTAATGTGAGCTTCGGTTTCTTGTCGTTCATAATTTTACTGATTTCGGATTGAGCAATGCCGGTTATTTCCGAAAGCCTAAGCTGAGTAATTCCTTTGCTTTTCATAACTTCCCACAATTTATTCATTCTTTATCACCACAGGAAATATATTCCACATCACTTTTGCAGATTCCTGCTTACCTTTTTCGATATTTGTGTCCCCAAAGGTAGTCCACTGTACATCCTACTGCATCTGCTATTTTGAATGCCGTAACAAGCCAAATTTCCTTTTCGTCATTGACTATTTTACTTATATCAGATTGAGGGATACCCGTGCGCTTGGATAATTCCTTTTGAGTAATACGTTGAAGTAACATTTCTTCTTTTAACTGCTTTGTCAATCCCATCACCGAGGGAGGTATTTCTTCGGTGAGGAAGCAATTTCCTTTGATTGCAGATAATATATGCGATAATATATATTATTCTACGCTATTTTGTCGTATAATGTCGCATAACAAAGCAAGAGATGTACTTTTATCTCTCTAAAGCAAACAAATTCGACCAATGAAAAATTGTATACTTAAGGGGCCTTAGGCATAAATGAACGACAACATTGGTACAGGCAGAATTATCGCTATCTTTCGCAAATCAAAAAGAATGACTCAGTCCGAACTAGCCAATAGCGTAGGCATAAGTAAGGGACATATAGCTGCAATTGAAGAGGGAAGAAAACAACCAAAGATTAAAACACTAGCTAGAATTGCAAAATGTTTAGGCGTAGAAATAGAGATTCTTTTGAAAAGGAGGTAATAAGATTATTTACTTCGACAGATTACCACCTTGAATATAGACAGAACATATGTTCTAATTGTGGGAGAGACATTCCATAGTAGAACGAAAGAAGGGTAATGACTATGTAGCTTAGGATTTGTCCTAATACGGGTAGCGCAAAAGGAGGCTAGACTGACTTGATAAAAGTCAGTATGGAAGGGGCATACGTCATTGGATAATGATAAAGAGTGGGTAATCGAAGCGTCTTACGAAGAATCAAAGAAGGAACTTGAATACATCGAGCTTATAAATACTGTTATTTGTTTAGGTAAAAAAATAATGGCCCTGCTCGGCCCAAATAATAGACTGTTCTTGGAATATGAGAAGTCGGTTTGTGCGGCAAACGATATTAATATGAGACGCGCTTACTATTTAGGACACAAAAAGTCATGCCCAACAAAATGCCCAACAGAGTATACCAATTCATGATGTTAACAATTAAAGCTGTGTGTATGTTTAGGATAACGCAACAATTTATATGTATAGTCATAATGATTCAAGTAGGCTTGTATACTATATCTACATAAATTGTTGCGTTACTCAAAAAATTACCTTGGGGTGGTAGAGGTCGCATGTTCAAATCATGTCGCTCCGACCAATTACATCAACGGTTTGACGTTTTAGGGTAGGTCGCTAAAATAGGGAATGCTCAACAAATGCTCAACAAAAAAATAGACCACATAAATGGTCTATTTTAGTATACGTTCTGCTTGTTTATTACTTGCATTCTTCTTGCTGGAGATCAATAATTTTTTTGTTAATTTCCTTTTTCTTTTCAACTCCGAGATGTTGGTATATTTCTTTCAAAACCTTAATATCGTGTCCAAGGCGCTCGGCTGATAAATGATCTGGTACATCATTTTCGTAAAGCCAAGTCGCGTGATAATGCCGGAGAAAGTGCATACGGATCTTCGGCATATTTTTTTTCTTTGCGAGCTTTGCTAGATAACTGGTATAGCTATCTGGTCGCATCGGGAATATAAGCCTGTCCTTTTTTTGTTTGGTTTGCTTAGTAGCGATATTTGTTACCTTCTCCTTTTTAGGTTTCTTGAGTTTTATGCCGTTTTTTACAACTCCTTTAAGTAGGTCCATGAGATAGGGCGGTGTAGAAACGAGTCTTAATCCGTTTTCGGACTTCGTGCTTTTTAGCTCATATTTTCCTTGATCGTTAATTACATAGGCTTCGTCGATCTCTATTGTGTTGTTTTTAAAATCCAGATCGTTTTCCTTGAGCGCAAAAATCTCCTCTCTTCTTAACCCGCACCAAGCTGCCAGAAGAATAATAGATTCGTCCCTCGTTCCCCGAACTCCGTTATAAATTTGTTTAAATATTTCTGGCGTAGGAACGTCCGAGTAATCAACCTTGGCTTCTTTTGGCAATTTTATTTCTTCGAACGGACTTTTCTTTTTCATAGCATCATAGATAATTGGCCTTAGGCACGACAATACCCTGCGTGTACTCGTTGTAGACATTTCACCGAGCAGCTTATTGCGTAATCTTTTGATATGGATTTCTTTTAAATCTTTGAATTTCATTTGTTTGAAAAATGGTTGATAGTGATTTTTTAGATAGCTCAGGTACAGAACATACGTACTTGGGCTATAGTTATTTTTGTTGTCCTCGAGCCACTTCTGTATCCAGCTGGCAACTCGGATATTAACAACATTTGTCATCTTTCCATCTTCTAATTCTTGCTCGATTTCTCTTGCTGCAGCCTTGCACTCCTTCAAGGTAGGCTTGGTTACGCACCTTGGGGGTAACTGTTTTCCATCAATATCACGGCCTACGTGTATTCTTGCTTGGTACGACCCATTGGGGCGTTTAGTTATGCTTGCCAACTATATCATCCCCAATCGGTATTTTATGAGCCTGCTCAAACTCTCGGGCCGCTATTTTAGCCTCCTTTAACGTTTTTCGAGTAAAGTATTTCATTATCCTTTTCCCTTCAGTATTTACCCCAGCGTATATCGTTGCTTGATATGATCCGCTGGGGCGTTTTCTAATACTAGCCATGATTATCTCACCTCCGAAATATATCGTATTGCCTTGCCTAAGATAACTACCCCCTTTTTGTTATTTTTTGTGAATGTAAGATCTGGGTAATTTGGATTCTCTGAACGCAACGTGATCTTGCCATCTGCCTTAAAAAATCTTTTCAAGGTCGCCTCCTCTCCATCTATAAGAACGGCTGCTATTTCACCGTTTTCAACTTCTTTCTGTTGTCGAATAAATACTAAATCTCCATCTAAGATTCTTGCCCCAATCATGCTATCTCCTTTTACTCTAAGACAAAAGTGAACATCTATCTCTGATGGCACATACTCAAAGTTTTCGATATTCTCTTGTGCAAGAATAGGAGCACCGGCCGCAATAGTGAAAATTACAGGTATTTTCTTGCATTCATCCTTATGTTCTGGATATTTTTGTACTCCTTCTGTACCCATTAGCCATCCGGGATTAACTCCATATTTTTTAGCGATAGAATCAATGGTCGGGATCTTAGGCGCATTGTCACCAGTTGTATATCTGGAGATAGCAGAGGGGCTCAGATGAAGAAATTCTGCAAGGCTGTAGGTTGTGTCATTATTATCCCTCATTGACTCTGCAAGTCTTTCCCCAAATAAGTCCTTGTCGAAATATTTACTCACTGCAACTATCCCCTTTTGTTAATTTAATAATGTTATTATATTTCTTAACGTAGAGAAATGCAACACATCTATACAAAAAGTTAAAAATATTATTGCGAAACTCATTGACAGTATTTCGACAGAATGCTATTCTTAAATTGCTGAGAAACGCAATAAATAACTGGAGGTGTATGAATATGGCGAAACGCAGAAAGTACCCTGTTCTTAATTCCCTGAAGGGCCGAATTACAGAGCAGGGTACTTCTTATCGAAAACTAGCCGATGGTATCGGTATTGCAGTGAACACTTTGTCGGACAAAATCAATGGCTTTTATGCAATGAGTATTCCTGAGGCAGAGGCGATCGCAGAGTTTTTGGAGATATCGCCAAGGGAAATGGATAAATATTTTTTTCCCTCAATGCTGAGAAACTCAGCATAATTTACTTCGCGATTGTGAAAAAGTTGGTTATGGAAGAGGTGGAAAGTAATGCTCAGAAAAATCCTCGAGACAAAATTAGGTCCCATGACTAACGCAGAATTCGCGGAGGTCATGGACCTAACTGAAACAGACATAAGGATTAACCGACTTGTTCCAATTAAGGTGGGGAGAAAAAGGACAAGCCTTGGGAAACTTGTTGAAATTGCGATAGGCTGTTTTATTGCAATGGGCCGTGGGAATGTAGCGTAAACAACTTGAAAAGGAGGGGATGCCATGTCGTACACAATCATCCAGAAACGAGGCTATGTCGAGCTCTGGATTGACGGAGAATTCGCGGGGAACTTTGATTCTAAGGAAGAGGCAAAAGCAGAAGTAAGCGCTGCGTAAATAAGGAGGGAGGCACTTTGGGAGAAGTTCTCGTATTAACTCCAATTTGCAAATGTGGACAAGCTATATCCTTTCCCAAAGGTAAAACCAAAGCCAGATGCCCAGTAGAAGGTTGCGGGATGCGCTGGGAGTATGGCACAGAAGGATACTGGGCGATTGGACTCTTTACTATCTCATTTACCCCAATTTTCACAGAGGAAAGAAAGCAAAAACTTAACCACTATGAGCGGTACATGAGGTGGAGGAACAAGACTAAAGGGAGAAGGGCTATTCATGACCTATGAACGCTTTTTCGAACGATTGGAAACATGCGGAGGATGTACTGGGCTACGCAATCAAATGCAGTGTCGATACGCAGTCGTTTGCGCCCACGTTGAAAGACTCGCTAAAAAAGGAGTGATTAAAAGTTCGAAGGATTTTTGTTATCCCATTAATGGTAGCGATCTTATGTCTTACACCATCGGAGGCTGTTTGTTCGGAGATGCAGCAATCAGTTAAACAACATCAGCCAGCATCGGTTCCCGTAAAGCCGATTAGTCGAGGAACAACCATAAAGCATGAACGACGAACGATGGTTGTTACAGCTTACACGGCTAATGACAGAGGAATGGACGGTAAGGGAATCACAGCCAGCGGTGAGCTCGTGCAAGAAGGCCGGACAATAGCGGCGGATCCTAGTGTAGCCTTTGGTACTAAGATTTATATTCCTGAGTTTGAGAAAACTTACACAGTTACGGACAGAGGCGGTGCTATCCGTGGGGATAGGCTAGACCTTTATATGGAGAAGCGGAGCGATGCTATAGAGTTTGGAGTTTGGGAATTGGAGGTCTGGATTAAAAAGTAAAAGGAGGGCAATCGCATTTGGATCGTAAAGCATGGTTTATCGATTTTGCAAAAGTTGCGGGTAGGAAAAATCTTAATGCCTATGCTATTGGAGTTATTAAAAGCATTCTCTGTTGTGATTGTAACGATCCGGCTAAGCAGGTGGCGGAGATCCACAATGCCACAGAGTCTTTGGTTGAAGTATTTAACGACGAATCATTGCCATGGGATGTTATGGACGTGAAAAAGGCCTCTGCGCCAACAGAGACCGTCGAAGAAATATCTCACCTAGATTGTACCATAGATGTCTCGAAAGTTGAACCACTGGTTGACCTGGTGTGGGCCGAGGAAATTATATTGAATGGTTGTCATCCTGATGATAGATACAGCGACGAGAACCAGGGAAGAAGGGTGAGCTAGATGCCATTAAAAGCTATTAAAAAATTAGAGTCTGAAATGACTCAAAATAACGCAAACCCTTATATCCAAGTTGTCGGCGGTTTTTTGTTGCAGCATCTTGAGGTCAACCCTCAGGATGCAGAGAAGATCCTTGCCACGGATAAGACCATCAGCAAAAGTCTTGATGAGATGTGGAAGGATGCTAAGAAAAAACAGTCCCATAATCTCGCAATATTTACACCTCAGGAAGGTTTTGAAATCGTTATGAAATACTTTGGGATTGAAGCAACCGCTCCGACGGCCACTCGAGCGGTACCTACTTCAGCTATGCCTGACAGAGTAATTCAGTCTGATGTATCCTCAAAACCGGCAATCGACTTTGACATTAAGCTTGAAGATTTATTTTAGGGGTGTGATGAGAAGTGCTAGTTGCAGAATTGGTTATACCTCAAATGTTTTCTGCTTATGCGGAAGATATAGACTACCTTAAAAACGGATTGCACCATTTTCAATATTTCTGTGAAGAGTGTGACCAAGTGTTTTGCTCTGCTTGGGGAAAGATACCAGGGGCTATGTGGCATTACGAACGTGGAAGTCATTTCATTTGCCCCTATTGTGGTCATCGACATCACGAGAATGTAGTTTACATCAAACGTGATGAGCACGCTCCTAATAAAATTCGTTTAGTCGTTAAGGAATATAAAAAGATAGTTACTCTTGAAGTAACTAGTGAAACAGTGGCATTTACGGACTATCTTCATGTGAGATCAGGGTATTACAGAGAAGTTTTCCGGTTCGATATCGCTAAGCAGAAGGTCACGTTTTCAGTCAATTCTAAAGCTTCAAATAGGGAACCAATCGAACTAGGAAATCCTTTCAAGTTGGAAATGTTCGAAAGTAATCTGATGTACTTCATTCCAGGTAGCCTTGCAAATTCAAAGCAAAGGTCAGGAATAAGCGATATTTTGAGGATTCTCCGAGAGACTGTACATTGCAAGCTTGAAAAGCACCTCAAGCACAAAGTTTCTTCCATGTACGTCAGCGCTGGTCGGTTCCACGGCGCATTTTTACTTCCCATCTTCAATATAGCGTTTCGCGTAGGTTGTCCAGATGCTCCAAACCTTCCAGCAGAATACCGTGAAGGCCCTAAAGAAGTTGAAACTTTTTGGAAGAAAAAACTACTCGATAGCAACACTTATCTTGCTGTAATGGATGAGGTCATTACCTTAACCCGTCGAAAAAAGGACTTTGTCACGGCAATAATCAAAACTAAATCCCTGCCAGACAGACCAATGGTACGCCGAACGTTAAGGGAAGATCCTTTTAGTGTCAGCATACTAGCTAGAGCCTTCAATCTTTGTGAAAATTATGATTGCGCTATACGAATGTATGAAGGCCTTAAAGAGATGGGCAATGACGCGCGGGTTAGATGGTCAGTGAATGACGGGTTATTACAGTTCCTGCGCGAAATGAAGCCCTTATACGGTGAAATAGGAATTGTCCGTATGGTAGAAGACTATATGCAAACTCAGCTATGGGATTGCGTTACCTTATTTCAAGAGCTCAACAAGGAAAACCTTAAGGCTCTAAGATCTGAATCAATAAGGATGAGGGACCTGCACGACTGGATGTCCTTGAGGCACAAGAGACAGGGTCACGTTAACCTGAAGTTTGATGTTCCTGACCATATTATCAAAAGATTGTCAATGCAAACTGACCGACTGAAATTTTTCATGCCCAAGGAATCCTTGGAGTTACTGGTAGCTGGCCATGAACTAAATAACTGTGTGGCTTCGTACGGAAAAGCCATGAAAGATAACACGAAATGGATTGTTTTAGTTGCCGATGATAAAGGCAAATTAGCAGTTTGCTTAGAGATTAAGGGGAATGAAGTTATTCAGGCTAAGACGAACCATAATAAGGCTGTATCAGGTGATATCAAACTTAATAGTGAAGTGTTAGCTTGGGCCATGGAAGCAAATCTCGAGATAAAGACCTCAGACATTGAAATGCCAGGCAAGAAGAAACTGGCAAAAACAGGTTGAATATTTGTTTTAAATAAACGTGGGAGGGAACATTTTGAACGAAATTCTAATGATGGATAAGAATCTGTCCGTAGATAGAACACCTGAAATGATTGCTGTAGAGATCAACAGTATCAAAGAACAGACCCGCAAAATTTTCCTATTCAACAGCATTGAAATAGGCCGTCGGCTAACGGAAGCCAAGACCATGATCGGGCATGGTGAGTGGGGTGAATGGTTAGAAAAGTCTGTCGCCTATTCCCAAAGAACGGCCAATAACCTCATGAGGATTTTTACGGATTACGGTTCGTCGCAGATAACCTTTTTCTGCGATAACGCAAAATCGCAAGCGCTTGCTAATTTGAGTTATACCCAAGCGGTTGCGTTGCTCGGAATTCCTCAAAACGAGCGGGAAACATTCATTCATGATCATGACATCGACAATATGACTACTAGAGAACTGCAACAAGCAATTAAGGAGAAGCAAGAACTTGAGGCCAAAGTAATGGAACTGGAAGTAGCATGGGGCAAAGATAAAGGTATTACTGATGATGCTAAACGCTTAGCGGATGAGAAGGCCGATGAAGCTAGAAAATTGCTCGATGAAAAACAAAGTATTGAATCTGAGTTAATGACTGCAGATAAAATGCTTCGTGATACTCAGGCCGATGTTAAGAGACTTCAGGATGCCCTAGAAAAAGAGAAAGAGAAATCCAAACAAGAGATTGACCGATTGGGATTGTCCATCTCTGAGACCAAAAGATTACTCTCTGAAGCCCAAGATTCAGGGAATAATGATGAGATTGATCGACTATCTGAATCACTTGTCAAAAGCGACAGTGAACTCACCATGGCCCAGCACAAAATCGAGGAACTTGAGCGGCAACTTAAAGAGCCGATTGAAGTTTCAGCTGCACCGGTCATTGAGAAAGTACCTGAAGAAGTTGAACGAGAGCTAAATGAGCTAAGAAAAAGAAACAAGGAGCTAGAAGCCAAGGGATCTCAGCCAATCAGCACGGCGACCATCAGATTCAAACTTCATTTTGACTCGTTAGTAAAAGGATTTGGAGATCTTCTGCGAGTCTTAGACGAGATCGAAGATGAAGGGAAAGAGAAGTACAAGAATGCGGTCAAGGGTCTAATTGGGAAAATGTCAGAGAAACTGTAATAAATCTATTCAAAAATAAGAAGGTGGAAAATTGGGCAGGAAGGTTTTTGTCACCAGTGATATAAGCATTGATGAAAGTTTGATTACTGTTGCTGAGCATAATCCATTAGCAGCCTTAATCTGGCCTTGGATCTTGACTGCCTTGGATGACTGGGGAAGGGCTGAGGCTAAATCAAAAATGCTTAAAGCTAAAGTCTTTCCTTGTAATGACATGATCACTGCAGAATCAATAGGAACTGCTTTACGTTTATATCACGACGTTGGCCTTGTCAAATTATATGAGGTATCAGGCAAACCATACATGTCTGTTCCTCATGATAAATGGTTCAAATATCAGACTCATATTCGTAAAGAGAAAAGAAATGTTGACGAGTCAAAATACCCCGCTCCACCGATTACGCTAGATTGCGCGGAGTTGCGCGAGGAATCGCGAGAAAACGAACCTTCACCTTCACCTTCACTTACACCTACGCCTCCACCTTCAGTTATTAACAACAACAATAACGCGCGTGAAGAAATTGAAACAGTTGTGAACGAATCCGAGGAAAGCGTATCCAAAACGGCGCAAACCGTGAACGAATTGAGCAAAATCGGATCTAGGACCGAGGATAACCGCTCCATGGCTATAGGAACGCGAGCGGTCGACTGGGCGCAAGAGAAATGGGGGCGACCGATTTCCCCTGGTGAAGCTGAGGGTATCGTTGCATGGTGCGATGAGTTTTCAACACGAGGAAGCCCAGATCCGGATGCAGTGGTCATCGAAGCTTTGAAACAGTGCGACAATGCCAGTGTTCGCAATAAATTCTATCTGAGTACTGTCTTGGCCGACTGGCGAGAGGCCGGTGTCCTAACAGTCGATCATGTTTTGACTCGAGATGCTGAGCGTAAAAAAGTACACAAGCGTAATAAAGATCCGGGAGATAAGCCTCCGGAACCACCAAGGACCGGGAAGTACGATGCATTTTACCTGTGAAATCTTACGAACAGGAGGGAGCTATGCAAAAACCAATAAGCGGTCGTCAAAAGCTACGCGACTTACTACCGACGATAGAAGATTACGAGAAAGCGGTTAAGAGTCATGGGGATAATAAGGCCTTAGCTGAATCACTAGGCTTACATGTTAGCACCTTACATGCGCATCTTAGGTGGATCAAGGCAGGGAAAAAGGAAATCACCACTAGAACGGACCGCATAAAAACAGATCCTAAGAGTGTGAGGGCCGCAATAGATGCTTTAGTTGCTGAAAGTTGTTCAGCTAACGAGGTAAAAGTTTTCAAGCTTACTCCTGATTATCAGCCCTGCCAACCTGGTTATGAAGGATTGGAGTTTGTCGGAATTAAAAAGGGAATTACATGGACCGAAGCTGTCGCAAAGTCAAATGAAAAAAGGCGCAATTCCTTTGCGGATTGGTAAAAAGGAGTTTTGACATTGTTGAATCGAGTTGTTTTGATTGGCCGTTTGACGAAAGACCCAGAATTGCGTTATACGCCAACAGGTGTAGCGGTCGCCAATTTTACACTAGCGATTGATCGTAATTTCAAAAATGCCCAGGGAAATAGAGACACTGATTTTATCAATTGTGTGGTCTATCGACAACTTGCCGAACTCTGTGCAAATTATCTGGCCAAAGGAAAGTTAGCCGCGGTGGACGGTCGAATCCAAGTACGTTCATATACCGCTCCAGACGGTCAAAAGCGATGGGTTACTGAGGTCATCGCCGAGGATGTAAGGTTCTTGAGTCCTAAGGACAGTGGGAGCGGTAGCACTGGTGGGATGAGCTCATTGGGGCGTGAAGTAAATTTGGATGACGATATTCCATTTTGATGGAGGTGAGCTTAGTGAATAAAGACCATCGCAAGAATTCCGAGGGATATAACGATCCGACCGCTTACGAAGCCATGAAACGCTGCAAGGATCCACGACGTCAACTGCAAGGCAAGCGGTCAAAGATTGTTGGTGAATACTTTGAAAATCTGATTACCTCAGCCTGTGACTTTTATTACGACCGAGATATTGCTCACATCGAAAAGACGCCTGAACCGATGAAAGTACTCAAGCCAATGCCGAGACAGCCTGGTAAATTTATAGCCTGCTTTGAAAAGGCGGCACAACCTGATTATAAAGGCACAATCAATGGTGGACGTGCCATAGTGTTCGAAGCTAAACATACTGACGGAGACCGCATTGAGCGAAGCAGACTTACACAGGAACAACTTGACGGACTTGAAAAGCACCATAAGCTTGGAGCATTTACTTTTGTTCTCGTATCCTTCAAGTTCCAATCCTACTTTAGAATTCCATGGGATATATGGCGTGACATGAAAAGAATATACGGTCGCAGATACATTAAGCCTGAAGAGCTTGAGAAATATCGAGTATCTGCGACTAGCCAAATGATACTACTATTGAGCGGAATCGTCTAAACAGGAGGTTTTAGAAATGAAAGCGCTAACAGTATGGCAACCTTGGGCAACATTGATAGCAGAGCGCCACAAGAAGATTGAGACACGGAGCTGGAGCACTAATATCAGGGAAGCGGTTGCTATACATTCTGCAAAGAAGCCATTCAACGAGGTCAAAAAGCTCATTCATCCAAAATCCATCACGGTTATTAATAACCTGTTATACCCGTTCTCACTAGAAAGGCTCCCATTTGGATATATATTGGCCGTTGGGAATTTAGTGGATTGCAAACTAATTGACGAAGTGTTCCTAGAAACATTGGATCCGATTGAGCTACTTCTTGGTGACTATACCCTTGGTCGCTATGCATGGATATTTGAAGACGTAAAACATTTTAAATCGCCTATTCTTGCAAATGGGTCACAAGGCTTTTGGAATTGGAAAATGCGGCCTGGAATTGAGGTAGTGCCATGAATACAAGGATTTGGCAACACAACCTTGGAGACGGAGGCATAGCCTGTATGCCATTAAAGAAAAATATTCCGGATGCTAGTCATATGCCAGATTGGAAGCTCGTATCTTGCCCAGTGTGCGGATCTGAGTGTTGGGAGTCAGAACTTTTACGTCAGGTCGTTATGGAAGAGGGATGTACTGCCGCTTGTACTGAATGTGCGCTACGAGCGGCTAGGAATAGCTGACAGTAGCTTCTGGATGTATCTGAACGGGGTAGGAGGGATTTGGAGTGAGTGACTTCTACAACGAGCGTCAAGTAAAAAAGACGAAGAAAAATCACAGATGCTTCGGATGTAGGGGGAAAATACCAAC
This sequence comes from Desulfosporosinus nitroreducens, assembly GCF_023897015.1. GTDB lineage: Bacteria > Bacillota > Desulfitobacteriia > Desulfitobacteriales > Desulfitobacteriaceae > Desulfosporosinus > Desulfosporosinus nitroreducens. Next base: position 28,260 of record NZ_JAMHFY010000001.1, on the reverse strand, counting down.
TGGATCAAATTGTTTTTATATAGCAGGAGTATACGAAGGCAATTTTGGAGCGGAATACCTATGCATCAAGTGTAAAGATTTTTTAGTTAAGAATCCTGAGTTTGCTAGAGATGGATATGGCGAGGGAGATATTAGAGATGCAATGTTAGAGGATGAAGAGTGGAGGAAACAACGTGAGAAAATGTTGTGATTGCGAATGAAAGCAATCGTAGTCTTAAACGGTCAATTTTACTCGGGTGAAAATACCGAGGAAAACAAGCTAACATTTAGCTCTAAAAGATCAGATGCAGTGATCATTGATGAGCGGCGACTGAGGTTTATTATCAAAACAATCACTAATTGGTTCATGGATGAGGAAATCGTACTGAAGAGGTTGGAGGTACTAGATATTGTGTAACTGCCGAAAGTGTAAAGATGGACCTTGCCAGTGTAAATCATGCAAAGAAAAGGATAAGTGCGGATATGTTCGCATCGATGACTGTAGATGGGTGAGGATCGGAGGTAAGAAAGGTGCTTAAGTGCGGTGATTATTTCTGCACCAAATCAGATATCAAGGATACTAGTGAATGCCGTAACTTAAAAATAGAGAAAAACCCAAAATGGAAAGGACATTGTTTTTATATGAGTTTTGGCCAAGGATGTAAGGAGTGCGGAGGTAAGACGGTCAGGGCGAGCGGCTGTATGCATTGCCTGCAGTGTGGTTGGAGCCAGTGCGGATGAGTGTAAAGAGTGATTTACAAGAGGCCCATGAGTCAGTCCATGATGCTATCGTGTTTGATGTTCGAGATTGGGGAGCAGACAAAAGAAGTGCATGGATCTACGGCATTATGGTTGGCTGGGATAATGATAGTTATCAAGAATTTAAACAGAAGTTTAGATGGACAGATAAAGTTATATCAAGAAACAAGAGGCTTCGCCAGGCAATAAGTTCTTGTGGATAACCTGTTAATGAAATGTGGATAAAGCGAGGTGAGGTAGTTGCCAAGCCTTAGTACTTTACTCCAATATGCTTATAAAAAGGTAGACGAACGTGATCAGGGTGTGTGTCAGCACCCTGGTTGCTGTAGCTCATATAAAGTTGACCATCACCACATTGAATTTAGAAGTGAAGCTAGAGACCGGGTAGCATGTGTAGAGAACATCGTAACATTATGCCAAGTACACCATCATGGGAAAGAAGGACCTCATGAGTCCGCACTCTGGCGTGAGTACTGGAAACAGTGGCAGAGAGAAAAATACCCTTACTACATGAGTAAGATCGAGCAGAACGAATTGGAGCGGCTAAGGCTAAAGCGCTTTATAGACCAGAGAATACTTCTTAGACTTGATGAGTTAGAAGAGAAGCGGAGGGTGTGGGAAGAGTGCAAGATAGCAGTGTGATAACAGGTGATCTCAATGAGCAGCTACAAAGCGATGATGAACAGCTTGAACATCTAAAACGTGAATATCTGCAATGGCTTGAAATAGCGAAAGAAGCAATGTTGGTTGTTGGCGTGGGATTCGAAGAAGCTGCGGAAAAAATGTGCGAAGCATTTGTGAGCACATTTATTATTAAATACGAAGAGACGGATGAGGAACCGATAGGGATATTGGCCGCCTCATTGGACATGAAACAATTATCTGTCGCTGAAAAATTAGACAATTCATTCCATGAGCGTTGGAATAAGCATTGGCACACATCTCGAAACAACTTCCGCAAACTCCACAACACTCCATTGAAGCGCAGACCAAGGTGCCGATGGAGGCCCAGGGAGAGTCGGCGTCAACTGGATGGGTTGAGTCCTGGCATTGTGGTAATTGATGAGTATGCTTTTGCGGAAGGGTGATCGTGTGACTAAGCAAGAACTCCGTGAGTACTACTGGATCCGTCGAAACATTACTAAGCAAGAATATAAGTTGATGGAGTTAGGAGCGGCTGCCACCAAGATCACAACACAACTGAAGAATAAGCATGACGCCATCGTTGGCAAGGGTAATACAAGTGATAAGGTGGGCGACGCTGTAGCAGATATAGAAGCGGCCCGTAAGAAACTGGCCGAGCAGATTGCAGAGTCGACCAAGGTACTTATGAAAATTGAAGAAGCCATTAAAGCGTTACCGGCTCGTGAGTGTTATCTGATTAGAACCAGGTATATTGAATTGTTATCATGGGAGCAAATTGCTGTTGATATGAATTATTCGTGGCAGCACATTCACAAGATACATGCTGAGGCATTGAGATTATTAGCTTAAAAGAGAAGAGGAAATGCGATAGTTCTTTGAGCTATAATGGTATTGTTAGAAAGCGTTCCGAAAGGAGCGCTTTTTCTATTTCTCTTAAAGTGGAGAGGACTCATTAAAAGGCTACCACCTTTAAAAGATGATAGCCCTATTAGAAAAATGTTTTTAGAAAATAACTCCTAAAGCAATAAGAATCAGAATTGCAATTGCAATGATTCCTACACCGACACCATGACCGTCGCCGCCATATCCATAAGAAGTAGCTGGTGGATGACAACATGCTCCACCCATTCCACCGTAACCCATTCCGTACATTAATCATTACCTCCTTTTAAATTTAGAATACGATTCCTAGTGCAATAAGCAGAAGAATAATTACGACAACTATAGCGATTCCTGCAAAACTTTTTTTTGGTCTGCAATCATCTAGATCAACACCACCGAATGCCATTTGCATTTCCTCCTTTGCCGAAAGATAGGACATAATATTCAGATGTTGGTTGAGTTGGAACAATATGGTAAATAAATTAAATATTGAATTCTACCTAATACTACCAACGTCGCCGACGAATAAAGAATGGGAAGAAAAACGGAAAGAAAAACGGATTGAAAAACGGGAAGAAAAATGGTCTGCGAAACATTTATTGGTCCCCCTTTCACATAGAGTTAAATGGGTAATATCTGGAAGTTGATATATAATATGTAAATTATTGGATGGATGTTCAAGCTTCAAAGTTGATCAAATCAAGAATATACACTTAGAGCCTCAATGGGGCTCTTTTTCTTATAGGCAAAAGGAGGGGGAACATGGCTAAGAAAAAGAATCCAAAGAAAATAGTACCTGCTAAACCCCCACCAAAGATTAAGTTCGAAGATACAAAGGGATTTAAAGTGCTTGATCGGATGATGCGAAGTAATAAGGGGATATCGGGACCGATGTAATAGTTATAAAGAAAGCCTAGGTGATCACACCTAGGCTAAAGCTGTTAAGAAAATAATAATCTTCGACAAGGTTTTGGCGGGCAGATCGGTTTTCGGTGCTTTCGTAGTTGAGCGATAATTATTAGCAGTAAAATAATAATTATTATTAGTGCTACAAAAATCATATACTTCACCTCTTTATCTTAGATTCCCATAAGATAAGAATAAGAGGTTTCTTGATCTATACTATTCAGCATGTCCGTGAGATGTTCGTGGAGGGAGCATGATGAGGTGATGCGGGAGAACAAAGGGATACAACTGTAAAAAAGCCCAGGCATAAATACCTAGGCTGAAACAGTTATAGACCAATGGCGGCGATTAGTATTACCAGCAAAGATACAATTATTTGCGGTATCAGGAAAAGTAAACCTAAAACGCCTAAAAGCATATAGTTCACCTCTTCGTATTAAGTTACGATAGCTTATTCGGCATGTCCACTGTATGTTAGTCGTGATTGGATGATAAAAAAGCAGCCGGTTAAAGGCTGAGGATCAGGTATTAAAAAACTTAAAAGAGCCTCATTTAGAAGCTCTTTTTAAGTGATGATAATTTATTATTTTTAACTCCTTATGTTTCTTTGTTTGAGAGAAAATGCCCTGAAGCATTTTCTCCTGCTCTAATCTTAAACGTGAAGTATCAACAAGATTACTACAAGAGTAAGACAGAACACAAGAAACATAGAGTTATTCATGTTCAAAAATCCTCCTATTGAGTTAATGTATATCACCTAGTATGTCATAGATGATGGTCGTTTATGCACCAAGGTTACTTTGGTTTATGAGGTTAATGAAATTTGAATATCAAAAACCATAATGAAGTTGGTCATTGGGTTCAAGGCCTAATAGAGACTGACAACCTTCATGCATTCTACGTTTCGCGCTATTGGTTGCGGCTTAGGGCAGAGGTCTTACTTGAGTTTAAAAATGAGTGCCAGCACTGCAAAGCAAGAGGTTTCTACAAACGAGCTGACACGGTTCATCATGTTCAGTATGTTAGAAAGTATCCTAGATTGGCGTTGAGTAAGGTTTATATTTTTGGGGGGAAAGAATACAAGAACCTTATTCCTTTGTGTCATGCATGTCATGAAGAGGTGCACGGATATAGACAAAAGGAAAAGAAGAAACCTTTAACTGAGGAGCGATGGTAAGCGTGGAACCAAAGTATTACGACTGTGATCCAAATAAGAATAAAGAATGTAAGAAGACTAACTGCATCCATGATTTGAAGTCTGCTTATCCGGTGTGTAGTCACACAAAGAAAAAGGAATATGCAATAGATACCCCCCGGTCAGAAAAAAACGCATTTTAATTAGGGGGAGCTTGACCGGTAAGGGTTATAGACAAAGGAGATTTTTGAGTTCTCACGTGAGGGGGGGTGGGGGGAGACATGGCCGCAAATGCAAAAACAAAAAAATATTTAGTCTCAGAATTATTCGCCGAAGTAAAAAAAGATCTTCTGGATCAGCTTGACCGAAACGGCACCGTTGGCACATATTATACGGATTTGGTGGGCGACTACATGGATATGTGGGTCACTAAATGTCTCCTTGTCGATGACATCCAGCGGCGTGGTGTAACGATCAAATATGACAACGGAGGGGGTCAAAAAGGCCTCAAAAAGAACGATAGTATTGAGCAGCGCATTAAAATAAACGCTCAAATGCTCAAGTTATTGGCGGAGTTAGGGATCAAGCCGGCGCAATCTGGCGGTGAGGATGATGAGCTCTAATATTAATCCCTATATCCTTAGATATATCGAAATGGTGGAGACGGGAGAAATTGAAGCTTGCGAAGAACAGCAGCTATTGGTTGCCTATGTTCGAAAATGTTTTGCTACCGAAGAAATCTACACCGACAGTGAGCAGCTTGAAAAATATCTAAGCCTGGTCAAATATTTTCCCTATGACCGACTCTTTGAGTGGGAAGAGTTTTGCTTGGCACTCCACTGCTGCACTTACCGGGCAAAAGATGACATGCCGCGTTGGCCCGATCTATTTGCCCTAATGGGCAGAGGCGGCGGCAAGGATGGATATATCGCTCTCGAATCCTTTTGCTTGATGTCCGAACATAACGGCATCCTGCGTTATGACATCGATATTTGTGCCAATAATGAAGACCAAGCTAAAGCCCCCTTTGATGACATATATGGAGTCTTAGAAACGCCAGAGTTTACTAAAAAACTGAAGCGTTTTTTTTATTGGAACAAAGAAGAGATCATTAGTCTTAAAACTAAATCCAAACTCAAGTACCGCACCAACAGTCCCAAAGGGAAAGATGGCCTGAGATCCGGAGCCGTTATTTTCAATGAGATCCACCAATACCAGGATTACGCAAATATTAACGTCTTCACCACCGGCCTGGGCAAAAAGAAGCACCCGCGCCGGACATATGCTACCACCAATGGGGATGTGCGGGACGGCCCACTGGATCATCTGCTCGAACGATCAGAACAAATTCTACGCGGAGATATTCCAGACAACGGACTCTTGCCGTTTATCTGCAAGTTGGACGATAAAGAAGAGATCCACGAGCCAAAGAATTGGGATAAGGCCAACCCATCTTTGCGATACTTGCCCAATCTCCAAGAGGAAATGGCCAAAGAGTATGAGGAATGGAAGTTAAATCCCTCGCAGTTTTCAGCCTTCATGACCAAGCGGATGAACATCCCTGATGGGAACAAGGAGATCCAAGTGACAGATTGGGAAAATATTAAGGCAACCAATAAGCAGCTTCCGGAACTGACAGGACGGTCGGCGGTGGTGGGAATTGACTACTCGAAAATCACAGACTTTGCATCTGCAGTGATCCATTTCAGAGAGGGTAACACAAGATATGACATCTCCCACTCCTGGCTTTGCTCCCAATCAGCAGACATCCCGCGGTTAAAAATTCCGTGGCGGGAATGGGAGAAGATTAAGCTTCTGACAGTCGTCGACGATGTGGAAATTAACCCGGACTTAATCGCCGAGTGGATCGCCTCCCAAGCGGCAAAATATAACCTCGTTAAATTAGCCCTGGACAACTACCGCTATGCACTGCTTGCGAACTCCCTGAAAAAGGTCGGTTTCGATGCCAAGGATTATAAAAATGTTAAATTGGTTCGTCCTTCAGATATCATGCAGATTTCCCCGGTGATCGACAGCTGCTTTGCAAAACAAAACTTTATCTGGGGAGACAATCCTTTACTTCGCTGGGCCACCAACAATACCAAATTGATTAAGTCAGGCGTCAAAACGGGCAACGACACAGGGAACTATGTTTACGGCAAGATCGAAGCAAAAAGCAGGAAAACGGATCCCTTTATCGCCGTCGTGGCAGCCATGACCATTGAAAGCGAACTGGGGGATGGGGCCTGCGGAGAAACGCCAGATATTGGCGTTTATACTTATTGAGAGGAGGTGTGAGCTTGGGGATTCTTACCTGGATCAAATCACGGATGAGCAATGGCGAAATCACGGTGACACCCACCGATGGAGCAGACTTCTTCAGTCTCCTTGGAGAAACCTATATCCGTGAACTAGCCTTTTGGTCAGCTGTCAATATGATCGCGAACTCCATTAGCAAGTGTGAATTTAAGACCTTCCTGAACGGAAAAGAAGTGAAGGATCGGGAATACTACCTGTTTAACATTGAGCCAAATAAGAATCAGAACTCATCGGCCTTTATCCATCAATGGATCAGTCAACTCTACAGAAAGAACGAATGCTTGATCATTGAGGAAAATGGTCAGCTGCTGGTGGCAGATAGTTACATTCGAAAACCTTATGCTTTGCTAGACGACGTATTCACCGGCGTAACCGTGGGCGATTTTACCTTTAATCGTTCCTACACACAGGCAGACGTGTTATATTTCAAACTCTCAGAGCAGGATATGCGCAAAGTCACTGCAGGGCTCTATGAAAGCTACGGCAAACTGATCACCTATGGCATGAAAAGCTATCAGAAATCACGGGGTAACCGAGGGACGCTTAACATAAGTACCTTAGCCCAAGGAAAAATCGACTACAAAGAGACGGTCGAGAAGCTTCTCAATGAACGCTTCAAGACCTTTTTTAATGCTGAAAATGCCGTGCTTCCTTTATTCGATGGCTACAGTTACACGGACATCGGCTCAAAGACCTACTCCAACGAAGGCACCAGGGACATCCGGGCCATGATGGATGACATATCCGACTTCACAGCCAAGGGCTTCGGTATTCCCCCGGCTCTGCTACGTGGGGATGTGGCAGGGATAAAAGATGCCTTGGAAAGCTTCCTGACCTTTTGCGTGGATCCACTCTGTGACATGTTGCAGGAAGAGATTAACCGCAAGCGATCCGGGTACGCAGGGTTCAAAGCGGGTACCTATCTCCAGATTGACACCAAGGCCATTAAACATGTGGATCTGCTGAGTGTATCCACGGCAATCGATAAGCTCGTAGCCTCCGGGGCCTTCTGTATCAACGACATACGAAAACTAGTGGGTGAAGAACCGATCGATGAACCGTGGGCTTGGCAACATTTTATGACTAAAAATTACTCAACTGTTGCTGACCTGTTGGCAGCTTTGGAGGGAGGTGAAACAAATGAAAAACTTTAAACCCATGTGGGAATTAAGGCAAGCGGCCAATCAGGATACTTTGGAACTCTTCATTTATGGTGATGTACAAGCAAACTATTTTGACTGGTTTCAATGGGGAATGGTTGAAAGCGAAACCTCAGCGAATCACTTTAGGTCAGAGCTGGCAAAGTACCCGAACGCTCAAACCATAAACCTCTATGTCAATAGCTTTGGTGGCAGCGTCTTTGAAGGCACAGCCATCTATAGTCAGCTTAAGAGACACCCAGCGCAGAAGATCGGCTATGTGGATGGCTTTGCCTGTTCAATAGCGACAATCCCCTTAATGGCCTGTGACAAAGTCATCATGCCCAAGAACACCATGATGATGATCCACAACATGTGGAATGTCGTGGCGGGTAACGCGTCACAACTTAGGAAGGGCGCGGATGACCTGGATGTCATCATGGCCGGAAACCGACAAGCTTACCTGATGAAGTCGAACGGTAAACTTGCTGAGGAAAAACTTATCCAAATGCTTGATGCTGAAACCTGGCTGACGGCAGACCAGTGTATTGAGTATGGGCTGGCCGATGAGCTGCTGGAAAAAGACGTTGACCTAAGCAATGCTCAACAGCTCTTGCAAAAAGCCAACCTTTCTATCGCTCAGCAAATCCAGTTTAATAAAAGTTTTGCCGCACAGCTTAGAGAGATGGCAGCACCGCCGGACACACCGGCTGCTCCTCCCGAGCCATCGCCAGCGCCACCTCCGGAACCCCAAGAAAATAAAGCAATGAAGTTAATGGCGGCCTTGTTCCGCTAATTTTTATTTGAAGGAGATGTAAACATTATGACCATGAAGAATCTCGATTTGTTGCAAGCTAAGAAAGCAGAGATCATGAACAAATTGAACCAGGCTCTGAAAGATGGGAACGAGGAAGCTTTTGCCCAGGCCTTTACCGAGTTTACCGAAACCATTCAGGAAGCTGTTATGCAAGAGGCTAAAGGATTAGTGCAAACGGTTGATACAGGTGTCTTGGCAGGGCGGGGAGTTAGGCAGCTTACCTCCGAGGAAACAAACTATTATCAAAAGGTCATCGAAGCCATGAAATCCAGCAATCCTAAACAGGCCCTTACGGATTTGGATGTGGTCATGCCGAAGACGGTGATCGACGCGGTCTTTGAAGATCTGACCGAAAATCATCCTCTCCTGGATGCAATCAACTTCCAAAACACTTCCGGATTGATTGAGTACCTGGTCAACGTTAACGGAACGGAATTAGCTACATGGGGAGCCCTTACTGCTGAGATTATTAAAGAGCTCACCTCAGGCTTCAAGAAAATGAATATGGCCTTTAATAAACTCTCGGCCTTTCTGCCGGTGGCCAAGGCTATGCTTGACTTAGGCCCTACATGGCTGGATCGATACAACCGGGTAATCCTCGGGGAAGCCTTATCCAATGGGCTTGAAGCGGGCATTATTGACGGTACCGGGAAGGAAATGCCCATCGGCATGAACCGTCAAGTGGGTACCGGGGTCGTTGTTACTGATGGAGTTTACCCCTTGAAGAATACTGTCCCGGTAACAGCCCTTGACCCTGTAAGCTACGGAACTCTAATTTCGGGAATGGCTGTTGGACCCAATGGAAAGACAAGAATCGTTCGAGAGGTGATCATGGTTGTCAATCCTGTAGACTATCTGCAGAAGATTATGCCGGCAACGACGATCCGGGGAGCCGATGGAACCTATGTAAACAACGTGCTGCCGTTCCCTACCCGAATTATCCAATCCACTCAGCTAGCTGTGGGAAAAGCAATTATTGGTCTGGCCAATAGCTACTTCATGGGTATTGGGACGGCCAAGTCCGGCAAGATCGAATACTCCGATGAGTACCGATTCCTTGAAGACGAAAGAGTTTACCTTGTAAAACTTTATGGTCACGGTGAGCCCCTGGACAATACAGCATTTGTCTATGCGGATATTTCTGGCCTACAACCGGCAGTGCAAACTGTTACTGTTAGTGGAACCGTTCAAACTCATGAAGTCGTTTAATCGAGGTGATATAAATGGTGCTGTCTGAGGGGCTGCTAGAGGCAGTCCGAAACTACCTTGATATAACTTGGACGGATCCTGCCGGGGACGAAAAACTCTCCGGCATTATTGCCCGAGGGATAAAGTATATTGACGGAATAGCTGGTTCGGCCATGGACTACAGCTTAGAGGACAAGCCCCGGGAACTACTCTTTGATTACTGCCGCTATGCCCGCTCAAATGCATTGGATCAATTCCAGAAAAACTATCTACACGAACTCCTCTCACTTCAGCTGACAAAGGAGGTTGAAGCCTATGAGCTCGCCAACTCAGTCGTTTAATGATGGAGTCGTGAACATCTATTCCGTCGGGAACATAGCGTCGCCTGGCAATAAACCGAAAGAAGGACTGACCTTGAAAGTCGGTTCTTTACGTTATGAGGAGCGCACTGTGGGCATGGGAAGATTCTGGTCAGCCATGCAGGCAAAGGCGCGGATCGACTTAATCCTCCGGGTACCACAACTTAGAAGCGTATCGGCGCAAGATGTAGCCATTCCCATTGACGGTAAGCAGTATGAAATTAAACAGATCCAATACCCGCCGGACGTGGATCCACCCGTGATGGATTTGTCCCTGGAGAGGATTGATGTAGCCTATGACCTTGCTTGAGTTAAGGGATTTATTACTAACAGTTGGAGTCCCTGTTTTCCATTACCATGCATCAAAACAAACCGAAAGTTACATTGTATGGACTGAGTTTGGCCGGAAGGGATTAAACGCAGATAGTCAGATTCAAGAAAAGGCCATCAAAGTCCAGGTGGATCTTTTCACGAAAACGGAGTTTGATCCAAAAGTTGAAGAGATTGACTTTCTTTTAGACAGTGATGACATCTCTTTCGAATATCAAGTTGACTATGAAGAAGATACCGGCTATATCCATCATATTTGGGATGGAGAGGTGGCATAATGGCACGTTTTAATACTTCGGGCCTTGAAGGACTTATCCGGCAGGTTGCTGCGCTTGGCGAAGCCGGGGAGCAGGTTGGAGAAGAAATGCTGATGGCTGCAGCCGAAGAGGTCAAGCAAGCCTGGAAGATGAGCGCAGGTATCCACGGCTTGAAATGGACGGGCGACATGATTGAGTCAATCGGGTACCCGAACAAACCTAAAAATGTTGGTGGGGTTAAAACCATCGATATTTATCCCCAGGGCAAAGACCGCCGAGGCACGAGAAACGCTGAAAAGGCCTTTATCTTGCATTACGGATCGTCCAGCATCCGGCCAACCCATTGGGTTGATGATGCCGACGAAGCGGCCGGCCCATTAGTAATGGATGTCATGGAACAAATTTTTGATCAATTTTTAAGAAGTTTACAAGGAGTGTGAAATAAATGGCTTATATCGGGTTAAAACATCCCGTCTTTGCACCCATCGCTACAGAATCGGCCAACAGTTTACCCACCTATGGAGCGGGTCTGGTTGTTGGCCACGCCATTGCGGCCAATGTTGCCATAGAGTTATCGGACAGTAAATTAGCCGCCGATGACATGTTGGTCGAAGTGGATAACAGTTTTACGTCCGGAACCATTACCACTGGGGTTGACGACCTGTCCGACGAGGCCTTAAAGGCCTGGCTTGGGAATCGAGACGCAACCTTAAACGGAGTCCCAACGATCCGATCGGCAGCCAGCTACGAGGCTCCGGAGGGCGGCTTTGGTTACTACCGCGTAAGAAAGAAAAACGGAGTGCGTTCCTATCGCGCTTATTGGTATTACAAAACAAAATGGGGGATCCCTTCTGAGGATGCCAGCACCAAACCTGACGGATCCATCGAATGGCAGACGCCGGAAGTGGAGGGAACCATCATGACCGCTCAAGATACGGCTAATTCATGGAGAGACATGGCAACTTTTACAACAGAAACCGATGCCCTAGCCTGGCTGAATGAACTGGCCAACATCGGCGAACCGGCAAACAAAACGAATCTCAATGCCGCCATTGCTTCAGCTCAGGCCAGGAATCCTGAAACTTATACCTCGGCATCCTGGGTTGATGCAGCAAATGCCCTAGCTGAAGCCGTCGGAGTTGCGGCCATGCCCAGTCCGTCCCAGGCAAGAGTTGATGCCGCGGAAAGCCTGCTGGAGGCAGCCGTGCTCACCCTGGTTCCGCGCACGTAATTTAAAGCCATTAAAGGAGTGTCCCTATGTACGAAGATAAAGAAATCAAGATTGGTAAACGAACCTTCCCGGCCGTCTTTAATGTTGTCGCCCTACAAGAGATTGTGAAACGCTTCGGCGGCGTTGAAGAAATGGGTAAGGAACTTGAAAAGGATTATGTGAAGGCCATCGACGAGTACGCTTGGATTATTGCCTTACTCGTCGGCCAGGGAATTGCTTTAAAGAACTTTGAAGATGGTACCGACGAAAAAGCCCCTAACCCGGAGCAGATCAAACTGTGTTTGAAACCCCACGAATTCATTCATCATCGCCAAACCATCTTCAGTGTGGTCAGAGACGGCATGAATTCCGGATCTGAAGTAAGAGACGAAGAAGAGGTCGACGAAGTCTTGGAAGAGGTTCTGGCCTCAAAAAACGTAATGGGCGCAAGGGAATAGATCCTTTGCGCCTCATATTTTTAGGCATGCGCTGTGGAATGAGTGAGAAACAAGCCTGGCTCACAACACCAGGGCGCATCATTGCCTTTTGGAAATGGACGAAGGAATATGACGAGTATCTGCACGGTATTGTCCATAAGAAGACGCGAGGTGAGGACTAAATGACCACCCGGGAGATCAGAACAACCTTGGCCCTGGATGGGGAGCAACAATTTAAACGGGAAATGCAGGCGGCTGCTCGTGAGCTCCGTGTCCTAGGTTCGGAGATGAGAGCCAACACCGCGTCCTTTGGCGACAATGCTGGTTCCATGGAAGCCCTCACCTCACGGAGTTCAATTTATGAGCGCCAGATTGCTCAACAACGAGAGAATGTTGCTGCCCTTACCAGAGCCGTTGAAGAGAGCGCTCAGATGTATGGCGAAGCGGATCGGCGTACGGATGGCTATCGAATTCAGCTGAACAACACTCTGGCTGCTCTTAGAAACACAGAGAGACAGCTGGCCCAAACGAATGAAGAAATTGAGAACTATAGTCGATCAACGATCCAATCGGCCTTAGATAGCGAGGAAATGCAGCGTGCCCAAGAGGAGCTGGGAAAAACTCTTGATGTAATTAAAGGAGCTGCCATGGCTGCAGCCGGGGCGATTGCAGGGGCGTTCGCCGGCGCTGCATATTTCAGCGATGAATCTAAACAAGCCATGAACAGCTTACAGGCCCAGACCGGTGCCACAACGGAAGAAATGAGTAAGCTGAAAGAAACAGCCACTGAGATCTATACCGATAATTTTGGCGAGAGCATCAAAGACGTGGCGGACAGTATGGCGGTCGTGACTCAAACGACGAAGCAAACCGGCGACGAACTAAAAAAGACAACGGAACAAGCGTTGCTCATGCGGGATACCTTCGGCTTTGAAGTTACCGAAAGTATTAACACGGTTAACTCCCTAATGGCTGCTTTTGGGATAACCTCAGAGCAGGCCTACACCCTTTTAGCCCAAGGGGCTCAACAAGGCGCTAACAAGAACGGTGACCTCATTGATGTCATGAATGAGTATGCCCCGCATTTTGCCCAGCTAGGGTTAAGTGCCGAGGAATTCACAGACACCTTGATCCAAGGAGCCGCCTCCGGGGCCTTCCAAATTGACAAGGTAGGGGATGCCATCAAGGAATTTGGGATCCGATCTAAGGACGGAAGCGACGCAAGTGCGGCAGGGTTTAAGGCTCTTGGATTAAATGCCGAGGAGATGTTTGAAGCCTTTGCCAAAGGAGGCCCAGGTGCTGAAAAGGCTTTTCAAGAAGTGATTAAGAGTCTCGGAGATATGAAAAATCCCCTGGCTCAAAACCAAGCAGGGGTTGCTTTGTTTGGGACAATGTTTGAGGATCTGGGAGTGGATGCCATCAAGGCTCTGGGGGACATTGAGGACTATGCAAAAATTGATGCCAATACCCTAGCGCAAATCAACGCTGTAAAGTATGACGATATAGGCGCAGCTTTAGAAGGCTTGAAGCGCCAACTGATCACGGACCTGGCTGGCCCCATTGGAGACGAACTCACGCCAAGGATCGGGGAAATGATTGAAAAGGTCAAAGAGTTTGACATGACACCTGTTATCGATGCCCTTACATGGATACTCGACAACGCGGGAACCATTGCAGCCTTAGCCGTGGGAATTGGTGCCGGCATGGCTACCTGGAATGTAGTCTCAACAATAACGGCGGTTGTAGATGCCATTAAGGTATGGCGAATCGCTACGCAGAACGTTGCTATAGCACAAGCCGCCTTAAACTTAGTCATGGATGCAAACCCCATTGGCATTATTATTACGGCAGTGGCAGGCTTAGTAGCAGGGTTAGTCGTTCTCTGGAATACCAATGAAGGGTTCAGGACTGCAGTTATTGGGATGTGGGAAACCATTAAGACCACAGTAGGGGCAGTCGGAGAATGGCTGACCAATTTCTTCACCGTCTCTATCCCGGAAGCCATCACAACGGCTATTGACTGGGTATCACAACTTCCGGCCAACATTGGGACATTCTTTGGAGAGATACCGGGCATTGTTTCTGAATTCTTAAGTGGGGCAATCACTTCCATAACTGAATTCGGCGGTAATATTATTAACTGGGTTACGACAGAGATCCCTAAATTTGTAGGAAACTTCATGACGTTTCTCGGAGAGTTACCGGGGAAAATTGGATATGCCCTAGGCTTTGCCTTAGGATCCATCGTTAAATTTGGGGTAGATGCTGTAAGCTGGGTCATGACCGAAGTGCCTAAATTCATTCGTGGGATTATAATGTTTTATGCAGAGCTACCGGGTAAAATTGCTGAACTATTGAAAGAGGCCTTGGATAAACTAACCGACTGGGGAAGCTCAGCCGCATCTTGGGTTGCGACCGAACTTCCCAAACTTATTAACACCATCATAACATTCTTCTCCCAATTGCCCGGCAAAATTAAAACGCAGTTATCAATGGTTCTTACGGATTTAGTAACATGGAGTTCAAACATGTTAACGACTGTTGGGATCCAGATCCCTAAGATAACAAGTAGTATTGTATCCTTTTTCTCCGAATTACCCGGTGATATCTTTGATATTGGGGTGAACATTGTGGAAGGGCTGTGGTCTGGCGTAAACAGCATGGTTTCTTGGCTGGAAGGTAAGGTTAGAAGTTTCGCAAGAGGGATCATAGATGGCATGAAGGATGCTCTCGGTATTCATTCCCCCTCAAGAGTCATGCGCGATGAAGTGGGGTTAATGGTCGGAGCTGGGATGGCCGAAGGCATCGACAAGAGTATCTTGGACGTACAGTCAGCAATGTCTCGCCTGAATCGAAACCTGGTTGCGGAAGCACAAATATCCACGAACACCAACAATGTGGTGGGTAATCCGGCCATAAAGGGGGTATCCAGCGGTGGAAGAGGAAGCACGATCATTAAAGTCATTAACCAAGGTACCATTGTTGGATCCGGAGGCATGAGCGAATTCGCCAAAATGGTCAGCCGAGAAATCGGCGGAGCTTTTGGCCTTAGCACTGGGGGAGCGTTCTAATGAGTACAGACATTCTAATTACTCCACCAGGTGGGCAACAACATAGAGTTAAAGCCTTTGACACATGTCAAACAACCCTATCCACCACAGATAAGGCCGGTTCTTTCAGTTTGGAATTGCCGGCCTTTGATAATTCCCTCATCGATGCTTTCCCCGTTGGCTCAGACGTACAAATTAACCAGGATGACAATCTCTTCAGAGGATGGGTAATAAGTCCCCCAAAAACCATGAATGGCAAACTGAAAAACGTTAGCCTCCAAGGATCCACCTATACGTCCAGAACCCAGAAGATTATTGTTACTGAGAGCTATACGAATACGGCAGTGAGCGATATTGTCATTGACCTATTCACGAAGTATGTTCCCTGGGCGACGAGGGTCAACATTCAATCTTGTCCTAAGTCCGTAACCATACGCTTCGGTGACAACTACCTCTGGGATGCCATGGAGCAACTTTGCCTAATAGCCGCCTACGATTGGTACATTGATGATAACTTGGACGTTAATTTTTTCAAAGGATCAACGCGGGTAAACCCTTTAGTATTAAGTCAGGCAAACAGAAACTTCAAAAAGGGTACCGCGAATTTTACCCCTGATGCCTCTAAGTTGGTCAACAAGCTTTGGGTAAAGGGAGGTAAGGCAACCTCTGATCCATTCACACAAACCATAATAGTCAATGGAAAAACGCCAATATCTCTGTTCTATACCCCTAGAGCTCCTGGTGGTGAAAGCGTGACTGTTGTCATTGGTGGCGTCATCAAAACCGTTGGAATTCAAAACATTGACAAATCAGGAACGAAGCATTTCCTTCTAAACGCAAGCGAGAAATTGCTTATTCCGGATCTTTGCACCAGCGGCACCGGCTCGATCACTTACCGATATGAATATCCGATTAAGATACTCCTGGAGGATCAGGAATCTCGGGCAAAATATGGACTCTTCGAGGACGTTCTCAAGGTGGAAACGGATGATAAAATACTGGCCAAGGAACAAGGGATGCAACACTTGGCCAGATATTCAAATCCCGTCATCACAGGAAGTATTCAACCAATGAAGGGATACTATCGACCTGGTGAACTTATTAAGATAGAAATCCCCGATTTGAAGATTAACGAATATATGCAAATTAGAGAAATTGCCTGTGAGTCTTTAGCCGGGTTGGGTACCGTCAACCGAACCCTGCAGCTTTCCAGCAGGGAACGGGATGCAGTTAGCATTCTGAAGGATATGAACAATCGCCTGGCTAAGCTCGAAAAGACGACCTTTAATGATGATGATGGCCCGGTCGAAAAGTATGTGTATTTCGGGGATAGCATCAAAACTCCGGGGCTAGTCGATGATGGGCTATCCTGGTCATTACACCAATACCATATTTGTGGCCAAACCATGTGCAGCGCGGGGGTGATCATGTGAGTGTGACAGCGGCATCCAAAGCCTTAGCGCTTAGTACTGTCATAGCGGCAACCATGGACTCAATCACAGTAATATCGCTTAAAACTGCAGCAGGGGAGCTTTTCAGAAAGATTCCCACTGAAGTGGATGAGATAAGCCCGCAGAAGAAACAGTTCACCTTCTGGATAAGCGACACGGAAGGGAATGGAAATCTGACGGGTCTGTCCTTATATGGCAATGGCGCAACGACAACCTTAGGAACTGGGACGGAAATGGTCGCTCAAGCAGTGACTATTAAGAAGGACAATACAAACAGCCTGACCGTGATTTGGACAGTGGAGGTGACACAATGAGCTATGTAAAAACAAATTGGATCGACGATGTAACGCCTATATCTGCCGAGAAAATGAACAACATTGAGCAGGGAATCGCCAATGCAACGCACGGAACTGTAACCTATACCACGTCTGGAACATTTACTGTACCGGAAGGCGTGTACTCATTATTCGTGCAAGTCAAAGGAGGCCAAGGAGGCGGTGGAGGTGGAGGAGGAGGTGGTGGTGGCGGATCTGGTTCGGCTGGTGGCGGTGGCGGTGGTGCAGGATCTGGTGCTGAAGGAGGATATATTGAACGGTGGGTTAATGTCACTCCTAGACAATCTCTTCCCTACGTTGTAGGCATTGGAGGCGCTGGGAAAAGTGGCGGATTGGGCGGAGGTCCCGGAAAAACCAACGGGGCCGGATATGATGGCAACAATGGAACCCCGGGGAATTCGGGCGGTAATTCATCTGCTGCCGGTTTAACAGCTTACGGCGGCGCGGGATCTCCCGGAGGAACTGGAGGCTGTGGCGCCGGGACTTATAATCGTGGGGCCAATGCGGCCAGTGCCAGTGCAGCACCCGCAGGTGGTTCTTCTACAGGGGCCTTGGTAGCATTCCCCGACGGAGCTAGTGGACTCGCTGGATCAGCCGGCACGGCGACTGCTGACAACTCTACAGCTGGTGGCGCTGGTAGTGCTGGAAGAGGAAGCGGTAGTGGTAAGGGCGGGAATGGTGGTGCTGGGGCAGCTCAAAACGGAACGGGAGTTACAGGTACGGCCGGGACCGCCGGAAACCCTGGCTATGTAAAGCTTTCATGGTAAGGATGCCGGGTGGCACTTTTTTAAAAAAGGAGGGAAGCCTAAAATATGTACGTTTTCACGGATACAGAAGGTTGGGTAATCAGCATAGCGGTCGCTGATAAGGAAATCCTAGAAATTACGGCTACGGGAGGAGTTTATCTTGATGATAAAGAGTTCTTAGACATTTTTGAAAACCCTTTGTTATACAAAATAGTTGATGGTGTACCAGCAAAGCAAACTACACAGAGACCTTCCGACCCCGCACCAAAACCGACCGAGACCGAAATTCTTGGTCGGCAACTCGTCGAAAAAGATCTTCAAATTCTTGAACTTCAGTCGGAAAATCAATTGCTAGGTTCACAGATTGTTGACCTCGACTTACGATTATTGCAAGGAGGACTGTAAGATGACGGATTTCGAACGCATCAAAATGTATTACGAGAAAAGTTGGGCTACTAAGGCACAGGTCGGCAAGTATGTTAATTTTGGTAAGATTACGTCCGAGCAGTATCAAGAGATCACGGGAGATACTTATACAGCATAACGTTAGGAATTGACGCTAAAGAGGGCGTTATTTTTATTGCCTAAAAAGGTGAGGTGAGGCTATGACGGTGGAAAACTCAGTGACGGAACAATCATGTGAAAGAACCCATAAAGGCTTAGACAAACAATTGGAGGTTGCAGAGCGCAGATTAAACGCGCACAGTGAGACTATAACTGATTTAAAAATTATCATTAGCCAACTCACTCAATTATTGGAGACAACGACAAAGGCTCTTGAAACAATGGAAAAGCGAGTCGCTACTCTGGAAACAGCCCGTGAAGATATCGAGGAGGCCAACGGGTTCTGGAACTCACCAGGTGGCCAATGGATTATCAAAGGATCCATGACCCTAGCGCTCATCATAACGCTTGCGGCCATTGGGCAGAACGTTAACCCTGAGTTTTTGGCTAGTATATTTGGAAAGTGAGGTGAGTAACGTGGGCGAGTCAAAAATATATGACCTGATTTTCGACCCCGGCCATGGCGGAACGGATCCGGGAGCAGTTGGCCCAACGACCAAGGAGAAGGACAATGTCTTAGTGTTGGCCAAGAAAACGGCAGTGATCCTCGAAGCAACTGGCCGCTTCAGAGTAAAGTTCACTAGGACTACAGACAAGGACTTCTGCGCCCCAGCGCCATATAACGATGACCTAGACTTAAGGAATCGGGTAAAAGTGGCCAATACCTTGGGGGGTGATGCATTCTATTCCTTCCACAATAATTCGGCTACGGTCAAAGCTTACGGGAACGAGATCTATGCTCTAGCGGCCGGCGGCGAAGGAGAGAAGATGGCCAAGGCAATCCGGGCTAGAATGGCTCTGCTGGGAATGGTGGACCGTGGGATCAAATATGCAAATTGGTATGTATTAAAGTGGACCGAAATGCCGGCCGTGCTCATTGAGTACGGTTTTATTAATTCTGAGGAATCCACGATCTTGGACAAGATGGACCAGGCAGCTCTGGCGATTGCCCAGGGGATTGGGGATCATTTCGGAGTTAGTGTCAGTGCGAATGTTATAAAAAAGGAGGTCTATGAGATGAAAGAAGCGGTCTTAGCTCATGGCATTGAGGATTACCTGGTACCAGCTCGAAAAGAATCAATTAAGCTTGGGAACTGCGCGGTGTTTCTGAGGTTTGATGATAAGACTCCCCCGGCAGACGTTTTCAAGGCAGAGCATTTGACCATCGTTGGCGGCGGATCCGTCGGACATCCAAACGAAATGATTCTATCCGGAAAGACGTGGGGAGATACTTCGGCCGCAGTAAGTGCAACGGGCGCGTAATAATCGCAAGCGCTTGCCAATTTTGAATTTAAAGGAGGAAATGACATGTCAGTTCAAACAGTAACAATATTGATAGGTGTACTATCTTTGGTATGTTTCTTTGGGACCATGTATGGAGTTCAGGCGTTGGTTAAACAGGGCAAGGATCCAGGTAAGCGGCTTCAGGTTGCTGATGCTATTGTGGATACTGCTGAATCCATACACACGGTATTAGACCCCCTCATCCCGGATCCGGTAGATAACATTATTGATACGGTCCTGAAGATTACTCAGACTGGTGTACATTCGGCGCAACAACTCTATAATAGTGGGCAATTACCGCCGGATCTGCGCAAGGAACAGGCTACTCAATATGCTGTGGATGTGATTAAGTTAACTGGGCACGAGGTTACGCCAGAATTGGAACAGATAATTAGGAACTCTGCCGAGGCAGCCGTCTTTGTAATGAAGCAGAACAACATAGGATCAACAATCCAAAACATCTGAGCCACAATTAATTGTTTCCGGAATCTACGTAAAATGAAATAGGTTGCGAGCCCTCACAATAAGGTGGGGGCTTTTGCATTTATGGACATGTTTCGACAAAGATATTAATTAGATTGTGAGATAATGTCTATAACTGCAATTTGTAAGAACTCTCTAAACGTTTAATAAAGGAGATTCCAAAAGTTGATTAAAAAAATATCTGTTATACAATATCGCAAAATAAAGAATCTCGAATTTGAGTTTTCGAAGGGGATTAATGTTATTTCTGGAACTAACGGAACATGTAAAACGTCAATATTACATATTGTGAGCAACTCGTTTCAAGCAGTTAATAAAAAATGCCCTTGGCTAATTGATGATTCTTGCTTAGAAATAATTAAAAAGGTGAACAGTATTATTAACCCTAAGG
This sequence comes from Desulfosporosinus nitroreducens, assembly GCF_023897015.1. Lineage (GTDB taxonomy): Bacteria > Bacillota > Desulfitobacteriia > Desulfitobacteriales > Desulfitobacteriaceae > Desulfosporosinus > Desulfosporosinus nitroreducens. The sequence continues at coordinate 7,594 of NZ_JAMHFY010000001.1, read as the reverse complement.
TTGAAAGTTTAACACGTGGCGATAAGCGATACAACGACCCTGCATTTGAACAAAAAGGGTCATTATTTACTATAGATTATTTTGATAAAACATCTTTGGGCTTTAGAAGACATAATTCAAAAATGCATAATCGATATTCTATCAAGCCTTTTTATCCAAAAGGGACAAAAGATTCCTTGCCTTATTGCCCTGTAATCTATTTGGGACTATCGAGGTTACTTCCGTTTGGTGAATTCCAGAACGATGATGCAATCGAAGGCGTAAAGAAGACGCTACCTTTAATTTATCAACAAGAAATTGCAGATGTTTACAGAAAGTTTACGGGGTTATCAGTTTCATCCACTGCCCCTCAAAAAATGGGTGATATTAAAATAAGGGCGGATTTTTCCAGTGATCAAAACGGAATAGATTCTAACACTATTTCAGCTGGGGAAGATAATTTGTTCATATTAATAACAGCTATTGTATCTCTTAAATATTATTTTAATTGTATCACTAGTAGCAATACGGTAGAGAGTATCTTATTAATTGATGAGATGGATGCCACATTACATCCATCTCTACAAATCAAGCTTTTAGAGTTATATAATGAATATTCTAAAGCATTTAAGATACAGATAATTTTCACAAGCCATAGTTTATCTCTATTAGAACACGCCCTGAGTAAGAAATATAATGTTATTTATCTAATTGATAATATATCAACAGTTCTTAAAATGGAGGCTCCAGATATATATAAAATTAAAATGCATTTACATAATATTACTAGGGATGACATTTACACGAATAAAGTTATTCCAGTTTTTACAGAAGATAAAGAGGCACGACTGTTTTTAAATATTCTTTTTGATTACTATACAGAAAAGTATTTAAGTGCATTTTCTAAGGTAAAACAATTTTTTCATTTAATAGATGCTAATATCAGTGCAAATAATCTTTTAAACATATTTGATGATATATATTTATTAAAATCAACAATGCAATCAATTTGTATATTAGACGGAGATCAAAAAAGCAAACAAGATTATAACAAATATGTAATAACTTTGCCTGGTGCAAATTCTCCTGAGAAGCTTATAATGGATTATTCAATACAATTATTTGATAATGATGATCAATTCTGGACGGAAGGAATTATAATAAATCTTGGCTACGGAAAGATTTATTATAGAGAAAATATTCGCCCAGATATTGATAGTATCTCCGAAAAACTTAAAGAACTCAATGATAAAAAGGAGTCTACTCATGGGGTGCAAAGAGAAATAAGCAAGAAAGTATTTAATAGACATAAGCGCTTCTTTGAGATATTGTTTAGGCATTGGGTTAATAATACAGAGAATGAGGATCAATTAAATAAATTCTATAAGGATTTATATGTTATGTTTAAGAAAGTGGCTGTGTTTCATGGAATTAACTCAAAGGAATGGGATCTGCCATAAGATACTACTTATAAATCTCTAACTTCCTAAATATATATATTTATAGCTTTAGTTTAGGAGGCGACTTTATGCCTACTACTTTATCCCCGTTAAGGTATCCAGGTGGGAAAACAAAATTCTATTCTTATGTAAAACAGATTTTAGAATGTAACAATTTATTGGGACAAACTTATATCGAGCCTTTCGCAGGTGGGGCTGGTTTGGCCATAAAATTACTAATAAATGGCGATGTTAAAAGGATTGTCATTAATGATTATGATCCGGCAATATATGCTTTTTGGTATAGCGTCTTAAATTATACAGAAGACCTCTGCAATCTAATTATAGAGACTGATATCACACCAGATGAATGGCAACGGCAAAGAGGAATATATCTCCAGCATAATGTTGCTAATACTTTAGAATTAGGGTTTTCTACATTTTATTTAAATCGAACTAATATAGCAGGCGTAATTAAGGGCGGGATGATTGGGGGATTAAAACAAGAAGGTATTTATAGTATTTGTGCACGTTTCAACAAGCCCAATCTAATACAAAAAATCCAAGATATATCCAAATATAGAAAGAATATAGTCTTGTACAACTTAGATGCAAAAGAATTATTACAGCCAGAATATTTAAATCGCTTTTATAAGGCTTTTATAAATTTTGATCCTCCCTATGTAAGAAAAGGGGCTCAGTTATATCAGAATTCTTTTAATGAAGAAGATCATAGAGCTTTATCAGAAAGAATATCTAGATGTGGACGAAAATGGATTGTAACATATGACGTATGTTCACTAGTTACTGATTTGTATAGTAATTATCGATTTAGTTATCTTGATGTCACATACACTGTTCAAAATAGCAAGAAGGCAAAAGAATTTATCTTCTTCAGCAACAATTTAAATTTGCCTGAGGATATTAAATTGTTTCCTACTTCAATAGAAGCTTGACTATAATAGTGGTTTGAAAGTGTCGGTGAATAAGGCATGAAATTCACAATGCCCTCCAACGAAGTTTTAACTGACTCATGACTCTAATCGGAAACGGAAGGTTTGTTTTATTGTGATAACAGCTTTCCTCTTACTTCGCGAGAAAGTTGTAAGATTATTAGTATTACTTGATAAAGGGAGTTGAATAAGTTGGAGAATTTAGGCGATCTAATAGTCCCCAAATTTTTAGATGCTGCATTAACACCTGTTGCTAAAGAAGCTGGTGATAGACTTGTGGACGTTATAAATTTAGTATTTACCCCCATAATCATGGCCCGTAAATATCGAGACATTAAAGTAAATCTGTTTTTCGATGAAGTAGAAAATCGGTTAAAAAAAATCCCGGAAAATAATGTTGTTAATCCCCCATTAAATATAGTTGGCCCTGCGCTAGACAGTGTTGCTAAATTTTATTATGAAGAGAAACATCTTCGTGAGTTATTTGCACATCTTATAGCTGCATCTATGAATAAAGATATTTTACCTGAAGTACATCCTGCCTTTGTCGAAGTTATAAAACAATTAGACTTTAACGATGTTACTATATTAAATAGTAACTACCTTTTTGAGGTTGAGGATAACGATGATGATGAAGAAATTAAATGTTTATATAGTGTATGCTACCGTCCAGTTTGTGATATTGTTTATCGTTCTAAATCTACTGGTGAAATAGTTGGATATATTACTAAGAATTTTGTGTTTGCTAAGAATTATTTTAACAAAATGAGTCTGCAAAATTTTTCGCTTTCACTCCAAAACCTAGTAAGATTAAACATTGTTACTATAGAGGAAAACCTACTCTACTTAGACTCTTTTTACGAAGACTATCTAGACCAGCGTTTTTGGGATTATAACAATTTATGCAAAGAAGATTCAATATACAATTCGAAAGATGTTGAGGTATCACTTGTTAAAAAGGTTATAACCTTAACAGATTTTGGACAGCGCTTTGTGAAAACATGTGTATCTTAGATATGGAAGCTGCCCCCTTTCAGGAGGCTTTTCTTTTTTTCTAATATCCTGTATAATAGAACATATGTTCTTGTTGTGGGAGGGAGTAAATTGAATAGTCCAATCAAATGGATGGGCGGAAAATACAGACTAAGAAAGACCATCGTAAAAATAATACCCGAACACATATGCTATTGCGAGCCCTTCGGCGGCGCCGGCTGGGTCCTCTTTGAAAAACCGCCCTCTGAAGTAGAGGTCTACAACGACATAAACTCAGAACTGGTCAACTTCTTTCTAGTCGTAAAAGAAAAGCCCGAACAATTCATCCAGGCATTCAATTATTTACTTATTTCAAGAGAGATATTTCAGAAATACAAGGCATTAAGTATCGCTGGCACATCCGATGTAAATAGGGCAGTAAGATTCTATTACCTATTACACTTTAGCTTTGGGGCCTTGATGAAGGATTTTATGATTACCCCTTTAAAGAAGCCTCCAATGGTTCTTGAGCGAGTAAGGGATAACATAATATCCGTAAGGGATAGGCTAGTAAATACAATTATTGAAAATAGGGATGTCGAAAAGATAATATCCAGTTATGATCGAAGCTCAACGTTTTTCTATTGTGATCCGCCTTATTATGGTTTAACGGATTATACAAGCCAAGGGAGTAAGCCATTTTCTAAGGAAGATCATGTGAGGCTGAAGGAATGCCTTTCAAAAATTCAAGGAAAGTTTTTGCTGAGTATTAATGACCATCCGGAGATCCGGGAGCTATATACCGGATTTAACATTAACCCGGTTGAAGTAAGATATTCAGTCTGCAGAACTGACAAAAGTAGTAAGGCCGGGGAGTTACTCATTAGCAATTATAAAGTCGGGGTGGTTCAATGAAAATCCTAGCAGCCCCCATCGAAGCCTTGGCTTGGTTTGAGAACGGTAAACCCCACCCCTTAAGTTCAAGCTCGATGGTAAAGAACTAAAAATTGATAAAGTAGTCACCGTGAGTGAAGAAAAACTTGCCGGCAATCGCATGCTCATTTTCCGCTGTCAGTCTGAAATTAACGGGGAGTTGCGGCTCTTCGAGCTTAAATATGAACTGAATACGTGTAAGTGGCTATTGTGGAAGATGTAAACAGGGGAGAGTTGACAAAGCTCTCCCCCTATATCGAAAGGAGGCGTTACCATGGCCATGCCAGCAATACATACTATGCCAGATCGTCCAATAAGGTTACATGCTTCCCTATCACTTTGATGGGGGCTTTTTTATTTGCCAAAGATCAAGTATATATTAAGGCCTACTTTGCAAAAGCCAGCTCGAAGCGGGCTGTGGCTTTATCTGTAATTGATCGACTTTGTAATTTACTTAACTACAACATAGAGGACGTTTAGAGCATAAAAATGACGCCGGCAATTAACCGGCGCGTCACACTTTTATGGACAGGGACATATAGTGTAGTGTGGGCGTGAGGAAAATATTTTTTGAGATGAGCAGAAACCCGGTGTGTGTGGTGGCACCGGGCTTCTGCTTTTTTTACGTTTATTTTCCCTAACTCTAATTCCTGTACCCGGGCTGTCAGGATGAATAATATGCTCCGCGAGAGCCACCGATACGCACAAGTTGAGCCGGCTTCACGCTAAAACTAAACCACCTTCACGCTAGGTGGACCACTCGTTCCATATTAGTGGTAGATTGGATTAATGCACTACTTGGTGGTGTAAATAAATCCAAGGAGGGTCATATCAATGACCAATTACCGCGAAATTCTTCGGCTAAATAGCCAAGGGATCAGTCAGCGTAGCATCTCAGCAAGTTGCGAGTGCTCACGAAACACAGTGTCAAACACCATAAAACGAGCAGAGGAACAAGGGATTTCGTGGCCGCTACCAAAAGGCATGTCAGACGGAGATTTAATAGAAGGTCTTTTCCCAGAGCGTCAAGTTTCAAGTTCTAGAAGGCTGCCTGACTATGACTACATCCATAAAGAAATGGCGAAAAATGGTGTTACTTTAAGCCTTGTTTGGAATGATTACTGTGAAACATGTCGACTTAGTCATGAAGTGCCTTTCATGTACACACAGTTCTGCAAATACTATCGTGAGTATGCTAACGTTTCAAAAGCTACCATGCACATCAACCGCAAGCCTGGAGAGCTACTAGAAGTCGACTGGGCTGGCAAGACAGCTACCATTATCGATCGTGACACAGGCGAAGCTATTAATGCCTATGTTTTTGTAGCAGCGTTATCTTCTAGCCAATATGCCTATGTTGAAGCCTTTTTATCACAGAACCAGGAAAACTGGATAGCTGCACATGTTAATGCCTATCAGTTCTTTGGAGGCGTTACCAGAATTCTGGTTCCGGATAATCTTAAGACAGGTGTAGAGAAAACGTTATGGTATACACCGATCATCAATAAGACCTACCACGACATGGCCGAACACTATGGAACAGCTGTTATTCCTGCTCGTGTTAAAAAACCAAAAGATAAAGCTACGGTTGAGGGCACGGTAGGAATCATATCAACTTGGATTATCGCAGCGTTACGCCGTCAAAAGTTTTTCTCACTAAGAGAGCTTAACGAGGCGATAAAGCCTAAACTGAAGGATTTCAACAGTAAACCGTTCCAAAAGAAACCGGGAAGCCGGCTCAGTGTCTTTCTGGAAGAAGAACAACTTGCCCTACTACCACTGCCCCAGGCTCCATACGAGCTCGCTACTTGGAAGATCGCAACTGTTCAGTTTAACTATCACATAGCCGTAGAAAAAATGTTCTATAGCTGTCCATACGAATATATCAAACATAAAGTTGATGTTCGTATCACTAGGAATGTTATCGAAGTCTTCTACAATAACCATCGAGTCTGTTCACATCCAAAGCTACATGGCCGTGAAGGCCAGTACAGCACGGTGGTTGAACATATGCCTGAAGACCATAAGCAGTATGCTGCTTGGAACTCAGAACGGTTTATCTCCTGGGCAAAAAGTGTTGGTCCTAATACCGCCATAGCTGTCCAAGCAATTCTTTCATCGCACAAAGTAGAACAACAAGGTTACCGATCATGTATGGCTCTACTCAAGCTGGCTGACAAATACGCCGTGAACCGTCTTGAAGTTGCCTGTGAAAAAGCGTTATCCTATACGCCAAATCCTAGCTACAAAAGCATCCAGACGATTCTAAAAACGGGTCATGATAAAGTGGTCAGAGAAGAAACTGTTCCTAATAATACGTCTGCAAACTTCGGATTCACAAGGGGTGCAGACTATTATGGGAGGAACTCATAATGGTGAACGAAACGACAATAACAAAACTGAATGAGCTTAGACTACCTTCTATGGCTGACTCCTATCGCAACCAGTTAGATGATCCATCCTTCAAGGACCTGTCCTTTGAAGAACGTTTTGGCCTTATGGTAGATACGGAATGGGCTAGAAGAAAGAACAATAAATTAGCCCGCCTTATTCGAAAATCAGAACTCTATTTTAGCGATGCTTGCATCGAGGATATAGAATACCATGCTGACAGAAAGCTCGATAGAGCTCAGATTACTCGTCTATCAACCTGCAATTATGTTCAAGAAAAACACAATCTTATTGTTCTTGGTGCATCTGGGGCTGGCAAGACTTACATGAGCTGCGCCTTTGGAATTGCAGCTTGTCGCAACTTTTACACTGTCAAATACATCCGCCTACCAGATCTACTCAATGAATTTGCAGTCGCACGAGGGGAAGGTATCTTCCAGAAGGTCATGAAACAGTACAAACGAGTAAGCTTATTAATCCTTGATGAATGGCTCCTAATACCTTTAAATAACAACGAAGCTCGTGACCTCCTAGAGATCATTGAAGCCAGACATCAAAAGACCTCGACTATTTTTTGTTCACAATTCGCGCCAGCAGGCTGGCACGGAAAGATCGGTGAAGGCACCTTGGCTGACGCAATTCTCGATCGAATAGTGCATGATTCATACACTATCTTCGTTGATGGAGAGGACTCCATGCGTAAACGCAAGGGGATTCAAGAATAACTTTAAATTAATCCTTGAGCCCCCTGTCTGCTCGACTCCCACAGTTAGTGGTTCAACCAGCGACAGGGTGGCTCATTCTGAGCGAGACAATGGCCCAATAATGAGCGTATTAGTGGTGCTATCACGGTTCTTCCTCAAATTTGAGTATAAACACACATTAAACTGTGTATTTATGGTATAATTAATGAAAATAATACCCGCA
>NZ_JAMHFY010000019.1 GCF_023897015.1 Desulfosporosinus nitroreducens | reverse complement strand
GCTTTCTTTAGTGGTTTTATTATATCAGGTTCATTATCTTTTCAAGAAATCTTGTCGAGTTTTCCTAGACCATTATAGTTTTCGGTCTTTAGAAACCTCTTTCTCTGGGGATAATTGTTCCCTTAGTTCTCTTCGTTTTTCTTTATTAGCAGTTCTTTTAGCGTTACCTAGTGACATGAAATCGCTCCCCATTCTATAGTTTATACTAAAAATATAAATAACTTAATATTGAGAGTAGTTTCGAGGGCCAATATCCTTGATGAAGCAAATAAGATAATTATAATTAACTTCAGTTACCTTTACTTTTACCGAAGATTAACGGATTATTCCCTTATTCCTTTATTATGGGCTCTTATTTAGCAAAGAGTAGGAATTAACCCCTCAACCGAGTGCTGAGTATAGCCGTTATTTAACAATTTACTTTCCATTGAATATTAATTCTAATACAGGCTATAATATCTCACGTTAAGGAGGTATGCCATTTTGAGAGATAGAGTTGTACAAGGTTTTATCGGAGGAGTATTTGGTGCAATTGTGATGAATATTATTGATTGGCTTATATATTATAGTGGCTTCCATAACGAAAGATTATTTGATTGGGCTTCTATTATTTTACTTGGTAAATTAGCGTCAGGGACTGGCGAAGGGATTTTTGCTCAATCAGCGCAAATCTTCTTTTCCGGATTTATTGGCATTCTCTTTTATATTCTAATACGAGACAATAATCACCTCATATTTAAAGGGTGGATTTTCAGCATATTTATATGGTTTTTCTTATATGGAGCAGCGATTGGATTTAAGTTACCCCATTTAGAAAACCGTGCTTTATTTGCTGGCATATCTCATTTTATCTCTGCTTCTTCCTTCGGACTTGTACTTGCATATTATCGTAATAGAAATATGACGTTGACAAGCTAATACATTCAAAGGAATATCGCGCCTCTCAGGCATTGTAATACGCTCCCCTTAAAGTATTTATTAGTAGCTTCGATGAGTCCTTTTCTCCACTGCTGTAAACTTTCGTAAAGGGCAATCAGCTTTTCTCCCCTTGACCGAGGAAACTATGTAAGATCATGCCCAGAACGATAAGAAGCATTCCTGCGATCGACCACATTGTCGGAAACGGTCCATGAAGAATTAGTAATTCACCTAAAAGGGCAAAGATTACTTCCCCTGACTGTGTTGCTTCCACTGCAGCAAGCTTGTGGACATTTCCCTTGGTCATATCAGTTGCCGAAAAGAAAAGAATCGTTGCGATGACACCAGACGAAAGTGCGACAATAACCGATTGCACCGTCTGATTACCGCTCGGAAGTCCGACTTTCACTACCCCTATTACCGATAATACGAGCCAAAAAGGCAGACTCGCAAGCGTCATTCCAAGGACTCTTTGATAGGTGTCGAATCGTCCTGCACACTCGTCCATCATCTTACGATTACCTAAGGGATAAGCAAATGCCGCAACTAAAACGGGCAAAATTCCAAATATTATCTCTTTAGCCGTAAGAACCTGAGCCTGTTGCAGTTGCATCAGACCAATACCCAATAGAATGATCAATGAAATGGCAAGGCCTTTCACAGGTATAGATGAGCGGACTTTCTTTAACCCCGTTTCTGTTTGAATTGCAGTATAAAAAAATGGAACAAGTAAAGAACCAGCTACGATCGTAATCTGCCACATGCTTGCCACTAACCAGGCCGGTCCATAATCAGCCGCCAAGCAAAGAGGTGCATAAAAAATCCCGAAGCCAATCGTACTCCATACAAGCCAAATCAAAGGTCTTTGGCGCATATCTATTAAGAGAGGTTTTAGATTTCTCCTTGCCAAAACAAGGACAAGCAGGGGCGGTAGCATAAAGGCATATCTTAGAACTGCACTCCAGATCCAACTTCCGCCGGACAAATCCATAGAACGGTTTAAGACAAATGTCACTGCAAAAAAGAACGATGCTAATATTCCAAGCATAATTGATTTCAAACTCTTCTACCCCATCAATCAGTTTTCTATCTTAATTATAAGATAACACAAGTTGCTTCTTTTAGTATTAATTCGTAAAGACATTCTTGGTATTGTATTACATTGTAATCAGAATATCAAGGGGTAAAATAGATGGACTTAATGGTTCCATTCATCAGCCATTCATCAGTGGTCCCCCACCAGCGACATGGGAGTTCGACTAATAAAAAAGTCCGCACTAGGCGGACTTTTAACACTAAAAATCATTTAAAACTCTGACCTTGTTGATTTTGACTTTGCTGAAAAGCTTGTTGTCTCTGATTCATCTCTTCTTGCGTCATATTTTGATTTTGCTGTTGTGCAGACTGCAACTGTTGAGCTTGACCTTGCTGCATATTTTGAAATTGTTGGGATTGGCCTTGCTGTGTACTTTGATCGGAATTTTGGGAATTGAAGTTTTCGGCTTTTTGTTCACCCTGTTGAGCCTGTTGAGCTTGTTGTTCGAACTGTTGTGCACTTTGCTGAGCTTGTTGTCCTTCAGTGTTGTTATTCATCATTAACCCCCTCAAATTTATTCCCAAAGTTTAGTATTATCAAATTTGTTTTTTTTATGTTCTTAATTTGGAATTAACAAAGAGACAGGCTGTTTCAATCTGAAAACAGGCACCTGTCTCTTTGTTCCCTTCTCTTGTCCTTTTAGGCTTGAATATCTAGAATAGCTCCTAAGAAAGGCTGAACAGACGTCTCCATGGCCCTAGCATTCATACCTTCCAGAGCCATTATTGATTCACTTTGATTCGCAGCAACATCCATTGCCATTTTCATGACGGCCAGACCCGCCTGTTCCTGAACCTTGTTATGACTAAGCACTATTGACATGGCTGCTATGTCCAACATTGACCCCTCCTTAAATTATCAAGGCTTTTCTTGAGACAAACGTTTTTTACTTCGCTTTTTCTTTCCGCCTGTGACGAGTTCAACCCGAAAGCCTTTCCTGCTCTGGCGAACTGTAGCAGCCATGAATCCAAAAAACATCAACGCCCATACTCCACCAGTTACGACTATTCCCAGTAAAATTCGCAAAGTTGTCGACCAAAGTAACGGCCTGCTCAAGAGATATAACGCATAAATTATGCCTGACAAAAAACCGCCTTCAAAGGTTACGGGCGGCAGATCCCGAAGAATCGCGACTAGCTCATCAGGCAGAAAAATATACGTTAAACCTAATGCCAATAAGAGTGTAAAGAATAAGTTAATCAGATACATAAACAAGGTCGCCCCAGGGGAAATACGCTGTTGTGGAGAGTCTGGATTATAGCGGCAGTTATTAATGGAATAAAAGAGCCCGATGGCGCTTGACCCCAGGGAAAGGAACACAGCTCCAAATGCCAGTGCCAAAGTTAGTGTTGTGGAGACACCTATTGCTAAAGCAGTGCCGACTAACAAGGCTTCCATTAACAACAACGTTGGTAGAATAGCAGCCACTAATTTCCCCCATACCACCGGCCATCCGGCAAGTGGAACACTATTTAGAAGCCAGTCGGATTCACCCTCCCTGCCAAAAGATTGTAAAGCCAAATTACCGCTGAACATAATAGTGTACATAATCAAAACCGTTATTAAGGAAGCTCTGCTGGATTCTGCTTTGGAAAATAGAAATTGGGCGACAAAGAAAAGCATGATGATTAAGGGAACCAAATAACCGAACCATTCCCGAGTGTCACGTTTCATGGAAAGCAAATCTTTCTTGGCTACCGCCCACATTCCCAACCAGGGAGAGGCAGTACCGCTAACTTCTTCTTTTAACACTAAATAGGAAGTCAACTCCTGCTGGTGATGCTCTTCCCCACTCGCTGGGACAATTCGTTTTTTACGACGCCTGCCGCCTTCTCCTTGGCTAAGCGAAATGAATCCTCGGCGAAATCCCCGCTCGACAAGATTAAATGCCATCATAAAAAGAAATGCACCCGCTAAGAGTATCAACAAGCTCCATCCCAGTCCGACAAGGAAGTTTCCCGAAATCCCTGCAACTAAAGCAAGCGAACCCCAGCCCCAAGGGAAAAAGTCCATTGCGCCAAGCATTTGCTCCTGCCCGGCTATCCAAGCACCTATGTTGATCTCACTCTGGTTGTTGAACAACAGATTAGGAATTTGAAATACAAGCGCAATTAAAATCCCTGCCAAAGCTCCAATAAAGCCTACGGCCTCTTTACTTCGATGCGGGGGTACAATGCGCATGATTATTAGATTAATTAGTTCAGCTATTGCTGTACCCATTGCCCACAACCCAATACCTACCAAGAAAACCAGGATGTAAAATGAGGCCCCCGCTTGAAAGAGTAAGCCATAAAAGACTCCCGGTAAGAAAGCAAACAATATTGCTGTTAATAAGTTACTTCCGATAACTGCCAGGGACTTTACTGCGAAAACGACCTTGATGGGGACTGGTGCCATGAATAGAAGTTCTAAATCATCGGACATATAAAGAGCAGCAAATGCGGCAGTAATTCCAAAGAAAATTTGGCTGACTAATCCAACCATAAATAACAATGATAGAAACCCTTTGGCAGTTTGAGGGGGCATTGTCTTTAAGGCTCCATAAGCAAAATAACCCAAAGAACCTAGGATGGCGAGCAATCCAAGCAAAAGGACAACCATCCCAATCAGTGTGCCCACTGGCCTATGACGCATCTTATTCCAGCTCACGCGCATTTGGTTTTTAAGCAGCAGCATAAAGTCTTGTACAAAAGAATGACTTTGTGGCGGATCGCTTAAAGGAGGAGGTAATATTATTTTCATGATTTATCCCTCCTCCAGACTTTTAATTAGATCAGCATTTTCATTACCTCCAGTTAACTCCAAGAAGATATCTTCCAAGCTTTCCCCGCCATGTCCAACCTTTTGGCGAAGTTCTTCGGGACTCCCCTGAGCAATCAGCTGACCATCCTTAAGAATTGCCACACGATGACACATTCTTTCAGCAATTTCAAGAATATGCGTAGAAACAAAAACTGCTGCCCCCTGCCGCGCCAACTCCTGTAAGACATCCTTTAACAAGCGGGCACTTGCGGGGTCTAGGCCGACAGTAGGCTCATCGAGAAGGATTACTTTCGGCTGATGGATGAGTGCTGATGCTAACACTACCTTTTGACGCATACCGTGAGAATATCCTTCTAATAATTCATCAGCTCGGTCTCTAAGTCCAAACATGCCCAGAAGTTGTTCCGCCCTTTCCTTCATGACATCTTTAGGAACCCGATAAAGAGCAGAAATAAGATATAAAAATTCCCGTGCTGACAGCTTACCGTATAATTTAGGCTGATCAGGCACATAGGCCATCAGCGCCTTGGCTTTAGTAGGCTGTTTGCTAATATCATAGTCGCAAATAAAAGCCTCTCCTTCACTGGGATCGAGCAGGCCGGTTAACATTTTAATAGTGGTAGTTTTACCCGCACCGTTCGGTCCCAGAAATCCGAATATTTCTCCGCCCTTAACCTCTAGGTTAAGACCTTTGACCACCGAAACGGGACCATACCGTTTAGTCAATTGATGGGTCTTGATTAAGATACGTTCCATGAATAGCGCCCCTTTAAAGTTCATTATTGTTTGAATCAAATAACTCGAAATAATATATTGTGTCAGTAGTCATCTAGCGAACTTAACAAAGCTTCTCTTAATCTTATTATCATACATCTTAATAAGAAATAATCCGAGGAAGATTATTTTGCTAAATTTAAACTTCGTGTTTGTCAATGGATATACCTTCAATTGCTGAAAATTTTAATAAATTTTTATGTATGTCGTGATAGATTACAAGTACCCTGTTAAAGATTTGTAACTAATGAACAATCAAAAGTTCCTGTATAAAATGTTAAATCTAATTTAGAGAATAAAATAATATTTGACCGTAGAGTATATAGAGTATAACGACTAAATTTATATAAGGAGTTAATCGTGCAAGAACAGTTCGATCCGCTTAATACTAAGCATTTGGGGAAACTCATAACTTGGGCGAAAGATAAAACCTATCATGAGAAAAGTCTCTTTCTAGTTGAGAGTCTTGCCCCTCTGGTCTTGGGCATAAAACCATCTGTGCTCTTAAATGTGTCCTTAGCGAATGAAGTGGAATGGATCGAATTTGTAAAATTATTTACTCAACAAAAAGCTCTGCAGATCAAGAAAATCCGAGAATTGAACGGGCGGCTGCAAGTGATTTTTTATCAAAGGGAGAAGTTAGACTTCGTATTGCGACAAAAACCTGTTCAAGAATTTTTAATGACTATGAACTATCCTAAGCAATACTCGCTGGACGCCTATCTGAGTCTTCTCAAGCACAGGATAATATCGCTTAAATTTCCTCATGAGGTCGGAGTTTTTTTAGGATATCCCTTGAAGGATGTCTTGGGTTTCATGGGACTTCTGCCCCTTCCCTATAAAAGAACTCAAGGTTGGCGGATTTATGGAGATGAACTGCCTTCAAATGAAGTCTACGAGAAGTACCGACAAGCTCGCAGTATAATGAGAAAGCTAGCCGTAAATATTGATTAAGAGACGACTTAGAATAGGATTGAATGTAAGAAAGTGAGTGTTAGTCATGAATTATAAATGTCCCTACTGTAATACTGTCCATAGTGGGATTGAGTGGGACTCGGTAACGCTAAAGGAATTCGGTATAGACAAGATTAATGACTTTAGCGACAATGATATCGAGTCGATCGAGATGAGTATCCCTGGCTATCATTACCTTTGTCCAAACTGTGGAGCGGATATAAATATTAGCGAGATTAAGAAAGTTTGAGATGCATGAGCTAATAGGAAAGTTCCCATTATATTGTATAACACTATTAACTGACAATCAAAAAGCCGGATTATCCGGCTTTCTGATTTCTAGATTTAGTTATCCCTCCCTGCAAGTACCTACAGGTCTTTGGATTTATTATTAAGTTCTTTCCAAATCGGTAAAAACTTGGTAGGCTCTTGCAGCCGTCCTGTATGGAAAGAGCGAAACGAGTGGTTCAATTGACTTTAAAAGTTCGTTTTTCGACTCTGCCGGCTTAAACAACCGAATTAGATAAGGATTTTTCTTACTTCCTGTTCCCTCTTCAATGAACTGAGCAGTTTCAGCAATTTCAGCGGTTGTAAGGTAGCTGATCACGGGCGCCTCCCCTCCTTGACGAATAACTGGAGTAACTGTCGTCTGATATTGATAACTTGGAAACTGAGCTACCAAGGCCATACTCTTTTGGATATCCTCTACGTCCACTGCCTTCCCTAAGATCTGGCTATAAAGTGTCGCTGGTCCCACAACATTCATGATGACCTCATCCGCCAGCCCTTCCTCGAGAATCTTTTTCAGAATATAGCTATTCCTGCCACTCGTTTCTACCTGCAATTTCATCGCATTCCCTTTTAGATAGCGCAACACTTTAAGAAACTCTTCGGCATTGATAGAGGCAGAGCAAGTGACTAAGAAAACTCGTTTGAAATCCCATAAAGAAGTAGATCCCAGCATAGCTGGGATCTACTTCTTTATGATTGCAGTTTTCGAACAATATTTCTCAGCCAATCTGCAGTAAGAAAGACCGTCACTCAAAGTATCATCAAGTGAGGTTAATAAGGGCTTGGAAAAATATTTTTAAAAATATGTTGACTTTTAGAATAATTATAATATAATAAGAAATGTAAATAACGCCTAATGCCCCATAAATAATAACGTCTAAAGAGGAGAGGATTTTAATGAAAAAATTTGTTTGCGCTATCTGTGGTTACATTCATGAAGGAAATGAGGCTCCCGATAATTGCCCCCAATGTAAAGCACCGAAGGGTAAGTTTTCAGAGAAAGTTGAAGGGGTTTTAGAGTGGGCTGATGAGCATAAAGTAGGAATCGCTCAAGGGGTTGACCCAGAAGTCATCGAAGGATTAAGAGCTAATTTCACAGGTGAATGTACAGAAGTTGGTATGTACCTAGCGATGAGCCGTCAAGCGGATCGGGAGGGTTATCCTGAAGTCGCCGAAGCTTACAAACGTTTTGCATGGGAAGAAGCAGAACATGCAGCGAAGTTTGCTGAACTTTTAGGAGAAGTCGTTGATGCAGACACCAAGAAAAACCTGCAACTAAGGGTGGACGCTGAATGTGGTGCGACTCAAGGGAAAAAGGACCTGGCTACTTTAGCAAAGAAACTCAATTTAGATGCAATTCATGATACAGTTCATGAAATGTGTAAGGATGAAGCTCGTCACGGTAGAGCCTTTAAAGGATTACTTGACCGATATTTCAAATAAAGCAAAATTAGCCACAGCCAATAAGCACGCCGAGGAATGTCGGCGTGCTTTGCTTATTTTATACACTCCTAATCAATCTCACTATTTCTAGTATTTTACCCCTATCCTTAAATCCATCGGTTTCAACTCCACTGCTTATGTCTACGCCAAACGGCTTGACCGCACTCATCGCCTGTAATATATTTCTGCTGTTTAGTCCGCCTGCCAAGAAAAAGGGTTTTTGAACTGTGTCAACAACCTTCCAATCGAAGGTTTCCCCTGTTCCGCCTGCACTCTTGTCAGAAAAGGCATCTAGCAAGAGATAGTTACAGTTCAACCTCTCGGCTGCTTTGATATCTTCCCTTGAACGCACTCTGACCGCCTTGATGACGGGCTTTCCGCTTTCCTTCTGGAGCCTTTCGATATAAGTTGCATTTTCCTGTCCGTGGAGTTGAATAAAATCAACAATACCAATAGAACAGATATCTAAGATTTGTTCCATTGTCTCATCCACAAAAACCCCGACAGTCTGAATTTTATCATCCAGTAGTTCTTTTAACCCGAAAGCATCCTGTGGCGTAATTCGACGTTTACTATCGGCAAAGACAAAGCCCACATAGTCTGGATGTGCTTCATTAACCGCCTCAATATCACACTCTCTGCTCAAACCGCATAGCTTTATTTTGGTCATGCGTCTTCGCCTCGTTTCCCTCGCAGGTTTTTCATGACAGCAGCCTTATCTTCATTTCTCATAAAGGCCTCTCCGATCAGCACCGCATCGACATCGCTTTTACGTAGCCTCATAATATCCTCAGTTTTCTGGATGCCGCTTTCAGAGACAAGCAGCACCTCCTTTGGCACCAGATGTCTTAACGAGGCAGTCGTATTTAAGTCAACTTCAAAGGTTTTTAAGTTCCTATTATTGATACCAATAAGCCTAGCACCGGCCTTCAGGGCAGAGTTAATTTCCTCTTCAGTATGTGTTTCCACAAGTGCTGACAGTCCCAGACTGTCGGCTATCTGGATATATTCACTTAGTCTGTTTGTGTCCAACAAACTGCAGATAAGCAGTACAGCATCCGCGCCAATAATTTTAGACTCGTAAATCTGATAGCTGTCAATGATGAAATCCTTCCGCAGAACAGGGATGTTCACTTGAGCCTTTATTTCGCTCAAGTAGCTGTCACTGCCCAGGAAGAATTTCGGTTCCGTCAGTACGGAGATTGCATTCGCACCCGCGCTTTCATATTCCTGAGCGATTTTTAGGTATGGAAAAGATTCACTGATTATCCCCTTAGAAGGAGATGCCTTCTTCACCTCACAGATAAAAGCCATCTCATTATTTGATAACGCCTTTTCGAAAGCGAAAGGTTTTTCATTTTTGATAGCCAGCGCTTCTTTTTCTATCTTATTGAATGATTTTCCCTTTTTTAATGCATCTACTCTTCCTGTTGTATAAAGGGCTATCTGATCCAGTATCATAATTCTACCTCATTCGATAGGGCAATAAATCTTTCCAGTTGGGCTTTCGCCTTCCCACTGTCAATGATTTCTCCCGCTAACCTTACGCAATCCCGAAGGGTTGTATGGCTATGGAACATATATAGACAGACCGCAGTGTTTAGCAAGACGATATCACGCTTAGGTCCCTTCTCTCCATTCAGTATATCTAAAGCAATCCTGGCATTTTCATCAGGATTCCCGCCTACCAGTTCTTCCGGTGTACACTTTTTAAAACCTAACTGTTCAGGATCAAGAAAGAAACTATTTAACTTGCCTTCAAAGACCTCGCAAACAGTCGTCGTGCTGCATAACGTAACCTCGTCTAAGCCATCATGTCCATGTACCACCATGGCACGCCTTACTCCCAGATTCGATAGTACCCTAGCCAGAGGCTCCACTAAATTTTCATCGTAAACCCCCAAAAGTTGGGTGTTTGCTCCGGCTGGATTCGCCAGTGGACCTAAAATATTGAAGATCGTACGGACAGCCAGTTCTCTTCTGACCGGCGCGGCATATTTCATTGAGGCATGGTAGGTTGGCGCAAACATGAAGCACAAACCGATCTTACGCAGAATTTGTTCGCTTTTTTCCGCGTTAATATCGATTTTCACTCCCAAAGCTTCAAGCAGATCAGCGCTTCCGCATTTGCTCGAGACAGATCTGTTCCCATGCTTGGCTACGGGTACACCTGCTGCAGACACGACTAGAGCACTTATTGTGGAAATGTTGAAGGTATTCGCTTCATCTCCGCCTGTCCCAACAATATCCAGAACATCCATTCCCGTTTTTAGTTTCGTGCACTTTTCGCGCATGACCATAGCGCAAGCCGTTATTTCCTCGATGCTTTCTCCTTTCATTCTCATCGCCGTCAGAAATGATCCGATTTGGGCATTGGTAGCCTCTCCATTCATGATTTGCTCCATAACGGCCTTCGTTGTATTGAGATCAAGATCTTGTCCATTGACTATTTTATAAATCGCATTCATGATCATTTACTTGCACCTCCTAACCCTAGAAAGTTTGCAATGATCATTTTTCCTTTCGGTGTGAGTATAGATTCTGGATGAAACTGAACCCCATACACCTCATAATCTCGATGTTTCACACCCATAATTTCCCCGCTTTGATCCTCGGCAATCACCAGTAGTTCATCGGGGATGCCTTGTTTTTCAGCAATCAATGAGTGATATCTGGCTGCTTCGATGATCGGCGGCAACCCTTTAAAAATCTCATTGCCGTTAGCAATATGGATACTGCTCTTTTTACCATGCATCATTTTTTTGGCATGAACAATTTTTGCCCCAAAGGCCTCACAGATCGCTTGATGTCCAAGACAGACCCCCAAGATTGGGGTTGATTCTTTGAGCTTTAATATAGTCTGCTCACAAACTCCAGCATCGGCGGGAAAACCTGGTCCTGGAGAAATAACAATATGAGTAGGTTGCAGAGCTTCAATTTCAGAAACACTCAACTCGTCATTGCGCATCACTTTAATATCCTCGTTTATTTCCCCAATGAGTTGATAAAGATTATATGAGAAGCTGTCATAGTTGTCGATCAGTAAAATCATTAGTCCATCACCTCCTGAGAAAGCATCAAGGCACGTATGACTGCCATCGCCTTATTTTCACACTCCAGGTATTCACTTTCAGGAACACTGTCAGCAACGATACCCGCCCCTGCCTGAACATATACGTTATCATTCTTTTTGACGGCCATTCTAATGGCGATACAAGTGTCCATATTCCCAGAGAAATCGATATACCCAACTGCACCGCCATAGATTCCTCTGCGAGCATTCTCCAAATCTTCGATTATTTCGCAAGCACGGATCTTAGGTGCTCCTGAAAGAGTCCCCGCCGGCAATACTGACATAATCGCATCCAAGGCATCTTTATCCTCTCTTATCTCACTGTTCACCTCTGAAGCAATGTGCATCACATGGGAAAAACGTAAAACTTTAAGATAATCTTTCACTTTCACACTGCCAAATTTACTGATCCTGCCCAGGTCATTTCTTCCCAGGTCTACCAGCATGTTATGTTCGCTCAGCTCTTTTTCATCCTGCATTAATTCCTGCTCGATCTGCTTATCCTCTGCGTCCGTAGTTCCTCTCGGCCTGGTTCCGGCAAGCGGGAAGGTTGCTAATCGGCCATTTTGCAACTTTACCAGAGTTTCAGGTGATGTCCCTGCGATCTCAACATCTTTGGTCTTTATAAAGAACATATACGGCGAAGGATTTGTCGTCCTTAAAACCCGGTAAGTGTCCATCAAACTGCCTTCCATTTTAGCTGTAAAACGCCTCGATAGTACCACTTGAAAAATATCCCCATTGAAGATATGTTCCTTTGCCTTTCTAACCATTTCTTCATATTTGCTTTTTGAAATGTCCGACTGAATCTCAGACTTTAAGACGGGCTTGCTAACTGCCTCCGAAATGTTTTGCTTTATTAACTTGATGATATTATCGATTTCGAAGCTGGCTTTCCGGTAGCCTTCTTCTAAAGCTTCAGTTTTTACATTGATAATGATAATGATCTTTTGTTTTAAGTGATCATAGGCAATCACCTTGTCGAAAAGCATTAATTCCATATCATTAAAGTTATCGATGTCTATGCTTTTTGGTTGAAGTGTCTTTTCGAAATATTTGATGAAATCGTAAGCAAAATAGCCAACAAATCCTCCTGTGAAGGGAGGGAGAAAATCAAAATGCGGGGTTTTATACTGAGACAAGATTTCTCTGACCACTGCTGTTGGATTTTGCCCCTCAAGCTTAAAAAGCGTACCATTATTGATCTCAATTCTATTATCCTTACATGTCACTTGGGTGACGGGATCAAACCCTAAAAACGAGTATCTGCCCCAAGCTTCGCCACCCTCCACACTTTCCAGAAGATAATATCGGTGGCTGATAGAATCAATTGCTTTCAGTAAGGCTATAGGCGTTTTAATATCTGCGTAAATCTCTCTGCTAACGGGTAGTATCGTATACCCTTGGGCAATCTTTCTAGCTTCATCTAAGCTTGGTCTTAACATATGATTCACTCCTTTCTTCTAGTGGCAGGCGATAGTCAACAACGGCGAGAAGAATTACTAGAAAACTTGGCTAATACCAAGCCTTCAAGGCGAAGGCGGTCGCCATTGTTGCACTTATGCTTCCAGACGAAGACACTGTCTTCGCACGTATTAGCCCCTTCTTGCAGTATGCAACGAAAGCTTATACTTTCTGGGTAGTAAAAAAAACACTCGCCCGTTGACATTATTGTCAAGGACGAGTGCTTAATTCACTCGCGGTACCACCTTGCTTTGCAGAATTTTTATTCCTGCACTCTCATAAGAATACCAACATATTCCCCACAAGTTAACGTCTGTGTTACGTCGCAGGATACTCCGGTAAACCCGTTTCATTGCGCCCTCAACGGTCCATTTGCTATACTGCGTTCTGCAGGGTTTCCAGCTCCCCCCGCTCTCTGTAAGTGCACGTTATAACGTTATCTCCGCTTCATCGGTTTATTCTCTATATGCATTTTTAGAACGGTTTAGTTATTGATCTTGCCCTCAAAAGATACTCTCCGCTTTAAATCATTCATAAGAGTTGAGAACTGCGGCAGATCCAGTGATTGAGCACCATCACTTAAAGCCTCTGCAGGGTTATTATGGGTCTCAATCATCAGACCATCTGCTCCAACCGCAATGGCAGCCTTGGATAAAGGAGCAACTAAACTGCGGATTCCGGCAGCATGGCTTGGATCTACAATCACTGGCAGATGTGATTTTTGTTTTAATAATGGAACAGCCGAAAGATCCAACGTATTTCTTGTCATAGTTTCGAAAGTACGAATTCCTCTTTCACATAATATGATCTGCGTGTTTCCTTCAGACATAATATATTCTGCACTCATTAAAAACTCTTCAATGGTATTACATAAACCTCTTTTTAGAAGAATCGGTTTTTTGCATCGTCCAACTTCCCTGAGCAGATCAAAATTTTGCATGTTGCGTGCACCGATCTGAATTACATCAACTTCCTCAAAGAGTGGCAATTGGGTTTGATTCATAATCTCAGTAACAATTGGCAACCCAGTTTCTTTCTTAGCGGAAAGAAGAAATTTTATCCCCATGTCCTGCAGTCCTTGGAATGCGTAAGGTGATGTACGCGGCTTAAATGCACCTCCTCGCAATAAAGTTGCACCACTGGCCTTGACAGATCTGGCGATTTGAACAACTTGCTCCTCACTCTCTACTGAGCAGGGGCCAGAAATCACTTGAAAAAAGCCCTCTCCTATGGTTATATCTCCTACTTTAACAAGAGTATCATCTGGATGGACTGTTCGATTAACAGCTTTATAAGGCTCAGTCACACGCTTACCGTATTCTACAATTTCGTTTGTTTGAACGATAAAGTCAACATCGATTTTTGCAGTGTTTCCAATCAGGCAGACTACAGTATGCTCAGTTCCCGTGCTTATAAAGGTGGAATATCCTTCAGCTTCAATCCTCTGAACAAATTGGCTAATTTTTTCCTGCGAAACATTCTGCTTTAGTACAAAGACCATCTGATATCACCTCTTAATACCATGATGAGAACTCCTTTCTTAATCTCATTGAGTTTTAGGGTAAAATAAAAAAGCTTCTGCCCCTTAAAGGGACAAAAGCTTTTAAACTTCTGCGATACCACCCTGATTGACGATTCATAGAATCGCCCACTCATTTTGCATACTATCATATGCACCCCACTGATAACGGACGGGGTTCCCGTCAGCGTCTACTCCTGCATCGCAGTTTCAAGCTGCCCTCACAAGCCCATTCAGAAAAATCTATGCTGTTGCAATCCCACCGCCTGCAACTCTCTGGATACACCCAACTTTTCGTACTTCTCTTGTTCAAAGGTTTTGTGTTTAGGAAATTGTATCTTGTTAACCTAAATCTGTCAATAGAGATTGATAACTTATTGTTATTTATTAGTATGGCTTAATGATCCCGATATCACAATCAATCGTTATCCCGCATGAAAATCTCCATAACCTTTACCCAAAAAGTATAATACCCCAGCTAACAGTATATAAAGCATATTATCTAGGCAACATGTACACAGTATACATGGTCAATAGTCGAACATTTTTTATCTTTAGTATTGAACAACTGTCTTACAAGGATTATGATTTATAAGATACCTAAAAGAGTTTTGGAGGCAATTGTTATGACGGATATTATCGTAAATAAAGTAGACAAACCGGGAGTATTACCCACTGATGACAAGCTTGGTTTCGGAAAAATTTTCACAGACCATATGTTTGTCATGGATTATGAGACCGGCAAAGGATGGCATTCTCCACGGATCATTCCATATGGTGAGTTTGCCTTCGTTCCTGCAACCATTGTTTTTCATTATGGGCAAGCAATTTTTGAAGGGATGAAGGCCTTTAGAGCCGCAAACAATCAGATCGCAGTATTTAGAACAAAGCAATATCTAAATCGCTTCAATCGATCAGCTGGTCATCTTTGCATACCCCCAATTGACGTTGAGGAAGTTCAAGCGGGCTTATTTAAGCTATTGGAATTAGAAAAAGACTGGATCCCCGGCACACTGGGCACCTCGCTCTATATAAGACCATTCATCATTTCTACCGATGGCTACATTGGGGTAAAGGTAGCAAGTACTTATAAACTGTTTATTATTCTCTCTCCTGTTGGCGCCTATTATGATAATGGTTTTAATCCGGTAAGCATCAAAGTAGAAGATAAGTATGTTCGTGCTACTAAAGGCGGACTCGGACAAGCCAAAACTCCAGCCAATTATGCCATGAGCCTATCCGCTCAAGCCGAAGCCCATAACGAAGGTTTTGACCAGGTCTTATGGTTGGATGCAGTCCACCGCAAATATGTTGAAGAAGTAGGAACGATGAACATCTTCTTTAAGATTAAGGGTGAAATCATCACCCCAGAGCTAAGCGGTAGTATATTAGGCGGAATCACTCGTCATACCGTGCTGGAATTAGCCCAGAATTGGGGCTTGAAAGCAACAGAACGTCAGATTTCTATTGAAGAAGTGTATGAAGCCCATGCCAAAGGAGAGCTTGAAGAGGTATTCGGCACTGGTACAGCTGCCGTCATATCCCCTGTCGGTGAGCTTTCTTGGAAAGGGCAAAAAATCAAGATCAACAATAATCAAACCGGTGAATTCTCGAAAAAATTATTTGACTTTGTCACAGGAGTTCAGTATGGCAGCGTCCCTGATGAATTCGGCTGGATGGACAAGGTTAACAGCTAGCACGATCTTTGAAGAATATCATCTATACACAAAAAGGCTTAGGAATGCATTAATGAGCACTCCTAAGCCTTTTCACTATGTCTATACTCTGAAAAACGCCTAAAAAACATTCTCAAGAATTCATAGACTCAAAAGGAAGGCGGCTTCGATCCACAGGAGTGAACCCATTGCATGGAGAGGCGGTAAAAGCCCACAAAGCTGGCGCGGGGAAGCGGAGCCCCGCGCCGGCGAGTGGGCGAGCCTCGGAATGCTGGGTGAGCGGATGTGGGCGAAGCCGCCCGACCCAAAGGACCCATTTTCATCATCTGTTGGTGCAGCGGCAGCGGCATGTCAGGCTACTCTGAAATAATGACTATATTGGTTATGTAGTCTATATTATTCATTGTAACTCAGAAGTGATCCCATGGAGGGAAGTCCGACCAACTTCCTTCCATACTCAATGAAAAACTCTCCTCACAGCAATGACCTATTGGGATGTGCTCTCTCCCAAAAGATTTTTAAATTCATAGGTTATCTCATTACCCATTACCGTCACCTCAAGAAATTTTGCTGCAGTCGGCTTTTCTGGAGAAAAGTCAGGAATACTAAAACCAGCACAGGAAATATACCGAACTCCCCTATCCAGTTCACTTTGATTTACATTTCCCTGAAACAAGACCCAGACATTTTTTCCGGTTTTCTTCCGATATTCGGCCAAAGTATCCTTGAGCAAATCACCTTCTTTGGCATTAATGAAAGTAGCCGGAGCACCTGACATGACGATAAAAGCATTGCTGCCAGTCATGGCGTCTAACTCCTTGAACAACCATAGCCATTGTTCAGGGTCGCTTCTCCGAAGTCCACCTTTGCTGATATCTAACTGAATGAAGCTACTGTTCTTATAATTATGAGTTCTATATCCAGTCTCAGTAATTAGGACAGGTTTTTCTATATTTCTGACAGCGGATGGAGCTTGGCTTCCAGTATAAACCGCCATGTCCAATTTTTTATTTATATACTTTGTCATTTTGTTCAACAGTTGCTCTTCCATAGTATTATAGCTTTCCTGCCTACTGCCAAAAACTGAAAACTTAAAACTTTCGCGACCTGAAATGTAATTTGTTGTCCTGTTGGCCTCATCTAGGGGGATTGTATCCTGAGGGGTTTGGCTTTGGTCCATTACCGGATGTTTTACCACCTTTGCCGTAAGGTCGTCAAAATAAATCTTCCCCCAGCCCTCAGCAGGATCAATATTTTGCACATAGAGTCTCACTAAATTGGTTGGCTGGATTTTTTCCAGGGAAACCTCCATTCTCTTCCAACCTGTCCAATCTAGTTTGGCAGCAATTACAAACTGATGTTTTTCCCCTGTGTCATCTAGGACTTCACCGAGGACCCGGTTTGAACTTTTATGCGTATTGTATAGCCAGACGGCTAAGTGGGAAGTGTCAGAATCAAGCGCAAGCCCTGCTTCCGTGAAAACTAACGAAGCTTCACTTGAACTTTGCCTCTCATAAAAGTCATAGACTAATTCTCCTGAAGTATTTCCTCCATGAATCTGATCTGTGGAAAGCTGAAAAGTACCTCGGGCTATCTGCGGGTTGGCTTGGAAGAAAGCCTGGTCATCTTCAAAGGAATAGATTGTATTGGTAGAATCTGCATAGATCGATACAACAATATAGGCATGAACATCCCCGACGCTTGCCTCGATATATCCTGCACCAACTGCATTGGCTTTAAGAATTCCCTCTTTAAAATCTTCAATTTCTCCGCTTACTGCCCACTGAACATCTTCCGGCTGAATTATCGCTTTGAAGCCCTGTTGGTCGTAGCCTGTTACCTGAAGGGTTTGGCTCTGTCCAAGAGGTATCTCTAACTTAGCTGGACTAGGTCTAAGCTTGACGGGAGCACTTAAGGAAAGGATATCCAACTCCGCTGTTAATTCTCCTACTTTGGCAATTATCTTACCCTTGCCTGCAGAAGTGGGCTGAAATTGATCATCTATAAATCTCCCTTCAACCCCGCTCACACTCCATTCTATCTGTTGAGGATTAACCTCTGCCGGATTAGCAAAACTGTCCACTCCCCTAAGTGTAAATTTTCTCGAAGTATGAACAAAAACATTAGCGTCCTCAGTTTCCAAGATCAGCTTAGCTAGCGGACCGGAGGGGGCCTGAGAAAAAACTCCGATACCGTTCGCAACAGAACGCAAAGAACCCTCAGAAGGTATATTGACAATATCTAAGGTGGAAGTTCCCGACTTTCTAGCTGCCATGGTAGTAGATCCGCCGCCATCAAAAATCAGAGCATTGTAGGCTCCCAATTCCAGCATGAGTTGCGCGGACTCGGTCTGGGTGAGACCGACGCTGTTATCCTGTCTGCCATCCACCGTGACTAAAATTAGTAGTTTTCCATCCTCTGAGCTTCCGGCCAAGGTTCGAGGGTTCTTATTATTAAAACTGACAGTGCTAAAAGAAAAGGTCTCGGGAATCTGACCGTCCTTGACCAGCATGGAGGACCCGGTTGCAGACATTTGCAGATCAGACCAGTCTGGGTTGGAGGTAACGGTGAATGTTGCTGAATCTCCCGGCTTGAAGGTTTCCAGAAGTTCGACAGCTTGTTCTCCCCGGGAAATCACAACATAACCTTTGGCAGGCATGGTTGCTGCCGGCAAAGCTTGTCGAATTTCTATCACCTGTCCCTGGGATACAAGGATTTCCACTAAATCAGGATACTTTTCAGAGGTGCCGAGAGTGGCAGGTCCCCATTTATTATCCAACACGGTAATATCATTATATTGCTGACGGCTAGGCTGGTTGTACTGAGACACCGCAAATGAAGCATTGTTGTATCCGGTTAAGGTAAGGGTGTTTTTCCAGTAGTTAAAGAGTATCTGACCTGCGTTATCGAGAGAGAGCGAAGCCATTTCATCACTGTTTTGATTGTACCATCCAGATGTGGCTAAGAGGTCTCCTGCTCGTACAATGGGTCCGTCAGGATATCCGGTACCTTTATCCATCGGATTGAAGAAACTGGCATTCACGGCAGCAACTGCACCATTTTCCTCCGCTAAGGCAAGTATTGTAGAAAGTTGATCCGTGGTCTGGTTATTAGCCAAGGTATCTATTTTGATATTAGGATTTGTGGTATCCATACGTAAAACTTTGATATTTAACCAACCCTCTGCTGTAAACCGTGAAATATGTTCCAAAGTTGCTCCATCTGTGATGGTATGTTGGGAACTAGTTTGATAGAGAGTCTTCGGTTGGGCTGCCGCTGTGCTGGAGATGGTTGTGACTGCGAAGAATGTTACCAGTAAGATTACAAGTAGTTTTTTCAAATAAGTCATTACGTTCCTCCTTGTTTACTTTTTCACAATAAGCTCCGGCTTCTGATCAAGTAATTAATCAAAGCACCGCCTTCGGCGAACAAATCAGGGAACTCATGAATACTTTGGCTGAATTAGTTAAGTGATAAAGCAACACCCCGGATTTTCTTTTCTTTCTTACTCATAAATCCATCAGTTAAGATAAGGCAACATTTTCTTTGAAGCCTGGTAAACTAAGTAACCCAATACCCCACCAATCGTATTAAGCAGTACATCATCGATATCCAAGCCTCCGACATTAAATATATATTGGCAGATTTCAGCCGTAATACTGGTGAGCAGGGCGATTCCTATTATAGCGATCAATCGCCTCGTTCTTTTGAAAACAAGAGGCAGTAAAAATCCCAACGGCATAAAAGCCACAATATTGCCTGCCAGATTGATTAGGACGATACTGACTCCAAAACTCTCATAGTTTTCAATATAGCTCGCGATTGTTTTCAGAGGAGTTAAGTTATAGCGTCTAGGTCCACCATGAGAACGATATTTCCCAAGAAACAGCTCCCAGATGAGAACTGTTGTATAAGCCAAAAATAATAACTGATAAACCCTGCTCCACAACCTCACATACAATCGCTGGGGCTTAACGCGGTTTTGATCTGACATCTGGAAGCTCCTTCAATACCTCTTAAATACTTGTTTTAATAATATCAGTCAATCTGAATAAGTAAAGTCCCCAATAAAAACATGCCGATCGATATGCTTATTGGGGTTTGAGGTAAAATTGAAAACCATCTCTAAAAAAGGCCTCTCGAGGCTTTGCTCGAGAGGCCCTGCTGTAATAGGTAAGAAGTCTGAGGAAAATCACTCGAATACAGGTCTGTAAAATACCCTGTCCAGATCCAAGGCCAACCCCGGAAAATCAGGATGTGTGAATTTGTCGCCCGGTCCCCCTGCAAATACCAGGGTGTAACTTCCATCCTTAAGCCTAAAAGTTTCCAATGTGCTCTCCTCAGGATCCACAAGCCAATAGTGAGGGATCCCTGCCTTACGATATATTTCCATCTTCCGTAAGCGATCTTTCCGGCGATTTGTCGGGGACATAATTTCCAACACCAAATCACAAGGACCGTCGATACGTTCTTGACGCATAATTTCCCTGCGGGCACCGGAGATAAATAATATATCCGGTTGTACTACATTACTGATGGTCAAAGTAACATCCAAGGGAGCAAAAAAGAGTTCTCCCTCTGGATCATAATTATCAAAGAAAGTCATTAACCGACGTCCCAGTTCTCGCGATAATCGCTGATGATGTATCGAAGGCGATGGCTCTTTTACCAGAAATCCTTCTAGGATCTCAAACCGATAGCCAAGCTCTTTTGGAAGCTTCAAATAATCCTCATAGGTATAATCACCCTGCTTGGCGTATACATGACCTTCTTCTTTAACAGATAGGTTTCCTCCAGCCAAAGCAGCTAGTACGGCTTCTTTTTCATACCGGTATTGTTTCTCTCCCAGTTCAATCGTGGGGATCTTTTTTTGCCGGGTATACCTCCAGATCGTTTCTACCGACAAATTAAGCATCTCCGCCAATTCTTGAGCCGTAAACAATTTCTTCATGAGGTCACCTCCAGTACAATAATACAACCAAACACATCCATAGTCAATTAAACACAACAAAGGTTCAAGTTCCAAGCAAAAACACGAGTGCTGTTCAAAATACTGATTTCAAGATAACACTACCCAGGTCCGGCCTTCCACTACTCCCGCGGACAGGACTACCCGAAATTGTTCTATTGGTATAGTAGCTGAGAGTACTTTTCTATTCCATTCCTGATTTCAAAGCGTCACTCATAGAAACAGCATTGACTTTTTTCCTGCACATCAGCTTCGACAACTCATAGGAAATCATCACAACAATAAACCCAATTAGAATATATAGCAGATTGATCTTCAGCGGCGGCAACGACAAGCCAACGCTATTTTCCATTGATTGAACCAATACCCCTATTGCTGAAAGAGTCAACGGTATGCCAATAATATATCCAATCACAACAACGATCGTCGAGCTATTCAGAATCAATGAATTGATTTCCTTCTTTCGGTAACCAAAAATCTTCATCAGGGAAATGGTGCCTTTGTTCTCCTCAACGATCATCGAAGTCACAAGATAGATAACAATCATTCCGATGATAAACGCCATCGTCGCCAGGCCACTAATCATCGACTGCATAGGCGCCATAACCTCTCTAATGGCAGCTAACTTCTCGTCCAAAGACACTACACTGTATGACTGATTTCCAGGGATATTCAGTAGCACATTACTAAATGCACCGATATAGCTTCCTTCCGGCATCTCGAATTTCTGATTAAAATCCGCCAGCGGCATGAAGATAAATTTTCCCTCATAGGTATCTGCTATTGCATCGATCTTCACCGAAAATATGCGCCCATCCAGCTTTCTGACGATGTTTACGGTATCACCCTGCTTTGATTCCAGCTGATTAGCCAGAGGCTTTGTTATAATGACTTGATTAGTAGTCAAATGGGTGCCGGATTCATCTACAAGCGTAACCAGCGCTGCATCTGGCTTGACGCCAGTGACATAAAAATCTCTTTTATCCTCAGGCTCCGACACGAACAACGATGCTGATAAGGGTTCGGCGCCCGCCGGAAGCGGCTCATAGCGCAGCTTATCGAACTTATACTCGTACTCAAAAGTGTATACACTGCCTCCTGTAAGAAGGTCATCAAAACCACTTTTGAGAGTAAAACCCCAAAGCAAAAGCATTGTCGCTACGGCAACACCAAAGAGTAGGAAAGCGAGCCGGGACAAACTTCTCAACTGTTCCCTGATTTTGAACCTTTTAGGGAATTTGAGTTTTTCAAGCTTGAGCACCCGCTCCAAAAAATTGACCTTATTCTTTTCTTTCTTACCTTTCATCAGCTCTACGGGCGAATGTTTTAACTCTTTTCGTATGACATAGTAGCTACTACAGCCGAGAAGGATAATCGGCAAAAGCAGGCTGATGATCATACTGATCGGATTGTACTCAATTCCAGTCAGAGGCATATTAAAGGCAGTAAACATAAAAGAGACCATGAAACGTACCGGGAATGTACCGAGAATGGTCCCGATTACCCCTCCGATAATGGCTATCAAGAGCGGAAATATCAAATAATGGCGATAGAGCTCCTTTCTTCTATAACCTAAGGCATATAATGCACCAATGATCGTTGATTCGCGATTGATCATTCGCCCAATAAGGTTGCCGATCAAAATAATGGCCAACAACAAAATTCCAGTCGGTACACCCTTACTCACAAGATTGAGGATATCAACCTCTGCATCAACGATATTGACCCGCTTATTATCTTCGACGTTTGTCCATTGTAGAATATTAATGCCTCGGCTCTCAAGCAGTCCTCTGAACTCAGCTGATTGGGCGCGAGGATTATGATCAGCATCGTTATACTTCACTGCGTAGAAATTGCTCCCTTGATTAAAGGAGGCAAAATCCGCCTTGCTAATGACTGCTATGCCAAAGCCTGGCAGCGGCATCATCATCTCTTCTGATTGCAAGGGATAGATATAATTCGGCAGCGCCATAATACCTGCAATTGTAAAGGATTTATCCAATATCCTCAGTTCATCGCCGATTTTATAGTTGTTTTCAGCAGCAAAAGCCGGGTTGATGAGTATACCGCCGCTTCCACTTAATTCTTTACCCTCGACGATTGCCGGGATGTTGACCCTGTCATTTTGGCTGAAGATGCGCAGGGTTTTCCCTTCTGAAGTCTTATAGTCGAAAGTTTTACCTTCTTCGATCACCGCGTTGGCTGCTGACTCAAGCTCCTGCAAGTTGTCAATGCTTTGGTCTACTCTGAATGCAGCATCTTCCTGCACATATCCGTCCTGAAATTCACTGGCCAGTCGCTCAAAATTACCTGCAAACTGGCTCATTAAGGTGAACACAAAGCAGCTTAAAATTATCAGCACAATTGACCCTATATACTGTGCTTTATTTTCGAGCAAAATACGCTTGACTCTCTTATTAATGACCATTACCATTCAATCCTTTCCGCAGGAACAATCCCCTGATTAACCACGTCTTCTACGATTTGTCCGCTGCGCAGCTTAAATACCCTGTTCGCCATAGCGGCAATCGCAGCATTGTGCGTGATCATCAATATGGTTGTACCGAATTTTTTGTTCACCAGCTCCAAAAGCCTCAATATGCTGCGAGACGTCTGATAATCAAGGGCACCCGTTGGCTCGTCGCAAAGTAACAGCTTCGGATTTTTGACAATGGCTCTGGCAAGGGAAACTCTTTGTTGCTCACCACCGCTCAACTCCCTTGGAAAACGGTGTTTTTTATCCTGCATTTCGACCGCCGCTAAAACATCGTCAGTGTTTAGAGGGGATTTGCTGATGTTGGAAACGACTTCAATGTTTTCCCCAACGGTAAGGTTGGGCACGAGGTTATAGAACTGAAAGACGACACCTATGTGCTCACGTCTATAATCGGTCAGCTTGTCGTCATTTAAATTGTTTACCTCGATCCCATCAACAATGACCCGCCCGCTGTCACCGCGATCAATCCCACCAATAATATTCATCAGTGTGGATTTCCCTGAACCTGATGGCCCGAGGATGACACCGATTTCCCCCTTGTCTATCTTCATCTCGATTCCCTTTAAAACTTCAGTGATAACCACACCCGATGTGTAGCTCTTCTTTAGGTTTGAAATATTAATAAACATATTATTGTTCCTCCTTCTTATAAAAACACCGTTTCATTATGTCAAAATAACCATCCCATTCCTTAAGCACTTCCATATCGATATCTTCAAAGGAATTCACTTTATCCCTTTGTTGCTCTGCAAAACTTAATATCGTCCAAACAATAATATTCATCGTTTTTTGAATATCAATATCCTCACGAAATTTTGTCAAGTCTATATTTTTATACCCTCTTTCGGTACCGCTTTCAACGAGATACTTACCTATTTTAGCGACTTCAGATTTCACTTCTGATGCATCCTCATGGGCTGCAGTCTTAAGAAAATTGAATGCGTGCGGATATTTCTTCATAATTTTTAACTTAATTAATCCTATTTCTTTCATTCTTATAAAAAGATCTCTTTCACTCCAATCCACTTCAGCGTAGATTTTATCAATAACCTCAACCACATAATCAAGCAAGAACAAATACAATTCCCTTTTACTATTAAAATAGTTAAATAATGATCCTTTTGATATTTCTGCTTCTTTGATAATCTCGTTTGTCGAAGCCTTTTCATACCCATTTCGGACAAACTCTTTAAGCGCTGCATTAATAATACGTTCTCGTTTCTCCAGTTTTAAACTATTAAATTTCGAATAAATGATAACCACCTCATTTCTTTGTAACTACCAACGGCAATTGACCACTCTGGTCAATTTTTATTATATAGCAAATGACCAGAGTGGTCAAGAAACTCTCTTGACAATCTAATTCCAACGAATACAAAAAATGCCAGCCCGTCCAAACGTGCTGGCAATACAAATCAAAAATATCCCCCCATAACACTCCATGCAATAAAGCAGACATTAATCTAAGATATGCACAACTCCATGCCCGCCGTCAACGATAACCCGGTCTCCGGTCTTAAGCCTTGTAGTGGCGTTGCCGCATCCTACTACTGCAGGAATACCTAGTTCTCTGGCGACAATAGCAGCATGGGACAGCGGTGCCCCGATATCTGTAATAATTGCTGCGGCTTTAGGGAAAAGAGGTGTCCACCCTATATTTGTGGTTACTGCAACGAGTATTTCACCCGGTAAAAGCTTATCCCCCTCTTCTGAATTAAATAAGATGCGTACAATTCCTTCTATTCTGCCGGCTGCTCCAGCATACCCTGAAAGGGTTTTGGAATTATCTGCACTGACAATTGGCATTGAAGCGTCATAATAGTCCATTCTTCGATTGGGATCCTTCGCCCATTCAATAGGGTTAAAGCGTCCTCGTATAATGGACGGAAAGGGCGGCATTACTTTATATTTCTCGAAATTTACTTTTCTCGCGGGAATATGGGTAACTTTCGAAGCTCTTCCAGAAAGCAGATCTTCCACTTCATCAATATAGAGGAAAAATATATCATTCCCTATACCCGTAAGTTCTCCTGCCTTAAGAGCGAAAGCACGAACTACCCTAAATATCCTAACAAACTCTGAACGTCCTTCTTCTCTGAGACGAGCGCCTTCGGAAGCTTTTTTAAGTTGTTTCTCAAGCCACCTCACTTTATTGGGATAATTTTCCTCAAATCTCATCTTAGCAGCTTCATATTGCGTATGCTGCTTCTTTAGAAGTCCCTCAACATCTATATTCGACCTAATAGATTCCTCAATCTGTTTTTCCAGCCACTCTGTATCCTCCATGGGATCGGGTATCGACATTTCATACTCATGTGCTCCCCGATGGCCATAGTTCCTCAAGTATTCCTCCCTGCTCATTTGTCCCTTAATGACCTTGGAAATGCCTATAACCGGCCCGAGGCTTGCCAACTCAGAGTTTCCCCTCAGATTGGAAAGAATGATGTTAGAGTCTTCTGTTCCTACTAATTCTGTAAGCTTTTTATCCAATGTAGTGATATTCGTCATTTTAAGAGCAGAAGCCCCAGCACGTGACCATGCTTTTAGGAAATAGGGCTGGAGCTCTTCCTTCCATAAAGACAATAGGTCTTCCTTTGTCTTTACTCTTGTAATACCTTCCCTCAACTTACTGCATCGTTCAGGTGTCTGCTTAAGGGATTGGGACAAATTTTTAGAAGCTTCCAGTGTACTTTTTGATGCGCTTACCACAACTGGCAACATTACTTTAAGCACCTCTAACCGTGAAAATGGGCGAAGTGGCATGCTCATACCATCAGGTAATTCTCCATACATATCGGTGATTAGCTTTAATGCACCTTTAGAATACTTGCCAAGCATAGACGTTATCATTGATACCCTTCTGCTGATGTTCATATAGGGTCTTCCGCAGATATTGCCTGAAAATATATAGTATCCGGGAATAAAATTAAGAGACTCATCCAATTGTCTTCCAATACTCCAGGTAAATGGAGAATAAACATCAGGTATTGCCTCCGCCACATTGGTATTGATCCAAAGTTCATCTCCCATAAAGGAATAATTCATTTCATAGGTGTCCAAATTACCCCCTGTCAATGTGGTGATAGGTCTCGCTTGCAACAAGTATAGTTTCCCATCGGCCACAGCCCACTCAATATCCTGAGGACTATTCAGTTCTTTCTCGAGCCTTGCTGCATACTGATAAAGCTTTGAGGCATATTTCTGAAACGCATCTGGACCGTCATATTTCCCTTTTGGTCTAATCAATTTGAATTCATAAGCATTGGCTTCCCCAGATACGAGCTGTTCCCCCAATCCATGGACATAATTACCTATCATACTTGTGTAACTGCCTGTTATAGGATCAGCAGTAAATAAAACCCCGGAAAGTTCAGACTTTACCATCAACTGAACTACCACGGCGATCTGATGTGCCTGTTCTATCCCTTGAACAGAGCTGTATGCCCTTACTCTCTCAGACTCTCTAGATCTGAAAACCGTATATATCGCTTCTTGTATCTCCTTATCCGTTTCTACATTGAGAACCGTTTCAAACTCACCTGCAAAAGATGCTTGAACGGAATCTTCACTTAAGGCAGATGACCTTACTGCAAAAAGCGCTTCTATGTTATTCTTTCTTACTGCATCCAAGGAAGCTCGGATCTCGTTCCATGCTCCATTATTTAGCTTTTCCTCCTGGAATGCTGATGGTAAAACAACAAAACCCTCCGGCACAGGATAGCCCTTCTTATACATTCTGGCTAGCATGCAGCCTTTTCCGCCTGCCAAGGCTTGAAGCTCAGGTGTCAATTCTTTGAAATTTTTCACCATATTTGCCATAAGAGCCACCTCCTTAACTTATTATCTACATCGATTCATCCTCAAAATATTCGTATTTCCTTGCAGTCTATACCGAGAGCCCTAGCTATTATCGCTTCCATTGAAGCTTTATACTTTAATGATTTGGTTTTGTCCTCGATATATTCTCTGAAGGATATACTTTGTGGGACAGAGGTCACAGCTCTTAACAAGATATCTGCAGTTTCCCGAGGAAATTCAACCTTGAAAATACCTTCTTTAGCCCCTTGCTCAATAATTCGGGTAAATGGATCAACATACTTTTGTGCGATTATTAGACAATATTTATAGAACGAAAAATCTGATTTCATTACCATAAATAGGTATTTTATTAGTTCTTTTCTGGGCTTCTGGAAAGCTATCTTTTTTTCCATAAACCGGTTTAGTTTTTCCAAAGCATTAAGTCCTTGGTCCTCAATGATGGGCTCAAGCTCTTTGAGTAAACTTTCTGCAAAATTATTGATACTTTCCGCCAACACTTCTTCTTTTGATTTAAAGTAATGATAAAAGCCGCCCTTTGAAAGTCCAGAAGCTTTTAAAATATCCTCAATACTTGTTTCTTCATATCCTTTTTCTAAGAATAATTTTTCTGCGATCTCAACAAGCTCATTTTTTTTAGACTTATATTTGATTGCTGTTTTGACCATTTCTTTTGTACCTCCATAAACCGACCTTAGTCTGTTTTTAGTATATGCTATTTACTTTGATTTATCAAGTACACTTGAGAACTAAAAAAAGAAATCCTTTTGTGATAGGATTTCTTTTCGATCAATTGTGAGGAGAATTCATCTTTCTATCTCCTTTCATAATCTGCAACATCATTTGAATCAAATTGTGCTAAATATCAAGTTGTTGGACCTAACATTAATATCTGGTGATTAAGCAAGGCAGATTACCATCACAATTTAGCTTACTGCCACGAATAGATCTTTCAACAGATTCCCTATTCACACTTACTTGAGAAAAGTCAACTATGACAGTTCCTTTGATACCCATTCGTTCTACTAAACTTAGTAAACTTTTAATAAACATATCAACTAATTTGAAATCTGTAATTTGAGTAAACTTAACACCGTTATCCATTATTAAAGCTGTCAAGACATTCACGCCCTCTTTCACTCTTTTATTGTCTTAGTTAAGATACTACTATTGAAGTGCAAAAATCTATTTGTTCTGGTTACATTCCAATAACTGTTTAGTAGGCATCCTTTTGCTCCATTTTTAATTTGGCTACAGTTCTAAATCAAAAGCTTTCATTCTTTCCTCCCAATATCTAAGCCACTGCCCGTCGCCCCAGAAGTCATCAGATGAAATCAAAACAAACGGTTTATCTGCACCAGTCACCTTTAAATCATCTTTCTTTTTAGCTTGACCTACCTCTTTTATCCGCGCATTAGCATATGCCTCCCTGACTTGTTTGTTTGCAGCCTCTGCCATTGCTTTTCTATTGCATGTGTCGCTCCAATAATCTTTGACTGACTCTTTCATTAACAACCGCCCTTTCTTATCATTTAATCATGTTTTATTTGATAACCATTATCAACTAAGCGCAAAAAAATTCCTGCTATTAATTTGTCTTTGTTTCCCAAGACTGAGCTCTTGCCTATGATTCGGTTATGTACCTCCATTACTCTCTTGATAAAAGGCCGTTCAAAGAGCCTTTTAATTGCATGGTACGAAGCAAATGCATGACCCTATATTGTTGTTACTCTTAATTTTACTATATTTACTGCGTAATGTAAATGATAATTGTTATCATTTATTTTCTTTGCTAGTTGAGTAGTATAATAAGCCTACTCCTCCAATTTTGCGCTTAACTAAGTTAGTCTTATCTAACTTAGTAGTCTAAAAAAACGCCTTTTATAAAAGGCAATTCTATTGACCTTTTCAATTATAATGCTCCATTCAGACATGTCATACGCTTCGAGTCCTTGCGTGTCCTCATACCCGCTGTTCGGACCTTCCTTGACGAGTTTTACAATGTCAAGATCGATAAAACCAGTAGTTCTGTTGGAAATGATAAGATGTTCGCCAATAAACAGTTCTCGCCCTTTTACAAGGTATTTGTTAGACAGCGCAGTATTCTGATAGAGCTCCCCGGCTTTTTCAAATAATCCCATGGCTGTCAATGCATCGAGCAAGTATTGGCTCCCCTTTTAACATTATACGGTTGTGCTTTTCTTAATTTCTATCGGCAGTGAATAAGCTTTTCAATACTGATTTCCAATCGACAAAAAAACCTTCTCCAATAATTTACCCATATTGGAGAAGGCCGGCTGGCTACTATTCCTGTAGGTGCTTATCCGAGCATCCGGAGCACCCGCTGCATCCAGAACACTTTACACCTTTTTTCTTATCCATGACAATTTTATATATTGCAAGTGCAATGAGGGCGGCTATTATTGCGATAACTATAAAATCAACTGTGCTCATACTTTCACCGACTTCATTTCGGCAGATATTTGTGTGCCCTTACTGCCTTTTCTCATAAAGTAACCAACACTCGCTACTATAATAGCCACAGCGATTAGCCCCCCGATAAATCCTGTGCCAAATGTACCAGTAGTTATTAAAGTACCTATCTGATATACAAGGAAAGCCAATACATAACCCATACACAGTTGGAAACCAACGGCACCCCAAAGCCACTTAGGGGATTCCATTTCAGACCTCATGGCACCTATCGCCGCAAAGCATGGAGGTGTAAAGAGATTAAATACCAGATAAGCAAGTGCGGCTACTGCACTAATACCAAATATCGTACTCACTTCTGCACTGCCGCCAACAAGTGCTAATTCTTCGACATCGATAAAGTTCGTTATGCTAAAGCAAACAGCTAACGTTCCGACTACATTTTCCTTTGCGATAAATCCTGTTACTGCTGCAGCTGCAAACTGCCACAGGCCAAAGCCAAGCGGTATAAATAATATCGCTAAGGGTGATGCAATGCTTGCCAATATACTTGTCTCCGGCGCGGTCTCTGCAACTACTTGGAGTTGCCAGTCGAACGTTTGTAATATTTGTACTACAGCGTTGCAAACAAGAATAATTGTACCTGCTTTGATAATGAATCCTTTTGCTCTCATTAACACGGATATAGAAGCTCGCTTTATACTTGGCCATCTATATTCAGGAAGCTCCATTATGAAATATGACCTTGAATAATCTCCTGTAATTTTTCTAATAATTAGTGCACTTATAATTATTACTACAATCCCAAGGAAGTACATTGAAGTTCCAACCCAACTATTGTCGTTAAAAAAGACACCGGCAAAAAGTGCAATTATTGGAAGTTTTGCTCCACAAGGCATAAATGGGGTTAACATCGCAGTAGTGCGTCTTTGTCTTTCGTTTTTAATGGTTCTTGTTGCCATAACTCCAGGTATCCCACAACCGGTACCAATAATCATAGGTATGATAGATCTGCCTGATAATCCAACTTTTTTAAAGAATCTATCTAAGACAATAGCTACACGAGCCATATATCCGCTGTCTTCCAATAGGGCTAAGCAAAAAAACAACACCATAATTAGGGGTAAAAATCCAATGACAGCACCGACACCGCCAATGATACCATCAAGAAGCAAGGCACCAACAACAGGGTTTACGTTTTCTCCTAGTAGTGAGGCTACACCTTCGTACAACAAGTCTATCCACCCGACAAAAATATCTGCAAATAGTGGTCCAACCCAGGACTGGGAGATCGAGAATACCAGCCAGATTATTACTGCAAAGATCGGAATCCCCAGCCATTTGTGAGCGATTATCCTATCAACCCGATCTTGCATGGTTTGCTTTTCCGAGCTTACCTTTCTTCTCTCGACTTCCGTAACAATATTGTTTACAAAGGCATATCGTTTTTTATCAACTTTTTCAAATTCTTCTTTTGTTAAAGCTTTTTTTACCCCTCCAATATTAGGGGAATTTTGCTTTTTGTTTGACTTACCAAGCGTTATTACAGCATTCAACAGTTCAAGCAAACCGTTATTTGCTGTTTTCGTCGAAATGGTTTGAATAACGGGGCATTTAAGTGCATCACTCAATGCCGGAATATCTATTGTATTGCCCTTCTTATCTGTCAAATCGCTCTTATTAAGTGCAACAACGACAGGTATCCCTAGTTCAAGTAATTGTGTAGTAAAGAACAAACTTCTGCTTAAATTTGTAGAATCAACTATGTTTAGAATAACATCAGGATTTTCGTTTTGTACAAAGTCTCTGGTTATCGACTCTTCACTTGTGTATGGTGACATGGAGTATGCGCCGGGTAAGTCCACCACAATTAAGTCTTCGTTCCTTGGGTTAAGACTCTGCTTAACATCCCCTTCTTTCTTCTCCACGGTAACCCCGGCCCAGTTTCCTACATGCTCGATCTTACCCGTAATAGCATTAAACAATGTCGTTTTTCCGCTATTGGGATTTCCTGCTAAAGCTATTTTCATGATTTCCTCCTCAAATAGTTAGTCTGATCTAACTTTTATTCAGCACTACCCTATAGTTAGTTTCATCTAACTTTTATTTATCATTACCCTAAGGTAATGATAAATAAAATAATTTATACCAAAATGGCGTTTGCTAAATCCTCGTCTATACTGTACCTTGCATCTTTGATATTAATAATGTAGTTAGATGCCAATTTTGAAATAATAGTTACTTTTTCACCTGGATAACAACCCAGCGTAAATAAGAACTCACGAATATCTTCGTGATCTGTATTAACGCGATTCACTGTATAAGGCGTATTTAACTTTCCTCTCGCTAAAGACATCATGCTCATCTCCTTGATAATTTGATTATGTTAATTAGTTGCTTGCTTATCTGCCTTATCACAAATCGTTTTGATGCTGATTTGCTGTACCTTGATTTTACCGTAATTGATAATGAAAGTCAATATCTAAGTATGTGGTTTTTTAACTTGTAACCAAAGTCTCCCGCCTCTAAGCCCCCTTGCTCACGATAGTGAGTGAGTGAGGTATTAATCATTACCAATATTGAGTATAAAATATAGCGTAGTAATTATGGCCGTCAGTATGAATCCAAGAGTTAGATAATAATAATCATTCAGTATTTCTTCATGTATTGTCATTTTGTTCTTGTTATAAAATGCATAGAAACGTCATTCATATCACTAAAATCACACCAATGGTTTAATTGCTTTATTGGCAGAGTTATATTCATGCCTAATCTGCGCTGAGACTTTCTCTCCCAACTCAGTGAGCGCTATGCTGCCAAGCTCAATTTCTGCTGTGTCGCAAAGAAAGCTCGGGTTTTTCTTCCCCTCATTAACTGTTTCTGTGAAGTATGCAAAAAGAACCGAGTTTGAATGCAGTGTGTAGTCATAGTCCTCCAGGGGAATATCGTAGTCCAGAGAGATAAGCCGCTTTTTCTCAAGCTCTGACAAAACCGTTCCAATCTCTTTCACAGTTTCCATGCTGTCGTCAAAAGCATTTATATACACTGGTTCGAGAGAAACAAATCTAGCTTCGTCCTCTTTACTGCTACTCATAACAAAGCGGCTGACCGCTAAGTAACTGCACTGTACAAGATCCATCAAAACGTCTATTTCCTCATTAGTGATTGTCAGAGGGTCGTGAGAATGAGCGCAGTCTTTTTCAGAATCGGAAGAATGGTTGTGGCAGCAGCTATCGCTGCA
Source organism: Desulfosporosinus nitroreducens (assembly GCF_023897015.1). GTDB lineage: Bacteria > Bacillota > Desulfitobacteriia > Desulfitobacteriales > Desulfitobacteriaceae > Desulfosporosinus > Desulfosporosinus nitroreducens. Next base: position 66,162 of record NZ_JAMHFY010000019.1, on the reverse strand, counting down.
ACAGTTAGGCGATTGATCTTGCTTAATAATCATTTGTTTTCTCCTGTTCTTTCAATAACTTTACTTGCTATACTTAAGTTAGGGTATTCTAACTTAAGTATAGCATATTAATCCTGTGGAAGGTTAGAAAAACAATAATTCTAATAAGGATATTTCAGTACTGATAAGGAGAGTATTCCCGACGCATAGGCCCTTTGTTGTGTTGGTTAAGGCCTGGTGGTAGGTCAAATTCGCCAGTACTGGCGAATTTGAGCTGCCGCCGTCAGCGCCGGAAGCAAACAGTTTATCTCCATATTCTTCAAAAAGCCGCATCAGTCTGTTGGCTGTGCGCTGGGAATAGCTCACCGATTCAACCAGCCATTTTCCCCATTCTCCATGGGGGAGCAGGTCCTTGGCCTCCTTCAGTCGCTTGCCGATCTCAATGGCATTGCTAAGCAAAATGGGTAACAGCAACTTGCACTTACATATTTCGCCGAACTTACTGCCTTTACTTCCATGGACGCCCTATATTTCAAAACTATGCAAATAAGTTGTCTCTCAACCCAATCTCCGAGCAATGACTGTTGCCAAGCGAAATTTTACACCTGCTATAACACTGTCTATGCACGGTTGAACTGAAAATTGAAATTAATAATTATTAACGCTATACTGTAATTATCCATCGGGAATAATTACAGATAACTATTTCCACATATTAACATGGAATAGTTCCAGGGAGATGGTCACTTTGAAACCAAAAAACGAAACTGCTATATTTTCGGCCATTTTGGCGGCACTTCTATTTGGCATTAGTTCACCGTTTTCCAAAATATTACTTGTGGAAATACCGCCAACCTTGATGGCAGCCTTACTCTATCTGGGTGCAGGTATAGGAATTTCCTTGCTTAATTTTATATGGAAGATAAAATCCAAGGACCAAAAAGAAGCAAAAATAACGAGAAGCGACTTACCCTTTGTCTTGGGCATGATTGCTTTAGACATCGCAGCCCCCATTTGTTTAATGTTGGGATTAACAATGACCACTGCGGCCAATGTAGCCCTCCTTAATAATTTCGAAATTGTAGCAACTTCCCTTATTTCTTTGTTTATTTTTAAAGAAGCTATCGGCAAACGGTTATGGATTGCCATCGGCCTCATTACTTTCTCCAGCCTAATCTTATCTGTTGAAGATTTAATCAACTTTTCCTTTTCTCTCGGTGCTGTGTACGTCTTGCTCGCTTGTATGTGCTGGGGCTTTGAAAACAATTGCACGAGAAGACTTTCCATTAAAAATCCTATGCAAGTCGTCATCATCAAAGGTTTTGGCTCTGGTTTCGGTTCCATTTTAATTGCCATATCCCTAAGAGAATACACTGTTAGTATCACTTATCTCTTAGCCGCACTTGTCCTAGGCTTTTTCTCTTATGGACTCAGTATTTTCTTTTATGTCTCTGCCCAGAGAGAACTAGGTGCAGCAAGAACAAGCACTTATTATGCCATTGCTCCCTTTGTCGGGGTCGGTTTGTCTTTTCTTATTTTCCAGGAAATTCCGACCCTTTCCTTTCTGATTGCCCTGTTCATCATGATTGCCGGGACCTATTTTGCTTCCTGTGAACAGCATAAGCATTTACACGAGCACACTTCAGTTACTCATGAGCACCGACACTACCATAAAGACTGGCATCATAACCATGAACATGATGAGCCTGTAAAAGGAGATCACAGTCACCGCCACACCCATAAAGCACGAGTGCATGTACACAGACACACACCAGATATTCACCACTTTCATATGCATTGAGCTTTCTTCAGATTACATCAAATCTTACAGTGAATTAACAATATCCACTTTTTCTTATATTGCTCAAGCCGATGCAAACATAATAGGAACTGTTAAATAAATTTTACATAAATATTGATTTTATAATCATTTTCTAGGAAATTGTATCAATTCTATATAGTTAGATTCCCCTAACTGCGATGAGGTATCGCAACTTGAAGTTGATATAAAAAATAATTCATATTATTGTTAAGTTAAAGGAGAATGTTTAATGGAAAAGTTAACATTTACCATGGAAAACTATTTAGAAGCGATATATGAGCTGTCCAGCGACGGAAATGGAGCAAGAATATCCGATATTGCTGAACGATTAAGTGTAACAAAGGCAAGCGCCAACAGTGCCATGTCAACCCTTTCAGAAAAGGGGTTGATCATAAATGAAAGATATAAAGAAATATTTCTTACTCCTTCCGGACGTGAGCATGCCGAGTTCACATCAAAAAAGCATCAAGTTATCCAGGAGTTTTTTACAAAGATTTTAAAAGTCGACGCCGTTATTGCAAACAGAGACGCTTGTGCAATTGAACATGTCATCAGTAACGATTCAATTTATGCCATGCAGGAGTTTATCCTTACAGAAAAGCTAAATCACACTACTCTGAATTTCAGAGGTATTCACTGCGCTAAACCAGGCTGTCATAATGCAAAAAGACCTTAGATACCCAAGCTTATTTAGAGCCTGCTCAGGATAAAGCCGGTCCACTCAAACTGCGCACAAATAAAAAAACACTATTTCTAGCGTCTTCCTATGAGTAGACTAATAATCGGCTCTGATTGTATCCCTACCTAAAACGGGTCTCTCAACTATTACCTCTTTATTTAGCTCCTTCAATAGTTTTGCAACTCCAACGTGCCACATCTTATCTTCAGCGTATTTTGTATTTATCCAAACAATTGGGTCTATCGAAGGTGGTCTATTTTTGCTAAGATTTTCTACTAAATTTGCTGCAGTTCGGGCCGAATCCAGTATATCAGTATTGTAAACTTGCCAACTGCCATAGACATTAAATGGGTTATTTGCGATCAGTTTAGCATTTATAACATTTTTAGGAACATAAGCTTGCTCCTGACCTGTAATTGCAAATAGCAGTAATGGATTAATATCATATTCATGGGAGGCTTGAATTATTGAAGAAAAATACGGTTCCTCGCAAAGCAAGGACCCCTTTCTAGATAAGAACTCAATTAAACTCTTCTCATCAACTTGCCTGTATTGCAGTGCATATGTTAGTTGCTCATCAACACTTTTTTGTTGATGAGTATTCTCTTGAGCAGGGAAAGCCTCAAAATTTGGTAGCCCAGCAAATCTTATCTGAGGGTTAATTCCGTTACCGATATTATCTTGCCTCTGAACCAATTGACTTGAGTTCAACAGTGCAATCAACATTAAAGTGGTAACTAAAACTTGATAAGGAATATACTCTCCAATTGCCCTTCCTTTTAAATATCCATACGTTGCACGAACTCTCTCAACAATAAAACCACTAAAATAGGAATTATCTATCACAATGGTCGGATTAATACAGTAATCATCTTCCAGCTTGAGGGTAGATTTACCGATTATATGTTCTAATTCATAATCTAAGTACTCATTGTAAGAATTAGCAACCTTTGATAGCAATAGGTCAATATGTTTTTCTTCGATTGGATTGCAACAATTTTTATTCAGCCAATTAGTGAGCGACGCATTAAAATTCTCTCCTGTTTCTTTTATAAATAGACATGCACGAAATATATCTGACCCATCAATATTGTAATTGCCAGTTAATACCGCCCGTTGAAGAACTTCATATTTCACCTGATCTCTGATTCCTTTATTGAAGTCTTGTATATACTTATCAATCACTTTATCAATTGTATCAGCTAGTATTATAGATCGTTGCTGTATACTGGCTGCAGGATATTTTTTGTGAATATAATTTCTAAATGATATTATTTGATCACTTTGTAAAACCGAAAACTGTTTTAGTTCAGCTACAAACTCCACGAAAACCATCCTCAAAAATCGATTTAACCAAGGCCAAGATGAAACTGTTCCTTAATCCTTCCACATCTTTCCTTGATATCCTTCTATGATCGTGGGATAATCCAGAGCATTCTATTATTTTAAAGAACTCTCTATTGCAATTGCCAGTTGGTCCGGACATGATGTTCCATTCTGACACTTAATCCCTTTTAATCTTTTCGCGACGTCTGTTGCATCCATTCCCTCCACGAGTTTGGCTATTCCCTGTGCATTTCCAGGGCATCCCTGAACAAACTTTACATTATTAAGTTTACCATCGATAATAGAAAAGCTTATTCTTTTTGAACATACTCCATCTGGAATATATTTGATAATATTGTCCATATATAATTAAAACCCCATTTCAATAGTAAGAAAATAAAAAACCTCTATATCAATTCCTCGGATTACAGAGATAGATTTTAAAAAACTCTCTTATTCCCCTGAGACTATACTAAAGCATCCCCCTAAAAACAAGTCCGAAAACGTTATCGTTTTGGTCACTTTCCTTAATTGACGATGATACGCTTAATCCACAGTATTCGTGGTATAAATCAAACGTTTCGCAGTAATCGGTAATTAGCTCTTAATTTTCAGCCCTAAAAGATTCGAGAAAGATATTACTTGTTCAGAGGAAACTATACATCCCTCTAGGTCCTCGACGGTTACCCCTAATCCATCTATTTTACAACTACTTAAATCAATTCCTTTTAGCTTCGCTCCTGACATGCCAGTTTGCTGTAAATTAGATTCGTCAAACCCCACTTTTAAAAACTTAGCTTTGTAGAAATCAGCATTGCAGAACGTACTCTTATTGAAACTAACTTGTTTACAATCCAAAAACCGAAATAAAGCATAACTTCCATTACAGTTATCAAACAGTACATTACGTAGAGCAGATTCGGTCATATTCGTTCCGACCATCTTACAGTTGACCATCTCTACTTTATGTAGGACAGACTCGCTTAGATCCATATTTGATAAATCACAGTTTTCAAATCTAACATCTGTTAAATCAAGGTACTTAAATGATACTTCGATAAAATTAACGTTTTTAAAAGTCATTTGCTTAAAGGACACATGTTCAGCAATTTGATTTTCAATTGAACAATTACTAATAATCCCTCGTTTAAAAGAATCCTCTGATTGGATCGTCTTATCGAGTGATAGGATATCTAACTCATTTGGGATATTAGGTGATAATATTTCAAAACAACTGGGTTTTTTATTCTTCACTCTATAAACCTCCGCGTCAAAATGGTTATGACATCCCCATTGTTATCAGTCGCAATACTGCTATAACTCTTAAGATTCAACATAAATGCTAACATTCCTTCCAAAAATAACAAATTGTATTATTCTGTTTTTAATATGCAGCAGAGTAAAACTGCCAGGCGTTAAATTTATTGTATTAACGTTCTGGCAGTTTTTCATTCATTGTATTTTGGTCTCGACCATTAATCTTCTTCCTCTTTGGCGGGAGTCAGACATTTAAATCTCTATGTTTATAAAATACATATGTGGCACTCAACAGTACTGCAATAATCAGAACAGACAAAATCATATAAACAGGCTCAAAGCCTCGAACGGATATCAAGTTTTTCGCATCAAAATATTTAAATGGTGTAAGGTATTTAAGTTTTTCCAACCCAGTATTCAGATCTATTCCAATAGACAACATAAACGTGATTAAAAGTATTCCTGTAGCAAGGGTCGGAGCAGTCTTTGGATGCTTACTGACAGCTGCAATGACGGTCCCTATAAACAGAAATATTAGCTGTAAGATAAACATTCCAAACATTAGTCTGGTTATGTCCCCAATGACCGCTTCCCCTTTGCTATATTTTTCCACCATAAGAATTGAGGAAACAAACGTTACAAGATTAAGGATTAGTATATTGACAAAGGACGCTAATAGTTTTGAGCTTATAATTTTATTTCTGGAAATAGGTTTCGAAAATAAAAATTCTGCTGTTTTATCTCGTTCTTCCTTGGAAATTATATTGGCTCCCAACATAGCAGAATGAATCGTGGCCATCATGGCCAAGTAAATAAAAAGCACTCCGAAATAACCAATAGCCGTTGTTAAATCGAAGGTTCCCATCCCCATTACAGCCTTTAAGGATTGTGGCATTTCTGCCAGTAAGTCATTGATAGATTGACCCGAGGCTGATAAGCCTGCATATTTGCCCATACTGCTTGCAATCATTAAGATTACACCAATACTCCATATAATCAGGGCTTTTCTATTATCCCTCATTTCTCTCTTGAAGACATTCATAAAGCTTCCCCCCTATAAAGATGAAATGGCACACATCAGAAAACCACTAATTCTCAGCAGGTGTATCCCCTTTCTCTAAACTGCGTGGATATCTCTCTTGGAATAAATCAGATAACTGGCTGTAATAGCAATTACGATAAAGGCTATAGTTACCATCATAAAGGAAGACTCATAACTGGAATTTTGCATGATATAGGCGAAATCAAAATATTTAAAAGGAGTAAGATAACGTATAGCTTCATCGCCCGTTGTAGATACCAATGCTCCAATGATAAAGAAGGCGAATACAGTACCCAAAGAGATTGAAAGAACTGATTTGATCTTGGGAACTGATAAAGAAACTAGAATGCCCAAGGCTAGAAAAAAAAGTTGCAAAAAAAACAGGGTCAGAGAAAGCAGGAAGAATATTTTTGTGCTGTACTCTTTGGTTTCTACCAGAGAGGCCATCATTGTTGCGGCTCCTAAGTAAAATACATTTGTGATAAGCAAGGAGGTGAAGGCAGCCAAAAGCTTGGATGTTACAATTTGTGTACGTGTAACAGGCTTCGTCAAAAGGAAATCGGCAGTTTTCTCACGTACTTCTTTAGATAGGATTGACACTCCTAAAATCATTGCCTGAATTGCTCCGAAAAGAGAAATATACAAGAAAACATAAGAATAAAACCCTAAAATTGAACCTATATTTTCCACAGAAAGCCCTAAAGCCAATCTTATTTCCTCTGGAAAGCCTTCCATTAATTTTTTGAACGCTTCCGCTTCCTCAGAAATTGTGGGAAACATTGAAAGGAAAAGAATAATCAACCCAACTAAGGTGAGTGTCCAAGTAATTGTGGACTTCTTATAAGCCTTTAATTCATGTAGAAACATATTCATCGCATTTAGGCCCCTTTTTCATAGAAGTGAAGAAAGATTTCTTCAAGATCGGGCTCTTCAACCCAAACATTAATGATTTCTATCTCTGAGATCTTTTTCATGATCGAATTAATATTTCCTTTAAATAAAAAGCTGATCATATTTTGACTTACCACTAAATTACTTACACCGTCAATATTAAAGTAATTCTCATCTAGCTTTACAGTTGTTTGAACTCTGATTTTCTTATAGTTGTTTTCTTGTAAGGCGCTGATCTTTTCAAGCTGTATGATTCTACCTTCTTTAATAATTGCAACACGATTACACATTCTCTGAACTTCACCTAAAATATGAGATGAGAAAAGGATTGTAGCGCCTTTTTTATTTTCCTCCTGTAATAATTCAAAGAATTTTTGTTGCATTAATGGATCTAAGCCACTGGTGGGTTCATCAAGGATAATCAGTTTGGGCTCATGAAGAAGCCCTTGGACAATTCCGACTTTCTTTTTATTGCCAAAGGACAAGTCATCAATCTTTTTGTTGAGATTTAGATCCATGGCATCGGCCAACTCACTTATTCTTTTACTGCAATCTTTTTTGTAGAAACTGGCGGAGTATTTTAAAAGATCGATTACTTTCATTTTGTCATAGTAGAAAACCTCCGATGGCAGGTAACCTATTTCCTTTTTAATTTCTGGTCCATACTTTATACAGTCCTTCCCAAATATTTTAGCGCTTCCACTTGTGGGATAAATCAGGGCTAATAAAGTACGAAGGGTCGTTGACTTCCCTGCACCATTAGGCCCAATAAAGCCAAAGATCTCTTTTTCTTCAACATTAAAACTGACATCAATAATTCCTCGTTCCTTGCCATAATTCTTGGTTAAATTATTAATTTCGATCACATTCATTTTTCTACTCCTTTATTTACACTTTTCAAATATATAACTATTTTTTTCATTTCTTTAGTTTGATATCCAACTTTTTATATTTTAGTTCAAACTAATTTATATGGACACCAAAGTTATTTAGGTACACTGTTTCTTCTTTAGTAATAGATTCCCTTGATTTAGGAGAATCTATCTAACCATAGGGTATACGGTCAACACTTTTGAGGAGCTAAAAGTATGGAATTAAGTTGGATTTGGCAAGCTGTTCTTATATTTTCGTTGGGACCTTTATCTTAAGAATTGGCGGGAGAAAATCTATATCTCAAATGACAATATCTCAAACTATTGTGATGATAGGATTTGGATCACTGCTAATTCAACCTGTATCTGGAAAAGGCTTGCTCATTACTTTTGCCGTAGCTTCTTTACTAACATTATTGATGATATTTGCTGAATATCTTTCGCTTAAGTCAGATATTCTGGAAACAATTTTTTCGGGAAAAGCAGTCATGGTTATCGAGAATGGTAAACCAATTATAAAAAATCTAAAAAAAATCAGATTAACCATCGATAAACTTGAAACTCGTTTAAGGCAGGCTGGAATATCTTCTATCGAAGATGTTCGATATGCAACGATTGAAGTGAGTGGTCAGTCATCAATTTGAAGGTAAAAATGAGCCTTGAAGCACCCTGCCCAAAGTTATGAAATAATCCTAATGCCCTAAGTACCAAAAATCCGTCTAGATTCTTGTATCCCAATAAAAGCGACACTTATTGCCGCTGATTAACACAAAGATCCTGTGAGTTAGTAGATGAATCGTAGAATACCATCGCGGTTGGCGGTTCGAAAGGAGTTACCTTATCTACTTGATCACTGGATGGGGCCATTATTAGGACAGGGAACCATATTGAATTATCTAGATTAATAACATCACTCCATTCTTATGTCTGTCGTCTGTAAACTTTATCTTTCCACCGTCTAAAGGCTTGAATACTGAATTAAAAAAAATTCCTTTCCCAAAAATATTGGGAAAGGAATTTTTTGACTTATCTTCTTCTATTTATTCTCTAGATCTTGACTCACTGGAGCTTCTCCCTTTGAACTCTCTCCGCACTGTCCGTGTTTAAACGGGTGTTGTGCATGGTGCCCGTGATGACCACAATGCCCGTGTCCCCCACCATGGTTGGCATGGTGTTTATGCATCGCTTTAAAAAACTGATGAATTGGAGATTCGCTGCCATGATGGTCAAAGCCCGCTTGCTTAGCTTTCTCTCGAAAATTCAGGAACGCCTCGAAGGCTTCTAACTTAGCTCTAAGCTTTTCTTTGTCCCCTTTAAGGTTCACTGTGTAACCTTCTTCATTTTCTTCGAATGTAAACTTAAAGTTCTCTAAACTCATAAATACCTCTCCTTTTTATAATCCTATTTTAACTTGATGTGAACCTCTACTTGATAATTCTTCATGAATCAAAGCAAATCTTCAAGGACTTATTTCCTTAGGGATGAAAACGCGGTTTTCGAAATCCTGAAGATTCTCTCATAGCCTTGCTTCTTTGACCCATTCCCTTTTGCCTGGAAGAATCTGAGTTGCGTTTTAAAAATGAGGCGAAGGTCAGAGCTGAAAGGATGATTAGCATCAATCCGACCTTAAAATATGAGCCTTCTAACAAAATTGTTCCGGAGATTAAAAACCCGCTGCTAAAAATCGCCCGCACAATTTTACTTGTCTGATCCCTCTGGTTTTGTATGAGATTTAACTCAAAACTTCTCGAGGGATGAACCCGAATCTCACCGCCCTCGAACCCAGTAATAAGTCGATTTAATTTTTCAGGCAGAGTAATAACTTCTGCAAGAGTTTTCTTCGCTTGGTCTAGAATGAAGCCTCCAGTGCCTTTTCCCGATTCTTCTCCAGCTAGCAATTCCTCAGCATAAGGTCTTAGCGTCTTGACAAGATCAAGCTTAGGATTCAATCCACTACAAATCCCCATGATCGTTAAGAGCGACTTTCCTAAAAACAAGGTCTGCGCCGGTATTTGAAACGGCTGAGAATACATAAATTCTCTTAATTCAAGCAGGAATTCCTCGGAATTGACTTTCCCCAGTTTAGGATCCTCAAAGACATTCCCTAATATAAGTTTAAGCCCTTTCGCTAAGGTCTGTTTATCAGCATGGGGTCGAAGGAATCCCAGTTTTTCAAAGGCTACCACCATTTGATCAGTATCTTTCTTAAACAGAGCCAGGACAAAAGCCATTAATTCTTCCCGCATGCCTTTCTCAATCCGCCCCACCATCCCAAAGTCGATGAAAACAAGGGTTCCATCTTCTTTAACTAATAAATTACCTGGATGTGGATCAGCATGGAAAAATGCGTCGGTCAGTAATTGTTGTACATAAGCAAAGATCAAAGTGTCTGCAAGCTGTGCTCTATCTAATCCAACTCTTTCTAGGGCCTGATACTCGTTCACTTTATAACCTGAGACATATTCCATCACCAGTACATGATTAGTCGTATATTCCCAAAACACTTCAGGAACGCTGATTCTAGAGTCCCCTGAAAAATTTGCTCGGAAGGTATCTGCATGTTGACCTTCTTTAATGTAATCAAGTTCATCTTGTGTCGTTTCTACGAACTCATGATAGATCTGCTCCAAATCGACCGCTGAACTTATTTTTGGGTATCGCTTGGCAAAAGTCACCATGAACCGAAGGGCGTTAAAGTCTGTTTGAATGATTTTCTCGATGCCGGGACGCAATATTTTAACTGCTACTTTATTGTGCCCTTTTATCTCAGCGACATGAACTTGCCCCAAAGAGGCAGATGCAATGGGTTCTTGAGAAAAATTCATAAAGACCTCAGCAATAGGTCTGCAAAATTCCTCTTCAATTCGCTTAATGATTTCACCCGTTCCTACCGGTCTGACAGCGTCCTGCAACTTCGAAAGCTCACTTGTGTATTCCTCAGGCAGAACATCCACTCTGGAGCTGAAGAATTGTCCCAACTTGATAAGAAGTCCTCCAAGTTCTGTAGCCGTCTCTGTAAACACGCTAGCCTGTTTTCTATAAATCCCTTTGATCTGCTTCTGATAGTTTTCTACTGTAAGGAATCGCTTTTTCTTATTAACCCGCCAAAGCTGAAATACAAATTGTATGAACATAGAGATAATCGTTCGAAAGCGTTTATCTTTAAAGAATTTAATGATAATTGGCATTAGTTTCCTCCTAGTCTTAAGCCTCGAACATTATGTTTACCTTAAATATTATGCGCTGAATCTTACCTTTTTGTTTTATCCTGATCCGAATCCCCATCGGAACAATTAAACAATTCCTCAAAAAATTTGGTTTTTCGAAACATCATGTCTGCAAATCTTGTCATGACATCGGATTTGAATAAGATGACGACCCCTCTTCTCTTATTGCCAAGAACTATAAGTTTCTCACCCGGTACTATACCGATTTCTTCTCTGGCCTCGGCAGGAATAACCACTTGTCCACGTTCTCCCATAACCGTTGAACCATAAAACTTACCATGATGCATCATTCTTACCACCTCTATAAAGTATGATACATCATACTTATCATACTTACAAGTTATTTTATTCACACTAACTTATAGTTGCCCTCTTAAAATTACATGGCAAACCGCCAAGCCCTCACCCAGGTAATTCCAACATTGACAGAACATTTGTGATTAGAGCACCTTCAAAGATAACAAGAAAGGCCTCACCTAAAATGCAATTCCGGACTTTTCTGATCCAATTTTACTATTTCTGAGGAAGGAGCGTCTGGTGGGTAATCCTTATGAGTGGAAGTAAGCTATTACCTGTTTATGTTGGTAGCAATGTCGAAAAATAGGGGTTCGATATCTTTACATTTTTTTGTCGCAAGGGTATCGCATTGTATCAATATTATGATAGGGTTAGAAAAGAGCATTTTTCCATCAATAAACTCGAGCGTTGATTTATGTAACTTTTTCTCTCTAAAATGCACTCTTAGAATAGAAAGGGGGAAGAGAATGGAAAAGGAGATATCTTCCTTCATCCGTTTCAAGTATACCTCGGCATTTTTTGTTTTCCTCGTTACCCTCGTCCTCACGAGTTCTGTATTCGTAAGTTATAAGGCAAGGGAAGCAGCCGGCAAGGAGATACTCAATGCGCACGATGTGATTCGAACTCTTAGAATGCATGGAATCGTCTTAAAGCCTGAGTCCTCGCTTAATCCGGAAGATTATAAGATCGAAGACACCGAGCCAACTATCTATATGGATTCTCGCGGAAACCAACTTTTGATTTATACACTCCGCTCCTTTGTAGAGAGACAACAGAAATTTAATGAGTTTGAGCTGTTAGACAAGTTGTCGCTTGCTCTACAAGACAAAACTTATTACTCTAAGTTATATAAAGTAAAAAACCTTCAGTTAATCTATATAATAGCCTATCCGTTTAAAGAAAAGCATCAAGTAGTTAATGATTATATGATGAAGATAAGTAAGGTGATCTTCAAAGACCTTAATGACGGAAAAGAGATTGTCTTCACTGGTGAAAGTGCCAGCTGGGAAGCTAAGGTTACAGTAAAATATTACGAACATTGGTGGACTGATGACAGTGAAAACAAGGTTCACCACGAGAGTTATCATACAAAAAACCCAACTATTACTTATAAAGGCCAGATTCCAGAGCATCCTGTTTCATTGGAGTACAGCTTCAGTACCAGAGGCAATAAGTTAAGCGGTACGCGCGACGAAATAACCCCTGAAGAGCTTATAAAAGGACCCCACCTTGGTTCCGGAGGGGGCAATGGCTATATACCCCTGGAGAATGATGTCTACGAAGTAAAGGTAACCTTGGATGGTAAAACAGAAGAATTTGATGCTACAATTAGAAACACCTCTCAATTTAGCAAATAGGAACAGATAGGGACAGGTACGTTGTTTAGACAATGGAAATAAACAACGTACCTGTCCCCTTTTTTACCCCTGTTTGGGTTCTTTTAATCTGCAATTAAGGTTTTTATAATATCCATTCTAGTTACTATTCCAATGATCTTCCCATTCTCTACAACGGGCAATCGTTTGATTTTTTTACTAACCATTAAAGAGGCTGCCTCTTCTATACTGGCCTCTTTAGAGATTTTCACCACATTCGGAGTCATAATTTCTGAGGCTTGCACTGCAATCAACTTTTTTAAATCCGATTCATATTGTTTAACACCGCGGTAATAAATAAGTGCTCCTAAAATTCCAAACACTCCAGGGATCTGTGGATTTTTTTCTTTATGTAATAAGTCTCCTTCACTAACAATCCCTACTAAATTCCCAGCACTATCAACTACAGGCGCACCGGAAATCTTATTGTCATATAATATTTTGGCGATTTCCTTGATTTCCAGATCCATTTGAATGGTAATGACATTTGTTTGCATAACATCCATGACCTTCATAAAAATCACTCCTTTTCTACATTTCCTAACATTGTAATTTCGCTTGCCATCCATTTATCGTATTGTATCATAATTTTTACATATTTGTTCATAGTCCCATGGAATTGCCTTCCGATAACCTAGCCACTATCTTTTAGCTGCCAGTTGCCCTTGAGCATCGTAAAGTGCTGCAGGATCGCCGTCATTATTCCAGATATTTGATTCCGTCCAAAGTAAACTATCCGATCCCGCCCGTGCTTTCTCTCCGCTTACAACTTTAAGCGACCCACCTGCAGTTAAGGTTGTATCCGTGGGGAAATTATAGATTTGATTGCCAACTTCACTCACTAATTTCCACCCGGTTAGATTAACTGCTGTATTACCCCTATTAGTTATGGTCACTACTTCTCCTCTTAAATCAACATTTGATAACTCCACGAGACCATGTGAAGTGAGGGGGGGGAGGTTTGCCTCGAGTTCAGTGGTGGAAGATGAATTAGCACCTGGAATTATTGGTTGTATTAATCCTTTCTTATTAAATTCTACTAATTCTCCATCTGTCGAAGCTACAATCGTCCCTGATTGATCCGTTCTAAATACTTCAATCCCTGCCTCGGCAAATCTATCTAAAACAGTTGTTGTTGGGTGACCGTACTCATTATCAGCACCCACCGAAATAATGGCATACTGCGGAGATACGGCCTTTAAAAATTCACTGGTTGTTGAACTTTTGCTCCCATGATGGCCAACTTTAAGCACAGTTGCTTTTAAGTTTTGTCTGTTCCGAAGCATTTCCTCTTCAGAAATATCTTCAGCATCCCCCTCGAAAAGAAAGGATACTTTACCATACGTCACTTTTAGTACTGCGCTGTAATTGTTCAGCTCTTCATAACTGCTATTGTTAGGTGCAAGAAATATTCCTGTAATGTCTGGAACATTCAAGCTCACTCCCGCTTTTGCTTGGACTTTCTTTGCGCCACTGATATTAACAGCAGCCATAAAGTCTTCAAAGGTTCTGGAGTTAGAGCTTACATTTGGCATATATACGGTTTTAGGTGGTATGCTTTGAATGACTGAATCTAATCCTCCTATATGGTCCTCATGAGGATGGGTTGCTACAATAGCTGAAAGTTCTTTGATCCCCTGAGATTTTAAGTAACTTACTACTTCTGGCCCATCATCATTATTTCCACCATCAATAAGAATTGACTGTCCGTCGGGGGAAATTAGGAGAATACTATCTGCCTGACCAACGTCGATAAAATGAACTTGCAATATTCCATTGGTTCCAGTAACAGTCTGAGCAGGAGCAATTTCCGCTCTAGCGCATCCGGAAAGACCAAACACCGAGAAAATGATAATGGGTAAGATGAACTGTTTTATGCGAAATAACACTTGTTGCAAACTCCTCTTCTATTGATCGAAAAAGTTTTCCAGCAGACTTTTGGCATTTTTCGAACGCTGTTTTGTTGCTTCTGAATCAAGACTTACTAAGATGTTAATTATGTCCCCTTCTTTAAGATCCGCTGTTAAGACACTGCGGGGTAAATTAAACGTGACGCGATTATCGGTTTCAATAATAGCCCAGTCCCCTTCAAACCGATCTATGACATACATACCGTTTTCCCCCTTGTGATACTTTTAAGAGCTTGTAAAAGGATTGATAATCATTTTAGATAACACCAGTATATTCGGCTAATACTATAGAGTGAAGTAATGCCTTTTCTCCGCAGAACTGGATCCTCATGCCTTGACCGCACCTGATTCACCTAACCATCAACTTGCTTATTTCTTATTATATCAAGCATAGTCTTTATTAAAAACTAGTGTGTCGAACTTAAATGCAGACCCTTTCCCTTGGCTTCAATCTAATTTCTCTAAAACTAAAATACTCAATTATGAAAAAATGGAACCTTTTACACCCTGAAGACATAGATTGTATGAGTAGTAGTTGATAATGATTATCTGTTTCAAACAAAGGAGGACTTGCAAAATGTGCGGTATCGTTGGCATGGTAAATTGGGAACACGATCTGACTCTTCAAAAAGAAGTTCTAATTGGTATGACAAATACCTTAATTCCCCGAGGGCCTGATGCAGAAGGATATTGGCTTTCCCCGCGTGTTGCTTTCGGACATAGACGGCTAATAGTGGTTGATCCCCAAGGCGGTCGTCAACCCATGATTCGTAAGCGTGGTGAATATACGTTTACCCTCATCTATAATGGAGAACTCTATAACACACAAGAGATCCGCCAAGAACTTATAAGCCGTGGTTATTCTTTCGAGGGACATTCTGATACTGAAGCAGTACTTCTATCCTACTTAGAGTGGGGACCCTCATGCGTAGAGCGCTTAAATGGAATTTTCGCTTTTGGAATTTGGGACAGTAAAGAAGAACAGTTGTTTATTGCACGTGACCGCTTAGGGGTTAAACCGCTCTTTTATCGTGAACAGACCGGTTCCCTCGTTTTCGCTTCCGAAATAAAAGCTTTATTGAAGCACCCTGACATTTCCCCCATCATCGGAAAAGAAGGTTTATCCGAAATCTTCCTCGTCGGCCCGGCCCGCAGTCCCGGAGTAGGTGTTTTCGAGGGCATTTCCGAATTAAAACCAGGTCATGTTCTGTTATACTCTAAAAACGGACTGCACATTCGCAGATATTGGGCCTTGCCTAACAATGTCCATGAAGACGACTTAAAGACAACGACCGCAAAGATTCGTGACCTTTTTCTAGATACAGTAAAACGTCAGTTGGTTTCAGATGTCCCCATTGGCACCCTGCTCTCTGGAGGATTAGATTCAAGTGCGATCACGGCAATCGCCGCGGAATCCCAAGCGCAAAACAATAAAGGGCCTCTGCCGACCTTCTCTGTAGACTATGCTGAGAATGATAAGTATTTTCTTCCTAATGCTTTCCAACCTGGCGCTGATGGACCTTGGATTGAACGAATGTCTCAGACCTTCGGTACCCAACACACAAACTGTTCCTTTAATATCCCTGAACTTGTCCAGGCACTCAAAGACGCTGCACTAGCCCGCGATTTTCCGGGAATGGCTGATGTGGATGCCTCATTATTACTCTTTTCCCGAGAGATTAAAAAGAAGATCACCGTGGGATTATCCGGGGAATGTGCCGATGAAGTGTTTGGAGGATATCCTTGGTTTCATCGTCAAGAGTCGTTGGATGCTCAAACCTTTCCTTGGGCCCTTCATGTCGAAAATCGTTTACAAGTTCTATCTCCGGACCTTATTGAACGGCTGCAACCCCATGACTATTTAAAAACACGTTATGAAGAGGCTCTTGCCGAAATCCCCCAACTGCCAGGTTCTTCCACTGTCCACCAAGACAGTCGAACTGTCAAGAAGAATCTTCAACGCGAAGCCCGTATCCGTGAGATCACTTATTTAACGATAACCCGTTTCATGCCTACACTCCTCGATCGCAAAGATCGCATGACCATGGCTGCTGGGTTAGAGGTGCGCGTTCCCTTCTGCGATCATCGTCTTGTTGAATATGCCTGGAACATCCCATGGGAGATGAAAGCACTGGAAGGCAGAGAAAAAGGACTCCTCCGACATGCTCTTACCGGGGTCTTACCCGAAGATGTGCTTTGGCGTCGCAAAAGCCCTTACCCCAAAACACATCACCCCAGTTACCTATTAGCTGTTCGTACCTGGTTGCAAGAAATCATCGAAGACAGCACCTCCCCGATTCTTCCGTTTTTAAATCTCCCTGCTCTTAAGGATTTAATGAAGCTCTCTGATACTATTCCTTCGGGTCGTCCTTGGTTTGGGCAATTAATGGACATTCCACAGCTCTTTGCTTATCTAATTCAAACCAATTTCTGGTTGCAGGAAAACAAAATTCGTTTTTGTTAAGAACGATCACCAGATGCTAAAGTTATAAAAGGCCTGCAAAAAAACATTTGCGGGCCTTTCATAACTTCAAGTTTAATGTCCTTTTGTCTCTTCGACGTTGTTAATTTCAGGGAGCTTTCTAAGAATCTTCACTTTTGTAATTCTGAATCCTATAACCTCCATAACTTCAAACTGAATACCCTCAAAGTGAACGACATCCCCTTTGACAGGCTTACGACCTAGTCTCGAAAATATATATCCCCCAATCGTAGAGACCGTTTCTTCCTCTAATTGAATGTCCAGCATTTCAGAAACTTCTTCCATCAACACGCGTCCATTCAACAGATATTCATTTTCATTCAGTTTCTGAATAGGAGGTTGTTCCAGCTCAAATTCATCATAGATTTCTCCGACTAACTCTTCCAACATATCTTCGATCGTGACCAGCCCTGCTGACCCCCCAAATTCGTCTACGACAACTGCCATGTGGGTGTGCTGACTCCGCATTCTCTGTACAAGATGAGAAATCGGCATACCTTCAGGAACGGCCAGGACATCCCGCTTAATCTGACAAATATCCTTCTCGCCCGGCTGTTCTTGAAGCCGGAGGATGTCTCGCATATGGACTAAGCCGATTACATGGTCTTTATCGTCATCACACAGCAAATAACGCGTATGACCGAAACTTCTAATGACCTCGTTAATATCTTCAAAGGTGTCCTGTATGAAAATACACACCATGTCTTGCCGCGGTACCATAACTTCACTAGCGTTACGATCCGAAAACTCAAAAACATTATCTAAGAGCTTCCCTTCTAATTTATCTAAATAGCCGTGCTTTTGACTGGCATCTACTAACATCCGAAGTTCTTCTTCGCTATGTGATAAGTCAGCCTCATTGGCCGGTTCTATTCTCCAAATACGCAACACCAGGTTAGCTAAGCCATTAAGTGACCGAATAACTGGATAACAAACCCAGTAAAAACTTTTTAAAAAACCAGCGGTGGCAAGTGCTGTGCTTTCCGCCTTTTGAATCGCCAATGATTTTGGGACAAGCTCACCCAAAACAATGTGTAACAATGAGATGATTGAGAAGGCTATAGTTATGGAGATAGTATGGGTGTAGATTGTGTTCCAACCAGCTATCCCAGCAAACAACGGTTCAATAAGGGACGCAATCGCTGGTTCACCTATCCAACCTAAACCTAAGGAAGAGAGGGTAATTCCGAGCTGACAAGCTGAAAGGTAAGCATCAAGTTGCGATGCTACGTCCAATGCTGTTTTTGCTCTCGGAGAACCATTCTCCGCCAGTTCTGCCAAACGAGTCTTACGTACTTTAACCAAGGAAAATTCAGCAGCCACAAATAGTCCATTTAGCCCAACCAACAAGAATGCGATTAAGATCATTATGACACTCCAAAGCAGTCCGTCTATGATTTTTATCCTCCTTTTAAATTCAAAAGACAACGATCTGTACACTTATTTTACTTATATAAGGTAACTATTATTCACACTGCACGTATCTCAATAGAGAAGCCTCTACTAAGTAGAGGCCTCTTGTTAAACCGCTTTATGGACGCCTGTCACTTCGCTTGGTTTGGATTCCAGTATCTTTCTCTTAACCATAACCTTGGTGATTCTAAAGCCCATAACCTCCATAACTTCAAAATGGAAGCCATCAAAATAAACGACATCCCCTTTGACAGGCTTGCGCCCTAACCTAGAAAATACATATCCCCCAATTGTAGAGACTGTTTCTTCTTCTAACTGAATGTCTAACATTTCAGAAACTTCTTCCATAAGGACACGTCCATTAAGCACATATTCATTCTCGGCAAGTTTCTGAATAGGCGGTTGTTCCAATTCAAATTCATCATAGATTTCTCCGACTAATTCTTCCAGCATATCTTCAAGCGTAACCAGCCCGGCTGATCCACCGAATTCATCCACCACAACAGCCATATGGGTTCGTTGACTTCGCATTCTCTGTACAAGATGAGAAATCGGCATGCCTTCAGGAACTGCCAGAATATCCCGTTTAATTTGAGTAATATCCTTCGTTCCCGACTGTTCCTGCAATCGAATGATGTCTCGCATATGGACTAAGCCAAGCACATGATCTTTATCATCATCACACAGCAGATATCGCGTATGCCCATACTCCTTAACAACTTCGAGAATCTCATCAAATGTATCCTGGATAAAAATGCAGACCATATCTTGACGAGGAATCATGACCTCACTAGCGATCCGATCAGAGAATTCAAACACATTGTCCAGTAATTTACCTTCTAATTTATCTAAATATCCATGCTTTTGACTGGCATCGACTAACATTCGCAGCTCTTCTTCACTATGTGATAAATCAGCTTCATTGGCGGGTTCGATACCCCAAATACGCAAAACCACATTAGCTATGCTATTAAGCGCCCAAATAATTGGGTATAATAGCCAATAGAAAAATTTCAAAAAGGCTGCACTAGCAAGCGCAATACCTTCTGCATTTTGAATGGCCAATGACTTAGGGACCAGTTCTCCCAGAACAATGTGTAAGAAAGAGATGAGAATAAAGGCTATTGCTATAGAAACGGAATGAGTGTAGATCGTATTCCAACCGGCTAGGTTCACGAACAAAGGCTCGATTAGAGTTGCAATCGCTGGTTCACCAAGCCAACCCAGACCTAATGATGCCAACGTAATTCCCAGTTGACAGGCTGAAAGATACGCATCAAGTTGCGAGGTGACATCGAGTGCGCTTTTTGCCCTGCGGGAGCCATTCTCTGCAAGTTCCGCCAAACGAGTCTTTCGAACCTTGACCATTGCAAATTCAGCAGCAACAAAAATACCGTTTAATCCGACCAACAAAAAAGCAATTAAAACCTTTATGCCACTCCAGAGCAGACCGTCTATGATTTTTCTCCTCCTTTTAATATCTGAAAACCTGATTCATTATCTATTATCTTATCTATATATTGTTATTTGTACTTATGCTAAGAGATAATTATACATCACTTTTAGCAGTTATATCAAAGGTTTTTTATTATCCTCTTAAAATCTTTAAAACAGTTTCATCCTCTTCCGTACCAATTATATGTTTCATCATATACTCGTAGCCGGATATTGAGGTAACCTCTTCGCGCGTAATCCTAATATCCGGTTTCTCGTCCGAATGAGGGTCATCTTTTTGAATAAATAAATCTTCTAAGGTAAACGGACCCGACTGTTTCACCTCATTCTCTACTTCTGTCTCCAGCTCTTCTGCATGAGTTTCCTCATCTTGATTACCGTCATCACTGATCTCCGGTACATCTTCTGCCGCTTTATAAATCGGATTCCTAAAAAGCACTTCCCTGTTAGTCTCTATTAATACCTGTTTCAAAGTCTCTTTAATAAAGGAAGTTCTCTTTTCCGGCTCAATTTGTTGTAAAGCTAACCAAAGTTCCGCTTCAGATTCATCACCAGCGATGCTATTTGTGTTTGTAAGTCTGACCCTTTACTAATTAGGGTATTTCCTAAGGTAGAAAAAATCCGTTCATTTCCTTTACAAATCACAGCAGGAAATAATACCTTCGTTTCTCCTGTGTCCAGTTTTATCGCACCGAATCCAGGATCCGCTCCAGCTACCAGTATATCGCTCTCAAACACACTTGTTCCTCCTATTCGTATTCCTCTATGCAATTGCTAATAATATCAACTTACTAATACCTACCATTATATACGAAGGAAACACGCTTGTAAAAATGTCTATTCATAATTCTCGCAAATTCTCTTAAATTTTCCTTGAGATTAAAAAAAAGTTGTGCTATTCTAAAAGAAAAAAATATTTCCATTTTAGGTGCCCCTTTGGGGAGAATAGGGAAGTTCGGTACAAAACCGACGCGGACCCACCACTGTACTCGATGAGCTTCGTCAACCACTGGTTTAGCTGGGAAGGTGACGAGTTAAGCGATGATTCGATAGCCAGGAGACCTGCCTAAGATGTTACGTCTTTCCATAGTGTGGAAAGCGGCGGTGATGACGGTAAAGTCCCGACCACAGATTTTTTTGTGGTCGGGACTTTCCTATTTTACAAAATGCGATATTATTAGAGGAGGAAATTACATGAAAAACTTTACGGAAGATCAACTCTATGCTCGATTAGAAGAACTTACTGCAAACATCTTAGATCTCGACGAAGAAGCTATGGCCCAAATTCAAGTGCGCTTAGATTCACTTACAAAGCCTCAGGGAAGCCTAGGCCAATTAGAACATTTAGCCAAACAGCTTGGCGGCATCCAACGAACCTCCAACCCTAAAATTCAGAAGAAAGCCGTCCTCCTAATGGCAGGAGATCATGGCGTTGTCGAAGAAGGGGTAAGTGCCTTTCCGCAGGAAGTAACTCCTCAAATGGCCTACAATATTATGAATGGCGGCGCCGCTATCAATGTCCTTTCTCGCCAAGCGAATGCAGAGGTTTTTTTAACGGATGTCGGTATTGCCTTCCCCATAGATGGAAACATTATTCATCAGCGAGTCGCCAACGGAACTCAGAACATGTCTAAAGGTCCGGCAATGTCCCGACATGAAGCTCTCCAGGCTCTTCTCGTTGGAGCCAAAGTCGCCGAGGAAAAGATACGTGAAGGATATAACCTCTTTGCCACAGGTGAGCTGGGAATTGGTAATACCACCCCCAGTTCAGCCATCGTCGCCCTCTTCACAAATTCCTCCATTGAAGAGGTAGTTGGACGTGGAACCGGAATTGATGACGCAGGAGTCATCCGAAAACGCCGAGCTATTGAAAAAGCTATTGAGGTCAATCAGCCGGACACAACAAACGCCCTCGATGTACTAGCCAAAGTAGGGGGCTTGGAAATCGCAGCGATTGCTGGTTCAATCCTTCAAGCTGCTGCCAGCAATGTTCCGATAGTAGTAGACGGGTTTATCTCGACTGCCGGCGCACTTATTGCGGCCAAACTTGCCCCCAAAAGCGTTGCCTATATGATTCCCTCTCATGGCTCCGTCGAAATAGGCCATCGCAATGCTTTAGCAGGCCTGGGTCTGGATCCTGTACTTAACTTAAATATGAGACTGGGAGAAGGAACAGGTGCTGCCTTAACCTTTTACTTAGTTGAAGCCGCTCTTCATATTCTTGAGGAAATGGCCACCTTCGCTGATGCCGGAGTCAGTGAAAAATCAATCTAAATCAATGGAATACAGGAATACAAGCCTTATTCATGTCTTATTCTTGTCTTAATCACAAAAACATGGGAGTCGATGAATGCTATGTCTCAATTTACACTAGTTACAGGCGGTGCTCGAAGCGGCAAAAGCTCCTTTGCAGAACTTCTTGCCGCTCAGGCCAAGCGTCCGGTCATTTACATTGCGACCGCTCAGATTTGGGACGAAGAAATGGCCCTCCGCGTCAAAAAGCACCAACTGCAACGTCCACCCCATTGGCGACTAATCGAAGAACCTATCAATATCCGTGAAACTTTGCTTCAACTTAAAGATGAAGATGGGGTCATTCTCCTTGATTGTGTCACCCTTTGGCTTACTAATCTGCTCTTGGCAGGTCAATCACAACCCGCGACCCCTTCCTGCCCTGGCGGGGAAGAATTCTCGATAGACCTGGAAAACGGCCATGATGCCTTCAATAACTTGCTTGAACCTCAGATCTTGGATGTGGTGAAGAACGTTGCCCATCTAGCTCGAGAAATCAAACCGCAAGTCATCTTTGTCTCCAACGAAGTCGGCCAAGGAATTGTTCCTGAAAATCCTTTAGCCCGAGCTTACCGGGATTTAGCCGGACGAAGCAACCAAATTCTAGCTTCAAGCGCTGATGATGTATATGTAGTCGTGGCAGGTATCCCCATGGAGATAAAACACTCCGGCGAAAAGTTGCTTGCTTCCCTGCTCAAGGAGTGATTAATTTGCGTAGCTTTCTAATTGCACTTACCTTTTTGACTCGACTCCCTTTGCCTGCACCTAAAGTTGAAATTACCTCTGAAGAATTTTCACGTAGTTATCGTTATTATCCCTTGGTCGGACTTGTCATAGGACTCATTCTCTGGCTTCTGGCGAAAGGGTTAACTCTTTACTTCCCCCCCTTGGTTCTGGGTGCTCTCTTGTTGGTTGCAGAGTTAATGCTTACAGGAGGGCTCCATCTCGATGGGTTCATGGATAGTATGGATGGTTTATTGTCCGCCCGAAGTCCTGAACGCATTCTGGAGATCATGAAGGACAGTAGGATTGGGGCTCACGCCTGTATGGCTCTCTTTGGCTTACTGCTCCTGAAATTCTCCTTGCTCGCCAGTCTGACACCCTCTCAGTTTCCCATCCTCCTGGTTATGCCCATGCTCTCACGCTGGGTATTTCAGATTGGGATGGTCGGGTTTCCTTATGCCCGCCCCCAAGGGCTGGGAAAAGGCATTCATGAGACAACCCGCTGGCTTCCGTTTCTTTTCAGTGGGGGGTTAGTTCTAGGAGCCTCCTTTTATCTAGCTTCATTTGCCGGCCTTATCGCTTTTGGAGTCTGTGTCCTTGCTGTAACCCTTTGGGCTGCTAGGATTTCCTCCCTATTAGGGGGATTAACTGGTGACCTTTACGGAGCAATAATTGAGCTTTCTGAAGTTGTCTGTTTATTGGCCGCTTTTCCCTTCCTAAGATAATCAACACCCTTAAAGCATTATTGGATGCTTCTCTGCGCTACAATAAAGAGATTACAACGGACATTACGGGTAAAACAAATAATTAACACAAAAAGGCACGTATCTAAATGATAGTGCTCCCAAGCGCTCCTTTACTGACGCTTTACCATTCGCCCATATCCCAGACAAAACCATCGTGGCCTTCATCTGATTTATTTGATACCCGTTTTTCTGTTTGCTGCAAAATACTTTTATCTACGTTCGAACACCCACTATTAAGTGGGTGTTCCTTGTTATTCCATCAAAAGGAATATATTCAAAATCAATGCCTATACAACATCCTTTTTCAACGCTTGAAGTACTGAAACTACAATAGAATTAAGCTTATTTTCCGCTGTATCGGTTCTGGATGTAAATATCAGTGGCACGTTGGCGCCAGACACTACCCCCGCTGCCGTATATCCAGAAAAGTATCTCAATGATTTATCTAATATATTGCCTGCTGCCAAATCGGGCATAACTAATACATCCGCACGACCGGCAACTTCGCTTTTTATCCCTTTATGCTGTACCGCTTCAAGAGAAACTGCATTGTCAAAACCTAGCGGTCCGTCCACAAAACAGCCTTTAATCTGCCCGCGCATATTGGCAATTGTCAACATAGCTGCATCAACAGTGGACTGTATATTCGGATTAACTTGTTCAAGCGGCGCCACAATTGCAACTTTTGGTTTTTCAATTCCCAACTGATGGCATAACTTTACGGCATTTTGAACAATCTGTACTTTCATACTGTAATCGGGAGCAACATTAATAGCGCAATCAGTGACCAACATCAGTCGATTTTCTTGTTTATAATGGAAGATAGTTGATTGACTAATGATTGCCTTATCACTAATCATCCCCATATCTTTATTAAGAACAGCCTTCATAAAAGTGGCTGTCTGCAATAAACCTTTCATTGGCATATCTGCTTTTTTATCGGCAACAAGTTGAGCGACTATCTGGGCAGCCTTGGCATCATCCTTTTCTTCAATGATTTCCCAAGCTGTTGCGTCTTCCCCCAATTCTGCTAAAAAATTCCGTATCTTTTCTCCATCCCCAACTAGGATGGACTCAAGAATCCCTTCACGCTTGGCAGCAACAACAGAGGACAGTGCATCTAAGTCATGAGCCGCCGCTACCGCAGCTTTTTTTGAAATATTGTTAGCTTTAAGCCATGTTAAAATCTCACTAAAATCAGCAAACCCCATCTTTTCTCCTCCTATACTGATACAGTTTTAAGGGGCTCATTACCTTTAAGAACTTCCAGTGCCCCAAGAGCTAAGGCATCCATTTCATTCTCACCAGGGTAAAAGATAACTGGTGCAACAAACCCAATTCTCTCTTTCATCCTTGCGGTAATTTTTTTCGAATTGGCAATCCCCCCCGTAATAATAACGGCATCGACATTACCTTCCAGTACAGCCCCCATGGCCGCAATTTCCTTGCAGGTCTGATAGATCATTCCTTCTAAACACAACGCGAAATAACTGTCTTCGGCCGCTTTCTCTTCAACCGTCCACACATCATTCTCCTTAAGGTAAGCGGTTAAACCACCTTCTCCATTGAGCATTTTTTTAATTTCTTTATGGCTGTATCGTCCCGAAAAACACAAATTGACCAAAGAGCCTACTGGTAGCCCCCCTGTCCGGTTAGTAGAAAATGGACCATCACCATCAATGCCATTTGTGGCATCAATCATTTTACCCTTGCGATGTGCTGCAACTGTAATGCCACCGCCCATATGAGCAACAATAAGATTCAAATCCTCATATTTTTTGCCAGTATCATGGGCAAAACGCTTGCCTGTCGCCCGGTGGTTCAAGGCATGAAACCGACTCTCACGCGGTAGCTCCGGATGTCCGGATAAACGGGCTTCTTCAATAAATTCATCCGTTACAGGCGGATCAACTACCACTGGAAGAACATTAGTTCCTTCCGCCATCTTGTAAGCAATTTTGCTGCCAACATCGCAAGCATGTCTCCCATACAAACCTGAGGCCTGTTGTTCCAACATGTTTTCGTCGATTTTATATACTCCGCCTTCTAGAGGCTTGGTGTGCCCGCCACGTGCAGCAACTACATCGAGCTCATTAAAATTAAGACCGTTGTCCTTAAGAAATCTTTCAATTGCAGCGCGGCGGTAACCATCTTGCTCCAATACATCACCAAACACCGACAGTTCTTGTACCGAATGGTCCAACGATGTTTTCAATTTACATTCTTCGTTGACATAATAGGCCAGTTTACTTGAGGTCGATCCGAAATTGATAGTCAGTATTTTATATTGTTTCATATTAAACCAACCCCTTAATACTTTTTAAGTATTAGAATCAAGTTATCCAGGGCATTCTTGACTCCGTTGTGATATCTGGATACCTTTCAGGCAAACCTCTTAAACACTCTTGGCAACCCACAAATTCAACAGCTGCGATTCTAACTAAAAAATCTTAGTATTTTTACAATTCATAGCAGGCTATTTGCTACTTAATTGACTTCACCATCCTTTCCTAAAATTTTCGTAATGCATTCATGACTGCTAGGGAATCAATGGAGATTTGCTTAAATCAACTCTTTGAAATTCGCGTGTGAAAAAAGGGTCTATTTCTGGCAGTATACATGCATTATCATCTGTGGCATTCTCTCTTAGACAATACTTAAGTAAAAAAGATAAGGCGGCAACTATCTGAAAGATATTCGACGCATCAATTCTAAATCCTTTAAATTTTCTAAATATTATAATAAATAAGAACTGTTTGAAATTTACCCTTCCCTTCCCTTTCTTTTCTTTTCTTTTCTTTTCTTTTCTTTTCTAATACGGTTAAGCCATGTCAATTTTTCCATGTGCTTTTCTTTATTATTTTTTAAGCAATTATCCTTCTTCGTTAAACAGTAAATAACTTCAGCCTACATTGGTGATATTAATAAGAAGACTATAGGAAAGGGATGGGGGTAGTGCTTCGTTATCTAATTAAAAAATCAAAATTTTTAAAGTTACTGTGCCAAAACGCCCTTGAACGTAATAAACAAGAACCTTCACAAGATGGCCCAAATACCCTAACTAACCTTTCTCAAAGCCTTAAAACAAACCTGGACCTTATCAAAGGCGTTATAGGAAACAATTATGATGTTGTAATACGAGAATTCACTTTTGACAGGCAGCGGCAAGTCAATGCTGCCTTAATATATCTAAGTGGAATGACAGATCCGACGATTATTAATGAGAGTATCCTAAAGCCTTTAATGTTTGAATCACGTCTTTCAATTAATTCAGCACCAAAACTTGACGATGTCGAGATGATTAGAACAACCATGCTTTCGGTGGGAGAAGTCAATAAATCTGTTAATATCGATGAAATACTCGATAGCTGTCTGTCAGGTTCGACTATTCTGTTGGTCAATAATTGTCATGAGGCTTTAATGATCATGACCGCGGACTGGAAGTCCCGTAGTGTCGATGAACCTAAAACCGAATCTGTTGTCCGGGGACCGCGCGAAGGCTTTATAGAAAGCTTACTGACAAATACTACCTTATTAAGGCGTAAAATAAAGAATTCGGATTTAACAATAGAATCCATGAAAATCGGTCAGCGTACTAAAACAAGTGTTAGTATTGCCTATATAAAAGGCCTCGCTAATCCTTTGCTCATTGAGGAAATTAAACGAAGGTTAAATGATATTAAAACCGACTCAATTTTGGAGTCCGGTTACATAGAACAATTTGTTGAAGATGCCCCTTTTTCCATATTTTCTACCGTGGCAAATACAGAAAAACCCGATTCAGCAGCTGCCAAAATCCTGGAGGGACGTGTAGCCATTCTAATAGATGGCACTCCATTTGTCCTCACTGTTCCAATGCTTCTGATTGAAAGCTTTCAGTGCTCTGAAGATTATTATTCCAGACCATATTTTGTAAGCTTTATACGAATGATTAGATATTTAGCTTACGCAATTAGTATCTTTGCCCCTGCAACTTATGTAGCCTTAACAACTTTTCATCAGGAATTGATTCCTACCCCACTGTTGTTTAGTATGGCGGCAGCGCAGGAGGGAGTACCTTTCCCAGCATTGGTAGAAGCCATGGGTATGGGAGTTGTTTTTGAGATATTAAGAGAGGCTGGTGTAAGATTACCAAGGCCTGTTGGCCAAGCAGTTAGCATTGTGGGGGCTTTGGTTATTGGACAATCCGCTGTGACCGCAGGACTAATTGGAGCACCTATGGTAATCGTGGTTGCCTTGACTGCCGTAGCAAGTTTTGTGGTTCCAGCCCAAACGGACTCTGGAGGAATACTGCGAATACTCTTTGTTATCTTAGCTGGTTTTTCAGGAGGCTTCGGAATTATGATCGGTTTTATTGGACTCTTAATTCATTTAACTTCCTTAAGATCCTTTGGTACTCCTTATTTGTCCCCTCTCGCTCCCCTTAGTGTGAGTGATTTAAAAGATTCCTTTATAAGAGCACCACTATGGGCAATGATAGCCCGTCCTAGAACGATCGGTTGGCATGATCCTAAACGTCAGGAATTCCGTTTGAAACCCAGTCCTCCCTTAGAAGAAGATACTCAGTCAAAATAATTCTTTTAGATAGAGGTTAATTATGAAAGGGCTTATCAAGATTATCGTCACACCGCTAATAATTATAATTCTCACTCTAGGCACAACAGGTTGTTGGAATCGTCGTGAGTTGCCTGCCTTAGGAATTGTCATGGGCGTAGGCATAGACAAAGCCGAGGGTACTGATAAATTAGAAATTACAACGCAAATAATAAAAACGTCTGAGCTCAAATCGAGTACTCCTGAGGAAGGTGGCGCCGGAAGCAGCAGCAGTGGTGGCGGTGCTTATTGGAATGTCAAGAACTCAGGGGAGAGCATGTTTTCAACAATTAGAGGCTTTACGCATAGAACAAGCCGCAAATTGTATTTTCCACATAATCAAATCATTATCTTTGGTCAATCTCTTGCCAAACAGGGAATTCAAGAATACCTTGATTTCCTTCTTAGAGACCAGGAAACCCGTTTAGAGGTATTAATGTTGGTCGCGGAAGATAAGTCAAGTGATATCTTAAGTGTAAAATCACACCTAGAAAAAATTCCCTCGGTCGGTGTTTCAGATTTAATGGATTCACAAGCTGCAAACTCACAGACAATTGTTATTCGGCTAAATCAGTTTGTTACTCGCATAATGAGTCCGACAACTGCACCGATTGCTCCAATCATTAGTATTAAAGGAAAAGCTGATAATAAGGAATTGGAAGTTTCCGGCACAGCAGTTTTTAAACGCGATAAATTAATTGGTCAAATGAACAAAGAGGAAACTCGAGGCCTATTATGGGTCATTAATGAAGTAAAGAGTGGCATTATTGATATTGAATGTCCAGACCAAGAAGGTACAGTTAGTTTAGAAATCATTAATGCCAAAAGTAAAATTACCTCAGAAATAATAAATAATAAGCCCTACATAAAAATCGATGTCAAAGAAGAGGGGAATATTGGCGATCAATCCTGTACAGCAAGTTTAGTATCCCCTGACGCGGTTGCAGCGTTAGAAGAGAAAAAAAATGAGGCTATAAAAGATGAAATAGAATCTGCTCTAAGCAAGGCCAAAAAGCTTAATGCAGATGTCTTCGGTTTTGGAGAGGTTATACATAAAAAACACCCCAAGGAGTGGGAGGAGATGAAAGACGACTGGGATAAAATTTTCCCCGATCTTGAAGTAGAGATTCTTGTTAAGGCTAAATTACGCAGATCCGGTAACTTAGGACCACCTGCCGCACCACCAGAAAAGGAGTAATAATTTCAGATGAGACTTGAAAGAGGAGAAATATCGAGTTCCCAATTGATGTTTTTGATAAGCTGTTTTATACAGGGAGGACTCTTCCCATTATCCTTTGCCTATTCAATTTCCAAACATGATACCTGGCTAGCTTTGATAGCAGCCTTTATCATTGGAGTATTTATAGTACTGATTTACATTGCACTTGCAAGCAAATTTCCGGGCAAAAACATAATTGAAATCAATGATCTTATTTACGGACCCTACTTTGGCAAGTTGGTTTCCTTGCAATATATCTATTTCTTTATAATTTCATTATCCGGATACCTCTGGTTTATCGGTGATTTTGTGCTGACGTTTATTATGCCTGAAACTCCGATCATCGTAATTATGACTATGTTTACTTTCATCTGCGCCTGGGCGGTACGCAAAGGGATCGAGGTTATTGCCAGAATAAGTGTGATTTTCGTCTTTATTCCGGGAATTATTATTCTCTTAACGTTTGCACTTTTGCTAAAAAACATGGAGTTTACTAATTTCTTACCCGTTTTTGAAATTCCGCTAGAGGATTTTATTCAAAGCACTAATATAATAATGCATATTTCTGTTTGCGAAGTACTAGTTTTTTTGATGGTGATTCCTTACATGAACAAGCCAAAACAAGCAAAAAGGTCCGTCCTATTGGGAATTATTAGTGGCGGATTGATACTGTTAACTGGTACGATACGTAACATAGCAGCACTGGGACCCCTTAGTGAAATAGTAACATCCCCTTCTTTACTAGCAGTAAGCTTAATCAATATTGGAAAAATTATTTCTCGGTTAGAAGTTTTAGTGTCAATGGCCCAAATACTTTTGCTGTTTATTATTACCAGTGTTTTTTATTATGCTGCTGTTTTGAGCGTAGCTCAAATCACAAAGATGCGATCATACCTGCCGGTAGTTATCCCTATTGGCATCATAGGTATATCTTTATCTCTCATATCGTATGATTCCAGAATGCAATTTAGCTATTCAACAATGTATATCACTCCAATCTTAAGTATGCATATTTATATTGTTATTCCTCTGATATCCTTAATTGTAGCTAAACTGCGAAAATTACCCCAAAGAAACGGAAGGAACTAATCCAGATGATATTTTTGTTAGTGTGTGTTTTCGTAGGGGTCATCCTCTTTGAGGTCCCAAGTCTGATTAGGAAAAAACATTGGCGAGAATTAACAGTATTTTCAATTCTCCTATCAATCGCCTTTGGTATGGCCTTCTTGGAAACTATCGGCGTGAAGATCCCTAGTCCTGCCAAAGGAATAGATTATCTTATGGAGGACATCTTACATTTAAATTATCATTAATCATCCAACTGCAAACACAAAAATCTTCTCGGACATTCATAAATCGGCGACTGATCCAAGCATCCTAATATCGTTCATAGAATACTAAAAATAGGGATAGAATCAAAAAGCATTAAGAATTATATGCTTGTGCACAAGGATATAAATGTACAATAAAGCCCTTTTCGGTTAAACTATATATCATACATAATGTTTTAATTAAGTACGGAAAGGGTGACCATGCTGACAAACTTTGTCCTCACTTTCTCGATTTACGCTTTTGCAGGCTGGGTTATGGAAACCATATACCGCTCCATTACCCAACGCAGACTGGTGAACCCGGGATTTCTTGCCGGTCCTTTTCTTCCGATTTATGGATTTTTTTCAATAATGGTAATATGGACTTCCGGTCTCTTAGGTAACGTCAATTGGCTGTGGCAATTTGCTTGGTTTGTCTTTTTGAGTACCTTGCTAGAGTATTTCGCTGGTTGGTATTTCGAACGTTTCTTTCATCTGCAACTTTGGGACTATCACTCTGTTTCCTTTAATCTTCACGGACGGATAGCGCTTCCCTTCAGCTTGCTCTGGGGCGTCTTAGGTCTTTTGTTTTATCAAATCGTCAACCCTGCGGTTCAAGTCCAAATGCAGTTAATACCCTCTCCCGTCCGTGCTGTTTTTGCTGTCATCCTGACAGCCTATGTCATCTGGGATCTTATTAACTCTACCCTGTTGCTTCGGCGCTTGGAACACTTTGTGTCTGTATTCCAAGAACGATATGAGCGATTGGAACTTCCAACGTTCCATATAGCTTGTTCTCCATTTTACCGACTCCTGCATACCTATCCTAAAATGCGTCATACTGTACATAAAAAAATGAATTTACTGTATGCCAAGCAAGAAGCCCTGGAACACTTCTTGAAACAACAACGTAAGAAATTCTATAATCCCGATGGGGAAAACGACTCTCACTCACTTGACTAGGAAGGTGAAACCATTGAATTTATCCGAGCATGTCGAGGACATTCTAAACCACGAAGAGTATCAGCAGTTGGCCTTATTTACCCATCATCGGCCCTTCACTACTCTTGAACACTCGCTCCGAGTTGCCCAGATAGCCTATAACTGGTCCATCCGTCTTGAAAAGAAAGTTAAATTAGATACCCATGCAATTACTCGCGGCGCCCTCCTTCACGACTTTTTCCTGTATGATTGGCATAAGCTCAGGCCGGACGGATCACGTTGGCATGGCTTTCGTCATCCCCGCATTGCTTGTCAGAATGCAGAACGTTGTTTTGAACTCAGCGAAAAGGAAAAAGACATTATTTTAAGTCATATGTGGCCGCTCACCCTCCGCTTGCCACGCAGCAAGGAAGCCTTTCTCGTCATGTTTGCTGATAAGATGGCCTCAATTCAAGAATTCCGTTTTAAATTTAAGCGACATCTCCCCCCCTCTGAACGGTATACGTCTCTTCACCTTGTAAAACACGGTAAACTCGTGAAGCTAAAGACTTCGGTTCCTAACCCCCATAACATTAATCCCCAGTGACCTAATGTCTTGTGAACATCATAGAAGGTGAATAATCCATAGAATCTAACCGCCTGAGGATTACTAACGAAGGACGAAGGATTTAGTGCCACAGAAGTGAACTCGTTTGGCTAAAGCTGACATCGAGACTTCCGTGACGCAGGTCTCCAGTACGATAGTCTCCGGCGGAGACTATCGTCACCGAAGTAGAATAAGGAACACTCACTTGAAGTGGGCCTCTCGGAATTGATAAAAGAACGGCATGCGTTGTTATAGCATGCCGTTTCTTAAGGAAGGTGACCCCTTGACTAAAAAACATTTTTCTTTCTTTACCATAGTGGTCTCCCTAACTTTTGTAATTATTCTTTATCCCAAACTCCAAAACCCCGCTGATTTACAGTTATTTGTCACCCAGTGGGGATGGCTCAGCATATTCGTAGACTTGTTAATTATTGCACTTCTGGCACTCTTTCCAGTTGTACCCTTTGCCTTAGTCGCCGGGGTAAATACCCTGGTTTTCGGTTGGTTTAGTGGTTTTCTGCTTTCCCTTGGCGGGAGTTTGTTAGGTGCCTCAGCAGGCTTTTTCCTTGCCCGTACTCTCGGACAAGAATGGGCTCAGCCAAAGATAGGCAAGTTGGGGAAATGGGCAGCCCTGATCGAGGGAAACAGCTTTTCGATTATCCTTATCTCACGAATGATTCCGATTCTTCCCTCAGCAGCGGTCAACTATGCCGCCGGGTTATCCTTGATGACCTTTCCGGCGTTTTTAACCGCCTCACTTATTGGTAAAATCCCAATGATTGTTTGGGAATCTTGGATAGGACATGATTTTTGGCAGCTGACTGAAAACCCCAGTCGCTTCTTGCTTGCCTTATTGATAGGTGCTCTTCTCTTTGGATCGGTAGGCGTCTATGGTTATTATTCAATAAAACGTTACAAAGATCCTTTACAATAAACCTACTACCGAGCAAACGCTTTAGCAATCATTTGATAACCTGCCGCACTGGGGTGCGCATGATCCTGTCCGATAAACAACGATTCTTTCCCTTTGATCTCACGATCTAAATTCACAACGATAAATCCATAATGTTTAGCCCACATGACAATCATAGCATTAGCATTGTCAATAATTCCTTGAACTTGTGCGTAGTAATAGGCGTAGGGCCCTGCAGGCAAGGGGTTATAAAGAGTGGCTACTTTTACCGTTGCTACCGGATTAAGAAGACGTATCTCTTGTCCAATTTGCATAAGAGTTTTGCTCATATTGCCTTGAATAATGGGTAACTGAGATGTTTTTATTGGTTGATTGGGATTTCCGATCAGACGAAGCAAATCATTGGAGCCTATTGTAAGTGTAATTAAGAAAGCCTGGGCCAGTGAATGTCTGAGCCTTTGATTAGTATTTAACAGATTAAGCAAACCACTAGTTGTTAAACCATTTATCCCAAAATTAAGCATACTTAAATCAGGGTTATGCCTTCTTAGGAAACTGGCATATACATTTGGAAAGGAAAAGGGACTTTCCACTCCATACCCTGCAGTAATTGAATCACCCAATGCCAAATATAGCTTCATTATCATCACCACTTTCAATACTCAATGGAATTATTATAAGGTATGTATACTTTTTCTTCTCTGTCACGACCAGGAGAATAAACTTCCAAAATTTATGGGAAGATAATTGAAAAGCATTGAATGGTGTGGATTTAATGAAGAAAATCTGGGAACTTATCAAAAAAGGAAATGCCTCCTCTTTATACGCAGTACTCGGCAACCTATTCCTGGTCATTTTTAAAGGAATAGCCGCTTTCTTAAGCGGCAGCGGTGCTATGTTCGCAGAAGCAATGCACACAGGTGCTGATGCAGTTAATCAATTTTTTGTTTTTATCGGCAGCATTCTTGCAGAACGAAAACCAACACTCCGTTTTCCGTCTGGCTTCGGACGCCTGATCAATGTTTTCTGCATGGGGGCTGTGATCGTCATCACCCTCATGGCCTATGAAACGGTACTGGAAGGAATTCATTTGATCCAACATCCCGCATCCATTGGGAGTATCTGGCTTATTATTTTAAGTTTGGGTGCCTCTATAGTCATTGACGGATACGTCTTACTTAAGGCTATGCACGAGATTGTGAAAGAAACTCAGACGAAAGGGAAGGGCCTTAGCCTCTCGATAGCACTCAAAAATGTAAACCGCGCCTCTCCTGCAACTCGCCTCGTCTTTTACGAAGATCTCGTCGCCACATCGGGGGCAATTCTAGCCTTAGTAGCAATCCTAATGACCCGCTTTACTCCGATTAAGGTCTTTGATGGCATTGCTGCCATCATCATTGGCCTCATGATGGGGGGAGTTGCCTTTCGAGTTGGATATGACAATATGGTCGGACTTATCGGCGTGTCTGCTCCCAAGGAAGTTGAAGATAACGTATCAAAAATTATCTTATCAGTGCCCGAAGTGACAGATATTAATAAAATGCGTATTCTTCAAGAGGGGCGATTCTATCATGTTGAAAGCTACATTGAACTGCTCCCAGGATTAACCTTGGCAGAGGCTGATGGTATTAAATCAAGAATTCGTGATCAACTGTTAGCGTCTAAGGATGTTACTGATGTCACCTTGGGAATCATTGAGGATACAGGAGTACAAGATTGGCCTAAAATCGGTTAGCTATTTTGACTTGCGACTATTCGCCAAAAAATAACAAATTATGAGAGATACCTCGGTAAAAGAGGTATCTCTCATAATGTATAAGCCTATTTATAATTATTATGTAGCCCTTCATCTAAAAAGAGCTACATTGTTTTCGAACACTAATGGAGTCTCACTTCATCCTCGTAGTTGTAAAAGGAATCCTCTATTCGATTATCATTCACCTTCGGTATTTCACCTTCCATCTGAGTCTCTAATTGCTTGTCACTGCCTTTGGGTAAAACTGCGTGATCCGTAAGGAATATCATAGTAGCCGACGAAACAAAGCCATAGACTAGATTATCAATTAAAGTAGTCATATGCGTGCTTGTCGAGTAGGCCTTTGATCTAAATACATTGTATCTCAACCCAAAAGAGTAAAGAAGTTCCCAAGTAAAGGTACCATATATCGCTCCTTTAAATAGGTGATTATCTTTACCTGTTTTCTTTAAAACAGTAAATAAGGGTATACCAATAATTGAACCCGTTATAAGGTGTAATATTTGACCTAAAATTCGATTTTCCTTGAAAAGCAACCTAGAAGGTCTCATTAAAATTGATCCGGCAAACTCTGCATAAGTTTTTTCGCTTACTCCTGTTTTCTTGAACATCAAATTGCTTAAATCCATGGCAATCGTCCCCATTAGCCCGCTGATAAACCCAATAGGTATTGAGTCTCTCATTTTCTTCCCTGAACTTATAAACTTGGAAACCCGATCAAGGCTATGTAACAACTTCATATTTCAAATCTCCTTTCAATGATATAGCTTAGTTTTTCTCAATAAACAAAAACTATTTGAAAGGAAACAGGCAAATATTTACCAAAGTTACCAAACAGAGTTAATTATAATTTGACACGTTGGTCTCGCTAATCTTAAAAAACTTTTTCGTCACTTATCCTTTACTAAAAAAATGAAATTGCTATTGCTGCCACCACTAATGGTGATCCAAATAAAAACAAACCAGTCCCTCTTCTTGAACGATTAACAAACCCCTGAGAATCGGAATAATTTGCTCTAATTCTATCACCGCTTATATAGGCCCCGGACATAAAGCCTGATAATACAATTGGAATTAAACGAACTACAAACAAACAAACTATTACCATCTTTTTGTCATCAACGTTTAAGAAGAAAGAAAGAATTAAAGCTAGAACACCTACAGCACTAATGAACGCATATAGCCACCCCTCTCTAACAAAAGCATCCATATTCACAAGTAAATCTCAAACCTCTCACGTACCTGGAATTTGTTAATCCTCCTTACAGAACCTTCAAATTCTTACGGACTTAATTAATTATATCAAGTGACTTACTATTCTGTCACCTCTAGTAGAAAATATAACTTATAATCAAATTAATTGAGATTTGATTATACTGGAGGGGATAGTCCTGAAACCTAGAAAACTCCTCCTTGCAATAAACAGTTTTATTTTTTAAACTGTCTACCACAAGGGGAGCATATCAATACGGCTGTTTTCTAGGTTTTTAATGGATTCAAAAAATCCACTGTTAACTTTAAAAAATAAAACATTCATAACAGAATTATGTATATCATAACCTGGAAGTAATGCCTGCTTTATTTGTCAAAATCCCGTTGAAAAATTGCAGCAGATTCTCCTTCAAGTAAACTATTGATATCCTCTATATTAAGACGGTTAAGCAGTTCTAGAATATAGGGGTTATTCAAGGGAGTATGGGCTTTCGCTAAAAGACCATAGGTATTAACATGGATAGTTCCTAATTCAGATTTCAGGAGCGCTTTGGGGCCGCCAACACATCCACCAACACATCCCATTCCCTCATAAAAATTCGCCTGAATATCTCCGCTGTTAATCGAACGCAGGAGCTCTTTACACTCCTGGATCCCATTGGCTTGGACCGCCTTGATCCGAATAGGCTTGTCTGGTCTAAGTTGATCCAGAGTATCCGAAATAGCTTTTGTTACACCGGCAGTACGGGCATAAATCCGTCCGCCAGTGGAAGAATGTCCGCTAGGAATATCCTCCATATCTGCTGGGTTGATTCCGGTCGCCTCGAAGATTTGATTTACTTCTTCAAAGGTCAGAACGGCATCGACGGCGTCCTTGATATCTTGTTCTTTGGCCTCTGCCTTTTTGGCAATACAAGGCCCAATAAAGACTACCTTCGCTTCGGGATGAAGTCGTT
This sequence comes from Desulfosporosinus nitroreducens, assembly GCF_023897015.1. Taxonomy (GTDB): domain Bacteria; phylum Bacillota; class Desulfitobacteriia; order Desulfitobacteriales; family Desulfitobacteriaceae; genus Desulfosporosinus; species Desulfosporosinus nitroreducens. The sequence continues at coordinate 28,886 of NZ_JAMHFY010000019.1, read as the reverse complement.
TAATTCCCCGACCACAAGCAACCATAGGAGATACGGAGGGTAAGATATGAGGAATTAAGGTATGATAAACTCGTTTTACCATACCTACCCAGATTGGACAGCAACAACTGGTTAAAACAAAATCTTCATCTGTATGAACTGTACGATCAAATTCAAGAGCTTCTTTTAGGCTTAGGATATCAGCAAATAACGCAACTTCCACCATCCCGTAAAAGCCAAGATGTTTAAACGCAGCTCGAAGTTGACCCATCGTAACACGATCTCCAAACTGTCCAATAATGGCAGGGGCTACAATCGCATAAACAGGGGTCTCTTTTTTCCTCAGTAGATCAATTAAAGGTATAAATTCTTTCTTGTCGATTAGATTATTGAGTGAACACGAATCGATACAGTGCCCACAGTGAACACAGTTCCGATCTTGAATTACTACTTTTCCTTCCATATCCCGAACAATGGCATTAAAAATACATGCCGTTTCACAGTTATGTTTTTCGCCTGTGCATGACCCTTCACAATCGTTAATTTGAAAAACTACTTTATCCTGGTCACCATTCCCCATGGCATAATAAATGTATTCCTTCGTAGTTTCATTCCCGCTTGCTTCAATTTCTTTGATCTCTTGCTCAAGATTATCATTGTAGGATGCTTTAACTAATCGTGTAAAAACTTCATTATAGGTGTTCACTATTATCCTCCATGTTTTCAAAACTCTGGTTCAAGTAATGTATATTATGTCACTGATCCTGTGGTACTTTACAGTTTACAAAACTATGCTTCCACAATCCCTTTGTGCGTATCTCAATGAAAATCTTCCATCGGAATACCCCAGTGGAAGGTAATCTTGTTTGTATTTGATATCCTAAATTCTGAAATGTTGATAAAAGATACAAATACAAAACAAAGCAACCGTTTAAACCTGTATTCATATAGCGTAAACACCTCTTGTGAATTTATACAATTCTAGACAAAAAAACACACTTTTACCCAAGGAGGGACCTTCCAGAAAGTATGTAAAGAAGAGTTTATGCTTTCTGGCTGATAAAAAAGACCTGCCACTCTATAGAAGGCAGGTCTTATACGGACTCTCAATAGTCCAAAGGGAATTGAATCTACATTATTTCACAATAAAAAAGGACGGCGCATGGCGTTCACCATACTGACTCGAGGGGTGATTAACTATCTTGCCATTGTAGTAAAGAACCGTTGAGGATCCGCCATCAAGATTAGCAACATTATAGGCACCGTTTTCAAGCATAATATCCTGGACATCTTTAAGGGTAGCACCCAGGGACCCAATCTGACGGCCATCTATCACCAGCATTAAAATACTGCCCTCCTTCGTCTGTCCTATCGCTGTCCTGGGGGCAATACCCCATCCCCCGTCTCCATGGGTAATAGATGGTTTACCATCGACGACAAGGAAGGGGCTGAACGTGACGGCATCCCTTATATCCATCTGTTTGATTTGATTCAGAGTATAATGACCAAGGACCAAAACATCGTCACGATTTAACCCAATGATATTGAATGATGAGACTGGGTCTTTATGGAGAATATGACCGTCCGAGATGAGGATGCCCAAAGGTTGACCGCCGTTGCCTTTACCCTCTGGATCTTCAAATGCACCTCCATTAATGACTGCAATTGCTCCATTCTCTTTGGCGATATCTTCAGCTTTTGCTCCCATCTTGCCAAGATGACTCGTTGCCGCCACCTTGACACGTCCAGGATCCTTAATTTTGAGCAGATAACCTTTAAAACCCTTTTGGCTAATATCAATGAGTTCCATTCCAGTATTGTTGCCAGTTCCCGGAGTTTCAATATTTGAAGGATCTGAGTTACCAAGATCTGTAACCTTGTTGTTATCCATTATCTTTTGAATCTCCGCCTCGCTAAATAAGTACGTGGCTAGGTATTGATGATTTAATGTCGTCATAGCGCTAGTCACCCATAATTCACGAAGCACCACAAAAGGTTGGATAGGTGCATACAAAAATCCTAAAAAGCACAAGCCAAAGATTATAAAGAGACTGAGCATCCCCGTTAATAACTGCCTTAACCGTTTTTTCTTCCTGCTGTAATAGTAGATCCCTGCAGGTTTCCTATCAAGTCTCTGCTGCCATATCGGGTCTGAAGATTTAGGAATTCCAGTATTACTCATTTTACCTCCATCTCCTAGGGATAATCTTGATTCACCAAATAACTATATTTTACACCATATTCTCTGATAAAGGTTAAACCAAATTATAGAAAAGCGACTGATTAATAGAGTCTTAAAAATAAACGACCGAATTTTCACCATCGTTTAGATGCGTTTTTACCCTACAACCTCAACCTCCAGATAAAGCGTTGATAGGGAAACCACAAAGGTTCCTAAACAAAGAACTTAGAAGTTAGGACATAATATCTCCATACTTTTTATATTCAACCGAAATGTGCAAATATACGATAGTCGAATCCTACTAATTATTTATTGACAACAACTAATTTTATATGGTAATATATACTTTTGTTAATTACCGTATACTGTGTTATACTTAAAATAAGTAACTTGGGAGGTGTATTTATGTTTCAAATTGGAGACAAGGTTCTTTATCCAATGCAAGGTGTAGGTATTATTGAAACCATTGAAGAGAAAGAGGTATTAGGAAAAAAGAAGCTTTACTATACATTGAATATGCCTCAAATTAATATGCAAGTTATGATTCCTACAGAAAGAGCTTCAGCTCTTGGTATTCGTCAGATAGTGGAGCCCGACATCTTAGAAAGTGTTCTTACCGATTTTCATCTTGGTAATACGGATCCAATTATCTATGAAGACAAACGCTATTGCCGGGATCTTAATAAAAGCAAAATAAAGACTGGCGATATTTATAAAGGAACTGAAATCATACGAGATTTAATGCGGAAAAGCCAAAAGAATAAGCTTGGATCAGAAGACACAAATATGTTAAACAATGCCCGTCGGATGTTTATCAGTGAGGTAATGCAAGTCAAAGGAATTGCTCAAGAACAAGCTGACCATCTACTAGATGAAGTTCTTTTGATCCAATTAACGTAATATTATAGTTCTATAGCAGTGCAACTGCAAAAAAAATCCAGCTAAAAGCTGGATTTTTATCTGCATAAATATAATTATTATTGGGGCTTGTTAGCCGGCGCAATCGAAGAAGATATAGGAACGACCTTCTTTTCGGCCTTCTTCTTCTTTTTCTCCTTGTTTCTAGGGCTTTTATCTCCCAAAGTAACTACCTCCAATCACTCATTACTTAAGTATACTCTGTTACTGATATTACCGCCATCAGCCGTACACGCTAAAAAAGACCGTAGACCGCTTCTTAAGCGGTCTACGGGTCCCTTACACAACTCTACCTTATTATTACCAGCCGGAGAAGCATATTCCAACCATATCCAGCCAGTGTTCTAAATAATTGGGATAATTTATTCCCCTGTATAGTAGTTAATCAAGCATCCTTTTAAAATTATCTCCCTTTCATCTTTGGATAAATTTCTTAAGGACAATTCAATTTCTTGAATCCCCTTGGAACTTATCACCTGCGCAGGAATATTCTCATCCCCATTCAGTATTCTTTGTTTAATATTAGGAATAAAAAGAAGATCATCAACATGAAAGATCATTTCAGGATTACTTTCGATGGTAAAAGGTAACATGCCCCAGTTAACCAAATTACTTCTATAACGTTTTGTCGCATATTCTTTGGCTATATTAGCCCACCCACCTAAAACCTTCTGACTTGATGCAGCCTGCTCCCTAGCTGATCCGTCCCCCGGTTTTACTGCATAGATGGTAGTTCCAATCCCAATCCTCTTCAACACATCCTCAATATCTGTAAAGTGTTGATTAGAATTATTTATTAATTCCTGGCAGATTTCTCTAAGATGCGTTGAAATCGAATCACCCTTACCAGAAACAAGGCTTTGTCGTTCGATTTCTAAGGCTTGGACTTCTTTGGCTTTACTCACATATTCGGGATCTTTCCTCGATAATGTGAACTCAGCAAGTTTAAGGGGATTGGAACGGTAGGACGATGTTTCCCCGGATGGAATTAATTCATCGGTAGTGGTAACCGGATCCATAATAACAGAAGCTACTTTTAAAACAAGGTTCTCTGGCAGGGCAATCATCGTAGGCCAATCGGCAATATTGGGCCCATATTTCAAATCCTTTTCCGTCTGTGGTTTACTGAAACCGTTATAGATCCTATTAGAGTAAATCTTATTATCAAATTTGTACGGTAAATCCGCAGCTGAAAAATCGAGGTCTGTTGCAGGGGTTAAATTTCCTCCATTAATTGCAGTTGCAGCAATTGATCGAGCATCCATCAGAGCCACCGAGGAGATCTGTCCATCTCCAGGTTTAGAGCCTTCTCTGTTGAGGAAGTTTCGGGTAGTATGTCTTATACTGAAACTTCCATTAGCTGGTACATCCCCAGCTCCAAAACACGGTCCACAAAAGGCAGTTTTAATGACAGCACCGGCGGTCATCATTTTGGCCGCTGCACCATTCCTAACCAATTCAAGATAAATCGGTTGACTAGACGGATAGACCCCTAATGACAAGCTTCCATCGCCAATAAAATGGTTGTCTACGATGGATGAAACATCAACCAAGTTCTCATAAGTTCCCCCTGCACACCCTGCCACGATGGCCTGATCAACCTTCAATCTCCCGTCAACAATATGCTCCGTAAGATTAAACTTAATCGCTGGATTTTCAATCTGTTTTCTGCCTTCTACTTCGATCATCCTCAGAATATCGTCGGTATTCCTATTCAGCTCGGCAATGGTATAAACATTACTGGGATGAAAGGGTAAAGCAATCATTGGCTCAATTTTGTCTAAATCCACGATAACCGCTCCATCGTAATAAGCGATTTCTCCCGGTTCCAGTTTAGAATAACTTTCAGGTCGTCCATGAATTTCAAAGTATTCTTTTACTCTTTGATCTGTTTGCCAAATAGAACTTAAGCAAGTGGTTTCTGTCGTCATGACATCAATGCCATTCCTGTAATCCACAGATAAATTAGCGATTCCAGGTCCTACAAACTCCAGTACCTTGTTCTTCGCAAAACCATTCTTAAACACCGCACCAATGATCGAAAGAGCAACATCCTGCGGCCCCACTCCATGTCGCGGTTTACCTTTAAGGTATACTGCAATGATTTCCGGAAAGGCAATGTCGTAAGTTTTCTCTAAAAGCTGTTTTACTAATTCCGGCCCGCCTTCGCCTATCCCCATCGTACCAAGAGCCCCATACCTTGTGTGGCTATCTGAACCGAGAATCATACTTCCGCAACTGGTCATCATCTCTCTCACATACTGATGGATAACGGCTTGATGGGCGGGAACATAGATTCCGCCGTATTTTTGGGCAGCCGAAAGGCCAAAAACGTGATCGTCCTCATTGATCGTCCCGCCGACAGCACAAAGACTGTTATGGCAATTTGTCAGTACATAGGGTATCGGAAACTCAGCAAGGTGTCCACTGGCACGCGCGGTTTGAATAATCCCGACATAGGTAATATCGTGAGAAGCCAAGACATCAAAGCGAATCTTTAACTTATCAACATCACCAGAAGTATTTTTGTTAGTGAGAATGTTAAATGACATGGTATTTTTCCGAGCACTTTGGCGATCAAAGTTTTGATTAGCATACGGAAAATCCTCAATATTCACCTGACGACCGCCAGCATCATATAGAACTTCTTGTTCCCGTATCTCTAAGAGGTCTTTTCCATTGACAAGATACGTTCCATTATCAATTATACGAATCATATTGCCTCCCAAGAATAATTTCTTCGTCCTTATTATATCACTACTTGGGATAAACCTCTTCTTACAAAAAGATTTATACAGTATACTTTCCTGTTTATCTTGTACAGTGTCAACCCAAGCCCTATTAAATATCATTCCCCGTAAATAGCATTAGAAAACCGATTATTCCCAAAAAGATTAAGGAAGGCCTCTCGACCTCCCTCAACTTTTCTTAGCAACAACTCCATTATTTCTCAGCCTTTTTATAAAGCTGAAAGGTTAAGGTATCCCCTTCTACGAAACTGCGGATTAGGATATAAGCGTCTGTGTTGTTTCTAAATCTAAAATCAAGGATGGGAAAGCTCACGGTTGCATCCTGTCCCGCAGGTACATAATCTACGGGCAGGGAATGACGATGCCTTTCAGTAATTTCTAAATGAGCAATAGTGACTGCATTGTAAAGAGTGGAAGAAACTTGACAGATTCCGCCCCCGAGTCCTGGGGTGTAGGCGTCTCCTACTATGACCATTGCCTCTTTATAACCTGCTTCAGCAGTTCGTTCTCCCACAACCTCGTTGAAGGAGAAACGTTCTCCAGGTGCCAATAGTTTTCCATCAAGAGCCTTTACAGCAAGGCGAATGTTCTTGGTACGATTGACCTGGTTTGAATCAAAGTGAGTAGAGTATTGAGCGACTGGGACTGACACCGCTTCTTTGACAGTAAGAGTAAGTTTAATCATTTGACCATATTCTTCTACGGCTCCCTCATAAACACTTGACCCAATTTTGTTTGTATCGCCGAACTTCGGATTCCACTGAACAGGCACCTCAATAGCATCGCTGTTGTAAAGCTTAGCCTGAACAGTTGCAGGTAAGGAGTACTCTTCATTTTGAGTAACCATTGCTGTAATATCCGCTATAGAATAAATGCTAGTTTCTTTCGCTGTTCCCCATATCAAGTCTCTTGAACTTTTAATTATCTCATCCGTTACCACTCTGTTTCCCCCAAAGGAAACTAAACTTGGATTGAAAATATTTGCATAAAATTTAGCAAAGTAACTGGCTGTTGAGTTTGGCAATGTTGGTACTGAGGGGTCTATAAATATTATAGGATCTCCTGTTTTGGCTGCCACAACACTGCCTGCCAAAGCATCTGCAAAACTGTAACCTGTGGCTAGATATATGGTTGAAGGATTAGGTGCAAAGGTTTCTGCAATGATCACATTCGTATCAAACTGGGATTGTCCCGTTAACCGTTCGACACCAGCCTGAGGTAACAAACTGATAATTTCGGATTTTATATTATCAGAGATTACTCCTTCTCCCCCAGTTATGTATACTTTGGAAGGCTTCTTTTCCAGTAAAAAGTTCTTCATTTCTTGAGGAAAGGCATCCTGGGGAGATAACAAAATCGGCCAGCCTTTATTAGCTGCAAAACTGGAGATACTTAAAGCATCGGAAAATTGTTCTCCGGAGGATATCACTACTGTGGATACAGCTGTATCATGGAGTGAACTGGCTATCTTATAAGATGTATCATATCTGTCCATACCAGCAATTCGAATAACATTTTTGATTCCAAGATCATTAAGTTTAGTCTCGAATTCCGTGCTTATTATTCCAGTACCGCCAATGATATAAACTGTTCCAGTTGAATCAAGATGTTGAGTGACATAATCAAAAGCATCCTTAGAGTTATCAACCGATGAATCCACTAATAGTATAGGCGCTTCCTTTTCATGGGCTAGGACACTTGCCGATAAAGCATCTGCAAAATCGTTTCCTGTTGAAAGGACTGCATTCTTAACCTTTCCGATACAATAATACTCAGCGATAACCTTGGCGGTCTCAAATCTTGTTTGTCCGTACAGCCTATTAGTGCTAATAGGCTGTGGCGAGTCAGTAGATGGACTTAGGTTATTAGCAGCTGCAAAAGCTGGAGTTCCTACAAAAATACAACTACATAGGAAAAAGATTAAGATTAAGATCATTATCTTTTTGTTCATCTGATGCTACACTCCTTCAATTTGTATCTGGATAATTATCTCATCTTGAAGAAGTGAAGTATGTCGTAATGAGCATCGTATTGACGTACTTTTTAATAACAAAAGTGTCCCATTTATACGAATATCGAACCTATTTTCTCAGAATAAAAAAATTTGATAAGAGATAATACTAATTATGCTGGAATTTGAATATAATCTCTAATCAAATTACTTAATTAGACATTTTTAAATAAGACTTTAATGCCTAATGACAAAATTTATATTTTTAGATCTAAAATATCTATTAATTATTTAAGATTAACATGCCACCCGCAGGACTTAGATAATTAAATAGGTTTAATACATTTTAGATGAAGTTGAGGTATTGCCATCATTTGTAAAACAGATTATGGTTTAAGAGGTTTCAACTCTACATGGGTAGATATTTCTGCTTCAGTAAGTTGGATAAGCACTGAGCCATCGACAGATACGTAATTTTCATCTCCCTGCAATTTGGCCTCTTCGAGGTGACTGTCTATAACGATATAGGCAGTTTGATTATCATAGACGACTATTTGCCCTTTAACTCCAATGAGCACACGCACGTTTTCATTAAAGGGGATTGAACCTTCCCATTCGGTTTTCAGTGAAGGGTTCTCCTTCATCATTTTTAGGTCAGCAGTGGTTTTAATCTTTACAAGTTCATTATTTACTACTTCTCCGATATACACTTTTCCTTTTCTGACGCCTAAGATTCTGTCATCATTCTTTTTAGAGATAACTTGACGCTTTCCATCACTTAAGGCAACAACTTGCTGGACGGCCCCCACTTTACTGTCAATATAAAGTGTTGCGAAGCGATCAGAGATCGCCATATTCTCGATAAATTCTCTGGCTTCGCTTAGCGTACTTACCTTTTTGTTAACGTCTATTTTGATAAGTTGTTGTGTTGAACCATTTGTGACAGTTAAATACATTAAATTAGTAGAGGTTGCGACAACAAATTTTTCTAGTTTCCCGCCAGCGGAAATCTTTTCACTCCCACTCGGTGGATCAAAGGAATTTAAACGATCATCAGGAGCGATATCTTCATCACTATTCGGGAGTTCTAGCGAATAAAGTTCAGTAAGTTGTGGACTTCCATAGCGTTTTTCATACCTCGGTTCTGCCGGAACTTCTTTGGATACAATTTTCGCTTGGTTTGGATCTTCGGTTTCCGGTTCAATTGAAGGAGTTGAAGGGATAGTCTTAGAGGGGTACACTTTAACGGTTGTCACCTCATTAGGGTTTTTTTTGGCATAAAAATAGAGTAAAATATTTCGATCAGGCAACCATTGATACGTTAAAACTCCCAAAGTTTTATCCGTAGAAGACGGCGATTTCTTTTCAAAAACGATTTTCTCCTTTTTTAAGTTGAAGACTTTAAGTGTACCCTTTTCCATATAAGCCAAATAATCCTTGGCGTAAGAAACCTGAATATTTGTAAGGTCAGAACCAGGGATAATTGCTTTGAGCTGGGATATGATCGGTGATTCACTATCTACCACTGTCAGTCCCATAACTTTTTGAACTTGGTAGTTCAAAAGCGAGTGCCCTCCTAATTGAAAAATGAGTGAAACTAATATCCAAACGAAAAAGATACGCAGCTTCTTCTTCATCGTAACTTCTCCTTATATAACGGTGATTATGATATGACTTTAAGAGGTAGCTACAGAATCAATTCATTTGTGACGTTATTCTGGCATGACTACAATAGCCGTCGGCAGGTAGCGTTCACCAGCCCAATTCCAAAGTTTATTAATCACTTTTCCGTTATAGTAGAGTTCTGTAGAAGAACCGCCATCCAGATTGGCAGCATTAACCGCATCATACTCTTTGAAGAGATTATAGAGGTCGCTCATTTTTGCCCCCCAACTCCAGGTTGCTTGTCGACCATCAATTACCACAAGAATAATCGTGCCATCTGCTTTCTGTCCGATTGCCGTTCGCGGTGCAACTCCCCACCTTGAGTCTTGAAATTCACCTCGTTTTCCGTCCTGGATTAAGGTTGGCAAGAACGATACCGCTTCCTGTATGTTTTTCTTCTTAACGTCATCAGCTGTTATTTGTCCAACAATCAGGTTACCTTCCTTATCAAAAGCTACTATGTCAGTACTCTTGTTGCCTACATTATTATGTACGATTTCTCCATTATGCACGGTTAATCCGTCAGGAAAAGCTCCGTTTCCTGCACCATTAGGGTCATAAAACCCTCCACCATTTATGCCGGCAATAGCTCCTGTGTCTTTGACAAAATCACTTACTCGTTCACCTGTGACCTCCAATTCCTTTGTCACAGCAACTTTTATCCCTTTCGGATCCTTGATGAGCATTACTTTGCCTTTAAATGCCTTACCCTTAATATCTTCAAGCGTGATGCCTGCAGAGGCCTCTGATACAGTACGCCGGATTGGGCCATTCGATGCTGAGTCGGTGTTATTATATTTGTTCACAATTTCACTAATTTCTTGCTCCGAGAGAAATGCCTCAACAACCTGCGGATGCCTGGAAGAGAGAACGGAACCTACTGCTAAAGTTTTCGATGCTTCGAATGGCCCTCAGAAAATGATAAAGGGCGCTAGGACAACATCAAAAACTACATTGAATATAAGAAAGGCAATAATCATTCTTGGCCGTATTCTTCGTATTTTCCTCATGTGACCTCCATTAATTTCCTGTTAGAAATGAACATCTAGCTCTCATGGGGTAACCACAAAAGCTGTGGGAACATAGCGTTCCCCGAAAATATTCCAAAGCTTATTGATGACTTTACCTTGATAGACCATTTCTGAGGAAGAACCGCCATCGAGATTGACTGCATTCACGGCATGATAGTCCTCAAAGACCTTCATAAGGTCACTTAAGGTCGCCCCGATACTCCAATTAGGTTGGCGCCCGTCAATAACAACGAAAATGACGGTCCCGTCTGCCATTTGGCCTATGCCGGTTCGAGGGGCAATTCCCCAGCCCCCGTCCCCTAGAATTACAGATTTGCCCTCCACAATAAGATTAGGCGCAAAAGTAACAGCTTCACGTATGTGTTGCGCTTCCAATTTATTTGCTGTCATATTACCTATGACCATTTTTCCCTGGTTATCAAATCCAACAATATTGACTTCTTTTTCTCCCACATTATTGTAAACCAGTTTTCCATCCTGCACGGTTAACCCGTCTGGGAAAGCACCGTTTCCTTTACCATCCGGGTCATAAAACCCTCCGGCATTAATTCCGGCAATGCCTTCCCTACCTTTGACAAGCTCACTGACCCTTTCTCCCATAACTCCTATATCTTTATTAACGGCTAATTTTACTCGGGTAGGGTCCTTGATCAACATCACTTTGCCTTTGAAATTTGGACCTGTGATATCCTCCACTGTGATTCCCAAACTTGTATCGACAATCCCAGTTGTGGGTCCAACGGCCTGTCCCCCACTGATCCCATGAGATAAATTGGCAGTATTGCCTTCTTCTAAAGCTGGGTTTGCAACCGCTTGAGCACTGCTGAAAGTCGCAAAGGCTATTAATCCTATCACTATAACACCAATCAATGACCATTTAGCCGAAGCCTGTTTATGCTTTCTATTGCTAAGCATAATTAGTCTCTTCTTGATTTGTGAGTTTGAGCCACACAAACTTGCCAGGCTCGTCATTCGTGGAGCTGTTGTAGAGTATGTCTCTGCCAGCTTGACAAGTGTATAGGCATAGTCTTTGGATTGCTTAGTATCAATTCGAGCTGTCGCTAAAGCATCACACGATATCTCCTGATCTTCCCGCATCCTGTTGAAAGCGTACCAAATTAATGGATTAAACCAGTGACTGATAATCAATACCTGGGTTAACCAATTTATCCAGATGTCCTTACGTTTAAAATGTATTAACTCATGTAAAAATATATGGTTTATCTGTTGCAAGCTAAATGTTTGCTCAATCCCAATGGGTAATAACAATCTGGGGTGGATTAAACCTAATAATGATGGACTGTTTACGTACCTTGACTTAAACAGCGGGATTTCCGTTTTTACCTTCAATTCCAATCTGAGGTTATTGAACTCCGAAAGCAAACCTTGGTCCTTCACCAAAGCTTGTCCGATATTTTTAGAAAACCGTTTGTTTACAATGACGGTGAGAGCGGTCAATATCAAGATCCCTGCTAACCAGATGATTGACATTAGTTTATAAACGAATGGGAAGGCGGTCCATTCATTTGCATTTCGACCTTCCGGGCGCTGAGTTTCAGTGCTCACAACAACCTTGCTGGAATTGCTGTCCACAACAGCAGTTTGGTCCAAATCAAGTTGGAGGTTTGCAAGGTTAGTGGAGGATGATAGTGTGATTCGGTCAACAATCGATGCTATCATTTGCTGCATGTGAATAGCGTCGAGATAATTATACACACTTATGGGGGTATTAGGTGTCCATGGCAACACTAAACCTATGATCAAAACTGACCACAACATATACTGAAAGCGTGCTCCCATTTTATATTTAAGTACAAATTTCACTCCAAGGAGAAAAATGATGAAGATGCTTGCTTTGGCAGATGTAATCAAAACCCAAGTAAAAAAGTTTAGATGATTTGCCTGTAAAAGCGTAAGCATTTTCACTCTTTCCTTTCTTCAAGGAGCTGTTTAAGTTCTTCAATTTCATCCTGAGAGAGCTTTTCTTCTTTAAGAAACGTAACGAGCATAGGCTTAAGCGCTCCACCAAATACTCGAGTAAGAAAGGACTTACTCTCGACCTTAACACACTCTTCTTCGGTCACTAAGGGCTTGTAAAGATAAACCCTACCCTCTTCTTTGTAACCTAGTGCCCCTTTTTTAACCAACCTCCCGATTAAAGTCTTGATTGTATTTGGTTTCCAATCTGTCGATTGTTCTAAAGCCTTAACGATCTCATTTGCAGTACATGGAGCCGATTTCAGCCAACAAATCTTCATAACTTCCCATTCCGCATCTGATATATTGGGTGTTTCTATCAAGTTTAAGCCTCCTGACAAGCAATTGTTTACAGATGTAATTTATAAGTATATTACATCTGTAAACAATTGCTGTCAAGAAAATTTCCTCATTTATCAGTCAGATTCCAGAGAAGTGCTTTTAATAAATGAGGCCAGAGGGGGTCATTTGCTACTTTCAAGCATAGACTTACCTTCTCTGGCCTTAAAACTCAGGTGAATTTATTTTTGTTAATTCTTAGTGCCTTGAGTATTTCGCTCTCAACTTCTATTGTCCACCCATTCTAAGAATTGCCTTCCTGGCGCTTTGCGCTATCTCGCTCGGCGGCTAGGGAGCGGAATGACTCCCGCACAATTCAATTAGACCTTGTAAAAAACAATTTACACGAAACTATCGTCCAATGTGACGCATAAATACAGACGATCTGCAGCAAAATAATTTGCTGCGAATTATAAAGGAGCTGAACCATTGGTGTATTATGGTTAATTCTTATATCTATCTGCCATTCAAGCCAATATTGAAGTTGAATTGTTTGTCATTGATAAACTTATTCCGGGAATAGCAGTTTTCGGTCTTTCTTTTATCTCGCTATTCTCTGGAATGTTAATAGCTATAGATAGAGGAACCTCATTTTTGATGCGATTGTTCACGACTCCACTTTCTGCCTCTGATTACATCATGGGATACACACTTCCACTACTACCCATGGCGATTCTTCAAATTGCCATAAGCTTTATTGCCGCATTCTTCTTAGGGTTGCCTGTAAACGCCAATGTTTTGCTGTCTCTTATTGTGCTTATGCCAACAGCTGTACTATTTATTGGAATTGGACTGTTAGCAGGCAGTATATTTAATGAAAAGCAGGTGAGCAGCATCATTGGAGCACTATTGACTAATCTCAGTGCATGGTTGAGTGGCACATGGTTTGATTTAAATCTGATTGGTGGATGGTTCAAAGAGATTGCATATGCACTTCCATTTGCTCATGCTGTTGACGCGGGCAGAGCTGCCATTTCCGGAGACTATTTATCGATTTTACCGCACCTTTGGTGGGTAATTGGATATGCAGTTGTCATAATGGTTATTGCAATTTTCATTTTTAAGAAGAAAATGAATGGCGAAACCGCTTAATATATAGTAAGATATTATTTTCCTAATTTGTCATACACGGTGTAAGCGTCTTCAATGTCGTATTGCGCGGACTCGTGATTACCCTTGGCTCCAGCCGTCACAAGTATATATTCCCTGCCATCTTTCTGTGCAAGGCTTGCCAGGCATAGCCCAGCTTCATTGGTGTATCCGGTTTTGCCACCCAAAATTCTCCCGCCATCAATCACTGGATTCGCCAGATTTTTAAACATTGTGCTATAAAAGGTAATCCCGCCGGAATGTACATTTGTCGGTGGGGTGGAGTAGCGTGAAGCTGTAAAGACTTTTTTAAAAGTGTTGTTTTTCAGCGCATAGCTCAGAAGTATCGACAAATCCTTTACGGTTGTGTAGTGTTTTTCGTCTTGAAGCCCTGTTGTATTGGTAAAATGGGTATTGTTCATGCCTAGTACTGCTGCTTTTTGATTCATTATCTCGACGAACTTTTTTTCTGATCCCGCAATATGTTCAGCAAGTCCAATACAGCATTCCGCTCCGCTCGGCAGCATTACTCCGTAAATCAAATCAATTGCTCGCACTCTTTCATTCGCTGTAAATCCTGCCATCGACGCATCTGCTTTGTATAATTCCCGAAACGTGGAATTTGGAAGAACTATAGTTTTCTGTAAATCCGCTAACTTTTCAATTGCAACGATTGCTGTCATAATTTTGGTCAAAGATGCAGGGAAAATTTTTTGCTTAGAGTTTTTCTCCAGCAAAACTTTCTGATTATCCAAGCGAACCAGAATCGCATTGGGACTATGCAGATTGTCTGAGGGTATTAAATCGGCAGAATTAGATGTTGATACGGGAATTGATCCAGGTTCATCACCGTCGATTATTCCAAACAATGATTGTCCGTTAAAAATGTTAGATTTGAAAGCTAAAATAAAAACAACAATCACTATCAAAAGGGTCCAAAACTTCGATTTTTTCTTCTTTGTTTTTTGCATTATAAAACTCCTTATTCAGTGCTGTTTCTATTTAAACACTGAATAAGGAGCCATGTTGGAATTCCCTCTTATGAACTTCTTAAGATTTACTTATGACGGAAGCTTTACAGTAAATACAGTATGATCCGGGTTACTTTCTGCTGAGATCGTTCCGCCGTGAGCCGCGACAATTTCTTTGGCGATCGCCAGGCCCAACCCTGCCCCACCCGTGTTTGTAGAACGGGCAGAATCCAGACGGTAAAATTTTTCAAAAATAGTATCCAGCTTATGAGGAGAAATAGGATCTCCCTGGTTAGTGAATGTAAGAACGGTATTTTCCCCCTGTTGATCCGCCATAATTTCAATAACACTGTTTTCATAACTATAGGCAATTGCGTTTTTAAGAATATTGTTGAAGACGCGGATAAGCTTATCCGCGTCTCCCACAAGGATAAGATCATCGGGAACATGTATAGCGACCTGTTTGCGCTGCGGGTTGAGCATGGGGTAAAACTCGTCAGCCATCTGCTCAAGCATAAAAGCGAGTTTTATTTTGCCTTTATTCAAAATAATAGAATGGAGATTAAACCTTGTAATTTCAAAAAACTCATTGATTAATTCTTCCAACCTGTAAGCTTTCTGTAAACCTATCCCAACGTATTTGGCTTTTTGCTCTGCCGGCATATCTGGTGCTTCATCCAACAGACTCAGGTAACCGATAACTGAAGCTAGCGGTGTTTTTAGATCGTGCGCCAAATAAGTAATCAGATCATTTTTCCGCTGCATTTCCGTTTGGACAAGCTGCTCGTTCTTTTGGGAATTTGCTTTTATCCTTATCAGCTGTTTTTCAATTTCAGAATATTTTTCCGGCAAGGTTAAGTCATAACTGTTGGACTTGATGAAGGAATTAATTGAGTCTGTAATAAAGCTGATGTCTTTTTTGCTTCTATAACCTGCATAAAAATATGCTGAGATACTCGTGCATAACGCTAAAAATATTAAAAGAACGGAAAATACACCAATCAAAAATTCTTTAATTTCAGACCAGCTTCTAAAAATAACCCCTATCTTTTCGTTACTTTGATATCTTGCTTCAATATAAAATCTATTAGAAAACCATTCATAAAATACTCCATTAAATACTTGGTCCACCAGCCACACCGTAACTATACAAAACAAAATAACCCCTAAGAAGATAAGCGAAGCTTCTATAATGCTCGTTCTGTTATCTTTCAATTTTGTAGCCGACCCCCCACACCGTTTTAATGTATTTTGGATGCTCTGCGGAATCGTGCATCTTTTCCCTCAAATGCCGGATGTGTACCATCACTGTGTTATTGCTGTTACTAAAATACTTCTCGCCCCAAACTTCGTGGAATAACTCTTCAGAACTGACTACGCGACCCCGATTGGAACCTAGCACCCACAGAATAGAAAACTCCGTGGGAGTAAGAGCCAGCGGCTTTTCGTTTAAAGTACATACATGTGTATCCTTATTTAATACCAAACCCGAAAATTCGATCACTTTTTCCTCACGCAATGGTTCGGAAGCATTATATTTGGTAAACCTGCGCAGCTGCGCTTTAACGCGAGCAACAAGTTCCAAAGGCCGAAATGGTTTTGTCATGTAATCGTCCGCACCCAGTGTCAGTCCGGTAATTTTATCGATTTCTTCTTCTTTTGCCGTCAGCATGATAACAGGAAAATTGTGCTTTTCCCTGATTTTCTGGCAGAGGGTAAAACCATCAATGTCCGACAACATGACATCAAGTATTGCAAGCTCCAGTTGTTCTGACATAATGCACTTTAAGGCATCTTGGCCGTTATAAAATTTGCAGACTGTAAAACCTTCATTTTTTAGATAAACTTCAATTAGATCCGCTATCGACTGTTCATCGTCTACAACTAAAATACTTATGCCCACAAGTACCAACCTCTTCTTCCTGCTTGTAAATAAAAACACCCATCATCATATCATGTTACCGAGAAATATAGAATTTTATCATAGTATTTCCCTTATTAAAACCTTAAGATTTTCTTAATATGTTAAATATGGAGAATGCAAAAAGTCGGTTTTCCTAACTTTATAGGAAAACCGACTAGGATTACTTATATTTCCCCATTTAATTAAATGGCTCTCAGCTCTCCGAAGGATAGTGGTCCTAGACCATCGCATACATCGTCGAACCTAGCGTCAAAAACAAAATGAGCCATCGTTTTCTTACGATAGTCAGTAGAAATTAACGGTTTCAAATAGGTTTGCTTAAGTTGTCAATCTAAAGTGTTGCGTAGCGACCAAAGATCGCCATATTCTCGATAAACTCTTTTAATACTCTCTTGTGCTACTTCCCGTAAAGCTTCCTTTGACGTTCCAAAAATAATTGCCGTTAAACTTAGGGTAACCCTGTTAGCTGACCATTCGTTCCACCCTTGGGAGTGTTTGATATTAATGCTCCTACCTGTAGAAGATAACCATAAACTCTCTTGCCCTTCAACAAAAACTTTAATATGTCCAACTAAATATGCATTATCGTTTGTCCAATCCCTGATCTCTTCAACCCATTGAGTGAGAGATTTTTGAAGCTTTTCGGAATTTACCTTTTCTAAAAACACCAATCTAAGGGTCTCTGAAAAAATTGCTGGGTTAGAATGCTTAGTCGAGCACTCAAGAGAATATTGCTGATATGAGTGCTCATGCACATGTTCGTCCCGCTGTTCACTCACAATAAGTCACCGCCTTACTCCAGATTTGCGGATCAACCTCATCATGCGCGGATATTGCATAGAAAAGCGCTGAAGGATTTATCCTTCTAATGCTTTCTTTGACACCACATACTTGCTCAGGTTCTAGACAATCAATCTTGTTCAAGAGAATGATGTTGGCCTTAACGATTTGCTCTTCTATTAAACCGGGCATGATCGTCGAAAGTTCGTCCCATCGCTCTGCATCAGCTACAACAATCGTCTTCAAACTATCAATGCCCTTACCATACTTAGCGATCGTTTCCGCGATTGTATGTGGGAAGGCCATTCCCGTTGTTTCAATGATCACCCATTTTGGCGACAATTCCTCCTGAATTTCATTGAGACATACGGTAAGCTCTGCGTTTAGCGTGCAACAGATGCACCCAGCGATAAGCTCCCGAACATTTAGCCCCTCTGCTTTGAGGATTTTATCATCAATACCCGTCTCCCCAACTTCATTTTCTATGATTACCAAAGACGGTTTATCACTTTCCAACTGTTGTGTCGAAAATCCTTTAACAAGGTATCTAGCGACCTGCAATATAATTGAAGTTTTTCCGGAACCTAAAAATCCACCAAAAAGTAAAACATTCATTACTTTAACCCCTTATGAATAACTAAATAACGTTAAGTTTTCACATAGAGCTTCATCGTTATTAAGAATCAAATACTCAAAAAGAGCTCATTTCTCTGCAAGAAATAACATAAAGTCTATGTCAACGACCAACTAGTTATAAACTGATTTTTAAAATCCAACTCATATTCTATTTCACATTAAATTGAGAACACTCCACGAATAATCGTTCATAACCTTTTGTCACGCTCAATTCGAGATAATCAAAGGCCTTGGCAAGCGTTGCCATTTCTTGACGGGATTCAAGGGACATCAAGGCCAGATAAGCCCCAGTTTTTGAGGAATTACCGATATAGGTGATCTTATCTTTGACAGCCTTTGGTAAAATACCCGTCCCTACCAGACTTTCCACAGGAAGATGAGCTCCGAATTGACCGGCCACGATCACCTCATCTAAATCCGCAAACGTGAGATCCATGGCATTTACCAGCGCTACAAACCCTGATAAAATCGCACTCTTTGCCAGTTGAACTTGGCGAACATCCCCTTGGGTAATCAGGATTTTCGTTGGGCCCTCTCCAATACAAATTCGTCTTTTCTTGCCTTCGAGGTCGATATAGGACAGTCTCGGGTCCCCAACCTCTAGCTCCTCAGGTTTAACGATATTTCCACGGACAGTGACAAAATTATGTTTCAGCAATTCGCGTATAGCTGCCAGTATCCCGCTGCCACATAATCCTACCGGAGTTTTGTCTCCAATAACCTCCAAAATAAAGCCCTTCTCTGTATCGAAATGGACTTCCTCTATGGCCCCATCGGCGGCACGCATACCGCTGCTGATATTCATCCCTTCAAGGGCAGGTCCCGCAGCACAGGAGCAAGACACTAATTTTCCCCTGTTAGAAAGAACGATCTCCCCGTTGGTCCCGATATCGATAAAGAGCACTTTATCTTTCCTGTCGTGGAGCTTGGCTACATAGGCTCCCGCCACTATATCTGCTCCAATATAGGATGAAACAGCTGGCAGACAATATACCCGCCCGAAGGAAGAAAGGGCAGTCAAACCAATATCTTTCGCGGAAATATCTTTCTCCTCTACAAAAATCGGTGCATAGGGAGATTTCCCAATCGATAGCGGATCAACTCCAAGAACTATATGCATCATCGTGCAATTAGCCGCAATGGCGACTTCATAGATGAGTGAAGGGGAGAGTTTTCGCCTTTCACACATGGTCTGGATCATCTCATTTAAGGAATCAACAATGGCTGTTTGTAACTGATCCCGCCCGTTCTTACCATGATCGAGAACATAGGTAATGCGAGTCAGCACATCCTGACCGAAATTTTTCTGAGGATTGATAGCCGCTTCGCTATCAATTTCTTCGCCTGTCCTTAAATTGATAAGTGAGGTTACAACGGTTGTAGTTCCTATATCTACTGCAACTCCGTAAAGCAACTCACTGGTATCCCCTTTTTCAAGACCGATAAGCTGGTCTTGATTAAATACCCCAGTATACGTCCCCTCCCCCATGGAGATTTGGCGGAGTACGTCCCAGGGCAAATGATTGATGGCCAGAGCCTTCTTAAACAGCACTTCATAGGGGGTTTGGTCTGTCAAAGTGGGCTTTGTTATCTCAATGGGCTTTTTCCAGATCGCAGGGTTGCACTGATACTCCGGTACATACCCTCCTGTCAGAACCGGGTGATTTGCCTCCTGATCGATGATGTCGATCTCCAGATCCGTTTCTGGATAGATCAGACAGGCTAAACGAATACCTTCCTCGATCTCTTTTTGGGTAAGGCGTTTTTCCTCGTCAACAGATAGAGGTGGAAGATCCCCTCCTAAATGTTTTATCTTACACTTGCCACAGCTGCTTCGTCCGCCACAGGGGCTTTCAATGAAAATCTGCTGGGCAATAAGAATATTTAAGAGACTGCCCTTTATATCAGTATCATAATTAAATTTTATATTTTGTCTTGGTAAAGCAATTGTACGCATACTAAAACCTCGTCTTCCAATACGTAGCCCTCAAAATTCTAGGCTTCATGACTACTTTGCTGAACGATATGCAACATCGCCTGTATATTTTCCAGAGAGGACTTAGTTCCCAGACCACAAGCAGGCGCGATGATATCTGACCCATCATCCATCACCTTCTGGGTTAAAACGCGAATGCGATCTGCATCAGCAAACTCCAGAGCAAAGGAACTTACATTACCTATCATAACCTTACCGGGCATCACTTTTTTCGCCTCTTTGATGCTGACGATTGAGTCGAAGCTGTGAGCGACAGTACGAATTTTGTTCAGTTCTTGATAAACTTTATGCATTTTTCCGCAGATGTGCACGATGATTGGCAGTTCCGGATTGATCTCGTGGAGCCCATCAATCAACTGATTCACATAGGTTACTACAAATTCATCAAATAAACGAGGACCTAAGATTTCCCCAGTGCCGCTGGGGTCAGAGATTGCTATCACATCTGCTCCTGCTTCAATCTGAGCCTTGCCAAAACTAATCAGCCCTTCAGTGACAAACTTCATAAAAGCATGCGCATCTTCTTTATGGCGTTTTAATGCCTTGTAGTAATCTACCGGTTCTATCAAAGAAGCAGCAACACTTACCGGTCCGGAAAGATTACCGATAATAGGCACATGATCATCCTGTTGTTTTAGAATCTTGATGGCATCCAACACTACTTTTGCCCGTTTGCCATAGGGATCGAGTGGTATTAATTTTTCCCATTGGGAAAGGTTATCTATGGCATAGCCTGTGACATGGGGTTCATGGATGGTAGAACCTAAGTCCACGACGGCACCCATCTGTTCTGCTTCAATGGTCATACAGAAGGGTACGCCATAATTTTCGAAACAGCCATAATCATAAACAGCCTTGGCTAACCCTGCCATTTTGATAGGATCTGTATGCGCTTCCGGCCAGTGGATATTTGCCTTTTCCATCAATGCAGTGACCACCATATTCATCATTCCACCCGGGCAAATACAAGGGGAGCGATCCGTATCCTCACCCTTTAGAGCTTTTAAAAGTCTTGCTTTAGAATTCATGGGTACTTCCTTTCTGTCCAATGTTCTAAGCCATTCCCACTAATTCTTTCGCCAAGGTAACCGCCCCGATGGCATTGACGGCATAACCATCAGCGTTGATTTGATCACAATAAGCCTGGGAAATAGGTCCACCGCCGATCATAACTTTTACTTTGTCTTTAAGTTCTTCTTTTTCCAGCATCTCCACGACTTCTTTCATGCCTGGCATGGTGGTCGTCATCAGCGTGGAGAGACAAATTAGCTGCGCATCCACTTCCTTTGCTTTTTCGACGAAACTTATCAGGGGAACATCTCTGCCCAAGTCATACACTTCAAACCCTGCCGTCTCGAGCATAATTCGCACAAGGTTTTTGCCGATATCATGGGTATCCCCTTCTACCACGCCGATAACACATTTGTAGTTGACAGCGTCAGCATCCTGGTCCAGAGGCAGATGAGGTTTTAAGACTTCCAGACCATTATACATAGCATCGGAACACACCAAAAGGTCGGTAACGAAATACTCTTCTTCTTCATACATTTGACCAGCGCGGTTCATCCCATCTACAAGACCTTTAAGGACCCCGTCAAGTGCTTCGTAGCCTGCATCAATATATTCATTAGCAGCATCTGCTACATTTTCATCTTCCATTTCGAATACACAATCGGATAATTGTTGTAATAACTCTTCTTTTGACTTAGCCATATCCTTCACCTTACCTTCTAAATTATTTCTATTAATTATTAGTTGCCGGATCATTTAACAACGCTTCATCAATGGGGTAGCGTCCATATTTGCGAACCGCTTCCATCATATAGTCAATATTTTCAACAGGAACATTTTGCGTAATATCACAACCGGAAGCGATGATATAGCCTTTTGGGCTGTCTTTACCCTTGAGGATGCAGGTTTTTACGGATTCGAAAATATCCGATCTTGAGCCCAGCATAAGCACATCTACAGGGGGTACATTGCCCAGTATGGGTAAACGTTTTCCCACTTGTCCTTTCACATATTCCAAGTCCACAAGGTTATCAATGCTGAGCATATCCGGTCCTGTATCCACCATGTCCATTACAATCTTGGTCGTATTACCACATATATGATAGCAACACATCCCACCCAATTCATGAATATGGTTCATCAATTCAGTTGCATAGGGCTTTACGAATTCTATATATTGGCTTTTTCGGAGGAGCGTACCCGATGCTATCGGATCACACATAACAATGATGATTCCCCGTTGGATATATTCTTTATAAATATCTTTAAGGGCATCGGTACACAGGCGAAGCAGCCGGTGGATGGATGCCGGGTCTTTACGGGTCGCCCTTAATAGATTTTCAGTGGGATAAATACTTGATACGGCTGTAAAAGGCCCTGTAATCAGAACGCCTGTCGGGATCTCCTGGCCCATCTTTTCTTGACAGATTTCACAAGCCTCTAAAGTTTTCGCAAACCAAGGATCATTTTCTTTTTTTGTCTTGTCAAAATCCAGTTGGTCGATATCCTTAAGGTCTTGCAAAACGTGATTCACAATTGCAGGCAGACTATCCTCAGGATCATTCATTTCTGACCCCAGTGCGGTTCCAACACCGTGAAGGCCATATTCGATAATCATGAGATCATTCCCATAACGCTTATAACAATCGATTTGAGACTGGGCCTGCAGTTCTGCCGAAGCACGTTTTTCTCGATGAGTTATCCCTGCCACTCTGTGTGAGATGGAAACTAAGATAGGCATCGCAAGAATGCGATCCATTTTTTCCCCTTTAATGAAAGCTTGAAGCCGTTCATTAGGCGTCATTTGGTCTTGTTCATGCATACAAATTCCTCCTTGTATTCCTATTTATAATTAAGGTGTTAGAAGCTTTAACGTCTTGATCTGACCATCTTTAAGTATGTGATTACGGTTATGGATACAAGCACTACCTACCAGGTTAACTTTACCGCGAAGTTCCAAACAGGCTTGGGCATAGGACATGGGCTTTGGCAATGTGCAACTTTCCCACTCAGCTATTCCCAGCGCCACTAACTGGAGTGCGGTCTTAGGACAGAGATGCATTACTAGCTCTCCGCCAATTATTCTCAGAGCTTCTTCTACAAAAGGTTTAGAAAAATGACGCCCCTGCAGTTCGAAGTATTTGGGTCCGAGGATATTGAGTCCCCCCACCGGATCTTCAAAGGCAATGAAATCCACCCCTGCTTCAAGAGACTTTTGAATATAACGCAACAGCTGGAGGCGCATTTTCTCTACGACTGTTTCAATCACTTCCGGCTTTTTTCTCCAGATCTTAAAGAGTTTACCGACATCCATTAAATTGTTCAAGGTGGTCATTGGACCGCAGATCTGGATGCCAACTGTTTCCCTTGATCCTTTAAGTATTTTAACGGCTGCCAGGGTTTCTTTTAATCGGCCTTTCTCAAAATCCAAATCGGCTAACCCCAACAAATCTTCTTCATCTTTGTACACCGGTGCTTCGCAACGTGGTCCAATCTTCGCCGTTCCCAGCTTGATATTGCCGCCAAAGTTCTCCGCTTCCACAGTATGACAGAAAGGCACCATACAGAGGGCGCCTCCTTCTGCTTCCCGCACTGTACTAGCAATCTTTGCTATCCCTTCTCCGTAAGTGTAAGCTTCAGGAAAAGGCAAACCTACTAATCTTACAACTTCCTCTGTAAAACCGCTGTTATCTGACCCTTCAGGGCATTTAAAATCTGTAAATGCGATCATCGGTTCCCTCCTAACCATTGTCCAAACCGAGTATATAGAATTAAAATAATAATATAGCCTTTTATTAATCTCTCTAGATAACTAAACAATTATATCACACCTCTTTAAAAGTTTATACGAAGTTGAAGAACGTTTAAGAATTCTTCGTTAATTGTTCTATATCTTAAACCCACTTAAGTAGAATCCTATGTCGAATATTCCAACTATGCTCAGCAATCTATTGTTCACATTAATAAAGAACGACCTCTATGATAGAGGTCCTTCTTTATTGAATGCCTCTTTTTTTCTACCTCCTCAGTATTGTTACTATAATGTTTTTAGAAGTTCTAAATCATTTCGTCCATTTTCTTTTCCTTGAGCACATTGAAGAAGCTCTCTTTTTCGATATACAGGACTTTGTTAAAAGTCCAGGCGGGCTTCTGATAATTTTCCACTGCGATGGTGCCGATGGGAATATCCTGACTGCAATGAGGATGGTACAGCGTCCCCCGCTCATCCCGGTACATCAGCGGAATGTCCCCATGTTCCGCTTCATAACTGCCGATCAGATCCCTGCAGAAATAGTTGTAATCCGGCTCTTTGCCCGTTTCACGAATCACGTAGGGCCGGACGGCATAATAGAGCTGGCGCAGGCTGAAGCGGTATTCTCCGTCGCCGCTGGCTTTGGCAATGGCTTTTTCCAGGCAGTCCTCCACCACTTCTTTCTGGGATTTGGTTTTTATCACTGCGATGGGCAGGGATTTTTGGGCTCTGCTTATCGCCTTTTTAATGCCGTCTTGAATCTCCGCTTCCATGACCGAGAGATCCGGCTCTTTCCCGTCCGTTACAATGGGAATATAGGGGGTCATAATATTGATTAAAACAACGGCGGGCCTCGCCTTAACATTGCAGCTTAAGTGCCAGCCGAAAAGATTCAGTTCATTTTTGCTGTGATAGATATCCACCTCGCCGGTCACCGGGGATTTGTTGAGCAATACCGTGAGATAGGGTGTATCGGAGAGTGTCGCATAGACTTCCAGGACGAATGGTATTTCCGCCTCCTGGCTCCCTTTCATCGACCTGACCTTAAAAACACCGGCTGATTTACAGTAGCCCTTCCAGTTATCCAGTTGGCCGATCCGCCCCAGCCGCTCCGGATTAACATTTTTAACCGGGGCTCTAAGCTCACCTAAAAGCCCCTTCTGTTTCGTTAAAGCCCAATTCAGCGGCAGGTGTCTTGGTATAGTTAGCGGCTATTATCCCTGCTTTTCTGCCGGTACAGCCGTCAAATTGGGTGATCAGATCCCTGACTGATCCGCTGAAGGATTGAAACAATTGCAAAACGTGATTCACAATTGCAGGCAGACTATCCTCAGGATCATTCATTTCTGACCCCATAAAGGGTTTCCGGTGCACTGATCGATGTTAGTTCATTTCTAGTTCGCATTGATGCAGCCATGGTGCTTAAGGTACGGCTGTAGGCGCTCCATTCAGGGCTGGAGACAGCTTGACGCTCAGCTTGGATAGTCTTCATTCTGTTCAGCCATTGCCGAGACAAGTCGAACCTGCCGTTTTCCGCATAATACAGGACATAAATGACGGCAATCTTAAAGCTGTTCCTGCGATATCCTTCCGGCAGACGTTCGATCCAGGACAGCAGCCTGCCGAAATCATTTTTATCGATAATGTCGTCACTCTGGTGTTCCATCAGTTCAAAGGCTTCTCCGTAAAAGCCGCCGTTGAGAAAATGTTCAATGGCTTCCGGCATCCGGCCTTGGGCCTGGAACCAGCAGCCTGCTCTTCTGTGCAGGCGGGGTATCTCATGGGGAGCTGTCTCTCTAAGCAGCTTGTGCAGAAAGCTTTTAAACAGGTGGTGGTATTGATAGGTTTGATCCTGCCCGGCTAAAGCGTTCAGGAAGCCGCTTCCCTGACTGATTTCCTTCAACAGGCCTGCACTGCTCACCTCTCCCGTGACTGCCTCACACAAAGCTGGGGAGAGGGTATCCAAAAGGCATGTTTTGAGGGCAAAGGCCCGTCGCTCGGGCATCCAGGTACTGAGAACCTCGTCATGAAGATACTCTTCAATATCCCGGCTGGATTGGGGGAGGGCGGCAAGAGCGTTATCACCGCCGGCATTTTCCATGGACATGGCCACAGCTACCATGGCCGCGGCCCACCCTTCCGTATAGCTCTCCACCTTTTTCAGTTCATCCTCAGGGAGGGTATAGCCCCTGGCCTGGTAAAAGCGGGAAATTTCTTCTTCCTGAAAACGCAGATCTTGTTCCCCCAGCCGCTGAGCCTGCCACTTGATCCGCTGCCTGGCCAGGTCCAGTTCCGGCTCTCTTCGGCTGATCAAAATCAGGTGCATTTTGGCAGGCAGATAGTCCATCATATAGGATAGGCCTTTCAGAATCGAGGGCTCGGTGATTTCATGCAGATCATCCAAGACCAGCAGAAAATCCGTTGGAGCCTCCGCCAAGCGGTCGATGAGGATGTTGAGGTGGATATGGGCTTTGACCATTTCCGAGGAGGCCCACACATATTCCGTGTCTTTGGCGATGCCGCCGACTATTTTGTCCAGGGCAGCACAGACATAACGCCAAAAGGTCACGGGCTGATTGTCTCCCCCGTCCAGGGACAGCCATGCCCAAGGCAGGTCGCATTTACCCAGCCATTCCAGGACGGCGGTGGTTTTTCCGTAGCCCTGCGGGGGCGGTGACCAGGGTCAGATGGCATTCCCGGACGCGCCGGAATTTCCTTTGCAGTTGTTCTCGGCTGATGATCCTTTGATTCACAACCGGTGCCTGAAGTTTGGCTTTCAGCAATGCTCTGGCCCCTTTCCGCCCCTGACTTTGAGCTTTGTGCTTTATCTATTATCATCTCTGATGTGAAATACTTCCTTTATTATATAGTACCTGTGTCGAATATTGAACGTTAAAAAGCATCTGCCTTTATTCAGCAGATGCTCTAATAATAATTTTAAACGGTCGTCACCAATACCTAAAGTGCCGGAAGAAACGATTGAAGAGGTTATTCTTAAATTAGAAGCAATCATAAGGTTAGTTGTGATTAGGCTAGGTGTTGGTTAGTTGCCACAATTCCTAGCCTTATTAACCTTTGCCAGTTTCGTTGCGTCTTCCAAATCTGCCAAATATCAACCATTTGATGTGACAGAGCCTTATTTTAGTCTATCACATAGTTTCCTACAAATACCGTCAACTCTAAAGCGAGGCGTTTTATACTGTAGGGTTTAAGAACAATGCGAAGCAAAGCTTTGTTCTGACCACTGGGCGCTGGTAGGGATGGAACAAAAAACGCCCACAAAAATGCAGGCGTTCACAATATAATTCTATTTCTTTCTCATCTTCTCTGGAGTATACACGCAGAATGGCTCTGATGCCATATAGTTTCCAGTTGCGCCGTAGGCACGTGCTCTTGATCCACCACAAACTTTGTTGTACTCACAAATTCCACATTTACCTTCGTACTTATCTGGTGAACGCAAGTCTTTTAAAATAGGGCTTTCGCGGTAGATGTCGCGCAGTCTATTTTCCTTAACGTTACCAACTACTAAAGGTAAAAATCCACTTGGTGTAACGTCACCAGTGTGTGATACGAAGATGAAGCCATTTCCATCGTTAACTGCTTTTGGTGCTCTTGCCAGACCGTCAACGAACTGAGCCATGTCACGTGTCTTAGTACCTTCGAAAGTGATTTCCTCACCTGTAGTACCGTTTTCCTTAGCACGTTGTTGGAATACAACACGGCGATAGTGCTGACCAGCAGTTGTTTTTATATCATAAGGCGCATTTTTACTTAACTCGTAAAGCCACTTGAATACTACTTCGTGCTCAGCAGCTGTTATGCAATCATCCATTGAAGCACGTCCAGTTGGAATCATCATTAAAATGTACCAAACCGAAGTCTTCAACTCTTTCATCAATTCCGCCATTTGCTCAAGTTGGTGTAAGTTTGCTTTGTTAATGCAAGTATTGATTTGGTGAGAAACACCAATTTCATTTAAATATTTAAGTTTCTCGATTGTTAAATCAAAAGTTCCATCGATTCCACGGAAAGCATCGTGCGTCTTAGCATCTGCACCGTCAATTGAGAAACTCCAACGAGAAATCCCAACTTCTTTCGCCATGTCCATGCGTTCTTTTGTTACTTCGATAGTAGCACTTGGGCTCATCGAAACACGCATTCCTTTTTTAATAGCGTAGTCGGCTAATTCAAAAAGGTCTTTTCGAAGCATGCAGTCCCCACCAGTGAAAACTAGCATTGGGTTGTCCATTTCGTAGATTTCATCGATTAGCGCGATACCTTGCTCGTGCGTTAACTCCTCTGGATGCGGATCAGGTTGCGCATCTGCACGACAGTGTTGGCACTTAAGCCCACATGCACGAGTAGTTTCCCAGATTACGATGAACGGGTTCTTATTGTAGTCAACGTTTATTCCTGGGTGCCCACCTGGATGACCACCTTTACCCTGCGGATGTCCTCCCATTCCGTGAGGATGTCCACCCATTTTCATTTTATTTTCCATCTCAAATCACTCAATCCATTTTAGTTTTCCAAATAAAGATTTTACACAAAAATCTGGCGAAAGTCCATTGACGGTCCCGCTAATTGTCCAACAAAACTTTCAATTGAATCCATTCCAAAACAGCCTGTTTCTTTTTTGTGGCCGTCGATGCGATCGGATGAAAGCACTGTATTGAGAGGGGGACGGGGTAGAGGAACTAAAAATATTACCATGAAGACAATAAATTTTTTTTTGACTTTCAAACTTATCCCCCAGTAATAAATATCACTCTCAGTAAATATAGACGAAATCTTTAATTGTTTTATGACGGAATATGCAAGCCCTGAAGTAATTTTTTCTACGAATGCGTCACTGTTAAGAATAATCCTGCTAATAAAAATCAACCCTAATTTCAGAAAAACCTTATAGAAAATCATTTCAATATAACTAGC
>NZ_JAMHFY010000018.1 GCF_023897015.1 Desulfosporosinus nitroreducens | reverse complement strand
AGTTCGAAGTCCGAGGTTCGAGGTGCGAGTTCGAAGTCCGAGGTTCGAGGTGCGAGTTCGAAGTCCGAGGTTCGAGGCGCGAGTTCGAAGTCCGAGGTTCGAGGTGCGAGTTCGAAGTCCGAGGTTCGAGGTGCGAGTTCGAAGTCCGAGGTTCGAGGTTCGAGGTTCAAAGTCCGAACTGAAGTCTGCGACTTTTAAGTATCGCGCCCCGAAATAGTTTCAAGTAGCTTGCTTCACGTCTTGCATAGGTTCGATGTTAGATATCTCGCTTTGGGCATCGGGTGTCGCTTCCGAGCGATACTTAGCAAAAACCTCTTTAATATCCTCGGTATTTTCTAAACGTCCGTGGACTTTTCCATCCACTGTTATGACAGGAGCCAAGCCACACGCTCCAATGCAACGCACAGAATCTAAGGAAAAAAGATGATCCTCCGTAGTTTGCCCGGTTTTAATCCCTAGTTGATTCTCGATTTCCTGTTGTAACTTCTCAGAGCCTCGTACAAAACAGGCGGTGCCCATGCAAACATTCGCCACGTGTTGCCCACGGGGCTTCATGGTAAAGAAGGAATAGAAGCTCACAACGCCATAGACTTTGGCTGAGGGGATGTCCAATTTCTGTGCAATATGCCATTGCACCTTGTCGGGCAGGTAGCCAAAAAGTCCTTGCGCATGGTGGAGAATTAAAATGAGATTTTCTTTTTTGTAGGGGAGGCTGTCAATATAGTCATCCAACAGTTGATAAGGATCTTTAATTAAAGAGTTGTTGCTCATGGAATCCTCCTTTAGTAAGGTTCTATTCTGATGAGTTTCTTTTATAGTTCCCAGTTTTCCAAGATTTACGTATAGTTTGGAAGGAATCCTTGTAAGTTTAAAAATAGAGTTTAACCGTACGAGAAAATAAAAAATCCTTAAAAATTTTCATGGGGAACGTGGTATTTAAAATAAAGGACTTGACGTTAACGTAAACTGGTGTCAGAATATTCCTAATAGTAATCTCTAATATTTTGAAAGGAAGTGCATTTTTTGGTTGAACAGCCACTCGTGAGTATTTCAAATTTAGCAGAAGAATTTCTAATTACACCGAGAACTATTCGCTATTACGAGGAGATGGGCTTGTTGACCCCAGTACACCACGAAAAAATGAGCCAGAGGTTATATGGGGCACGAGAGAGAGCTCGCTTAAAGTTAATTCTTCGAGGTAAAAGGTTGGGGTTTTCTTTGAGTGAAATTAAGGAAATGATCAATCTCTATGATATTGATCGTACAGAGGGTCTCCAGTTGGAACGTGCAGTGGCCTACGGAGAAAAGCGCCTGCAGGAGCTTGAGGAGAAAATCCAAGAACTCACCCTGCTTAAAGCAGAATTACTAGACTATCATCAGCAATTTACAGAGTTAATGAAGAAATGTACAGAGGAATAACGTCGTAAAGAAGATGACCTGCTAACGGACAATAAGATAGTCAAATAAATCTACCATGAACAAGGAGGAGAGAATGATGTTCGATTTTCTTTTGACCAGCGCCCAAAAAGAACTGCAAAACGAGGCAATTGCCTTTGTGAAAGAAAAGGTCCCCAAGCAATTGATTTTAGATATGGATGCCGAGAAAGTGGTTTATCCGGTTGAATACATTAAAGATCTTGGAGAAGCAAATCTTTTAGGTTTGCGTTTTGCCCCAGAGTATGGCGGTCGGGGGCTCAACTGGGTTGATGAAGTCGGAGTTTTAGAGGAAATCGGGATTTTAGGTACCAGTCTAGCCTGCCTTTACTCGTTGCCTTCTATCGTTGGGGAAGCTCTCGCTCGTTTTGGTTCGGAGGACTTAAAACAACGCTACCTAAAACCCACTCTAGAAGGGAAAATCTACACGGCCGAGGCGCTGACCGAACCTCGAGGCGGATCAGATTTCTTTGGTGCCACCACAGTTGCGGTACGAGATGGTGATGATTTTATACTTAACGGTCAAAAGAGATTTGTGGTTGGTGCTGAAGGAGCTGACTACTTCATGGTATATGCCAAGACCAATCCTGAGGGCAAATCCCATGAAAGCATGAGTGCTTTCATCGTAGACAGGGGTCCAGGCGTAGAAGTCGGGCATGTGTACGGACTAATGGGGACCAGAGGTGGCGGAGCAGGGCGTGTTGTCTTTAAGGATGTACGTATTCCTCGTCAGAACCTTTTGGGCACAGAAAACGGAGCCGCTGAGATTTTCTATCAGATGATGATTCCAGAAAGAATGACAAGTGCGGCTGGGGCCTTAGGCATGGCCCGTGCAGCTCTAGAAGTAGCGTCAGTTTACAGTACCAAGCGCAAGGCTTTTAATCACACGATCAAAGATTTTCAAGCAGTGAGTTTCAAAGTTGCTGATTCCATCACCCGTTTGGACGCTGCACGCGCTTTAGTCTACACGACTGCTCGAGCTATTGACTCAGGAGTGCCAGCGGCCCAAGGCAGACGCTTGGTTTCTGAAGCCAAAAAATTTGCCACTAGTACAGCCTGGGCCGTCGTTAACGATGCCATGCAAATCATGGGAGGGATTGGCTATACGAATGTATTCCCAGTAGAAAGGCTTTTGCGAGATACAAGACTGATCATGATTTGGACGGGCACGAATGAAGTGATGGATCTCATTATTCAGCACGAATATTACAAGGAATTAAAAAACCAAATGTCAAACCATCGAGTAATCGAGGAAGATGCTGAAAACGCACATTTAATGGAAGAGAAGGTCTACGAATAGCCTCTAACGAAGCATAAGGTCGCCAACAATGTAAAGAGACTCAAGCTCTGTTAAAGATTTTCATAGTGTACCCTATAGAGGAGGTAGTTGAAAAACGTCACCCCTATAGGGTGTACTTTATTTGAGCCTGAGTCGTTGATACCGGTCTGTTACGGCATTCAGGCACTATGGAGAGGCTCTCATCTCGGACTTTTTGTAGATACAAGCAGCACCAAGGTTACTTAGCATATAGTCAGCAGGAAGTAAAATAGATACAAAGGTTAAGGCGACTGGCATAGGAATAAAAAATAGGCTAAAATAGGTAGGGAGGGGACAAAGAAACAAGAAACTTCCTCTTAATGTATGATGCAGGTGAAAAAAATGACGAAAAGAAATAATGCCCAGAGTGCCAACCTTACCTTGGGAGGAATTACCCTAGGTTTTTTAGTGAGCTATCCATTTTATTTACAAGGCAGTTTTGTTGGTGGGCTCATCTCAAGTGGATGCAGTGCGGGAATGATAGGGGGGCTTGCCGATTGGTTTGCGGTAACGGCCCTTTTTCGGCGGCCGCTAGGTATTCGGCCAGGTAAAGTCGTGCGTACTGAGATTATTCCGCAGAACCGAGAACGAATTTTTACAGCTTTAGCAGATATGGTGCAACACGAATTACTTTCTCAAGACATACTTAGACGTAAACTGTCTGCTTGGGATTTTTCTGGAGTGCTAATTCGAGTCTTTCTGGAGCGGGAAGTTCATGAAACTGTGAATCTTATGCTTGCCAATCTCGTACAGGATATCTGGAACCATCGGGAGCCGGAAGTACTCAGGGGGCAGATTAAGGGGTTGCTTAAAGAGAACATAAAGGATTTAAAGCTATCTCAAACTCTGGCAGAAGTCCTCGAGTTTTCAATAGAACATGGAGATATCGATCGGGTCTTGACGGTTGTTTGTCATGCAATCACTGAATTTGTAGATCAACCTGTCGTCCAAGATACTCTGAAGGATATGATGGAAGGTGCCTTGAAAAGGTATGAAGATAACAATTCCACACGCAAAATGGTTGGGATGTTTCTCCCTTCGCCTGCTGAGCTGGCGCACGGCCTGCAGGAAAAGGTCAAAAAGATATTACAGGACGGGACCGTCGTACAGTGGCTTAAAGAATACTTGCTCCAGTTTGTCTTGGAACTCAAAACAAAGACTTCGCTCCAAGAGCGTCTGGATCTCTTTGTTATCAAAGCTTTAGATGGGGGACTGGAAGCCCTGGAGGCAAAGAACACAGTTTCTGCTTCCTTAGGGACAAGCACTGAGAAGTCCTCTCCTGTGACTGAGCACCTGCTCGTAAATTTAAGGGACAATTGGCAGGGTTATCTTCAAAAGATCGAACATAATAAAGATTTAAGAGCGAAAGTCAATGAAGAGGTAAAAAGTATCCTTGAAAAACAGATTATATACCATCACAACGCCATCGGACGCATAGTCCGCGAAGGGCTGGATCCTTTGACAGATGACAAGCTGGTTGAGCTGATTGAGGATAAAGCCGGAAACGATCTGCAAATGATTCGAATTAACGGCTCAGTCGTTGGCGGCTTAGCTGGAATGCTGATTTACTTGCTCGGGATGGTGTTGCAGTCATGAACTATCAGAAAAAGGCAAATCTCGTTTTGACCGCAGTTTTTATCCTTTTTATAGGTGCAGCAGTCATAGAACATTTTAATCCTCATAACTTTGGGATCAGGCTAGTGTATTTCGTCTTGGAAGCAGCATTGGTAGGTGGAATCGCCGATTGGTTTGCTGTAACTGCAATTTTCAAGAAGCCTTTGGGCTGGGGCTTTCACACGGCGCTAATCCCGCGAAACAGGGAAAAGGTCATAGAAGCAGTTGCGTCCATGGTGCAGTCAGAGCTATTACGCGTTGATCTGATTCGACAGAAGATTGAAGGAGTTCCCTTTATTGAATCCCTTGTTAACTATGTTAAAAAGGAAGGCGGTTCAGTATATCTTACGAACAAATTAACTCCTTACCTTCAGCGTTATATAGAAAGACAATCTCCGGACCAGTTAGCGAAGAAACTTTCTGTGTATCTTCGAGAAAATGCAAAGACTTGGCACTTAGCACCCAAGGTTGAGGCTGCGAGCGGATGGGCATTGAACCATGGCTATATTGATCAAGGATTAGATCAGTTGGCAGAAGGATTGTGGAATAAAGCTGCCCAAGGGGAAACAAGGCAAGTTATTCTCCGATACCTCGAGGAGATAAAGCAAGAAAAGGTAAGCAACGGAGGGTCAATATTCCGTACTCTACTAGGTTTTGTAGAGATGTCAGATGGATTAAACCTTGATGAAGCAGCCGATGCCTTGCAAGTTGAGTTACTTCTAACTTTGCGCAAATTGAAAGATCAAAACCATCCTTTGCGCGTAACTTTAAGGGACGATCTAATGGGTGAAATAGTGGAATTGGCTCAAGATCCAGAGTTTAAACTCCAGATAGAGTGCTGGAAAGATGATCTTTTGGCAGAACCTTTGTTCGAGGAATTTTTAGAAATTGTCATAGGGACGGCCATCAACACTGCAACTTCTCCGATACTAACCTCGGAGCCAAATGCCCTGCATCGCATGTTACACTTTTATCTAGAAAAATATTGGGTTAACATTCAGGAAAATAAAGCACTTAGGGATAAGGTGAATTTGTTCATCGTGGATACATTATGTCGCGTAATCAAAAATGAACATGACATGATTGGACTCATGGTGAAGGAGACGCTGGCAGCGTACACGGATCAGGACCTGAATCAGTTTGTACAGGATAAAGCGGGTAACGACTTACAATGGATTCGGATCAATGGCTCGATGATTGGTGGAATTGTGGGGTTCATCTTGTTTTTATTCTTGGAGTTTGTCTATAACCCCCTCATCATGTCAGTGTTAATGAACTATGTCCGCTGAGCCGCTTAAAGAAAATCAGGTATACAAGATTCATGAAAAGAAAGTATTGTAATTGGTTTGGCCTTTATGCTAGAATACCTAACATAAGGTTGTGCACAACCGAAAACCCATGGGTTAATACATTTAGGCAAAGCAAAGACGCTTTGGGATACTCGCAAGAGTACTCAAAGCGCCTTTTTGTTTTACTAGGCAGAAAGTATAACTAATCGGTCATCACGGCGGCTTGCCATTACGGCATCTAGCCATCTATGGAGATGCTCTAATCTCAAACCATCCTTGGTTGAGTCGTGGTGGCGCTTATGGCTTGGCCTTAGCCAAGTTTTCGAAGTAAGGAGGAATAATTATGGATACGGGAGATACAGCCTTTATTTTAGTTTCGTCAGCTATGGTTCTTCTAATGACGCCCGGTTTAGCGCTCTTCTACGGCGGTATGGTTCGAAAAAAGAATGTTCTTGGCACGTTCATGCATAGTTGGATTGCCATTGGCCTCATCTCATTGCAATGGATTTTAATTGGATTTACTCTAGCCTTTGGAACGGATCAACACGGTTTAATTGGTGGCTTAGACTGGCTGGGTTTAAATGGAGTTGGGATGGATCCCAATGCGGATTATGCCGCCACTATCCCCGCTATTGTTTTTATGGCTTTTCAAATGATGTTTGCAGTAATTACCCCTGCTTTAATTAGCGGCTCAATTGCAGAACGGATGCGCTTTCCGGCATTTATACTCTTCATGTTGTTATGGGCAACGTTTGTCTATGATCCCGTGGCCCATTGGGTCTGGGGTATCGGCGGATTCTTAAGGAATATGGGAGCGTTAGACTTTGCGGGAGGAAATGTGGTTCATATTAGTTCCGGTTACTCTGCTTTAGTTGCAGCCTTGGTACTTGGAAAGCGTAAGGGGCTTGGCAAAGAATCAATGGCACCTCATCATTTGCCAATGACCGTTTTAGGCGCAGGGCTCCTGTGGTTTGGCTGGTTTGGTTTTAACGCAGGGAGCGCCTTGGGTGCTAATGGTTTAGCGGGAATGGTCTTTGTTAATACAAATACTGCCGCTGCTGCGGCTGCCATTGCCTGGGCGTTTGTGGAACGTATCCATCGAGGGAAAACCACGATGCTTGGCGTAGCCAGCGGTGCGATCAGCGGGTTAGTAGCTATTACCCCTGCCTGCGGGTTCGTAACCCCGCTCTCTTCTATATTTATCGGCTTAGTGGGCGGATTAGTTTGTTATATTGCAATCAGCGTAATGAAAGCGAAATTTGGCTATGATGACGCTTTAGATGCCTTCGGATGCCATGGTATTGGAGGAACATGGGGAGCACTGGCTACAGGAATCTTTGCTACCAAGACTATCAATTCAGCTGGTGCAGATGGATTACTCTACGGAAATGTGTCCCAATTGGGTATACAGGCAACGAGCGTTTTAGTTACTGTGGTGTTTGCTGTAGTGGCAACGATCGTCATATTAAAAGTAATAGGCTTGTTCACCAAACTGCGTGTCAGTGAAGAACAAGAAGCAAATGGTTTAGATTTATCGTTACACGGAGAAACCGCATATTCAGAGTTTATCTAATGGGCTAGGTCAGTTACAGCCATTGCCGCTTAATAACAAAGAAAGCAAACTAAATTATAGATGGAGGATTTGATTATGAAGAAGATTGAGGCGATAATTCGACCTGGAAAGTTAGACAATGTAAAAGATGCGTTAGGTTCAAATGGGGTTAATGGATTGACAGTGACCCAAGTGATCGGGTGTGGAAAACAAAAAGGAAATACTCAGGTTTATAGAGGTGTTGAGTATACCATTCATCTTATTCCAAAGGTGAAGATCGAGGTTGTGGTTATTGACAGTGATGTTGATAAGGTCATCGAGGTCATTACCCAAGTAGCACGGACTGGAGAGATTGGCGACGGAAAGATCTTTGTATCTTCAGTGGATAATGTTTATACAATAAGAACAGGAGCCAGTGGAGAACAAGCATTATAATTAAACAAGAAGGGGATACTATCAACACTCTAAGGTATGATCATCAAAAGAACATTAATAAAGAATCAAAGACATAAGATCGTTCTCTAAATAAGGGGACGGTCTTTCTTTCTATTGTGATAGTAATTAACTGATAGTAGATAAGTTACTGAATAAAACGATACAAGTAAATAAATGAAATTAAACCAATATATGTAAACAAAATAGAGGGATCTTCGTATAATGTAGAAAGAACGAAAGGGGGATTTTAAATGGCATTCGGAGCTGACGGAGCTAGCGGCGTTGGCGCTGGTATTGCAGTGGTAGTTGTTATTATTTTGCTCCTCATTGCGATGGGAATTGTATTCTAAGGAGCCCACTGTTTAAGTAATTCACCTAATATAGGAGGTATAATAATATGTACGGTTATGGTGGAGGTTGTCGTGTTGCTCCCGTTGTTGGTACTGGAGTAGGAGTTGGAATCATCACGATTGCGATTTTAATTCTAATAGCTTTGGGAGTTATCTTCTAAGGTTCGTCTGAAACGGGCTTCCTATCACAAGGGAGCCCATTATCGTTAAATCCCTTTAGTGAACTCGTTCAACTAAAGTTGAACATCGAAACTTTGGTGGGGGACTTTACCCCCACCGAAGCAGAACCGGGGTACCACTTGAAGTGGGAGTCTCATGATTTTGATCAAGTCAAGGGGGTGAATGTAGAGTGTCAATTAGAGGACTTAATCTTTTTAATAACCCAAATAACCCAAATCTGATGCGAAGTTTGGGACAAAACCCATTTCCGATGAGGGGTCTTGAACGCTTTATGCAGAAAAGAGGAATGAATTATCCACCATTTCCCCAAGGAGGAAATATTCCAGGTTCTAATTTCAGAGGACCAAACCTCCAAGGACCGAATTCACAAGCTGAAGCTGGGCGTTTGTCAGATACTTTGAACGTACAAGAACCGACCGAGAAACGTGGAGGAATTAAGGAATTTCTTAGCCGCTTTAGCCGTAACCGAAACAAATAGTTATTCATATGACAATAAGTTTCCTTCTACAGGCGCTTTAACTGATAAGTGTAAGTGATTAAGAAAAAGAGCTAAGTGTAAAAATAAACGAGGCACCTTGGTAACTTTGCCAAGGTGCCTTTCCTCTATCAAACGTATAAACTTAGTGCATCAACAATCAAGCTTAATAAGCAATTCCTTGAGCATACATTGCAGTAGCAACCTTAATAAAGCCGGCGATGTTCGCACCTACAACGAGATTATCTTCTTGGCCATATTCTTTAGCAGCTTCACTGGCATTTTTGTAGATGTTAATCATAATGTCTTTAAGTTTCGCATCGACTTCTTCAAAACTCCAGGAATATCTCATACTGTTTTGGGACATTTCGAGAGCGGAAGTCGCAACTCCGCCAGCGTTAGCCGCTTTTGCCGGGCCAAAGACTACTTTTTTATCAATGAAAAGATTAACCGCTTCTGGAGTAGAAGGCATATTAGCGCCTTCGCCGACAGCGTAGCATCCATTAGCTACCAGAGTTTGGGCAGCTTGTCTGTCTAATTCGTTTTGAGTAGCACATGGAAGAGCAATATCGCATTTAACACTCCAGATATCAGCACATCCATCCTTGTAGGTTGCAGTTGGATGAGATTCTACATATTTGTTGATTCTGAGTCGATCAACTTCTTTGATTTGCTTAACAGTGTCTAGGTTAATTCCTGCTGGATCAAAGATATAACCATTGGAATCACTCATCGCAACAACTTTTCCACCTAATTGTTGGACTTTTTCTGCGGCATAAATAGAAACATTTCCTGATCCGGAAATGGTAACAGTCGCACCCTTAAAGGATTTGCCTTTAGCATTAAGAGCTTCTTCCATGAAATAGCAAAGGCCATAACCAGTAGCCTCAGTACGTGCCAAGCTCCCGCCGTAGGCTAATCCTTTACCGGTAAGAATTCCGGTGAATTCGTTGCGGAGTCTTTTATACATACCATACATGTAGCCGATTTCACGACCACCGACACCAATATCTCCTGCAGGAACATCTGTGTCGGCACCAATATGTTTAGATAACTCACACATAAAGCTTTGGCAGAATCTCATGATTTCTCCGTCTGATTTACCTTTTGGATCGAAATCACATCCACCTTTACCTCCACCAATAGGAAGGCTTGTGAGTGAATTCTTAAAGATTTGCTCAAATCCCAGGAATTTAATAATTCCTAGATTAACTGATGGATGAAATCTTAAACCGCCTTTATAAGGACCGATGGCACTATTAAATTGTACTCTGAATCCACGATTTACTTGAACTTTTCCACTATCATCAACCCAGGAGACTCTGAACATGATTTGTCTCTCTGGTTCAACAATCCGGCTGAATATTCCAGCACTTACCCATTCAGGATGCTTCTCAGCAACTGGATCGATAGATTCTAGGACCTCTTTTACAGCCTGGTGAAACTCGGTTTCGTTTGGGTTTTTCTTCACAACTTGTTCCATTACGTTCCCCAAAATTTTCATCTTTAAATTACCCCTTTGTAATTAATAGATTTTAATTCGCCTTTTATATTACAACGAATCTTGTACAAATATAAGTATCTTTTCGAATGAATTCATTATACATTGTCAAGGCCATCTTTCAGAGGGACATTTCTGGAAATATCCCCCTGATTTTAGCTGTTTTGTGCAAGGAGAAGCTGAATTCCGGTTGCCAAAGTAAACAGGTTAAAGGCTATTTCTGTCGCGATCAACAAACGGGGCGTAATATCTGTTGGCAAGATATCGCCTAAGTCAGCAGTAGCAATCGTCGTAATGCTCAAATATAAAAATGAAAGAAATTGAATTCCTAAGTTATCCCCCACATTCCCGGTAAAACTGGAAGGGAAAAATCTATAGAGGAGTAGATACTCTGCCGCGAAAAGAAAGATAATTGCGAGAATCCCCCCACCGATGGGACAGAGTAAATGGTTGTAGGGAGCTTTGGATTCTTTTATGACTTTAGATATTGCTAAGGAAACTGCGACCGTCGCACCGATAGCATACCCGACGATCGAAAATTTAAAGAGGGCTACTCCAAATTGTTTAACAAGATTATCTTCGCTCGAGAAAAGGCTTAAAAAAAGAGCCCCAGCAGTCCCGAAAAGAGCAGGCGATAGTAATTCCCAGTAGCCAAGACTAAACTTGGGCTTTGAGGGAAGAAGAGGTAAACAGGCTGTGGAACAACTATGCTTGTTTGGAAGTGAAGGTTTATAGCCCCGTAAGTTGTTAGGAGCTAGTGGATAAGGGCTAAAATAGGGAGGATAAGGGGGAGATTTTGTCTTGGATTGATCCACGTCTGAGTCGCCGCCTTTCCCAAAGTTATATTCCATTGTATTCCAGGGAACAGAATTGGGTTAAAAGTTAAATGTGAGCTAATGGGTATTTTTTGAGGAAAAGAAGGATTATCTGGTTATTAAAAAGAAATATATATAAGCTTCATTGTATAAGGGGTTAAGTCCAATATTGAACAGGAGTGGACAATGGAAACTATTAAAATAAATAATAAGTTTATTATAAATAAGTATCAAAAGGAATTTTTCAAGAATAAAGTGTTCTCAAATTACTTTCGCATGAGAATTTTATCAATGGTCTTGGTTTTATTAGATTTGCTCTTTCTTTTTACGGATTACCGTAATTATCAACAGGGTCTTTGGAGCAGTACTCCTGGGTATGAATGGCTTTTTTACTCTCATATTGTATTTGGCCTAGGAATGACAGTAATCACAGTATTATATTGGCACACAAATCTTAAGTCAGTGGAGGATGTAAGATGGGTTCATAATGTATATGAGATTTGTTTTGCGGTCTTTTGCTTAGTCATGGCTGCAGTTATAAGTGGCTGGGTTGATCAATGGATTCATGGACAATTGACAGTTTACATTATGAGTTGCTTAATAATAGCTGTCTTTTTTAGTTTAAGTCCGATGGAGAGCTTCTGGGCTTATTTGTTGTCCTACATTATTGTTATTCTGGGAATAGCGCGAAATCAGCCGGATTCTCTAATACTAAATGGACATTACATTAATACTTTTATGATAATATTTGTCTCTTGGGTTTTGTCCATAACCCTTTATAAGTCTAAAGTCCAAGATTTTTTGCATCAAAATAGCCTTGAGCGTCTAGTAAAAGAACGCACGAAGGAACTGGAAGAAATTAATCATCAGCTCATGCGAGAAGTAGGTCAACGCAAACAAATAGAAAAAAAGATCTTTCGGTTAGCATCTATTGTTGAGTCAACAGAAGATGGCATTATAGGGATGACTTTAGAAGGGATCATCATTGATTGGAACAGAGGGGCAGAGTGTATTTACGGATACTCGGAGGAAGAGATGGTGGGCTTGTCAGTTAGAAAATTGTTTCCTGCAGACAAGCAGTTTGAGCTGGATGATATTTTGTTAACTATCTCTCTAGGGAAGTCCGTCTCACATTTTGAGACTACTCGTCAAAGGAAAGACGGACGAATTATTGAAGTTTATTTGACTGTATCTCCGATTAAGAATCACAATGAAACGATTATCGGAGCATCAACCATTGTCAGGGATGTTTCTGCTCAAAAGAAGATAGAGAAAGAAATGACACGTATGGATCAGATGAATTTGGTCGGTGAAATGGCCGCAAGTATCGGTCACGAGGTGAGAAACCCGATGACAACCGTTAGAGGATTTCTACAGCTACTTGCTGAAAATACTAATTCTGCTAAATACAGCGGCTATATTCCGCTTATGATTAGCGAACTTGATCGCGCAAATCATATTATTACGGAATTCCTCTCCATAAGCCGTACGAAAGTAACTGAGGCTACCAGACATAATCTCAATGATATTATTAATAGCATCCTACCTCTTGTTCAGGTGGATGCTATTCGGAGTGACAAGTCCGTAACCGCTCAACTGGATGTAGTACCCGATCTGATTCTAGATGATAAAGAAATGCGTCAAATGATTCTTAATTTGGCTCGAAATGGATTTGAAGCAATGTCTAAAGGCGGTTGCCTTACCATAAGAACACACTTTGAGGACGAAAAAGTAATTCTAGTCATTCAAGATGAAGGGACGGGTATTAAACCAGAAATAATAGATCGGCTAGGCACTCCTTTTCTTACGACTAAAGAGACTGGTACGGGTTTAGGATTGGCAGTCTGTTACGGAATTGTTGCACGGCATAATGCAACAATTACGATTGAATCCAGCCCTATGGGATCAACATTCTTCGTTAAGTTCAAAGTTCCCGTATCTAACAACTATGCATAGTTAAAGGACTCAATAAAAGCTTGAACAATAGAAGGATCGAATTGGGAACCCTTTCCTATCGCTAACTCTTCTAATGCATAGTCGATGGTTCGGCTTGGCCGATAGGACCGATGAGAGGTTATCGCATCTACAGCATCGGCAACCGTAATAATTCTTGCTAAAAAGGGTATTTCCTCTCCCTTCAATCCATCAGGATAACCTGTTCCGTCAAAACGTTCATGATGATGGCGAATAAGAGGCAGGAAATCACGAGCAAAACTGAGCGTGGAACAAATGTTTTCTCCCATTTCAGGATGTGAGCGCATGATTTCCCATTCTTCCTCGTTAAGTTTACCGGATTTATTTAAGATTGCATCGGGTATTCCGATTTTTCCAATATCATGTAATTGTGCTGCTCGCCAAACGGTTTGTTGTTCATTGACTGAAAGTCCAAGGGTCTGTGCTAGCTGGAGGGCATAGTTTGCAACACGCTCAGAATGTCCACGCGTATAAGTATCTTTAGATTCCAAGGCCGAAGCCAAGGTGAAAATTACATTTTGAGTTTCGTCTAAGGCCTGTAGAGACTCTTCAAGACGGTTGTTGATCTCGATGAGGTCGTTATTGTAGTCTTCGACCTCTTTGTTTTTTTGCTGGATCGTTTTTTGACTAATAAAGTCTTGGATCTTCATGTTATATAGAGTAAACGATAGAAACCATGCAAAAACGATTAAAAGTATACTGTTGAGATAATTTCCTTTAAGCACGTCCAAATCCGATTGTAAGAACGTTATTCCAATTATAAATAAGACCCAAGAAGAAGCATAAATAGTTATACTGATACTCGGCTTTAGGTAGTTGTTGACTGCAATAAGAATAGAACCAAGCATAAAGGCAGTGATTTGATTGTGGAGGAGCTGATCATTTATGGAAATACAGGAACTAAAAAG
The DNA here is from genome assembly GCF_023897015.1 of Desulfosporosinus nitroreducens. GTDB lineage: Bacteria > Bacillota > Desulfitobacteriia > Desulfitobacteriales > Desulfitobacteriaceae > Desulfosporosinus > Desulfosporosinus nitroreducens. Next base: position 99,268 of record NZ_JAMHFY010000018.1, on the reverse strand, counting down.
TATAATAAAACATGAAAATAAGGTACCCAATGAAGCATGCCAGCGAGTTAATTGTTGGTCTTCTGACTTTAGTCTATGGATCCATGATAATAGAAGAAACACCAACGAAAAAAGCCCTAAAACAACATGAATATAGAATAAAATCAAATAGCCTGAGAGTGTATCCCAATGCCAGAGACCTTCTTGATAATTCACTAGATCCGAAAAAATAAAGAAAACACTAAGTAAGAAAAGAACCATGGCAAGGTTACGTGAGCGTAAAAAGTTTAAACGCACTATTTCATTCGCGAATTCCTGTTCGTATTTATCAGGGAGTTTTAGAAAAGGAGAAGGCATCGGCAAAAAAGCCACCTTTCAAATATTAGAAATTAAAACATATTAATATTTCGACATAATCAATCACATTCCTTCACGAACTTTGTAATAGTTTTAAAAATTGATTACCTTCTTATCAAGCAAATAATAAAAGTTTCTTTCCTGGGTACTTGTGCATAGATGGTAAAATATAAAATGTGAATTTAGGAGGATGGAATGATGGAGCCAGTGTTATACCCTCTGACCTTCCCGCAACAATCCATTTGGGATATTGAAACATTCTATAAAAACACAAGCTATGCTAATTTAGTAGGTGGAGTAACAGTCCGAGAAAATATTAATTTTCAAGTGTTTGAAAAAGCGGTCAACATAATCATTCAAAAACATGAAGCCATTCGTTTGAAATTTATTATGATTGAGGGAGAACCTCATCAATATATATCCGAGTACAAGGAATACCAAGTCAATTTTTTAGATTTTAGCAATTTAGTTGGATTAGAGGCATTTAAAGATTGGGAGGAACAACAAACAAAGGTGCCTTTTCGGGTCTTAGAAGATGACTTATTTTATATTGCTTTCGTCAAACTAAGTAAATCTAAAACAGTTCTATATTTTAAATTTCACCATCTTATTGCTGATTTGTGGAGTCATACGATGATTATCAGGGAAGTACTAAATACTTACAAGGATTTAGTAAACAATGAACCCCTTTCGATTGAAGAAAAACCTTCTTACATAGAATATATTTTAGAGGAAACTAATTATGGTAATTCCCCTAAACATAAGGAACGAAAAATCTTTTGGCAACAATTATTTGAGACAATTCCCGAGTTCACTTTATTGAATAGAAGAACTCAAAGGAAGAGGGACAGCAGGGCTAAAAGAAGGACTAAGATTATGCCCCGTGAACTCAGCGAAGAGGTTAACCTTTTCTCAGCAAAACATAATGTTTCAGGTTTTGTGATTTTCTTCGCAGTTTTTGCCTTATGCCTATCTAAAATAACGTCTAAACAGGACCTGGTGATTGGGACTCCAGTACTTAACAGAGCAAATCATCAACAGAGAAATATGGCGGGAATGTTTATCAGTAATATACCCGTTCGATTAACTCTCGATCTCAAAGAGGATTTTCTAACTTACCTTGATCGTATCTCCAAGAGATGGAAGCGATTATTAAAAAACCAACGCTACCCATATAAAGAAATACTGAAAGATATTCGGGCCACGCATGGGTATTCGGGAGCATTAAACGACGTTGCTTTTTCATATCATATTTCTAAATTAGATGTTAAAAATATGGATTTAGAAACCTTTTGGGGTTTTAATGGTAATGAAATTAACACGCTGTCTCTTAGTATGGGTGACTGGAAAGATGATGGAATGTTTAGGCTTGATTATGATTATTTAGTTGAAGCTTTAAGTGATGAAGAAGTTGAAGAAATTCATCGTTACCTTATAAATCTTTTAAAAGACGCAATTTCAGAGCCTTCCAAAACCTTATCCCAAATCTCTCTGTTGACAATACAAGATAAATACAAACTTGTCCATGAACTTAACCTTACAAAGCTAAATTATCCTAAAGGAAAATTAATTCATCAGTTGTTTGAAGAACAGGTGATGAAAACACCAGAGCATACTGCTTTAATTGTTAATGATAACAGGCTTACTTATCGAGAATTAAATGAGCGTGCCAATCAACTAGCCAGGACCTTAAGGCTAAAAGGTGTAACCCTAAATAATATTGTAGGGATTATGCTCAGTCGTTCCCCTGAACTGATGATTGGTATTCTGGCAGTACTCAAAGCAGGAGGCGCCTATCTGCCTATCGACCCTCAATCCCCAGTTGCTAGAATTGAGGATCTGTTGCGTAATAGCCGAACACATATATTTTTAACGAATCCTTCTAGTATTAAGGAAAAGGAGGTTGTTGAAAAGTTAGAAAGAACCTTAGGCTTAGAGCAGATCGATCTTAATGATTCATCATTATACTCAGGGTTAGCCTCGGATCTGGACAATGTTAATAGGCCAAATGATCTAGCCTATGTAATTTATACATCTGGATCAACGGGTGCTCCCAAGGGAGTAATGATTGAACATCGATCGGTTAATAATCTTATTCATGCCCTCTTCAAATTTTTTCGCTTCTCAGAAAGTAAGGCAATTGTTTCCTTGACCACAGTAGCATTTGATATCTTTGTTATGGAAACTCTGGTACCGCTATCCTATGGGATATGTGTGGTTATGGCTAATGAAGTCGAACAGATAGTTCCAAATCTATTGTTCGATCTTGTCAAGAAGAACAATATTGAGATGCTCCAGGCTACACCATCAAAAATCCAATCCCTGTTAAAAGACCCTAAATGTTCTGCAGGTTTGACACCCTTAATGGATATTTTCATCGGAGGAGAACCGCTTTCTGAAGTAGTGCTCAATAAACTGCAGAAAGTTGCCCCGGCCGCAAGAATTTACAATATGTATGGGCCTACTGAAACGACTGTGTGGTGTATGTATAAAGAGGCAACTCAAGATGATCACGTAACTATAGGAAGGCCTATTGCCAATACTCAGATTTATATTCTTGATAGTACCAGGGAGCTTGTACCTATGGGAGTAACAGGGGAGATTTATGTTGGAGGAGAAGGGCTTGCTCGAGGATATCTCTATCGTCCAGATCTTACCCAAGAAAGATTTATTCCCGATCCTTTTCATGAAGGGAAAATTATGTACAGAACCGGAGATCTTGGACGTTGGACTCCAGAAGGGGAGATTGAATATTTAGGTCGAAATGATGATCAGGTCAAAATCCGAGGTTTTCGCATCGAGTTAGGGGAAATTGAGAAATGTTTAATTAAACATGAACAAGTACAAGAAGCTGTTGTCATAACTCGTGAGGATGGGAATAAGAAGAATTATCTTTGTGCTTATTTAGTCGGAGATAAGGCCTGCTCTACCTTAGAATTGAGAGGATATTTAGGGCAACGTTTACCAGAATATATGATTCCTGCAAAATTTGTGTGGCTTGACGCGATCCCCCTGACTCCCAACGCCAAGGTAGATAAAAAAAGTCTGCCTGATCCGATATCGAGAGCAGAGTTAGAGGATACAGTACTGATACCTCCGAGAAATCCAATAGAAGAAGAATTGGTTAGACTATGGTCCAAAGTACTAGGAGTTGGAGATGTCGGCATTGATGATAACTTTTTTCTTCTTGGGGGAGATTCTCTCGCGATTATTGAGATACTCACAGAGATTTGGTTTAGAAAATGGGATTTAAATGCGCAGGACTTTTATGATTATCCCACGATTCGACAACTATCGGATAAGGTAAGGGGAGAAATTAATGAAAGCAGAATTATTAAGTTAGAGGAGGAATTTCCACAGCCAGATGGGGATTATGATCGACCTTTGCAAAGCTTGAAGCCTGTTTTGAAGGAGAACGTACTCTTAACGGGAGCAACTGGTTTTTTAGGGATGCATCTGCTTTGGGAACTCTTGAATAGTACGTCAAGCACTATATACTGTTTAGTTCGCGGGACTGAAACGGAGAGACGATTTCGACGCCTATTTAATAGCTACTTCTCGGAATCAGCCAAATGTGACTATAATAGAATAAAAATTATCAAAGGAGATATTTCCCGAAAACTTCTTGGCCTAACTTCTGAAGATTATACGAAGTTGGGAAAGAATATTTCAACTGTGGTTCATGCAGCGGGGCTGGTTAAACATTATGGAGATTATTCTGATTTTGAGAAAGTAAATGTCCAAGGAACACAGGAGGTAGTAGATTTTTGCTTAACCTTCAGCACGCCTTTGAACCATGTATCCACTCTAAGTATTGCTGGGAATCAATTAACGGGTGAATTTGAGAACAGGTGTTTTAGTGAAACTAAACTGTATATAGGTCAAAATTATCGTGATAATTTATATATTAGAAGTAAGTTTGAGGCAGAGGTGAATATTTTTAAAGCAACCTCATTGGGACTTCAAGCTAGTGTTTTTAGAGTAGGAGTATTGACCGGCAGATATTCAGATGGTCAATTCCAAGAAAATATTCACGAAAATGCTTTTTATCAGAAGCTAAAATCGATACTGGAGATAAGAGCGATTCCAAGTGATAAACTGCATCAGGAACTGGAATTTACCCCAGTAGATTTCTGCGCTCAAGGCATTATCAATATTATTAAGACAAATGCACGAGCTGGTCGAGTATTTCACATGTTTAACCATAAGAAAATCGAGATGACAAAACTAATCGATATCCTTCATACACAGGATATCAGAATTAAGCCTTTAGATATGAAATCGTTTTACGAATTAATCGAATACTATGTAGAGTCGTTGCCTTCGCTCAGTGGATTTGTTTTAGACTTGACTAAGGGGCGTGATATTGACCCGGAGCGTAACGTTGAGATCGAGAGTAATATTACTCAAGCCTATTTAAACGAAACCGGGTTTGAATGGCCAGATATTACTGAGGATTATCTGAAGAAAATTTTAGATTATATGATACAGGTAGGTTTTTTACAACAAATCATTTGACCTTAACTGACCTTTGTACTAAAATAAAGTTAATCGGCAAGAATATAATGAGTTAAGTACAGTATCCTTAATAAAAGTGAATAGGGGGAATTGTAAATGGGTTATCTAGTCCCAATGGTAGTAGAACAAACAAATCGTGGGGAACGTTCCTACGATATATACTCTCGTCTTTTGAAAGATCGTATTATCTTCCTCGGGGGTGGCATTGATGATGATGTCTCCAATCTTGTCGTAGCACAAATGCTTTTCCTCGAAGCAGAAGATCCTGAAAAAGATATTAATCTGTATATTAACAGTCCCGGTGGTTCGATCACTGCAGGAATGGCCATTTATGATACCATGCAATATATTCGCTCAGATGTACGTACGATTTGTATCGGAATGGCAGCGAGTATGGGGGCATTCCTTTTAGCAAGCGGTGCTAAGGGAAAACGAGTAGCTTTGCCTAACGCTGAAGTCTTAATTCATCAGCCGTTAATTGGTGGGCATGGACTTTCCGGACAAGCGACTGAAATCGAAATTCATGCTAAACAATTGCTCAGAACTAAAGCAAAGATGAATAGAATTCTTGCTGAGAGAACGGGGCAACCCATTGAGAAAGTTGAAAGAGACACAGAGCGCGATTATTATATGACAGCCGAAGAAGCCAAAGAATATGGGCTCGTTGACCAAGTTCTAGAAAAACTCGAAGCTCCGGTAGAAAAGGAAAAGTAAAATAAGACAAAGAGTAATAACTCTAAGAACGCAAGGGCGATTTATCGCCCTTGCGTTCTTAGTTGTAACCATAAAACAATTCTTTGGCACGCATTTATAATAGTTTAGTCAGACTAATTAATCTGACTAGGAAAAAAAGTCTCGTCAACAGTGCTGCCGAATAGCGGTATCGAGATCCGTCTTTATATCGTCTTTATATTTTGAAGGGTAATTTATCCATGAAATCATGGAGATATTCGAACCCTAATCCGGCAAGAAACCATTCGGGTGCCATTCGGAGGGTAATGTACCCGTTAATATTTAACGAGTCATTATATTGCCAAGGGCAACTTCCTAAGATTAAAGCCAAGATCGAACCGCTGGAATATTCTATCGTCCAGATTACGGCAAGATAAATTAAACCCCTAATCCACCAGGAATGAGAGCGCAGAGAGGTATGTAAGGGTTCTAGAAATACCGAGAGTCCATATATGGGGATCATTATTAAGAAGGTGAACCCTTGCATGCTTAAGTCCCCTTTGAGAAGGGAAGCTAAACCCGTATACATGACCTCAACGACGAGGCCAATAATTCCGTAGATAAAGAAGCGTTTAAGTTTTTCCATTTTCTTAGTATGGTAAGATAATTTTAGAGCATTCCAAAAATATATGGTATGTATTGGGAAAATAGTCTTTTAAAAGACCATAATTTGAATTATTTTACATATACTCTGAGGGCAGAAGGTAATTAATGGTTGTATGTCGAAACCCTCCCAGTAAAGAATGTGCGAATATTATGTATGCTCAAAGATACCTTAATAGAGCGCACAAAGTCTTATAACAAAAGGAGAGGCGTTATAAATGCGTAAGATTCGTAAAGCAGTAATACCGGCAGCCGGGCTGGGAACTCGTTTTTTACCAGCAACAAAGGCCCAACCGAAAGAAATGTTGCCGATTGTGGATAAACCAACTATTCAATACATTGTAGAAGAGGCTATCCAATCTGGAATAGAAGATATTGTTATTGTGACAGGACGAAATAAACGGGCCATTGAAGACCACTTTGATCGTTCGATGGAACTTGAAGCCTTCTTGGAAAAGAATGCTAAAGACGAACTTCTAGATTTGGTTCAGGATATTGCTCAGATGGCGGATATTTATTACGTTCGGCAAAAAGAAGCCTTAGGCCTGGGACATGCAATTTACAGTGCCCGGAAATTCATTGGTAACGAACCGTTTGCGGTCCTTTTAGGGGATGATGTCATTTATTCAGAAGTGCCTGCTTTGAAGCAAATGATCAATCACTATCAGCGCTATGGGGCAAGTATAGTAGGAGTTCAAGAGGTTCCACTCGAGGATACTCTTAAATACGGGATCGTGGATGGTGAGAAGTTTGCTGATCGACTTTATCGTGCCAAGAATATGGTAGAGAAACCGCGTCCGGAGGAGGCTCCGGATACTCACTTAGCTATCATGGGTAGATATATCTTAAACCCTGAAATATTTGGTATCTTGGAGTGTCTGCCAGCTGGCAGGGGTGGAGAAATACAGCTCACAGATGGAATAAAGGAACTGGGGCGCTATCAGGAAATACTCGCTTATGAATTTGAAGGTCGTCGGTATGATGTCGGAGATAAGCTAGGTTTTGTGGAAGCAACGATCGACTATGCCCTGCGCAGAGGAGATCTTTCGGAAGACCTATTTGACTATCTTCGAGAGTTAGTTCGAAGGGAAGCCGAGAACAGATAATATTTCAAACCCTCACCGCGTTGGTGGGGGTTTTATATTTTACAGAGGTTCCTTGCCTTTAAATTACCGACTTTTTTTGGACAATGCTGCTTGATTATCGCGAATTATACGGACTGCTTGAAGGCTTTTGACAGTTCGTGAACATAGAGAACAGAAAATGAACCAGACTCTACAGCAAAAACGACACCCTTCTCTCCCAAAAATTGGTAAAATGCTCTCGTAGTATAAAAAAAGTCTAAAGGAGGGAAGAGACTAATGATACCAATAGACAAAAAGAGGATAGTAACCTTAGCCGGAACGTTAGTTCTTGCGGGTGCTGTTGTTGCAGCAGGGGTGTATGGCCCAAGTGTCTGGAAGGTTTTTAGGCAACAAAGCGCTATTACTGACCAGGTGGTTATTCAAACACCAGCCGTTGACGGCAATAATAACGGCAGTAATGGCACGATGTTGCCTGAAGGGACTGCTCCACCTGCAGTAAAAGGAGGAGCGGAAACAACGCCCACTGCAGCACCCACGACCATTAATGCACCTCCACAAAGTGATTCGGGATCAAAAAATAAGTACAAGGAACCGGACACTAAGCTGATAGACTTGGCGCCGTCTATCACTGCATTCTTCGGAGAGGCTGCATTAAGCAATGATGCAAAAACATTAGCCTTTGGCTCCGCATGGAATATCCACCAATATGTAGATGGTTATCTCTATGGGCCAGCAGCGGGTCCCCAGATGAACGAAGAAGACATTAAGAAGTACATTGTATTCCATAAAACATTGCTGGACAAGCAGTATAAAAATGAAGCGAATGCTTCTAAAGCTTCAGCCTTTACGAGTTACCTGGATGTGCTGTTAAACAGTGGGATCGATTCGTTTGATTCGAAGGATAAAACCAGGATCGAACAGTTCCACCAAGGAATTCACGATCTCGATGCTCATCTTATGCGCAATGACGCAAGTTCAAAAATCTACGGAGCGACGCCATTTGCAACCAAACGGACATAATTTAGGTATTAACTGAGGCAATGAACATAAGAATGAAATGAAGCTTAGCTGTAGCACTATAAGCGATAACTAACTGCACTAAATTGTATTCAAGGTGCACAATGGCGCCCTTGTAGTTAATAATGAGGTTTTTGTAGATAAGACGTAGATAAGACTAAGAAGTACAATGTTTTGATGAGCATTATAAGACTCTCGGATTTTTTATATATATTGATCCATCAAATTGGTTATTTTATGGATTGACAATCTGCTAAAGCGGAGGGAGACCGGCCTATCGAAAAGAATAAATTGAGAATATTATTCCGTTGAAAATTGAATCGGCAATTGGATTAGTGGAGAATGACCTTGTGTTTACAAGGTTAGAAGCTGATCAAGATTGTTTTAAAATTAAATAAATGATAAATAACTCAAGGCCGTCTATAATGGACAGGCCTTGAGTTATTTATTAATGGTAGAAAATAAATGTCTAATATCCCCTTACTTTGGTCAATATAGTAATAAAAACCATTTGAAGGAGATATTGGTCTTTATGCGTAAGATGAATTATTTGTTTGGAGCGCTGGCGTTAGGACTTGGTGTACTGGTTGGGACACTAGGTGTGTCTTTACTCACGAATTCGAGTTCCCCAACTTCATTTATCTCCAAGTTGCGTGGCCAAGATAAGATACAGACAGTTTCGGGTACCGTGAATGACCCGATTCAGACCCCGCCGCTAGACCCTGCAACAGCCGGCATGTCTGAAAGTGATCTTCACTCCCTTTCTAATAAGGATTCACTCATGGCGCAACAAGTTATCACAGACTATAAGCAGAACATCGGAATTTTTTTCGGAGCCTGGAAATCAACAGATATGGCTAGCTTTCGTCTCAAACTAGCTAAAGCGTATACGGGGGATTTATTTGAAAAACATGCGAGACGGGCAGAGGAGTATTTGGTACAAGGCATAGGCTTAGATGTGAGTCGAATAGTCTTCGACCAGGTTGATGTGGAAAGTATCACTGAAAATACGGCCACCCTGCGAGTGGATTATCGTTATACAGCAAGGGATTACAATTTAACTGATGGAACTGCAGTCGGGGAAGAGCATGAACAGATTGTTCAAGTTCGTGTCAATCTTGTTAAACAAAATTCGCGTTGGATAATTACGGGAGAGAGTACAATACAGTAATTCGTTAAAAAGGGCTACAGTCAAAATGACTAAGTAGTCCTTTTTAGGTATATAGGCTTAAGTTATTTTAAGATCCAACTGTGACGATGACACCGTGTTAGGCTTGGAAAGCGATGAGCAGCTTTGGCCTTTGACTGACCACACTCTTAAAGCTTGGCGCTTGCCGAGTTTTTTTATGCATAAAACCAGGGTGTATGATAAACTAGTGCTCAGTTAAACCTATGCGCACCTCTAGTGAACTCGTTGCTTCAATTCCATATAGAAAACTCGTTGCACCCGGAGAACCCACCAATCAGAGAAGGGAATATCTACATGATTCGAAGCAGAACAAGTATTGCTAAACCCGGTATAATTGAGGAAATTGGGTATTTAAGAGGATTTGGGGTTTTAGCAGTAATCGCTATTCATACAACAGGCTACTTTACAGAAGTTAAGCAGTTTAATTCCCTGGTTCTGGTGAATTTATGGGCAGATATTTTTTCTCAATTCGCAGTGCCGCTGTTTATCTTGATATCGGGGGTTGTGTTAGCTAAGAACTATCGTGAGTCATTTTCATTAAAGGAGTTCTACAGAAAAAGAGTACGCTCGATTATTCCCCAATACTTGTTGTTTTCTATCTTATATACAGCATTTAACAATTGGGACATCATGAAAAAGAGCTCGTTGGATACTAACGTTGCACTTTTACTAAAGAATATTTGGCTTGCAGATGCTTCATATCATCTATGGTTTTTTTCGATCATCATTCAATTTTACATCCTCTATCCCCTGATCATAAGAATTTACTCGTTATTCGAACAGAGAAATAGAGCAGAACAGTTGTTGGTTCTAATGTTAGTGATACAGACGTTATTTATGGCTGGCCTGCACACCTCATATTTATCAGGTACAAAAATTAACTTTATGGGCTTTCTTTTTTACTTTTGCTCAGGGATTTATACCTGGGATCATTTTGACTCCTTTAAGAGGAAATTCACGTTGCCAAAGTCCTTTTTATTCATCATGTCCATTGCCCTAACTTTAGGAACTAGTTTTTTTATAATTATCGGTTTATCGACAGGCTATAGATATGACTCCATTCCAGCCTACTTCTTCATAGGTCCGGAGCTCATATATCCTGTTTTTAGAGTCATCACCTTTTTATTTCTCTTTAATGTGTCTATGAGCTTTCTTGGGAAAAGGAGAAGTATCCTTGCTAAAGTTATTAAAAGGATCGGAGATTATTCATTTGGAATCTATCTAATCCATATCTTTTTTAACCAATCCGCTATCAAAATCCTCAAAAACTATCAGATTGATTTTGATAGTTGGGCTTTTTATCCAATAGTATTTGCTGTCACCATTATTTTAAGCTATTTAAGTATTAGGCTGCTTAGTTTCCTTCCTTTTAGTTACTATTTAGTAGGATCTCAGAGCAGAAATAGACCATAAATTAAGATCATTAAAGGGATTTTTTGAGTTGCCTTGAACAGAGGCTGCCCATTGTTCATAGTTGTAAAACCATGTGAGTTGTAGTAAACTTTAGAACGATAAAGTTTAATGTTGAGGTGTAGCGAGAAAGGGTTGAGCAACGTGTTATTCCGCAAACGTACGTTGATTTTAATGCTGATTGATGCTTTGTTAATCAACTTGGCAGCTTTCGGCAGTTTTTATTTGCGCTTTGAAGAAGGCATACCTTTAGATTATTATCAAACCTATTATCACACAGCCATTGGCGGGACTATTTTATATCTTGTGGTCTTCTATGTCTTTGGGCTGTATAACCGGCTTTGGCAGTACGCAAGCACAGGGGAGTTACTCTCAATTGTCTATGCTGTTTCCGTTGGAACGGGCGGAACTGTCGCGGCGGTTTATTTTTATGGTCTCTCTAATGCTGACACTCTCTCTTATGTTAGAATGCCGCATACTGCTGCGGTGCTTCTTTGGCTGGCAATGGTCTTTTTGATTGGAGGTTCGCGGTTTATTTGGCGGATCTTACAGGAAAATACCTTAGATCGTCATGTCCCAGGCTCGCAGAAACAAGTACTTATTGTTGGGGCAGGAGATGCTGGAGTATTAGCTGCACGAGAATTAAAAAACCGTAATTATCGGGATGGTCGCCCAGTTGGTTTTATCGATGATAATCATTCGAAACAGAAGTTGCAGTTACTTGGAATCCCAGTCTTAGGCACGAGGATCGATATTGCCCGTATTGTTAAAGGACATAATGTGGATGAAGTTATCATTGCCATGCCATCGGCTTCAGGCGAATCCGTTCGCGAAATTGTGCAAATATGCGAAAAATCTGGGGTCATTTTAAAAATAATGCCGGGTGTCTATGACATTATTAGCGGAGACATAAATGTTAACCCGATTCGACAAGTTCAGGTGGAGGACTTGCTTGGTCGTGACCCGGTTTCCGTTGATCTGGAGGAAGTAGCAGGTTATGTTGCAGGAGAAACGGTGTTTATCACAGGAGCCGGTGGATCGATCGGCTCGGAAATCTGCCGTCAGATTGCCAGGTTTAATCCAGGGAAGCTGGTTCTGCTTGGACACGGGGAAAACAGTATTTTTGACATCGAACAAGAATTGCGTGTCGAACATCCGGGAATCGACTATATAACCGAGATCTTGGATATCAAAGACCGGGAAAAGGTTTTCTTAATCTTTAAAAGATATAAGCCGGGTGTTGTCTTCCATGCTGCAGCCCATAAACATGTCCCTCTAATGGAAAGAAACCCAGAAGAAGCTCTGAAGAATAATGTTGTTGGGACACAGAATTTAGCTGAAGCGGCCGATCAAGTAAAAGTAAAGACCTTCGTTTCAATTTCTACAGACAAGGCGGTTAATCCAACAAGTGTTATGGGAGCTACTAAGCGTACCGCGGAAATGCTTATCCAAAGCTTGGATCTTCGTTCTCAAACGAAGTTTGTAGCCGTCCGGTTTGGCAATGTTTTAGGAAGCCGTGGCAGTGTGATTCCTACCTTTAAACGGCAAATTGCTCAAGGCGGCCCAGTTACGGTTACTCATCCGGATATGGTTCGCTACTTTATGACAATTCCTGAAGCGGCCCAGTTAGTCATCCAAGCAGGTGCCATGGGACGCGGCGGTGAGATCTTCATCTTAGATATGGGGAAACCTGTTAAGATCGTGGATTTAGCCAAAGACCTAATCAGGCTTTCGGGTTTCCAACCCGATGTTGATATTAAGATCCAATTCACAGGGATTCGGCCGGGTGAAAAGCTCTTCGAAGAATTATTGACGGCTGAAGAAGGAGTCACGTCGACTAAACACAGTAGAATCTTCGTTGCAAAACCGAATGGAATTGACGTAAAACTCCTGGAAGAGTTAACCCATGTCATTCGAGAACGAGGCAGCTTTTTAACCAGAGATGAAGTTATTGAATTGTTGCAGACCGTGATCCCCACTTTCCGTAAGAAGGTGGAAAAAGTTTTGGTTAATCACTGAACTTGCTAGCAAAAGCCAGACTTGAGACGAAACAGAAAAGTGAAACTCCTACTATGGAGTGGGAGTCTTAGAATGGGATTAAGGAGAGATTTATAAGATGTTAACCGTACAGAATGTAATAACTGACGAAGATGTAGTAGCCAAAGCTCTCAAAGAAAAAATAGAAAAGCATGAAGCTAGAATTGGAGTTATCGGTTTAGGATATGTAGGACTTCCTTTAGCTGTAGAAAAAGGGAAAGTCGGATTTCCCGTGACAGGTTTTGACATCAACCCGGCACGTGTTGACCGCGTCAATGCAGCGGACAACTATATTGGGGATGTCAAAGATGAAGATCTCAAGGACGTTGTGCAGAGCGGGTTGTTGATCGCAACCACAGATTTCTCGCGCTTAGCGGAATGCGATGTCATAATCATTTGTGTACCCACGCCTTTAACGATCACCCGTGACCCGGATATTTCCTACATGCAGGCATCGACAGAAGAGATCAGAAAATATCTTCGTCCGGGCCAGATAATCACCTTAGAGAGCACGACCTATCCAGGCACAACAGAGCAAGTCATTCTGCCTTTACTAGAAAAGACAGGACTCAAAGTGGGTCACGACTTTTTCCTCGCCTTCTCGCCGGAGCGCGTCGATCCAGGCAACAAACGCTTCAGTACGAAAAACACCTCTAAAGTGGTGGGAGGGATGACTCCGACATGCTTAGAGATTGCTTATTCACTCTATACCCAAACCATATCCAATGTCGTTCCGGTATCCTCACCAGCGGCGGCTGAGTTGACCAAAGTCTTTGAAAATACTTACAGAGCGGTAAACATTGCTATGGTGAACGAACTAATGATGCTCTGTGACCGCATGGGAATCGATATATGGGAAGTTGTTGAAGCCGCAGGAACAAAACCATTCGGAATTCAAACCTTTTACCCTGGTCCGGGAGTAGGAGGTCACTGTATCCCTATTGATCCCTTCTACCTCACCTGGAAAGCTCGTGAATATGATTTCCATACCCGCTTCATTGAACTTGCTGGTGAGATCAATGTAGAAGTTTCATATTATGTTATCAACAAAGTCGTGCGTGCCTTAAATAGTGTCAACAAGAGCTTGAAAGATGCTAAGATCTTTGTTCTTGGGGTAGCCTATAAAAAGGATATTGATGACATGCGCGAATCTCCAGCATTGAAAATCATCGAACTCTTGCGCAAGCAAGGAGCAAGTATCACCTACCATGACCCTTATATTCCGGTTATTGAGCCACACGGTGGAAGTATGCTTCACTTGGAGAGTGTCCCGCTGACGGATGAAGTCTTAGCTAATTCGGACGCTGTCTTAATCCTAACCGATCATACGGCAGTAGATTATGAGAGAGTTGTTGACAAGGCCAAACTCGTAGTGGATACCCGTAATGCCACGAAAAATGTCCTCAGCAATCGTGAGAAGATCGCTAAAATCTAGACTCTGAAATATGGCGATTAAAGTATAGAAACCCACGCTTTAAGGGGAATCATCAGATTCCCCTTAAAGCTGTACAGTACAGCAGAGAACAGCATATTCTTAAAACTAACCCCGACAGACAGTCCCTTAGCTCTACAGCCTCAGAAGTGGATAATTCCATTAAGTGTCGAAAGTGAACTCGTTCAGCTAAAGCTGAACATCGAGACTTTGGGGAGTCTACCTCCTTCGCGCCAAGTGTTCCTATTGGGAAAGGCGCTCGGCTGGGAAAGGCGCTCGGCGATACTCTATCCTACGCCGGTAGGCATTCCTATTGGGACCACGGCTTCGGCGATACTCTCCACCGGAGACTATCGTCACCGAAGTAGAATAAGGGACACCCACTTGAAGAAGTGGGTGTCTCGGAATTGATAAATCAAGGAAAGAGTGGTTGTATTTATATGAACGGAGAAAACAAAATTCGGTTTGCAATTATAGGGTGTGGGCGAATTGCCCCAAAACATGCAGAATCTATAGTTTCCCTTCCTGAGGCAGACCTAGTCGCCGTATGTGATATAGTGCCAGAGTTGGCCCAAGCCTTTGCCGATAAATATGGGGCAGAGCCCTATACCGACTATATGGAAATGCTGAAAAGGACAGACATTGATGTCATTACGATCGCAACTTCCAGTGGCATACATGCCGAAATCGGAATTGCTGCAGCTGAAGCCGGCAAACATATACTTGTAGAAAAGCCGATGGCTATGACCTTGAAAACAGCAGATGCCATGATTGCGGCTTGCCGTAAAGCGGGTGTAAAATTAGGTGTCATTCATCAAAACCGTTTTAATGACTCAGTGAAACTCCTTCGCGGGGCATTAGAAGATGGACGTTTTGGTAAATTGACTCATGGACAGGCTACAGTGCGTTGGAATCGGAATGATAACTATTATACTCAAGCACCTTGGCGCGGGACAAAACTCCATGACGGCGGGGTACTCATGAATCAGTCGATACATAACATTGACCTCTTGCAGTGGACCTTTGGACCCGTGGAGTCAGTTTTTGGATATACAGAAACCTTTATGCGCAAAATTGAAATGGAAGATATGGGAGCAGCCGTTATCAAATTTAAAAGCGGTGCCATCGGAATCATTGAGGCGGCCTCTACTATTTACCCTACGAACATTGAAGAGACCTTAAACGTTTTCGGTGAGACGGGATCCGTCATTGTCGGCGGAATCGCAGTCAACCGCATCGAAGTCTGGGAATTCCCAGACAGCGCAGAGGAAAAAGAAAAGATCTTCGCCAGCCAAGCTGGAGACCCTCCAAACGTTTACGGCTTTGGCCACCGAGAAATCATCTCAGATATGATTCAAGCGATTCGAGAAGACAGAGTACCGGCCATACCGGGAGAAGAGGGACGCAAGGCATTAGAGATTATTCTGGCGATTTATAAGTGCCAGGAGACGAAGGAACCGATCGTGTTTCCATTGGTTGAGTAGGGGCGGATTTTGATTTACAACGTTCGCTCCGTAAGCTGCGTAGACCAAACTACCGCTCAAAGCCGTCCGCTCCGACGAGTTCCCGGCAATTCGCCATCCGATGGCCAAGGACGGCCGAGTGTCGCCGGAACCAAGGATGGTGGCAGGCGACCTTGGCTCAGTGCCGGTTGGAAACGTCCTTGTTTCCAACTCGTCTCCGCTGCCTGCTTTTCGCGAAGTTTGGTTAGCTACTCGCTTAAGTCGTTCTCTTTTGTAAATCAAAATCCACGTACTGCTCATGAGAAACGTGCATGATTGTCTTCGTAGCATTTATGGAAACATGCATAGCTTCGAAAGACCCGTAATCTTAGCCTAGGAGAGTTGATTTACAGCAAGTGAGCCCTCTACGTGAGCAGCCCACCAAACTTAGGCCAACCTGCCTTACATCAGCGGGGCGGGATCCAAGGACGGATCCCGCGCCAACTGAGACACGGATGTCGAATTTGGCGGAACCCCGCCCGCTTGCATTAGCAGGTTTGCCTTTAGTTTGGTCTGCGAGCGTGGGGGCGGAGCGGCTGTAACCCAACTCTCATACACTGATCACCAGTTCTTGTTTATCAAAAGGTAGAAACTCTCCCTGCGGGATTGGACGCCCCTGAATCTCTAAAGCTTTTAGATAGCCCTTGATGACTTCTTTTGCATTAGTTAGCGCCTCTTCGATAGTATCTCCTTCAGTAATACATCCAGGCAAGGCCGGGACTGTCACAGTGAAACCACCGTCTTCTTCGTTGAAATCTAAAACAATTTTGAATCTATTGCTCATCTGAATCCCTCCATTAGTTTGCATTGTTAATAGCCAAAGGTTTCCTTTTTTGAATTATTATATCATGAACAATAAACTAGGTGAAAACGTAAATTATACCTTGTAGTTAACCTTACTTGGTCTGCGAATCCAGGATGGATAAGATCTGACTGACTTCCATGAAAGGAGCGAAGAATAATGAATCATAATCTCATAGCCCATAGTGCAACCGTGCCCTTAACCACAACCGTCGGGCCGTTTTGTGTGATCGGAGAAAATGTTGTGCTTGGGGAAAATGTCATCTTGGGAGTTGGGTGTGTCCTTGGCGACGGAGCAAGAGTCGGGGACGGGGTTGAGCTGGGTAATTATGTGAGTATTGGTCGAGGTGCAGTAATAGGACAGCGAACTCGCATAGGAGATCATACCACCATTTATCCGCAAACTATTCTTGGGGAAGATGGGTTTATCGGCAGCAATTCTTCAATCGGACGTTTGCCGAAGGCTTCGGCAACGAGTACCGTTAAAGCACAAGCGGACATGCCCTCTCTTCAGATGGGTAATGGATTTACGATAGGATGTTCTGCCGTTCTTTATGCCGGCACCAACTATGCTGATAAGGCCTTTGTCGGAGATGGAGCAGTCGTTCGTGAGAGATGTTCAATTGGGCAGAACGTGGTTATCGGAAGCGGAGTAGTAGTAGAAAATGACACTAAGATTGGCGAATTCACTAAGATACAGACAGGTTCATATATAACTGCCTATATGGAAATCGAAGAACGAGTGTTTATAGCTCCCATGGTTACGACAACAAATGACAATTACATGGGACGAACAGAAAAACGCTTTAAAGAAATCAAAGGCCCCACCATTCAGCGAGGAGCCCGTGTTGGCGGAGGCTCGATCCTTTTGCCAGGCGTGAAGGTAGCCCCGGAAACCTTTGTAGCTGCAGGGGCTTTGGTTAGCAAAGATACCACGGAAAAGCGAGTTATCAAAGGGTTCCCCGCCAAAGATCTTCGAGCAGTTCCAGAAGAGGAGCTACTATAGCGCCCCGGGCGACCAGAAATTGAGGGGACAATTACTAAGTGAACATTAGTGAAGTTCACAGTAAAGCGAGTGCAGATGTTGAAGACTTCAACATCCAACAAGCAAGTGAAACGTAAGGTGTGTGAATGTACAATGGCCCTTTATTTGCAAAGACCTCAAAGACCAACAAAATGAACCCACAAACTGTTTCTAGTGCCGTGGGCTGAATATAGAAGAGAAAGGGAAGATTATAATGAAAATTCCTCTTTTAGATCTTAAGGCTCAGTATTTGACGATAAAGGATGAGATCAATCAAGCCATTACGGATGTGCTGGATTCGTCGGTATATATTCTGGGGCCGCAGATGAAGGCTTTGGAAAAAGAAATTGCGGCTTTCTGCGGCACGGAGGAAGCTGTCGCAGTTGCTAACGGTACAGATGCTTTAGTGCTGACTCTTAAAGCCTTTGGCATCGGACCTGGAGACGAAGTAATTACTACTCCGTTCACATTCTTTGCCTCTGCAGAAACGATTGCTCAGGTTGGTGCGACCCCTGTATTCGTTGATATTGACCCGGTGACACTTAACATGGACTTAACTCAATTAGAGAAGAAAATAACCTCTCGGACAAAGGCCATTATCCCTGTACATATTTTTGGTCAGATGCTGGATGTGGAGAGAGTTATGGAAATCGCCGCACGCCACGACCTGAAGGTCATTGAAGATGCTGCTCAAGCTATTGGAGCAGAATACAAAAGTAAAAAAGCTGGCTCAATTGGACATGCTGCAACGTTTAGTTTTTTCCCCACCAAAAATTTAGGGGCTTATGGGGATGCAGGCATGATCGTCACTAACGACAAGCATTTGGCCTCAGAATTGCGTATGCTGCGATTTCACGGGTGCCAAGTAAAATATTATCATGATAAGATCGGCTATAACAGCCGTCTTGACGAGCTTCAAGCTGCCATCTTACGGGTTAAGTTACGCTATTTAAATGGATGGAATGAAGGTCGTCGGGAAAAGGCGGCAGTTTATGACGAACTATTAGGGCAACTGCCACTCACTCTGCCTGGCCGGGATCCGGCGGGCACCCCGATATATCATCTCTATGTCTTACGGTCGGATCGTCGCCAGGAACTGATGGAGGCGCTGAAACAAGCGGATATCGCCTGTGCAATCTATTATCCGGTTCCGTTGCATTTACAGAAGGCTTTTCATGATTTGGGGTATAAAGAGGGCTCCTTCCCAATCACGGAGAAAGCATGTAAGGAAGCCCTGGCAATTCCTTGCTATCCCGAACTTTCAAGAACGGAGCAAGAAGAAATTGTCCGCGTGATCGAAGGAGTATACCGTGGAAAATAGCGTTAGGAAGCTAGGACCGTTGCGCAGAGGGAATCTTGTTCTAATCGGCCTGTTTCTATTTGTGCTCTTGGGTATTTTTTCAGGGTATAAACAGGTAAAAGGGCCGTTTACAGAAACCGAAATCCAGGAAGCACAGAGTGGGGCTACCCGTTTTCTTAACGGAGAATTGGAGATCGGTCAAGGTCAACTTATTGATATAAAGCATTACTTCTTTGTTGGAACGGTTTATGAAGTAGAAACAGCTCAAGGCAGAAAGAACCTAATATCCTTTGTTACCCCGCAGGACAAACCAAGCCCAGGTCAAAAGGTTGAATGGGTTGGGGTGGACAATTATGTCTCATACGTGACGACGGTCTTTCCAGAGGAAAGGATCATGGATGGAGAAATCAATTCTTTAGAGAGAATTTCTCCAAAGAACAATGATCAATTCTATTGTGTTGTATACTCCTTTAAAGAGGACACAGTTCAACGCTTTATTGTTGATGCTGCTAAACTAGCAACTCTTAAAACCTTGAACAGTGTTCAGGTAACGTATCACTCACCGGGGGATAGTATTGTCGAACTAGTCCCTAATACCCAAAAAGTAGCTACGGGCTATATCACTGATCTTTGGTTAACCACCATGATCAAAGGGTTAGAATTGGAAAGGGATTTTGACTTCGAAAAATATCCCTACTATATCACTCTGGCGCCAAGGCCGAATGCCAAATATACTTGGACATTTTATCTGACAAAAGAGCAGAGAGATCTGCTGAAAAACGGGAATGTTTTAGAGGTAAAGTATTCTTCCATATTCCCGTCAAGTATAGTGGTCACACGGGAGACTGTGGATCCCGATGTCTTGTGGGGTAATCCTGATAATGGTGAAAAACCATGAGTTTTGTTCGAAACAGTTTTTTGACCCTGTTTGGAACCCTGGGACGCGTTGTTTTTTCCATGGTAACTCAAATCATTATCTCTCGCGTACTGGGACCCGTGGGAAAGGGCTTGTATTCCTTTCTTGTCCAGATCCCCACGGTATTGGTACCGCTGTGCAGTTTAGGATTGAATTATGCCAATACATACTACGTTGCACGAAACCCCGAAGATGGGAAAAAGGCCGTGGGAAGTTCCCTGGGTATGGCTGCCTTTTTGGGCGGTTTTATGGTTGTATGTGTAGGTATTGCTTATCATTTTTTAAAAGATGGGTACATGCAGGCAGTAACGCCCCTCCAATTGGGATTGATTCTGCTGGCAATTCCTTTCGGACTGCTTAATCTGTATTGGTTGAGTGTGTTATGGGGATTGGACTCAATAGGCAAGTACAACTTGGCCTTACTGGTTCAGTTCGTTGTCCTCTCCGCAGGAGTTTCGGCAGCAGCTGCCTTGGATCATTTGACGGTGACCACTGGGTTTGGGATATGGGTGGCAGGAAATATTTTGACAACCCTGTATATGCTGCCAGAAATGGCGAAGATTGTCCGCTGGCGTTTCCACGTCTTTAGCCTGTCGTACATAAGGCAAACTCTCAGCTATGGGGCTAAGTCCTACTTAGCTAACGTCATGATGGTCATAAACTATCGACTTGACCTCTTCATAATCGCCGGATTTTTGCCCTTATCTGAAGTTGGTCTTTACGCCACTGCTGTCACCCTCGCCGAAATGGTCGGATACTTGGGCAATGCGGTCAATACGGCTCTCATTCCAAAACTTGCTTCGGAGAAAGACAGCCTTACCTTCTCTATGACTCCGAAAGTCACGCGCCTAACCATAATGCTGACCTTTCTTGCCGCGCTCGGAATGGCTATAATCGCTTACCCGCTGATTCTCCTCTTCTTTGGGGCTCGCTTTAGTGGAGCTTTCTACCCTTTGCTGGTATTATTGCCTGGGATTGTGGCCCTTGGTGGATCCGTAGTGCTTTCGGGGGATTTAATGGCCCGAGGAAAGCCGATTTACTCAAGTATCTCTTCCGGGATCACGGTCGTACTAACCCTGATCCTTGATTTTACGCTCATCCCGCTTTGGGGTATTATGGGAGCCTCCATGGCCTCGAGTTTAGTTTACATATCACTTTTTACCCTGAACTATGTTTTTTACCGCCGTGAAAGCGGCGAAAAGTTTAAAACCGTTTTTATTTTTACGCGGGAGGACATAAGAGAGATGACGTTGTTTATTAAGCAGGTGAGCACTAAATGGATCTCGAGGAGAAAGGAGATGCAAGATGGAAAAAAATAATCTGAGTGAAAACCGTTTGCTCCTGATTCTTGAAGTCTTTGTAACCATTTTATGGCTTTATATGATCCTTCGCTGGGTCTATTATCCGTCGACTTTAATAACCTTGGGTTATCTGTGGGGGATTGTTTGGGTTGCCGTAAAACGTCCCAGGTGGTTGCCGGCAGTCCTTATCGTCACATTTCCCCTTGAGGTTTCGAAAATGTTCATACCGGCTTACAGCTTACCAGAGCGATTAGCTGGTTTTAATGTTTCAATCTTAGATTTTTTTCGTCTTACACAACTGGCCTTAGGCCTGCGTTGGTTATGTGATCTTTGGCAGACTCATAAAGACCATCGGGCACACATAGCCGATAAATTTAAGATTTGGAAACGTATAAAGACAGATGCTCTTTTATGGCTCCCAATCGCGCTTTTAGGAGTTTACTTGCTTTCAACGGCCTTTTCTATTGCGCCGGCACATTCGTTTGCAGAAACCGTGCGCTTGCTTTCCTTGATTATCACCCTTTACCTTGTCATAGCCTACGTCGAAGACGAAAAGGATTTGCAGCGCTTAGGCTATACGCTGATTGCAGCTGGAGCGGTTCTGGGTTTAATTGCCATTGTGCAGTATCTAACAGAGTGGTTTTTCATCCCGACCTCGGCTGTCGTCATTAATCGCCGCTCTAACGCCACCTTTGCCGATGCCAATATCTTTGCCCGTTTTCTTGTTATCACGTTCTTGTTCTCCGTGGCTGAGCTCGAGCGACGCACATCATGGTCATCCCGTGTTATACCGCTCGTCGCCATTTTGCTTCAGGGTGCCGGTTTGGGAATCACCGGATCACGAGGCGGGATTTTGGCTCTGGGTGTTTCGGCGATCATTTTCGTGATTCTTATTCCCCGACGCAAATTGACACTCTATGCCATGGTGCTAATGATTTTTGCCATTATTGCGGCAGCTTTTTTGAATCCGGCGATCATGGCACGGATAGAGAGTTTGCGATCGGGTTTATTGAGTGCCTCCGGAGGGATTCGAGAGTATTTGTGGCGGTCCGGAATGGCCATGGTGAGGGATCACCCGGTGGTGGGCATTGGAGTGGGGGCCTTTGGAGTAGCCTTTACAACGATCTATCCTTACTTCAATCCCTACTCTACTTTTTATGTTTCTCTGTCGCATACGGCGATCCTTACCGTATTGGCGGAAACTGGGATTATCGGTTTTGCCGTTCTTTATTTTCTTTTTGGTAAGACACTCCAGAGAGGGTGGGACATTTCCCGTACAATCCGTCATGAACGTCTGCGGTTTTTGAATGCCAGCATAGTAGCAGGAGTAATAGCAATTTTTATCAGTGCTCAAGGAGAAGGACGATTATATGAAGAACCGTTGCTTTGGATCCTTTGGGCAATGTTAGTCTCAGTTTCTCAGTTAGCCAACCAACAGATAAGAAAGGAATAAGGAAACTATGAAAATTGCAACGGTCGTAGGAGCAAGGCCCCAGTTTATTAAGGCGGCTTCAGTCTCCCGTGTTTTAAGAAGGGACCATCAAGAAATACTAATTCATACCGGACAACATTATGACACTAACATGTCTGATATTTTTTTCGATGAATTGCATATTCCTCGACCGGATTTTCACCTAGGAATCGGTTCTGGTCGACATGGCGCTCAGACTGGGGCAATCCTGGAAAAGGTTGAGGAAGTGCTCATTCAAGAAACTCCTGATGCTCTGTTAGTGTATGGGGATACGAATTCGACATTGGCGGGAGCTTTGGCAGCCTCGAAGCTTCATATCCCAGTGATCCATATCGAAGCGGGACTTCGAAGTTTTAATCGCAGAATGCCAGAAGAGATTAACCGAATTTTAACAGATCATCTTTCCAGTTGGCTTTCCTGTCCGACTGAAACTGCCGTTAGGAACCTTAGCGCTGAGGGGATTACTGAGGGAGTAGCTCAAGACGGAGACGTCATGTACGATGCTTTTCTTTATAACCTTGAGTTGGCCAAGGAAAAATCAAATATTCTCCAGACGCTGGGTTTGGGACCAAAATCATATATTCTCTGTACAATACATCGCGCTGAAAACACGGACGATCCAGCACGTTTAACTCAAATATTAAAAGCATTATCCAAGATTTCACTGCCTGTGGTCCTTCCGTTACACCCTCGAACCCGTAAGATAGTGCATGAATTGGGTTTAACCTCACTGCTTGATCGAATCAACGTAATTGAGCCGGTTGGTTATCTTGATATGATTACACTTGAAGCGCATACTTTAAAACTGGTCACGGATTCAGGCGGAGTCCAAAAAGAAGCTTATTTTGCGGGTGTCCCTTGCATTACGATGAGGGATGAAACAGAGTGGGTCGAAACAGTCGACGTGGGATGGAACCGCTTGACCGGCGCGAATGAAGAGAAAATTCTAGAGGCTGTAGAGATGTTTACTCCTCCTGAAAACCGCCCGAGTATTTTCGGTGATGGCAAGGCCGCAGAACAAATTGTAGCAACGTTTGGAATGAAAAATATTAACCAATACTAAAGTTTGTGACTTTAATTGGCGATAAATAAAGTATTGCTCCAATCTCAGAAAGTTGGATAAGGAAGGTAAATCAATGCGATTTTTAATTTTGACCCAATACTTTCCTCCGGAAACAGGGGCTGCCCAAGTGCGGCTTAAAGAACTGGCAAAAGGATTGCAACGCCAGGGGCATGAGGTTGTCATTGTCACTGCCTTTCCTAATCATCCCTCAGGGGTGATTCCGCCAAAGTATCGAGGATATTGGTCTATGAAAGATGAAGTGGAAGGATTAACGGTCTACCGGACGTGGGTTTACCCCGTACAAAGGGGACATTTTTGGAAACGCCTTTTAAATTATTTTTCATTTACCTTTTCGTCTTTATGGGGAATCCTAAAGGCAGGGCCTTGTGATGTCCTTTTCGTGGAGTCCCCGCCACTATTTCTGGGGATGACCGCTGTGCTCGGAAGCTGGATTAAACGTGCCCGCTTGGTGTTTAATGTTTCAGATCTTTGGCCGGAATCCGCAGTAGCTTTGGGATTGGTTACCAATAAGACGATGATCCGTATGACAGAGGCCTTGGAAACCTGGCTCTACAATCGTTCTTGGAAACTGTCTGCGGTAACGTTAGGAATTCGCGACACTTGGATAAAACGGGGAATACCGCCTGAGAAAATCGCTTTTTTGCCTAACGGAGTAAACCTCGATCTCTTTTGTTCGCTTCCACCAGATCAAGAGTTTAAGGAGAAGCTGGGACTTCAAGATAAATTTGTCTTGGTCTATACCGGGACGATGGGATATGCGCAGGGGTTAGAAAGCGTATTGGAAGCAGCTAACTTATTACGTTCTGAACCACAGTATCATTTTCTCTTTCTAGGGGATGGGACGGAAAAGCCGAGACTTGAGGAAATGGCCAAAGAGATGAAGCTGCCGAATGTGCAATTTCTCGGATTTCAACCGGTTACAGATATGCCGCGCTATTTGTCCTTAGCTGCAGGAAGTATAATTCCCTTAAAGAAGCTAAAACTCTTTGAAGGGGCACGTCCGTCTAAGATGTTTCCGGCTATGGGCTGTGCAGTTCCTGTTATCTATAGTGGAGAAGGGGAAGCCGTAGAGCTGATCAGAGAGGCTGGAGCAGGACTTACCGTTGAACCGGAAAACCCTGTTGAGATGGCCCAAGCCATCCGTTCCCTATACGAGTTAAGTGACCAGGGTAAGTCTATGGGAGAGAACGGCAGGCGCTATGTAGAAGAGCATTATTCTTGGGACAGCATCGTCAGTCAGTGGCTAAAAGAGCTAAAATAGCCGGAGGTTAAGCAGTTTATAAATGAGAGGAAGTGGCTGTGTGAAACGGTGGGGTGATTGGATTATTCCCTTGTTTTTTGCGTTGGTGCCTTGGGATATCAGTAAAGTGCTGTTTCCCCCCTATCAAAGCGGTGCGGATACGCCAACCTCTTTAACCTTTTTGCGCATAGGGATGATTCTCTTGTTAGCTTGGGGAGCAGTGCGTTTTGTTCAATTAGGAATAGGGGAGACCTTAAAGCGTCTTGCTGGGGTTCCATTGATTTGGGCGGTCATTCCCTTGTTTATCGCTGTCCTTGTTTCACTGACCACAAGCTTGCAATCACAAACAACGATTAATGAAGGGGTGCGCCTGCTTCTTCTATTTGCTGTCGGGATAAGCATGGCTTTGGGTGCGGACCGAAAAACAGTCTTTGACCGTGTGTTTAAGGTGATTTTTGCTATGGCGACTCTTACTGCACTCATTGGACTAGCCCAATATTTTAGTGGGAACTGGATTTGGGGCGGAGGTATTAATATCTCCGGAGTACGGAGGGTGAATGCAAGTTTCATTGATCCTAATCTATTTGCACGTTACTTGAATATCTCTATCCTGGGGACTTTACTCCTTCTCGTGCGGCGGGAATGGTTTTTAAATATCGGGACAGCATTGGCACTCCTCATCCAAGTGGCAGCTCTGGGAGTTACGTTTTCGCGAACAGGCTGGTTGACCTTGCTGATAGGAATTGTTATTATAGCCATTAGCTCAGCGAAAAATCGCAGGACGACTTGGAGTATAATGGGGCTTGGAGGGGTGGGGGCAATTGCTCTTTATCTGATCCCAAGTATCCGCATCCGCTTTGAAACACTCTTCACTGGGATGAGCGCTCTCGGACAGCGTGAGCACCTGATCAAGGGCGGTTGGGCCATGTTTATCGAAGACCCCTTGACAGGAGTGGGGTTGGGAAATTTTCAGTGGGCAATAGAACAGCCGTACCATTATCTAGTACCTTGGAGTGATGCAGTCACTCGTTCTCATACCAGTTTAATTACAGTAGCGGCTGAGATGGGCATACTTGGCCTTGTAAGCATGTTTGTTTTTCTTATTATTATAGCGACTATGAATTTGCGTGTGTTGAATCAGATGAATTCTTTTGCACAAGCGATGTTAATCAGTATTTTCGTGGTTTGGCTCAGCTCCCAGGGGGAAGGCAGGTTTTTCGAAGACCCTATGGTTTGGGCTTTCTGGGGATTGAGCCTAGCCATTCAATGGAAACCTTGGGGAGAGGGCTGGGATGGCTAAACTTTGCTTATTGGCCAACGCAGCCAGCACTCATACCGAGAAATGGGCGTTAGCTCTGTCAGAACGAGGGTGGGAGGTAGAAATCCTAAGTTTTCTGTCTGCAGAGCTGCCGAAGATTAAAGTGCATGTCATACCTCGCTTGGCCGGAGATAAGGTGGATGTACTATTGCGTCAGACTTGGGTCAAGGAAAAGGTCGCCGAGATTAAACCGGATCTGATCCATTCACATTATGCGACGAGCTTTGGCTTGCTAGGAGCGTTAACCCGCAGGCATCCTTTGGTTATTTCCGCCTGGGGCAGTGATATTTTTTCTTTTCCCCGAACCTCTTTTTTGCATCGAAGACTGTTAAAATGGATTCTGAGTCGTGCAGATGTGCTATGCTCAAGCAGTGAAATAATGGCCCAGGAGATGCATCGCTATATTGGCTCGGAACAAGCTATAGAAATTATTCCGTTTGGAGTGGATACGACTCGCTTTGCTCCCCCGCAGGGAGAACACGTTTCTTATCCGAAAAGCGGCAGCGGCAGAACAGATAATCTCGTTGTGTTCGGAATTGCCAAAGGCCTGCACTCTGTGTATGGATTAGATCTTTTGATCGAGGCGTTTGCTCAGGTTCATTACAAGTTTCCACAGACTCGTCTGCGGATTGCGGGGGAAGGCCCGCAGCGCGGCCAGCTAGAGGACTTAGCAGAGAAGCTTGGAGTTAGCGCATATATTGAATGGCTGGGGCAACTTCCCAATGCTAACGTTGCTGATTTCTATCAAAGTATTGATATTGTGGTCATTCCTTCCCGTCAAGAGAGCTTCGGCGTAACAGCAGTGGAAGGATCGGCCTGCGCCCGTCCCGTGATTGCCAGCAGGGTCGGCGGATTAACCGAAGTAATTATAGAAGGAGAGACAGGTTTACTTGTTTCTTCAGAAAATATCGCCGAGTTAGGCGAGGCTATGGAACGTCTAATTAAAGATCCTGCCCTGAGAGATAAGTTAGGCCGACAAGGCAGGGCAAATGTGTTAAAGCACTATGATTGGCAAAAAAATGTAACTCAAATGGAAGCCGTGTATCAGCAATTACTCCAAACTAGTCAGAAAGTATAACGTTAATTCTTTATATGCTCGAATTTGAAAGGAGACATAAATCCAATGCGTAAAGAATTTTTAACCTACGGTTTGCCTCTTATTGAAGAGGATGATATTGCAGAAGTTGTGGACAGTCTCAGATCAAATTGGATTACCAAGGGACCCAAAACCCACGAGTTCGAGAAACGCTTTGCTGAGTATATCGGAGTTAAATATGCTATAGCTGTGAACTCCTGCACGGCAGGGTTGCATCTCGCGCTTGTGGCTGCCGGAATCAGTGAAGGGGATGAAGTGATCACAACTCCCATGACCTTTGCTTCCTCTGCAAACGTTATTATTCATACTGGAGCAACACCAGTCTTTGCAGATATCGACCCGGTGACGATGAACATCGATGTCAACGAAGTTCGTAAAAAGATAACTCCGCGTACTAAGGCTATTATTCCGGTTCATCTTGCCGGACATCCGTGTGAAATGGATGAAATTATGGAGCTGGCCAAGGAATATAATCTTTTTGTACTAGAGGATGCAGCCCATGCTGTGTATACTAAGTACAAAGGGAAATTAATCGGTACGATCGGAGATGCAACGGCATTTTCTTTCTACGCCACAAAGAACTTGGCGACTGGAGAAGGGGGTATGGTCACCACGAACGATGAGGCCCTTGCGGATAAAATCAGGATAATGAGTTCACATGGCATGAGCCGAAATGCCTGGAACCGCTATTCGGCGTCAGGTTCCTGGTACTACGAAATTCTCCACCCCGGATACAAATACAATATGACGGATATTCAGGCGGCTCTCGGTCTGTCCCAATTGGCTAAACTCGAGCGCATGCAGGGAGTTCGACTGGAAATAGCCGAGCGATTTAACGAAGCATTCGGCAAGATGCCCGAACTGGAAATTCCACCTGAAAAGGAATATGCCCGCCACGCTTGGCATCTGTATATCCTAAAGCTAAATCTGGAGAAACTATCCATAGACAGAACAGAGTTTATCGAAGAATTGAAAAAGGAACAGATTGGAACGAGTGTGCACTTTATTCCCGTGCCAATGCATCCCTTCTATAGAGATACCTTCGGTTTCCAAAAAGGAGATTTTCCACAGGCGGAAACGACCTTTGAACGTATTATCTCCTTGCCCCTTTATCCGAAGATGAGTAAACAAGATACGGAAGATGTCATTGAAGCTGTCGAGCGAATTGTCGAGGGTTTTCGCAAGTAAGATACGGAAAGGAGACAAACCAATGGGTCAGAGATTGGCGGCATCTGCTGAAAGTAAAGAGTTTATTTATTCTCGTTGGCAACTTGCTCTGAAGCGGCTGCTTGACCTTTTTGTTGCTGCTGTTCTTCTTGTGATCATATCACCGTTGTGGCTTTTTATAGTCCTTTGGATTCGCTTGGATTCTTCGGGCCCGGCCATTTTCACGCAAACACGGGTGGGACTTTGGGGCAAGCCCTATACTATTTATAAGTTCAGAACGATGTCAGCGAATGCGGATGCCTTAATGAAGTCAAAGCTGGAAAAAGTAAAAAATCTAGAGAACTTCGTTTTCCAGGAGAAAAATGATCCCCGGATTACACGGAGCGGGAAGTTTTTGCGTAAAACCAGTTTGGATGAACTCCCTCAGCTCCTGAATATTTTGCTTGGCAATATGAGTCTTGTAGGACCTCGCCCGGAGGTTCCGGATATCGCAAAACACTACACGCCAGAACAACGCCTGCGCCTTAACGTCTTGCCGGGGGTCACTGGATTGGCCCAAGTCAACGGGCGGAGTGAGCTAACCTTGGGAGAAACGCTGGCCTATGATGTAGAATACGTCAGGCGTTGGAATATC
The DNA here is from genome assembly GCF_023897015.1 of Desulfosporosinus nitroreducens. Lineage (GTDB taxonomy): Bacteria > Bacillota > Desulfitobacteriia > Desulfitobacteriales > Desulfitobacteriaceae > Desulfosporosinus > Desulfosporosinus nitroreducens. Next base: position 70,055 of record NZ_JAMHFY010000018.1, on the reverse strand, counting down.
TGGTTAGATTTATCGATTTTGTGGAAAACTTTCTCGGTCGTCTTCTCCGGTAAAGGGGCTTACTAATGAATAATGGTTATGATATTTCTTGAATCTATGGTTTTTGGATGAGGCAGGAACTACTTTCTTCCTTGTCGAATAGAAAAAGAATGGTGGAGGAGGTATACACGTGATAAGAGAAAAGATTCTTGACATACTTACCGATATTTGTGGTACGGATGAGATAAAGCGGAACCCAGATCTGGAATTGTTTAAGAATGGATTGCTTGATTCCTTTGGAATCATTGAATTATTTGTGGCCATTCACGAGCAACTCGCCATTGAAGTGGCACCAACAGAAATGGAACGTGAGGAATGGGAGACCGCCAATAAAATCATTGCTTACCTGGAGGAGCGTAAGGGTTGATGATTCGAAGTCGACTAGGGCCAATGCTTATTGCCGTGCTTCTCTTTGCTGTAACAATAGTTTGGATGGGCCCACTGACCCAACAGGTTGTGGGGCTTTTTTGGCTTAAACAAGGCGTTACCCAAACCATCGGCGGCTCGCAAACTCCTGTTAGCTTTCAGGGCACGATCTTGCAGGAAAAAGCCCTGCAATCCCAGGATATTCTCCCTGTTTACGGGTCTTCGGAATTTTCAGCTGTCTCGGAATTCCATCCGTCACTTCTTTTTGAGGGAAAACCCACCGGGTTTGCCCCTTTTCTTGTGGGGAGAGGAGGGACCCAGGACATCATCCATGCTTTAAACATGGCAGCTTTAGGAGAGTCTCTTAGGGGTAAAAAAATTGCCGTTATACTTTCGGCGCAGTGGTTTACTCCAGAAGGAATCAGTCCCGCGTATTTTAAACAGAATTTTTCCCCTCTCCACGCCTATCGAATGGTTTTTAACTCCTCTTTATCTGCAGAGACTAAAACTTCATTAATAAACCGCCTCTTAGACTTTCCTGAAGCCTTTGAGGAGCAACCCACTCTCCATGCGTTTCTAAAGCAGCACTTGCTTACAAGCCAAAAACCAAGCTTTGGGAGTCTGAGATTAGCAGTTCGGGGAAGAGTTGAAATGGCCGCGCTCGAAGCTCAAGACGCGTTAAAAACCATTGCCTACGCCCGGCTAATCAACCCAAAAAGTGTTTCAATAAATGCTGCTGTAACGGCGCCGCCTCTTGCCTCATGGCAGGAATTAAAAGAGAAGGCCACCAGGCAGGGTGAAAAAATGACCCAAAATAATCGATTTGGCATCTTGGATCAGTACTATTCAGAGAATATACAACCTAAGCTCGCGGAGAATAGGAATTCATCGTCCCATTCAGAACTATATCCGTCTCCTGAATATCAGGATCTGGAATTAGTGTTAAATTTACTCCAAGAGACTAAGGCTCAACCAATGTTTATTATAGTGCCGGTCAATGGAACTTGGTATGATTATACAGGTTTTTCGATAGAGGAACGAAAGGCGTATTATTTACGAGCTGAGAAGATGATCAAGGACAGAGGATTTGTGGTTGCAAATTTCGGGAATCACGAATATGATTCTTACTTCTTGCAGGACACGATGCACTTGGGCTGGAAAGGGTGGGTGAACATCGATGAAATATTGGACGGATTTTATCACGAAGGGGAAGGGACCTAAGGAATGGAATCCCACCTTAATATGGTGTGGTCGAGTTGCCTATTACTACCTCATCCTGATGGGTTTGTTTATTCTTTATTTAGTGCAAAAGCAACAAACTACAGTTCCGTTTATTTACAATAACTTTTAGGCGAATGGGGAATGTGTTTCATGCTTAGTCAAAAAATCCATGATTGGTCCATAAGATGTCCGGAGCGGGTGGCACATCGACATGGCAATTCAGTTTTAACCTATGCTTCTTTAGAAAGCAGATCTAATTCTGTTGCAGTATGGCTTCATGAACTGAATTTAACTGAGGAAATAACTCGTCAAACCCCGGTTATCGTGTACGGGCATAAAGAAAATGAGATGCTGGTATTATTTATGGCTTGCGTCAAAGCAGGCCATCCCTATATTCCTGTGGATTCGTCCGTGCCTGCGGAGCGGCTTTGGCAAATTATTGAGGCTTCTGGTGCAAGGGCAGTCCTTTCTCCTCAAATTGTGCCTAAAGGCAATGCCTCTCACAAAGTTATGATCGAAGAAATGATTTCACTGGACGGGCAGGGCAGTATCCTTAAGGGATATCAATTGGAAGTACCGTCATCCTCTTGGCAGGTGCAACCGGATGAAGTTTACTATATAATCTACACCTCCGGCAGTACAGGAGTACCCAAAGGAGTTCAGATTACCCTGGGGGCCTTAGAGAGTTTTCTCAACTGGGTCAACCCCGCCTTTCAGCCAGAGGAACTGAATGAGGTCTTTCTCAATCAGGCTCCTTTTTCCTTTGACCTTTCAGTGATGGATTTATATATGTCCTTAAGTACAGGAGGGACCCTTTGGAGTGTGGACAAAAACCAAATTGCTAACCCCAAAGAACTTTTTGCCTCCTTGGCTTCTTCGAAAACTAGTTACTGGGTATCAACCCCTTCGTTTGCCGAGGTATGTTTAATGGATCCCAGTTTTAATGATACCCTGCTGCCCCAGGTCAAGCGTTTTCTCTTCTGCGGAGAGATACTTACCCATGATTGTGCAACCAAACTGGCTCAGCGATTTCCGCGAGCTAAGGTGGAAAATCTCTATGGCCCCACCGAAGCCACAGTGGCGGTAACTAATCTGACGATCACCCAAGACATTCTGAACACCTTTAATCCACTTCCGGTAGGAAGCGTTAAACCGGATGCTCTGGTCCTCATCTGTGATACCGATCGACTCACGGCAACGATAGCCGCCGAGAAGGGGCTTTTGCCCCAAAGACCTGAGACCCTGTCAGAGGGAGAGGCAGGGGAACTGATTATTGCAGGCCCTAATGTGAGTGTGGGCTACCTTAACAATTCAGAGCAAACTGCCAAGGCTTTTTTTAGCTGGCAAGAACAAGGCGTAACTTGGAATGCTTACCGAACGGGAGATTCTGGGCTGTTTAAAGAGGGCTTCCTCTTTTACCAAGGCAGGTTAGATTTCCAGGTTAAACTCCATGGTTACCGGATCGAATTAGGAGAAATCGAGGAAAATCTCAGGCGACTAGCGATGGTTGAGAATGCCGTAGTTTTACCCATTGAACGACGTGGTAAAGTGGAATATTTACAGGCCTTTATTACAGTGAGTAAGCCTGTGGAAGACGAATTCAAGGCGACTCTTGCTCTGAAGGAAGATTTGCGCAGACACTTGCCCGAATATATGATCCCGCGCCGGTTTAAATTCCTCGAGAAAATGCCCATGACACCGAATGGTAAGGCAGACCGGCGTGCTTTGCTGGGAGGTCAATAATGACGCCTTTTGAGGACTTTTCCTTTTTCATCTATTTGCTTATCCCAATGCTGCCGGCAGTTTTGCTTGGGATTCTTGGAGTATCCGGTAAAGTACGAGCTGCCTGGGTCTTACTTTCTACGTTGGGTATGCTTCTGCTCATTGGACAACCGCTGAGCGTGCTCTATCAGATTGTAGTTTATCTTTTGTTCCAATGGATTATAGTGCGGCTTTACTTGTCCTATCGACTGAGTGCACTGGGAAAAAATCGCGCCGGTGTCTTTTATCTGGTAATTTTCTTAGCGATTCTGCCCTTAGTGGTCGTAAAAATTAACCCAAGCTTTATAGCGTTGGGCTTTTGGCAAACTGTGATCGGGTTTATAGGGATTTCCTATTTAACTTTCCGTACGGCAGGGATCATTATAGAAATTCGCGATGGGTTGATTAAAGAGGTTCGGTTAGTGGATTTCATCAGCTTTGTCCTCTTTTTCCCGACGATTGCCTCCGGTCCGATTGACCGCTACCGACGCTTTGTTACGGATCTCTATAAACCCCTTACCCGGCACGATTATGGAGAGCTGGCCATCCAGGGAATGGACTATATTTTCCGAGGCTTTCTGTATAAGTTTATTATCGCCTATCTTATCAATAAGTATTGGCTTGAGCCGTTGAACCATACCTTTGGATTCCTGCCAACCCTTAAATACATGTACGTTTACGGCTTTTATCTCTTCTTTAATTTTGCAGGGTACAGCGCCTTTGCCATCGGAGTCAGTTATCTGATGGGTATTAAGACCCCCATCAACTTTGATAAACCATTTATGTCTAAAAATATCAAAGATTTTTGGAACCGCTGGCATATTTCGCTGTCATTTTGGTTTAGAGATTACATCTACATGCGTTTTGTCCTTGATTCAGCTAAGAAAAAGCGCTTTAAAAATCGTTATACGGCTTCCTATGTAGGTTATCTCTTCCTTTTTGGCATTATGGGAGTATGGCACGGAACCCAACTCCAGTATGTCTTGTATGGGCTCTATCATGCGGGACTGATGATTGGCTTTGACTTTCTGGACCGCAAGAACAAAACCTGGAAGTATTGGGGGACAGGACCGATCTGGGATCTGTCAGCGATATTGGTTACCTTTCATTTTGTGATGTTTGGTTTTCTGATCTTTTCCGGCCGCCTGGTATAAATGGTGGCGATCAATTTCATCTTGTATGCTCTCGGCCCCGCTAGGTCTACTGTATCAGTTAGATTTAGGGGGCTTTTTTACTATTTTCTCCACTAGTCAGACTAAGTTTTCTATAAGCAACCGACTAACAGTTTTTGGGCAGGAATCCTCTCCTTTGGTGTCGAATAATAAATGGAATATTGTCTTGGACACATTTAGAGAGGGGTAGTAGGAGTATGAGAGTACAACGCTTCAAGAAGGTCATGGCATTACTTATCGTCGGGCTCATTATGATGCAGATGGTCCCAGCTAGACCGGTCATGGCAGCCGTAGATCAGAAGGCCTATTATAATGAGATTGGTGAAAAGTTAGAGGATATGGCCAATAAATATAATATTCCGCCTGTACTCCTCAAAGCAGTTGCTTGGATGGAGAGTGGTTGGAAGCAATGGGAAATGGATACTGCGACGGGAAAGCCTATTACCGATAAAGCGTTAATAGGACGTGACGGAATAGGAATAGGGATCATGCAAGTTTCTTCATACGATCCCAAGGATACAGTGACGATGGACAGACTAAAAAATGATATCGACTATAATATTGAAATTGGTTGTCAGATGCTCAACCAAAAATGGCGGGCTTACCCCAAGATTGGTGACGGGGACCGTAATGTTTTAGAAAACTGGTATTTTGCCATCTGGGGTTACAATAGTTGGGCAACAAGAAATAATCCAAATTGCTTAACAGGTAAAACTGCTTATCAGGATTCAGTGTTTAGTCTGATGGGTCAAAAGTACAATAGTGCAATTACCTTTGCTCCGGGAGCCACAAAATTCCCGAAGGAACTCTTACCTCCGGTAAATCCTCCTTACTTATCCAGTCGTTGGAGTACCCCGGCCTCGATTCATTTAGGAGATTTAGAGATTGATGAAGACAGCTTGGTTGATTCCGGTGGAGGAATCGGTGCAGATTCCGCCAATGGTGATTACTGGTACAACTATGCCCGTTGGAGTTCGTATTATGCTTTAGGATTTTACGTTACTGCCTATAAGAGTCCATCGGTTACTGATAAAGAGGTTGTCGAAAAGAAAATTCTTAACACCTATGGCAAACTATTAACGGAAGCAGATATTTTGATGCTTGAAAAGAACGACACTTCCTATGCCAGTGCGGCTAAATACTACTGGACAATCTTGCAGGGACCAAACCTGGATGCTTCCATCCAGAAACGTGCGCAAACAGGTCATCTCAGTGCCTTAAACAAGCTCTTGGCTGAAGCTGATAAATTGGCGCTTGCAGACAGCATCAGTTACGCGACCGCTGCCCAGGACTATGGAATAATATTACAGGGGTCGAATTTAGATGCCAGCCTTGAAGAACGTGCTAAAAATGGCCTTCAAAACACCTATACTAAACTCTTGACTGAAGCAGATAAATTAGCCCTGGAAGGGACAGCCTCCTCGAATGAGACTGCGGCAAAATACTATTTGACGGTTGTGCAGGGACAAGTCCTGGATGCCAGCCTCACAGAACACGCTAGAGTTGGGTACGAAAAAATTAAGGGATCTAACCCTTTGCCAACTCCTAACCCGTTACCAACGCCAACGCCAACGCCAACTCCGACTCCGACTCCAAACCCCGACCCCAAGGAGTTAAGCATCGAGCGGCTCTATGGAACGAGGGCGGAAGACACGGCGATCAAAATATCCCAAGCAGGCTGGGCAAACAATTCTGCCCCAGTCGTGCTCCTTGCACGAGTAGACCGCTTCCAAGATGCCTTAGCAGCAGCCCCTTTGGCAAAGAAGCTTAAGGCACCCTTACTTTTAACGTCACCTTATCAGTTAGACAAAGAGGTTTTACAAGAGATAAAACGTCTGTCCTCTGAGGCTAAAGTCTATGTCATTGGTGGTGAGGGAGCGATACTGAAGCCAGTTACAAACGTCCTTGTAGAAGAGGGTTTATCCTTTGAACGAATCTTCGGAGAGTCAGCAGCAGATACAGCCGCCGCTATTGCCAGGAAGATTGGACCCAGTTCACAGGTGATCTTAGCTTCCAGTACCAGCTTTCCAGATGCTCTCTCAGCTTCTGCTCCGGCAGCGGCTTTAGGGATTCCAATTCTTCTAACAGAGCAAAACAAATTGCCCGTTGCCACTAAGCAAATACTAAAAGACTTCGGGGTGACAAAGACCATCATCGTAGGAGGGAAATTTGCGGTATCCACTGCGTTTGATGCCAAAGGAGGTCCCTTAGAATCCTATGGTCCTTTGCGCTTGGCTGGGAATACAAAATATGATACGATGTTACAAATTGTGAAACATTTTAACCAAAATCCTGAATCGATCGTCATAGCCACAGGGGAGACCTTCCCAGATGGCTTATCCGGAGGTGCTTTTGCAGCGTTGACTGGAAGCCCAATGATTCTCGTCCCCAAAGGAGATCTAAATTCGGATACCAGTACTTACTTAAAGGGATTGTGCGGGAAGACCAAAACAGCTTATATTTTGGGTGGGACCGGGGTAATCCCAAGCACAAATGAAAAAACAATGGGGAGTCTCTTGACTTCTCAATGATCCTAAATCGGCAGAGGATGAAAAATTATTGACTAGAGAGTATAGAATAAATCAAGAGTTCGAATCTCGTGCCTCGAACTTAGTGCTTCGAAAAAAGTTGTGGTTTACGGGGCTCTTATTTCTCATTGCCCTCACTATAGAAGTCCTATATTTCAGATCATATGGTGCAGGGTACTTTATTTCTCCTGATGGTTTACATTATTCCAACATAGCTGAGAATTTCCTTCATGGCAATGGGCTCGTGAATACAGCGAATTTTGTCCAGGGGGATGACGGTGACATATGGGAAGTCCCCCAAACGCGGGAGTATGTGGTAGGCCCAGTCTATCCTATGCTCTTGGCCATCATTTACGGGATATTTGGAATGATGAATTTTAAGATGGTTATCCTTGTTCTGCACTCTGTGCTCGGAGCTGCCAGCGCGGTGTTCGCTTATAAGACGGGTGAACTCTTGTTTAGCAAGGGGTATGCTTGGATCCCCTATTGCTTGACACTAGGATATCCGTTATTTGCCTTCTGGGGGATGTACGTTCTCACAGAGGCAACCTACGTTTTTACCATCACACTTTTCCTTTATCTTTTAGCCCGCTATGCGAAAGAAGTCGACCGGCCGAAACTAAAAACCCTCTTGCTCTTAGGGGCAGCCATGGGGGTTTCGAACCTGGTTCGTCCGCTCCTGTTGCTTTATTTCCCTGTTTTGGGAATCTGGATTTGGTGGGCCAAGGGTTGGAACTTGAAAATGGCTCTGCGGGATTTTGCCGTCATCGTTGTGATGACAGTGGTGGTGATGAGCCCTTGGTGGATTCGCAATGGCATCAAATACCATCAGTTCATTGCCGTATCAAATTATGGTTCTTATGAGTTCTATCTGGGAAATAATCCCTTGACTATTACGGATCAATACTTTTATTTTGCTCAACCGAGCTATGACCCCCAAGTTAAAGCTCGGATCGAAAAATTGCCCATCCCCGAACAAGAAAAGGAATATAAGCAATTGGCAGTGTCCTATATAATTCAACATCCTGTACTGTTTTTGCAGCGAACCTTTGCCAAAGAAAAGGACCTTTTTTGGCAACCGGTTCCTACCTTAGGTGGAGCCTACAAAATCAAGGGAGTTCTCCTGGACAAATGGTATCTCCTCTTGGGCCTTGTTGGGGCATTGCTTTGCCTTTTTAGTTTGAAAAAATATAGCTTTCTCTTGCTTTTTATTGTCTATTACAGTTTTATAGTGAGTATGTTCACTGTGGTTGATGGCGCTCGCTATCGCCTGCCGGTAATGCCTGGGATGATCCTTTTAGGATCTCTGGTTTTGGTTATAGCTATAAAGGGCATAGGGAAATTAACTGGAGCTAATCGGCGAACGGGCAGGAGGTTATGAGTTTAATGTCACGTGTACAATTGGTCGTTCTAATAATCAGCTTATTTGTAACCGGCTTTATCGTTGAGCAAGTTCGTCGCCGGCGTTTAGCTGTGGAATACTCTCTGATTTGGATTGTCGCAGGAATGGGAATGATCGTTTTATCCCTCTGGAAAGACGGGATAGAGTACATAGCAGACTTGATGGGCATTTACTATGCTCCGTCTGCAATCTTTGTCATTTTTGGGATTCTGGTGTTTGTTTTATGTGTTCATTTCTCGTTAGAGATTTCCAGATTAAGTTCGAACAATCGAGTCTTGGTGCAACGGATCGCCCTGCTTGAGGATGACTTAAAAAACTTGGAAGAAAACTCTGCTAATCTGGAAAATAAGCCATTCTGTAAGGACGTGTAGGATAAGTCATGAGAATTTTAGCGATTGTTCCCGCGTTAAATGAGGTTGATAATATCGGTCCCGTAGTGAGGAACTTAATTACAACATCCCCTTGGCTGGATGTGCTGGTCATAGATGATGGATCAACTGATCAGACCGCCGAGGTTGCCCGTGCCCATGGAGCAAAAGTGATTTCTTTGCCTGTTAATCTGGGCATCGGGGGCGCGGTACAAACAGGTTTTTTGTATGCCTTAAGGAACCACTATGACGTGGCCCTGCAAGTTGATGGGGATGGACAGCACAGAGGAGAAGAAATCAAGAAATTGGTGGATCCTGTCCTTCTTGGGGAAGCGGACGTAACCATCGGATCGAGATTTCTAGAAAAGACCTCGTATAAATCAGCTTGGCCCCGGCGATTAGGGATCTATCTGTTGAGTAAAACCCTCCAGTCCGTTGTGCGAAAGAATTTTACGGATCCTACGTCAGGATTCCGTGCTTATAATCAAAAGGCCTTGAGGATTGTGTCTGCCCATTATTCCACGGATTATCCGGAACCCGATGCCATTGTTACTTTGCTTAAGAATAGACTACGGGTGATAGAGATTTCTGTTGAAATGGATGCACGCTTGTCCGGGAGTTCGTCGATTACGCCGTTTAAGAGCGGGTATTATATGTTTAAAGTGAGTTTGGCGATTATTCTTAACTCGATGATGAGTAGGATTTGGAATGATTAGAGCTTTTTGAACAAAGCTTCCTTGGGGGTGGCTATGGGGGGGAGCGCTTTTCTGCACGCGTCAGCACGTTACGCCGCTGACGTGCTGGACGGTTCGCGAGCGCGTCCGAACCTCAGGGCGTGATGCATGTGCGCCGCTCCTTGCCATCCTTGGCACCGCGGCATCAGTCCATCCATGGACAAGCCCTGCGGCGCGCTACGGGGACGCGAACCATCGGCGCACGTTTGTACCGCGGTTTTACTAATGCTTCCGCTTAGCAGAAAAGCGCTCCTCTGGGGTAAGTTTTAAGGGAATGGCTTTGTAAAAGGCGCTCCTTGGGCTTGGATACGGGGGGAGCGCTTTTCTGCACGCGTCAGCACGTTACGCCGCTGACGTGCTGGACGGTTCGCGAGCGCGTCCGAACCTCAGGGCGTGATGCATGTGCGCCGCTCCTTGCCATCCTTGGCACCGCGGCATCAGTCCATCCATGGACAAGCCCTGCGGCGCGCTACGGGACGCGAACCGTCGGCGCATGTCTGGACCGCGGCTCCACTAATGCTTCCGCTTAGCAGAAAAGCGCTCCTCTGGGGTAGGTTTTAAGGGAATGGCTTTGTAAAAGGCGCTCCTTGGGCTATACGGGCGGAGCGCTTTTCTGCACTATCCGAAAGCATGAATTATGGTAAGCATAAGTGCAACTAAGGCGACCGCCTTCGCCTGCAGCTTGTCGCTAGCCAAGTTTTCTATACACACGTCAGCACGTTACGCCGCTGACGTGCTGGACGGTTCGCGAGCGCGTCCGAACCTCAGGGCGTGATGCATGTGCGCCGCTCCTTGCCATCCTTGGCACCGCGGCATCAGTCCATCCATGGACAAGCCCTGCGGCGCGCTACGGGGCGCGAACCGTCGGCGCACGTCTGGACCGCGGCTTCACTAATGCTTCCGCTTAGCAAAAAAGCGCTCCTCTGGGGTGAGTTTTAAGGGAATAGCTTTGTAAAAGGCGCTCCTTGGGCTTGGGTACGGGGGGGAGTGCTTTTCTGCACTATCCGAAAGCATGAATTAGGGTAAGCATAATTGTAACTAAGGTGACCGTCTTCACTTGTTGCTTTGCTAAGTTTTCTTGGGAAATGACTCTTGAAGGCTTTTTTGTGGCATAATTGAATATAATGATAGAGAAGAAGGTGAAATAATGGACAAGGAGATTATTTTTTTGGTCGAAGAAGCCCCAGAAGGCGGTTATGTTGCGAGAGCTTTAGGTTATTCGATATTTACTGAAAGTGATTCTCTTGATGCTATTAGAGAAAGAGCAAAGGATGCAGTTCGGTGTCACTTTGATGAAGACAAAGTTCCTCGAATTATTCGATTGCACTTTATTAGGGAAGAGATCGTCGCTATATGAGGATTCCGCGTGATATTGATGGAAAACAACTCACTATACTGCTTGCGAAATATGGTTATAAAGTAACAAGACAAACCGGTAGTCATATTAGGTTAACTTCAACAATATGTGGAGAAGAACATCATGTGACTATTCCAGACCATAGTCCTCTGAGAATAGGAACTTTGAGCGCTGTTCTGGTTGACATCGCAAATTATTTAAACGTAAGTAAAGATGAAATAGTTATTAAACTTTTTACTCCCCGCGGTCATGATTAGCAATTTTTTTAAAACTACACCAGTAAGATTAAGGCTAAGATCGAGGGTTGGAACCTTTCGATCTTGTTTTTTTAAATTCATCTTTAGTTGAACGAGTTCACTTAAGAATTCATAAAAGTCTTATTTATAGATAGAAACCAGATGTCACATATGTAAGTATTTGGTAATATATAAGTAAGGGGGAAGTCAAATGTCGTCGTCAAAAGAAAATAAGAAATATACATTTGCTGACTATCTGAAATTTCCAGACTCTGAACGATGGGAGATCATAGATGGAATATCCTATATGCAATCAGCTCCAAGTTGGCAGCATCAAAGTATATCCAGAGAATTAATGTTGCAGTTTGGCGAGTACTTGCGCAATAATCAGTGTCAGGTGTTTGCGTCACCATTTGATTTACGTTTGCCTGAGATTGAGGAAAAAGACATTGAGGAAGATGTTACGAATGTTTATCAGCCAGATTTATTGGTCGTTTGTGATAAAAGCCGGTTAAAAGGAACTGGTTATCATGGGGTTCCTAGTCTGGCGATTGAAATATTATCACCCTCTACAGTGCGAATTGATAGGCTTTTAAAATTTAACATTTATGATAAGGTTGGCGTAAAGGAGTATTGATTTAAGCAAAGTTTTTGATAGTTTATAACTATACTGATCTCACAAGTAAAGATAAAAATAGACCATGGATTTCATCCAAGGTATGATATAATTATTTAGGGCTTGCTAATTTATCGAAAAGTCCAGACTTCACAAGGGTTTACGGGTAGTGCCTTAATAAATAATGTGCATGGAAAAACAGCCTTTGGCGTCAAAAACCGTGCCCATGGAGTTAAAATCAAATGTTGCACCGGTGCACCATTTGGCCTCTCTTCCCCGACGGGGGAGTAACTCACTGATTCAGTCGGCCATTTAAGCCACTCTCCATGGGATAGCAGCTCAACGGCGTTGCTAAGCAGCATTTTGCCGCTTTGTTCCTTAATAAAGTTAAGCTCGGACGCGATTTGCTCAGGCGTCCTGTTGGAAATTTCCATCCTCATACTGGCTGCCCATCCTTATCGGATTGCCCAAAGTTTGAGTTGGATATTAAGGTGGAAAATCGTAAGATTCAAGAGAATACACTGATATTAAAGGCGTTAGAACATTTAGCGCAGATCAATAAAGCGGAACACGATAAGATGTCGTTTAACATAGCGGAGATAAGTGGAGAAATTAAAGCTATTAGAAAAGACTTGTTAAATGTTGAATTGATCACTGCGAGTAATTGGGGTGACATAGTAAGGCTTAAGTCTGTAAAATAAGAAACGAGATAGTAGGAATAATCCCTGCCATCTCGTTTCTTATTTTAAGTTATAAATTTAAAGCCCATAGTACTTCTCTATAGAAGTAAACTCAAACTCTTTCAGCACATGTACGAGCTTTTTTTCGCACCCATTAATACCGTAATAGTGAATGAGGTTTTCTTTAGTGCTGAGGGTGAGGCGGGGTTGATTTGGGTCGATTTCGCGGGGGTGAAGGTAGACAATCGCGGGTTGACCTTCTTTGTTGACGGTTTTGATACACTGTGCGATCACAGGATAGGGAAGAGCTCGGAAGTAAAAGCCACCAGCGAAGGGAATATTCTTGTTTAACACCCGTACCGTTGAGGAAGGGACTTCAAGCAGCTTGAGTATTTTTCCATTGTATTTTGGGTGATAGGGAAAGCGTGGGGCGGTGGGCAGGCCATAGAGATAGGTTTCAATGGGGAAGACACTGGCATCATACACAAAGCCTAAGTCCTGGAGGATCTCCCAAGCCCAGAGAGATTTTGGAGTAATAGACCATGAAGGGGCTCGGTAGCCTTTGACGCTTGTGCCGATAATATCTTCAACGCGTTGCTTAGCTTGGCTCACGTCCTTTTTAAATTCGCTGGGTGTTTGTTTGTAAATAAGTTGATGGGCATACCCATGGGAGGCAATTTCGTGTCCGGCAGCAGCAATATTCCGGATCAGTTGGGGATGTTTTTCGGCAACATAGCCTAGGACGAAGAAGGTGGCCTGGGCTTTGTATTGGTCAAAGAGGGTTAATAGACGTTCCGTGTTCTGGATAATTCGCACCGCATAAGATTTTTGGTTATCAAAAACGTCATCATGATAGTTGGCGTGAAACCATTCCTCTAGATCAATGGTTAAGATATTCTTCATTGCTTAACTCAACTTTCGTCTGCATAAGCAGTTAAATTATATAGGTTAAACTGTATTAGTATAAAACTAATATTAATCCTCATTTGGATTGCTTGTAATGAAAATCAGAATTTGGGCAATTCCGACAAGGGTGGGAGCCTTCTCCTCGGCTTGTCCAACAATTCGACAGCGCTGTCGAATTGTTGGACAAGCCCGGCCGGGTCTGACGGTTTTTGAGGTCAAAGGCTGTTTTTTCATGCACATATATTAGGCAAAACTACCCGTAAATCCTTGCAAAATCTAGACTTTTCGATAAATTAGCAAACCAATCAGAAGGCTAAATGAACATTAAATAACGTCGTAATCGCCCATAGTTAAAAACCACTGATTCAGTCGCAGAAAAGGATCGTAGTCCTTTTCTCCTTCTTTATAATTCCCTTTTAAAGGTCCAAGCCTCCGGTAAATTACCGGAAAAGGCTGAGGTTCAAAGGATTTTGGGCAGGTAAAGAATCCATTACCTTTAAGGATACGGGATTCTTCGGTGTGAGGCATCATTAAGGAGCCGGCTAAATCCATGTTCTTATCGACAAAAAAGCGCAGAAGAGTATTCGCGAGACAGTTTCCTGCGACAGGATGCTCTGAGTCGACTAGAAAGTCAACGATCATTCCAGAAGACATAGAGGCGACTTCTGTGCATCGTCCTACAATATATCCCAGCAACTGAGTGCTATTTTTCTGGCGAACTCCGTAGACTTGATAGTCACGAAGGGGAATATCGAAATACCTCCAGCGGAGATAGTCGGCATCACGAATTCCCATGATAGGGTATTTGTCCTGTACCTTAGCCCAGAAAGCATTCATCTCAGAGAGATTTGAGGGAGTAAGTGGATAAACCTCATAGCGTTCATCTGAGCGGTCCTTCACCTTATAATAGAAGTGAAATGGCAGGGAGAGAGAAGCAAGCAAAGAACCCAGCTTTTTTCTGACCAAAGCCTTAGTGTTTAGGGGGCGGAGCAAAAGGGGGACGCTTCCTAGGTCTGTAAACCCTAGCTTTTTCATGAATCCCGGATAGGAATTGGGATTAGGAAAACCATAGCAAAAGAGGGACCCCTGCTCAGCGCAGTCCTGATAGACGGCCTTGGCTAATCCAGTAAAAATCCCTTGTCCTCCATAAATTTGACGGGTGAGGGTATTTAAGGAGAGGGTTCCTTCAATGAGTTCATTAAACGCTTTAAAACGCATGGGGATTACAACATATTGACCTGCCAGCTGATTGGTCTCGACATCCCGAGCTAATCGAATCATGGCCGGCCCGGCAGGGTTCGCTTCATACTGCCACTTGAGGAAGTCTGAGTCTGAAATCCAGGAATCTCCGTAGTATTCGCGAGTCATTTCGATGGTTTCAGGTAGATTCTCTGGCAGATACTTAACCGATGTCCACATACTGATGCCTACTTTCGAGTGATAATAATTACGCCCAGGCAAATCACTAAAACCCCAATGACCTTCGAGGCCGTGAGCTGTTCTTTGAAAATCGTTGTTCCTATTAGAAGGGCAAATATAAAGGCTGTACTTTGAATCGGATAGACATAGCTTAACTCGCCTTTATTTAAAATATAAATCCAGAGGACGGAAGCAAACGCATACACCGCAAGGCCGGAAATCACATAAGGACTTAAGAAAATGCGTAGGAGTTGACCGAGGCTATGTATCTCTTTTCCGGAGGCCCCTAATTTCCAGAGGGTTTGCCCCGTTACCATGAGCATTGAATTAATGATTGTTAGGAGAACTAACAAAATCTCCACCTCATACTCTCTAGATTATCATTCTAAAACATTATACAATTTGAGCATTTTTAAGCAAGTATATTTACTAAAGAAAGATAAGGGTGGTGATTAAAGCATTAGTTTGTGACTTTTGGCGGTCTCAATATGTATTAGTGTTAGAGGGATGAACAATTGTGTGATGAAAATAGTTACTAACTCAAACATCAACGCTTGTAAGAGTCAAGCCGGTAGTTACACGTGCAGTAGCAATGGATTAGCATTTCAGTAGATAGACCAATTGCGAAGAGAGTCTCTCGCCTTTAATGAAAGACGAGAGACTCTCTTGCTCAATTGAATGAATTGTCCTTTTGTATAAAGGTCAGACTAGAAGAAGATACTATTCAATAACAAAGAACTTAGCAAACGAACCGGTTTTTGCATCCAGAACAACAGTTACATTAGTCTTTTCGCGAAGATCTGATAAGGATTTTACTTTGATATCACTGTTATCTTTACCATCAAGTACTAATCCACCCTCAGCAAGGTTGTAAGTCGCGCCATTTGTAAAGGTGACCTTTTTGCTGCCAACATCAACGCTCTTAACTGTCAAGCCAAGTGTTACGCGGTTAGCGTACTCTGGAGTACCATCATTAGTGATATCTGCGTCCGATGTAGCAAATCCTGTTACCAAAGTGTTGTTATCTTTGTCGATTTCAAGGATTACTACATCGCCTTTTGCAAGATCGCTACTAGATTCAAATCCGGCAACCTCATCTACCGCAAACGTCTTCACTTCACCAGCTGCGAATACGGTAACACTAACTACTTCGTTATCAGTGTTACGAAGAACCTTAGTTACCACAGCTTCTTCATAAGTGACATCTGAGCTGTCTGTAGCATCGTACCAAACAGCCACTACCTCATCATCAGCATTATAGATGAAGTTACCATTAACGATTTCAGAACCACTGTAGTTGCCGAAAGTTGAAACTTTGATATCATCTGCATCAGTATCGACACTGTCGACTGTTGCATCAAACATAAGTGTATCTGCAGTCAACTTATAACCGCTAAGATACTTATCCCCAGCTTCAAGGCTGTTAGAAGCGGAAATTGTGCTGTAGCCAATTTCATTTACATTGCCACTAAAGAACTCTAATTCTTCGAGATCACCCTCATCATTCAAGTGTAACTTGACTAGGCTTCCAGCGTCAGCTTCTTTATCAAACATAATGTTTACGTCAGCTTTTGCATTAGAGTTATCTTTTAAGTTAATTCCGGTGTTACCATCGATTAAGGATGCTGTCCAATCTTTTGAAGCACCGTTATCAATATCGTGCTCAATACCATCTACAGTAATTGTATCAAGGCTTTTCAGTTCAATATCGAAGGAAAGCTCGTCCCCATCTTGAGTTAAGGCTTCAATTTCTACTTTGTCCCTGGCTAATGAGTAACCTAGGATATCCTTAGTTAACACTGCAACTTGTTCATTGCTATCAGCGTTAACTGCGTCTCCGCTGATAAAGATCAGGTTACCGGCATAGTCGGCATAAAGCTCAACTTCTCCAGCAGCTTGAAGATCTTTTGCTGCATCAGAGTCTACATCAGTTACATCGCCGTCTTCGTCGATATAAACTGCTTGTTGCGAATAATCGAAGTCAGCTACTACTTCAGAGTCATAATCGAAATCGTAAACTTCTCCACCCACTTCAATGGAGTCAGCATATACTGTGTCGATCTCACCGGTAGCTACTTTGTTATTCAAAACTTCAGCATAGCCGTCATTGTTATCTGCGCTATCGCTAAAGAATAACAGATCGCCTGCTTTGAGATCAGCAAGAGCAATTACTTTTCCGTCTTTGATAATAGTCGCATCTGATGCGTCAAATGAACCGGCTGAAGCTGAACCGTCAACTCCAAGAACTTCATCTCCGTCAACAGACTCAACGATTAAGACGTCTTTTAAAGTATAAGCACTGACATATTCAATGTCTCCTGATTTGTCAAAGCCTATTTTGGCAAAGTTAAAGGTCTTATTAACTTGATCAGCAATGTTTGCTTCTTTGCCATCCAAATAGAAAGCGAATTTTTGATCGTCAGTATTGGTGTAGTCTTCCTCAGAAATATCATACTTTTTGTTTTCAGAAAGAAGTTTGATTTCATTTACTTTTGTAACTTCAATTGCATCATTCTTGGCAATTGAGCTAGCAATGGTATAGTTAGTTAATTGATTATCAGCATTGTACCAAACTTGTACAAGCTCACCTAATGCAGCTTGATAATCAAAGTTAAGGCTGTCAGGTACATCTAAAGTAATTTTTTCACCAGTTTTATCGTTGTAAGCTACTATTTCTTTATCTCCTACGTTGATGTCCTGTACACGAACTTTCATAGAATTAGCACGGTTAAAAGTAGCCTTTAGAATTGTTCCATTAGCATTTACGGTAACATTATAATCTTGGAGATATTCAAGTACCTGACCGGCATCACTCGCTGCAAATAATTCAACCGTTGCTTTTAGGCCATCAGTAGACATTTGTACGTTTTTGATACCATAACGATCTAATGTGTCAGCGTTTTCAACAACAATATCGGCAGCTTGGAGTCCAGTTACAGCTTTGCTGAAATTAATTTCAATGAAACGATTGCTATCGTCAAGTGCAGTTACTGATACAATTTCCAACTTATTTGAGTCAGGTGTTACTTGACCAGCAGCAACTCCAAGACGAACACTTTCAGGAACAACAGCTGTGCCACCAAGAGCAGTAACGACACTGCTGGGGTTTTTGCCAAATGTGAAAGCGGCTACAGCAGGAACCGTAGTTCCATCTGTAAGTACGATAGCGGATTTGGTTTGAGCTGCAAGTGGAGCGCCTGCAAGAGCATCAATACCAGTTACGCCGTTAGCTACATAGACGTTGTCAAATTGGATGCCGGCAGCAAAGTCTTGGATTACTTGGTTGTTGGTGTCATAAGCAGTCATACCAGCGTGGCGAGTAGCACTTGGGAGTCCAGCTTTTACTGCATCACTGATGATGCCGGTTCCACCGATAATATCACTAGCTGTAATGCCTGAGTTAGCAGCCAAATAAGCGGCTACGCTAGCAGGAAGCGCATCTTTGTCTGTTAAAAGGATTGGTTGATTAGCGGCGGAAGCTATTGAAGCGATGGAGAGTGCATCCTGTATGCCATTAGCAACAGCAACTTTGGTAACTCCCGTCATTTTCTTAGCGATGTTGACGGATGTTTCAGCACGGTCAAATCCACCAAGGGCAACAACTTCAATACCCATAGCTTTTAACTCATCAATAACACTTTGTTTGATAACAGCGGTTCCGCTAGTTACATAAACAGTTTTAACTTCGAGTTTGGTAAGTTCAGCTTTAGTAGCAGCGTCCAGTGTGTTGCCAGCTCCGGTTAAAAGGATAGGAGCTTTTAAAGAGGCGGCGAGTGGTCCAGCGGTTAACGCATCAATCATGCCATAAGAGGTTGAAGATGCAAGAATTGCTGTGCCTGTATAACCTGTTTGATCGGCAATTGCCACTGCAGTTTGTTCAGCAGTCATACCTGATAAGCGAGTTGGGATTGTACCATTAGCGAATACATTAAAAGGAATTGATGTTAGAGCCATACCTGCTATAGCTAAAGATGCTAAGGCTTTGTTTGTCTTTTTCATTAATTGAATTTCTCCTCTCGATTTTGACCAATTTTTTAGTTGAATGTACTATCTCAGATGTTTGTTTCTGAGACGCTGATTATCCGTCCCGCACCCCCTTATAAAAAATAGTTAAACATTTAGACATTGCGCAGTATCTAAAAATATTCCACTGGATTTTCTGGAAGCGTCCCTCCCTGAAAATGTATTTCAGCCCAGTGGGTACTTTTTAGAGCGACTAAGAGCGAAAAATTAAAGATTGAAATAGTGTGAATGTTTTTCGCCTGCAAATAGAGACTAACATATTAAACAAAGAATTACATTTCAAACATTTTGGTTAAATTACCATTTATTACTTACAGTTACTATTCTGTAAGTTAATCTTAAACAAGGACTAAATACCTTTGTTTATATGTAAGGAAAATTATTCGATACACGAGTACAGTGCAATTATGAATATTTAATGAACGGTTTATTAAGATTTCTTAATAAAATAATGTGCAAGTAAGAAGTGAAAAAAGAGTAAGAGAGAGGAAATTATAAAGATAGATTAGAATTTAAAAAGCCGTTCACTAACTAAAATTTAGTGAACGGCTTAACTATTTTACTCATATCAAGCGGAAGCTTTTCCTACATCAGCGCAGATGTTGTTTTAAGACGGCGAAGATTGTTCTAGAACTTTCAGGGTTTGACGCCCAGTAGAGGGACCAGGCTCCGACGCCACCTAGTCCGTATTGACTGAGTAACCCCATTTTAGCATTCCAGCTTTGGGCATCATCATAATAAACAGTGTGAGTACCTGCAGTATCCGTGTAACTAAAATAAGGGACCTGTGAAGCATCTCGTTGGACTGGACTATTATACTGTGCTATCAGTTCCATCATTCCGCCTAAGTCTTTGTCCGCAGTTGGTCCATAAAGGGTGTGTAGCCCACGGGCGACACGGCTATAGGGAGCGGAGGTGTTGCCTGTAGCGGTCCAGTCTACTCCATAGTAGGGAATCCCGAGGAGAACCTTACGCATGTCGACCCCTTGATTTTGGGTATATTTCATTACCTTGCTGCTCCAATCCAGCGGGGCGATGGGTCCAGGGGCTCCGTGGCTATAGTCATACGTCATAATGTGCAAATAATCGACATATTGAGCAAGAGCAGGGTAGTTAAACTCTTCGAGCCAGACCTCAGCGCCTGTTCGGGGCATGACGGCTTGAATCACTAACTTGTTTAAGGGGTGAAGTTTGGCGTAAAGCTCTTTCATGAACTGGGTTAGATAAGGTCCGGTGTCATTACTCATAAATTCAAAATCAATGACGATCCCGTCAGCATTGACACTATTCATTCGATCCATAATTTGTCCGATCAGTTTAGCCCTGGCAGTTTCTGAAGCCATGACGGTGTCAACTGTCTTAGGAGTGTTCCAGGATGACTGAATAACAGGAAGGACTTTCAAATTACGAGCTTGAACGAAGGATGTAAACTGCTTGTAGTCATTTGGGGTTGCATCCCAACCACCAACGACATTTCCATCAGCGGTATCATCCAGGTAATACCAACTAGGGGCAATGATATCGGCATAATCTGTGGCAGGGGAAGGAATTGACTCGACCTGATTGAGCATTCCATTCGTGCCGCCATAACCGCCCTGAGTATATTGAAGGGAAACCCGCGGTTGGACAGCACCGGTACGAATCACACTCTCCATATTGTAACTGATAACACCCCACCCCCCGAAAATCGTAAAGGCCGAGCCGGAAGCTCGTTTTTGATTGAGATAACTGGTTGTCGAGTCCCCTAATTGAGTACTGGGAATTAATAGAATCGGCGTGTTGCTTTTCCCGGCCAAAGCAGCCCCGGCTAAGGCATCCGGAAAATTTTGCCCTGTTGCTACATAGACTTTGGAAGTATCGAAGGATAACTCATTTAAGACTGCGGTGTTTGTTTCGTACTGATCATACCCAGCGTAACGGGTAGTAACTTTGACAGGTTGAGGGAGCTTGCTCAGCTGGTCCTCGATACTGTCTTTGATTACAGCCGTACCGCCAACTAACGTCACCTCGGTAACCCCTAGTTCAGCTAGGACCTTAACTGTCTCCTCCGGCAATGAATCTGAACGCGTGAGTAGGACAGGAATTCCTTGAGCAGCAGCATAAGAAGAGATACTTAAAGCATCCGGGAAAAGCTCCCCATTCACCAGAAAGGCTTGATTAGAACTTGGAGTTGCCACACGGGCGATCTCTGCAGCCGTTCCGTACTGATCCCATCCTGAAAGACGCCTAGGCTGAATTCCCAAATCTTTAAGAGACTCTTCAATTCCAGCACTCAAAGCGACAGTTCCCCCAAGAAGATAAACTTCTTTTGTACCGAGGCGTTTGAGTTCTTCGGCTACTACGGGACTTAAACGATTCGACTCGGTCAGCAGCAAGGGCCCATTGACCTTATGAGCGAGGACGGTTCCTGTCAAAGCATCCGGAAAATTTCCTCCGGTTGCCAGGACGGCGACATTGGCATAATCCCAACCTTCCTTAGATATCTCGACAGCCGTGTCATACAGTGTATTCCCGTAGATGCGATCAGTGACGGATTCCGTCGGGGCAGCTTGAACCTGAAATGGGAGAACAGGTGCAAGACTTAGTAGAACCATTAAACTAAAGAAAATACTTAAGAATTTTTTGTAGATAAGCTTTTTTGTGATAAAGTTCATTAATAACCTAACCTCTTTCTTTATTGTTGCTGATGTGCGGAAGCATCTTTAGAGATTGAAGTGGAAGCACTCTAAACTTGAATCGAAAGGAAGTCACTAAAAGACTCTAAAGCCTTATTATTCTTTTAATAATGGCAAATTCCTTCTAGTAAGAGCGGATTCGCATAGTCCAAATTATAACAGTAACGGAAATCAAGTTATGGAAAGGAATGCTAAATAATTTGTCGAATAAATCTAAAGCAATATAATTTAGAAGTATTTCTGTTAATGTACAGACATTTTTGGAAAAGAAAGGCGTGGAAGAGATGCCCAAGAGCTGGTTCTATCAAACCAAATCTACGCTACTGTCTTTAGGGATTGTAGGAGTATTGCTTCTGAACGCAGGGGTTTCTCCGATCCCTGCGTTAGCTGAGACCCCTGACAACTATCAAGGAGAAACAAGTCAAATAGATCTGCACCAAGTCGTCCTCTCTTTAGCCCCAGGGACAAACGTCGATCTGGTAGCCAAAAGTTTTGGCGCCAAGATTGTACGCTATGGCCCCTTAAACTTTGCTACCTTAGAGTTTCAGGAGAATGTCAATATACAAGAAATCATAGGGGTATTAAAGAGTACTCCAGGAGTCACAGGTGCTGAAGAAAACTATCCAAGGACAATCCAAAGCATACCGGAAGCACCCCCCCCCAATGACCCGCTTTTTTTGAAACAATGGTCACTGATCACTAGGGAGGTACAGGGAGCCTGGGAGATGGGAGCAACCGGCCAGGGAGTGACCATAGCTATCGTCGATACAGGTATTGCTCTGGAGCACCCGGATTTGATGGCTAATTTAGTCCCGGGATACAATTCAATTACGGGCAGCGAAGCAGGTGGAGCCAATCGAGATAATAATGGTCATGGCACTCAAGTAGCCGGAATTGCGGCCGCTGAACGCAATGATGAGGGTATTGTTGGAGTTGCCTATCAAGCTAAGATTATGCCGATCAAGGCCATTGGCGCTACAGGAGTAGGGTATGACGATGCCATAGCCGACGGAATTATCTGGGCTGCAGATCACGGAGCAAAGATTATTAATCTAAGCCTGGGCTCAGAAAATGGGTCCGTCTCCTCGGATATTTTAAAACAGGCAGTGACTTATGCGCATAATAAAGGGTGTTTGTTAATCGCGGCTAGTGGAAACTATGACCCGGAATCTCAAGCAAACCCGGGAGTGAGCTACCCCGCCTCTGATCCGCGTGTACTGGCAATCACCGCCACTGACAACGCGGGTAAGGTGACAAGCTACTCAGCCACAGGCTCAGAAGTTGATCTAGCCGCACCGGGGGATTTCATCCCGACAGATGGATGGAATCGAGCGGAGGGATCTGGTTACACCTATGCGAGTGGGACGTCTCTGGCTGCTCCGTTTGTCTCAGGGGAAGCGGCTTTGATCTGGAGCCAACACCCCGAATGGTCCAGAGATCAAGTGGTTCAGGCTCTTGAGCAAGGAACAGAAGATTTAGGCTCTCCGGGGCGAGATAGCCGGTATGGTTATGGACTAGTGGATGTGGCGCTTACCTTAAATCTTACTAATCAAACCCTCGATCCACGGACTTCTCCGGCGGTCATTAATACCTTAGGTGGAATTATCGAAGCGGCTGAAGGCTCAACTCAAGTCGATTTAACCATTCCATCACAAGCCTTTGACCAAACGGTGAACGTAACCCTAAATGCGGTGTCCCCTCCTGCTGACTTACCAAATGGTGCGGCCTTTTTGACCCCAGCCTTCCAAGTTAACTGGGGAGGTACGGTACCCCAGAAGATGCTCTCTCTAAAATGGAGAGATCCTGACCTAAAGGGGGACTTCGGAGGAAATCTATATCGATGGAATGGCTTGCGCTGGATCTCTTTAGGCGGGGAAATCAGCAATGGGGAAGCTGGATTCGGACTCTATATGCCGGGGGTCTATGCCTTTGGAACAGCTCAGGATCGCGGACAGCAGAGCCAGCGCTTCGCAGGAGCGACCGCGGAAGGAACGGCAGTGCAGATTTCCAAGGAGACCTTTACAACTGGCGCAGATACAGTTATCTTAGCCCAAGTCAATCAATTCCCGGATGCTTTGGCCGGAGCGCCACTAGCGTATAAACTGCAAGCCCCAATCCTCCTCTCCTCAAGCTCGGGACTTTCAGAAGATGTTCGAGGGGAAATACAGCGACTGGCCCCGAAGACAGTTTATCTTTTGGGGGGCACAGCAGCTTTGTCTGATCAAATCGCAAAAGAACTTCGAAAAACCTACGAAGTAAAACGTCTCTTCGGTTATACAGCAGAAGGAACCGCTCGGGCGATTGCCTTAGAATTGGGTACCGAGGGCAGGGCTGTCATAGCCAGTGTACGTTACTTTCAAGACGCGCTGGTTATCTCATCATGGGCAGCCAGGCAGGGGATACCGATCTTACTGACACAGCCCCAGACTCTATCAGCGGAGACTGAAACCACTTTACAGGAGCTAAAAGTTACCGAATCACTAGTGATTGGAGGAACGGCGGTAGTCGGGTCTGCAGTTATGGACCAACTGCCTCTTCCCAGTCGAATTAGCGGAATGACAGCGTATGATACCGCAGCCGCCGTCTTACAAGCCTATCCGCCGACAACCGCCAGACTAGAAATAGCTACCGGTGAAAACTACCCGGATGCCTTAACAGGAGCAGTAAGGGCAGCGTTCTATGGATCCAGAGTCGTCTTAGTTCCCACACAGCTGGACATTCCGTCAAGTCTTTCTTTCCTATTAAAGTCTTGGCAGGGATATCAGACAGAGGCCTTGGGAGGAGTCTTCGCCTTGCCGGAAAATGTAGTTCAAACGGTGCGAACCTGGGTTCAGTAATTTAATCTCGAATTAGGAGGAAAGTCTGGCAGGAACAGAGGGTGTTTTGTTGAAATTAGTCAATAGGTTTTAGATTCTACTAACGAGGAGTGATGAAGTGGC
The DNA here is from genome assembly GCF_023897015.1 of Desulfosporosinus nitroreducens. Taxonomy (GTDB): domain Bacteria; phylum Bacillota; class Desulfitobacteriia; order Desulfitobacteriales; family Desulfitobacteriaceae; genus Desulfosporosinus; species Desulfosporosinus nitroreducens. The sequence continues at coordinate 45,613 of NZ_JAMHFY010000018.1, read as the reverse complement.
AAAGTTGAAATGGAGACTCTTAGGGATGTTGGTATTAGGCTTGGGATTTCTGGCAGGGTTCCAGAATCCGGTCTACGCCACTCCATTAGCCTTAGAAACGTCAAGAATTTATGGGTTGCGTCAGATAGACACAGCCATTCACGTCTCTAAATATGGTTGGGAACATGCGGAGACCGTCTTACTCGCCAATTGCGACAATTTTCCCGATGCTTTAGTAGCGGCACCACTTTCTCATCAGCTGGATGCACCTATTCTCTTAACCCCAACGGGGGGAGTCGATGAGAAGGTTATGCAAGAAATTAAACGTTTGGGCGCGCAGAAAGTCATCCTATTAGGAGGAGTCGCTGCTTTAAATCAACAGGTTGAGCTAGATATCGTCAAGGCAGGGTTAGACCAACCTGAACGAATTTTTGGGTATGATCAATATGAAACGGCCCAAAAAGTTGCCGAACGAGTAGGATCGAAGGGAGAGGTCATTTTAGCTAGCGGAGAACAGTTTCCCGATGCACTTTCTGTATCAGCTTACGCAGGGTCAAAGGAAATTCCAATTCTACTGACAAAATCAAAGCAAATGCCCGGTTCCACTCAGCAAGCACTCAACAGCCTTCAGGAAGAAGGGGATTTGCATACAATTGTCGTAGGCGGAGAAGCTGTGGTATCCTCTGCCACATTGAGCGGTTTAAAAAGTGTCGAACGGATTTTTGGTAATGACCGATACGAAACTGCGGCTGAAATCTATGAGTTTGCCCGGGATACTTTGTCGTCTCAAACTGCGTACTTGGTAACCGGGGAAAACTTTCCCGATGCTCTGGCCGCAGGAGGACTGGCTGCCAAACAGCGTGCAAGCATTGTCATGACCCAAACGTCCAGTTTGCCTGGACCGACCTATTCTGTCTTGTCCAGACCGGCAGAAAGCCCCCTCCAAGTCGTAATTATAGGAGGAACGGCTGTAATCACAAATAACGTCAAGGGGATGCTGGAGGGTACCGAGCAACCCTCTTACCTTTTGGCCGGTCTGACGATTGTTGTTGACCCAGGGCATGGAGGTCCTGATCCGGGGGCTTCCGGAGCGTCAGGGGCGTATGAGAAAAACAACACTTTGCCTGTTGGACTCAATCTTGCTGCATTGTTGCGTTCAGCGGGAGCGCACGTTGTCTTAACCCGAAGCACGGATATTTCGCCGGCTGAGGGAGCTTATTCAGAACGGGCGGACCTTGAGGCGAGAACTAAAATTGCTAACGACCTGAATGCAGATTTATTTATCAGCCTGCACAATGATTGGTTTAGCAATCCTGCCGCCTCTGGTGCGACTACCTATTACAGTTCACTAAATCCAGTGGCCAATCAATCATTGGCCCTTGCAGAGAACGTTCAAGGTGAACTGATCAAATCGATCGGCTTGACTAATCGAGGGGTTAAGAACTCGCCGTTTTATGTAGTTAAGAACACAAAAATGCCTGCAGTCTTGATAGAGCTTGGCTTCCTGTCCAATCCAACCGAAGAAAATCTCTTAGGATCTCCGGAGTTTCAAAGTAAGGCTGCTCAAGGAATATACCGAGGGATTCTAGGCTTTAAAGGGTATTAGGCATTAACAATTTAGTTTGCCCTAAATTGGGCATTGATTCATAGGTTAAAGCATGTTAAATTTGTAAAGTACCAAGTGGGTTCCCGGATTAATTGTTGAAACTCCATAAAATGTCCACATTTAGAGTCGAATTTTGTGCTATACTTCAATTATTCCATTGAAAGTAAGTATATTTTTTGACTAATGGTGGAAAACTAGTAGGTTTTAGTGTAAACTAAGACAAGTACATTGGAAACTTGTCCGAGGGGGATAAAGCCAGTGCAAGTCCCTATAAAAAAAATCGGACAGCAAGCAGGAATATTGGCTATAACGAAGAATATATATAGCTAATATAGGCCTTTTGTGGTTTCTTCATTTCCCATGCGTTCTAATCTCCATTTTCTATGCGTTCTAAATGGTACGCCACAGGAGGGATGAAATACCGTCATCCTTTGGGGGGACGCTCCCGTTTATTCTGTGGAATGCTTTTAGATATTGCGCAATGTCTAAAGATTGTGCTACACATTTTAAGGGGGTGAGGGGCGACTAAAAGACGTCCTGGTAAAAGAGAGATAGTTCATTTCCTAAAAGAAAGAGATCCAATTACGAGAGGAGAAATTCACTACATGAAGAAAACTAAAAAAGCCTTAGCCTCCTTGGCTATCGCAGGTATGACATTAAGCTTGATTCCTTTTAATGTTTTTGCTGCCACAACAGTACCAACTCGTATCGCAGGTGTAACTGCTGAGCAAACCGCTGTAAATATTGCTGATCAAACAGGTTATACTGGCGCAGCAATTCTCGCATCCTCAGCTTCCTATGGTATGGTTGATGCATTGACCGCTGGCCCACTCGCAGCTTCCTTGAAAGCACCTATTCTTTTAACCGGAGCTGGAAACACCCTGGACGCAGCTACTAAAGCTGAACTCACTAAACTCGCAGTTAAAACCGTCTATGTAACTAGCGGAACCGCTGTTATCAAACAAGGTGTTATTGATGAGTTAAAAGCTATGGGTATTGAAGTTGTTTCTCTTGGTGGATATGACCGTGCTGAAACATCCGTCAACATCGCTAAGAAAATGACTGGTGTAACTAAAGTTGCAGTAGCTAACACTGTAGTAGATGCACTCTCTATCGCTTCAGTAGCTTCTGCTGCTAATCAACCAATCCTCTTAACTGACAAAGATGCGCTTCCTGCTAGTGTGGCTGCTTACTTAGCTGCTAACAGCGCTATCGCAGCTAGTGATGTTATCGGTGGAACCGGCGTCATCAGTGATGCTGTAAAAGCTGGACTTCCAAGTGCTACTCGCCACGCTGGAATGTCTGCTTATGACACCAACAACCAAGTAATCCAAGACTTTGCTTCCGCTCTCGCATTTGAGAATGTCTATGTTGCCAACGGCATAACCGGTATTGATGCTCTCGCAGGTGCTCCGCTTGCAGCTCAAACCAAATCCGCTATCGTACTTACAGATGGCAAAACAGTTCCTGCTGCTGCAGCTTTCACTTACAGTAAAGCAACTGCTACTACTGTAGTAACTGCTCTTGGCGGAGAATATGTTGTTCCTGAAAGTGTTCGTCTTGGAGTTGCTGCTGGTCAAGTAACCCCTGACTCTAATAAGTTGGAAATCGTCTCCGTAAGTGCTCTTGACGATTCAAACAAGTACCTTGAAATTGTCTTCAGCAAGCCTGTATCTGGACTTCAAACCTCAGATATTACAGTTAAAAATGCTGATACAATGGCACGTTATGGCATTAAAAGTGTACAAATGTCTTCTAACAATTTAACTGCAACTGTTGAATTGTACTCTCAAGATGATGATGAAAGAGTACTTGAGTACCTTCAAGATTATAACGTTACAGTAAATGCTAATGGAACGATTCTATCGTTTACCTTCAACCGTCCGAATTCCCAAAAAGTTCGTGTAATTGATATCAACGCAGTCGATAAAGAAATTAAGGTTGCTATCGATAAAGGCACCTATGCCGGCAATGTAGTAACTCTTGATGTACCTGATAGCTTTAAGCTTGATTATCAAGCTGCACTGGGTGAACTCGCACAGGTTTGGTACGATGGTGATAACGAATTAGTTAATTTCAAATTATTAAGTACAACTTCAAAAGTTGATGCAATCGAAGTGTCAGATGAGGACGAGATCACACTTCTTGGAGAAGACGAAGCATATGATATCTCTGAGGAAGATTTCTCTGGCACCTCAAAAGAGAAATTTAAATTCTATGTAAATGGCGAAGAAGTAGACATTGAAGACGATGATCTTCTTGATGAGAAGTACAACTTTGCAAAAGTAGGCTTTGACGCTTCAGGAGACGTTGAATTCGTTAGTGCGTATACTTTACGCGACTTCTTAATCGTCGATTCAGTTAATGATGATGATGAAGTTATTGGTATTGAAGGATCCAGTGACTTTGACGCTTCAGACGCTACTATCATCAAAGACGGAAAAGTAATTGCAGCTGCTGATCTCAAGGAAGGCGATCTGTTATTCTTCAACGAAGACGCAGATGAGGACGGTTATGCTGAAGTTCTGAATAATAAAGTTGCATCTGGCGAAATTGATGAGGTTTTTGCGGACGCAATTGAAGTCGATGGAGAAACTTACGAATTTGATTATGACTCTGAAGTAGCAGAAGACTTCGATTATGAGCAAGGCGGAGCAGTTTACATCGATGAAGACGGTGAAGTTACTGACGTAGACTCTGATGCAGCAGAAGAACTTCAAGCCGCTGGTGATGTAGCGCTTTACGCTGACTATGCCGGTAACCTAATCTATATCAGTGGAGATACTGCTCTTGTTGAAGGTAATTCAAAAGTTGCAGTGTTAACCAAGGATATCATTGGTTATGAAACAGCTAGAGACAAAGTTGAAATTGAAGCTGTAAATGCAGATGAGGATGAACTCTCATTTGATATGGATTTAGAAGACTTTGATACTATTACTGTCGATGGTGAAGAATACGACATTGATAACGATGGTTCAAATGATTGGACAGCATCTCTAAACGCTGCTGAGGATGGTATTGTCCTTTCAGACAATACCGGCAACAAATCTGATGTAACTATTTCCTTCGATGACGAAGCTGACGCTGGAAGTTTAGTCAAGTTACACTTAGATGATGACGGTAACCTTGAAGAAATCGAATTCTTTAGTGGTTCATCCGAGGATGTGGGTATCGAGACAATTACTAGCGGCATTGAAGCTGGTGATAAGTATGTAAATGGATATAAGTTAGTTTCCGGTACTGTACTCTTTGACGCTACTGAAGATGGTGTTGATACTGACGCTGATGATTACGAAGTAACAACCTTTGGCGACTACGACGGCTCAGAAATCGTTAGTGGAAATTACATCTACAATGACGATCAAGAAGTAGTAGCTATTTGGTATGATAAAACAGACAGCTCAGACACCACTTATGATGAAGCTGTAGTTACTAAAATCCTTCGTAATACCGATGATGAAGTAGTTAGTCTTACTGTATTCGCAGGTGGCAAAGAGCAAACTTATAAAGTTGATGAGGTTGCTGGATTCGAAAAGAGCAGTGATCTTGCCAAAGGCGATGTAGTAATTCTTGAATTTGATGAAGACAACTCTGATATTGTTAAGGATCTTGCTACCGCTGACTCAGATATTGATGACAACTTTGCAGATCGTGTAATGACTGGATTGAGTGTTAAAACGGTTGATGTTGGTAGCAAAGAAGTCACATTTACAAATGGTGACACCTACAAACTTGCTGACAACGGCTTAGTGCTCGATGGTTATGACAACAATGACATCACTGATGAGTCCTTATCCGATCTTCGCGGTGAGACAAATGTAACGATTGTTAAAGATGCAAAAACTGGTAAATTTGTTAAGTTCTTCGTTATGGAGCCAGAAGGTCAACTTAGCCTAGCCCCTATCAACACTGCAATTACAGCAGCAAACGCAGCTAAAGTAGTAACTAGTGTTGATGGCGCTGATGTAGCAGTAGGTACTAAATGGGTAACAGCAACTGTTCAAGCTAACTTGGCTACTGCTATCCAAACAGCAACAGATGCTAAAACGACAGTTGATACAGCCGCAGAAGTAACAGCTGCAGCTAATGCACTAGATGCAGCAGTAGCAACTTATAAAGCTGCTAAGAAAGATGGAACACAAGGAGTAGTCTTAGGTGACTTAACAGCTTCAGATGTTAGCACTAAAGATGGTCTTGGCGGAATTGCATTTGGAGTTAAAGTAGATTTCCCAGCTAATGTAACCTCCGTTAAAGTAATCTCCGTTGATGGTCAGGCACAGGACGTACAGTTAGCTGATGGAGTATATAAAACAGTTGCTGGAGCGTATGATGCAGGTTCAAATGAAATTGAATTTGAAATCGTTGCAGACGGAGCAACAAAAACAGTAACTATCACGAAATAGCATAAATAATAGAGTGGCTCACAGCTGAGCACTGTGAGCCACTCATGTATCTAATTATACTTAATTAATAAACGGAGGTTTGACAGTATGAAAAGACCTAATAAAAAAGCATTAGTTGTTGGACTTACTTCTGCATTGGTTTTAGGAATGTGTTCTTCAGCTTTGGCAGCAACTGTACATGTAGGTGATGTCGGATTTAATTTGGACAGAACCTATAGTGATGAAAATTATAATCAATCCTTCAGAACCTATTTACTGCAAAATGTTGCTAATGGAATTTTCATTGACTTAAACGATGACGGTAGTTCTGTTAACGTTGACGATTACTTAGCTAGTGAAGGTCAGACATTAGTACAGTTCGAAACAGCTAATCAAGCACCAAAGACAGGGCCAATCTGGGATGGTACGGGTGAACCTGGAGATGCACAGGGACTGGTTGTTGCTAGTGTAAGTGCTATTAACAGTACTACGATTTCAGTAACTTTTGAAGGTGTTGCAGCTCCTGTAGAAATTACTCTTGAAACAGCATTAGTACATGGTGATAATGTTGTTTTATTTGTATATGATGGAGTAACATACACTGAGACAGTTAACTACCAGGATCCTGCTGTTGTTGCTCTTCAAGCAGCTACTGACGCAGTTGTTTTAGCTGAAGGTAGTTTACTAGAAGCAGATTTAGCAGCATCTCAAGTGCTTGTAACTGCTTTACCAGCTTCAGACACAAGAACATTACTTCAAGCCAGAATCAACTCTGTACAATTGTCAGTTAACAATATCGTTGCAGGAGTAAATACAGCTGCTGACGCAGTAAACCAAGTAGCATTATACCAATTATTAAGCGCTAAACCATTTGTGAACGCAAATGTTGATTTAATTGGGGCTTATACAACAGATATAGATGCTGCAAATGCTGTACCTACAGCAACAGATACGATAGCCGAAATTCAGGCAATCGTCAATGCAGCTAATACAACTGTATCAAATGCTGACGTCAATACATTAGTTGTTGCAGCTCAAGGCGCTATGACTACTCTTACTACAACTCCTAATGGTGATAATGGTGCAACCCCTGCAGTAACATTCATTGCTGCTGCACAAGCGGCAGTAACAGCTTTACCAGAAGCATTACCGCAAGCTGTAGCTACAGCACGAGGTGTTGATGTTGACTACAAAGCTGATGCACAATTAGTAATCAATGATATGATTGCAGTGGCAGCAGTTATGGATGCAACAAATCAAGTTCAATTACTTGCAGCGCTTCAGAACTCTGCGTTTGCACGCGTAAACACTAATTTAATTGCAACATACGATGCAGCTCTCAATGGAACAGAGATAACTGTAGCAGCAGTTCAAGTGGACATTAATACTGTTAATAATGCTCAGGCATTAACAGCAGTAGTGGCTGCTGAGACTGGACCATTGACGACTGCCAAGGTTACTACTGCAACAGCTTTAGTAAATGGAATGGAAGATCTAGCCGTAAATACACTTAAAGAAGGTTATCTTGATAGACTAGATGTTGTAACTGCTATTATAGCTGTTGACAATGCAACTACAGAAGCAGGATTACTTACTGCTTTACAATCTGATGACCTAGCTCTTACTCTTGTTAATCCTGACTTGATTGCTGCTTACAAAACTTTAGTAGATGGTGGTGCAGTTATTGTAACTGCAGCTGACGTCCAAAATAACGTAATTAATGCTGGTAACGGTAGCGGATTAACTAGTGCTGTGGCAGCTGTAGTAGCAGCTACAACTGAACAAGAACTCCTTGTTGCGCTTCAAGCTACACCATTAGCATTAACCAACGTTAGACCTGAATTAATAACCGAATACAAGGCATTAGTAGATGGTGGTGCAACTATTGCAAATGCAGGTGACATTCAAACCAACGTAATAACTGCAGCAAATAGCGTTGCTGATGCAGCTATTCGTTTAGTTGCTGTTAATGATGCAACAACTGCTACTGAAATGCGTACTGCATTAACTGCAGTAGCGGTTGCTCAAGGAACAACAGCTTATATTAACCTTAATTCTACCGCAAAGTTAGAAGTTGCGGAGTTAGTATTAGCTGCTAGAGATGCTATTGCTGGACCGCCAGCTGATGAGTTTGCCCTTACTACAGATGTAACTACTGAAATTGCAACTCAAATTGCTGCTCGTACCACCTTCTTAGGTAATGTTAACTTAGCTGCTAATATCACTGATATGATTACAGCCTTAGATGTAACTGAATTCCCCGAATTTGCAGCTTTAACAGAAAGTCAACAGATTGATGCAGCAGATTTAGTTCTCACTAAATTGGTAGAGCTACAAGCACAAACTCCTGCTGCTGAGTTCACTACTATTACTGCGATTAAGAATGCTGCTGGGCTATAAATGCTCGGTAAAAGCCTCCAGCTTGAGGGAAGTAGCCTAGCGGCTCCTTCCCCCGGGGTCTGCTCGGTCTGACCCCCACACAATGGGAAACTATTCTGACAATTAATTAAGAGAGTCTTCGCTTCGGCGAGGGCTCTCTTCTTGTTGGCATAATGTGAACTATCGAACCCAAATAGTGTAACCTAAATCCCGCAGGGATTTACCGTAAGCGCTTACGGATAAAATAGCGGCTCGAAAAAACCTTCTGTCTTTTGGAATTCTGTTAACAGCAGTGAATACTAGAAGTCAGGAGGTTTTGTTATGGCAAGAGATTTAGCCCAAGAACAACGTTGCGAGACCGCATTGAAGAGTGCTGCCAAAGTGGATTGAGTATCCAGGCTTGGTGCATTCAAAACGGGCTGAAGAAAACTGCTTATCATTACTGAGTTAGAAGGTTTAAACTTCAGGAACAGCAAGAGACCGTAAATCTTAGTTCTCGAATACCTTCGCCTGTAATTAGTGCAGGTGTAAGCCTAAGGCTCTAATAATTTTATTTATTATAAGACGATTTCAATATTTGTGCATCCGTGTAAACTACAGGATAAATAAATAAATTTTAAGGCAGTTCCTACAGGTTAATTCGTAAGCGGTGGAACAAATAGCGTTACCTAAGAGAATGTAAGTAAGCACTTAATCTTCAGGTGCATAGTCAACCCAATACATTCATGAGACAATATCCCCATGAAAACCTTACATGGAGGTATTGTTGTAGTGGATAAGAGTGAAAAAGAAGCACTGGTTGCCGAATGCCGCGCTAGCGGTATTACTGTAAAGGAATGGTGTGAAGCTAAAGGAATTAAGTACCATAGTTACATTGACTGGGCATCTTTCTTTACGAGGGATTCTCTTCACATTATTTATGAATCTCACTGCATTATTTTCTATATCTCACTACATAAGAAACAGCTAGACTTATAATCCTTACCAAAATACTCCCCCAAGGAAAGGACCAAAATACATAAGCTTATAACTAGCTACCTAATGTAAATTAGGCAGTTACTTGGCAGAAACTCGCATTTGCGGACCTTTAAGACATATATAATATATTTGCGAAATATAATTCAAGCCTCACGTTCAATCAAAAGAACGTGGGGCTTTTTGTGTTTCAAAACAAATGAAAGGAGTGAATCAAAGTAGAACAGTTAAGTTACATGTATTTGGTAAAATAGTAAATTAATAATTTTGAACTTATTAATAGCTAGAGTTAACATAAGGATGATATAATAAAATCGAAATACAAAACTAGGAGGATTCATTGTGGTATTGAGGAACAATAGATTAACGTCTATTAATAATATACCGATAACTATAGCATCATCCAATAAAGAACAAGTTATTAATCAACTTAACAACTTGAATCTGACATTTACTGGGGCGATTGATCAGTCAGAACTATTTATAGATCTTAACCAGAAACTCGGAAACCTAGAATCGAAAGGCACAGTAAGCGAGGACGAAATTAGCTCAATACTGCCTATGTTAGAGAATCTGACACTTGGCTCAGATAACCGGTTAGAGTGTGATTTCAGAATGCGATCCCTAAAGAAAAAGTTTAAATCTTCTGCAACGGTAAAGCAGAAGATGATAAAGACTGTGATTACGCGACAACAAATTTTACAAACGATAAACCAATCTATTGATATTGATGAGGTTAATGAAGCTCTTATTGAATTAAATGAGAAGGATTATATCAATCTGGGCAAAGAAGGAAGATTAAGCGTAGTCGAACAAATTGTTCAATTAAAGAAGAATTACCAAACAGAGCAAGAATTGATAGAAGTTCTACTAGAAAAGTGTAATTATATGAATCATTTATTAGATACCTTAAATAGTGTAAAGGATAGATTAGAGTATATTTTGGTGTTAGAAAAAATGAAGTTACCGATGTACTTGTCATTATCTAAAGAGATAAAGGATAAAATTGTTGATCATCTCATACATCCGAATACTACTTTTAGTAGTGTTTCTTCACTTGCACGTGCCATTCAAAAGACATATCAATCTATGGATATAGTCACTCCTACTCTCAATATGAAGAATCAATTTGAAAGAGCGTTGTTAGATGTTTCTGAATAGATGCTTGTATGCTAGCCAAAAGAAGTCTTTTTAACCCTCTTGCGTGCTTCCGACTCTGCTATTCCAGCCTTACGTTCTATCAAATGGGCGTCAGGCTGTTTGCCTTTTATGCTTGAAGAGAATTACAATTTGGATTGGAGAATTTTGAAATACTTTAAGATAAAGTCTCTCATTACTCGGATATTATTGGATATCATTGGATATTAAAGTGGTAAAATTATCGAAAATATGAGTATTCTAAAATAGTGGCTAATATATTGGAGGATTAAATTATGTTGAAGTTCCCTAAAATCTTTAGAGGAAAGAAAACATCTGAGGATGCGAAGAATGATATTGTTGATATAAATCCGTTAGAGCACAAACAACAGAATTCTGAAGAGCAGTTCTATGAATTACCTTCACCTAATGAAGGAGAAGTTACCCTCCATTTTACTGGCGCATCGCCAGCCAATGGAGCATTAATAGTAGGCTTCTTTGTTAGCAATGGAATGAGGGAAAAGGTAAAATTTAAGAGTGTACCTTTAGTTTTAATGGATTCGGATAAGCGAGTTTTGGCTCGGCAATCTTTTGGTGCAGATGTTATAGGCGAAGTTGTTGGTCGTTCGGAAAAGGCCTGCGTTGTTCGTTTTCGACGAGATAACGTTTATGGGCAAGATATTCCGTCGGATTGCCAGATATGTTTTGATATACCAGCTAAACGTCCCCAAGGTATTGAAATTCAATATCAGTCATTGCCTGAAAATATCAGCGAAGACCAACAGCAGGAACTGGAAAAGATTTTAGCAAAACTCCCCTCACTGAAGCAGGGTGAGGTAAATTTCTCACCACTTAAAGCCATAATAACTGTGCAAAATGATCTTCTAACAACTGTTATAATCCGAAACTTTTCAGATAAGCAAATAAATCTTGAGCAGATACCCTTAGCTTTTTTTGATACTCATCGAGAAGAGTTGGCTAGGGGTGTATTCAATATCGAGAACTTATCGATAGAACCATTTAAAGCTATATTGTGGACCTTCAACTTTGGGTCTGTATTACAAGATCGGGATATTGATTTATCTAGTTGGCATATTAATATTGTAAAATTCTAAGAGGAGTTTACATGAACTATATGACTTGGCTTTAATCCATTTAAAGGGTTGAAAATGCTCGAGGGAAGTCGCCTAGCGGCTCCTTCCCCCGGGTACGAGCCCTACAGAGGGCTCTTTTGGCGTTTCCGATGTATCTCACTGCATTAGATCCTGCGAACATCAAGTAATTCTTCTACTCGATCTCGAAAACCATTCCTAGACAAATACTCCACTAAAGCGGCCTCATACCCTTGTTTCTGGCTCAAATTATGTTTATCGCACAAAGCCATCATTAGATCGGTAAGACGATCCGATAAGAAGATACTCTTAGTCTTTGCTTGCCCAGGGATAGGGTAGACCTGAATCTTATCCTCATCATTCAAGGATTCGATAACTTTAACTAATTTATTACGAGATTCCCACAGGAATTCTAAAAGTGATATGTACTTGTCATTAATCAAGACTTCGCTTAATGAATGGCCTGTAGGTACTCTATCTATAACCTGAAGACTATCCTCAGCTTCGGTACAGCTATTCAAGCTTGTCTTCTGTGGGGAGGGATTGGAGTCAATGTAATTTAAAGAGGTGGAAGACCATACATAACCACGGCGAAGCATATAGCTTGCCATTTCCTTATGTCCAGGAAAGCCTGTCTTTTTAGCTATGTCGCGTGCGTCAAGAATCCCTGTGCTAAAGAGCCGAACGACCTCTTCAGGGCTAACATCGGTTAGGGCATCGTCATCACGGTCGATAGGGACGGCTAACTCTTTCTTGAGTGGAACCTCTGACACTGCATTGGTATAGATATGTCTTTGACTGTCCCATGTAAATCCGTGTCTTCTCATATATATATCTAGGCTCTTCCAAGTACTGTAGCCAAATTGGTCGGCTATTTTATCACGGGGTTGGCCAGCTTGTAACATTTCTAATATTTGACCGACACGTTCATGCTTGGCACGTTTACTATTTTGCTGAGACATGAGCAATTCTCCTTATCAAATTTAGCAAGTCACTCAAAATGTATTGACGGCCTCTGCTAACTCATCCATTGTCGCATGAGTATAAATACTCGTCGTTTTCAAGCTCGCGTGCCCTAAAAGCTTCTGAACACGTACGATATTAACGTTATTCCTAACTAAATGGCTAGCGAAACTATGGCGAAGCACATGACAGGTGACCTTTTTGTTCCATCCAAGCTGAGAAACAGTTTGTTTTAGAGTTTTATTGGCCATACTGGCAGAGAGTTGTCCAGACACCTTCGTGGCAAAGAAATTGGAACTTTCACAGTTGGGCCGACTTTTATCAACGTAATTACGTAAAATGGGCAGTAGTTTATCACCAATTGGTATGACTCGGCTCTTGTTCCCTTTACCATGTTTTACTCGAATGACATTGGCCGTAAAATCTACGTCTTGTAAGGTCAAATCTAAGGCCTCTTTGATCCGAAGACCGGTCATAAATAGTGTATAAATAAGGACTTTTATAAGGTCGTTCGTAATAACAGACACTAACTCCTGAAATTCCTCATCACTTAAAAAAGTTCGCTCTAATTGTTGTACCTTAACTGAGTCAACACGCGCCGCAACATTGTTATTGACTAGCTCCTGCCGTGTAGCAAAGTTGTAGAACGATCGCAGGATATAGACCATTCGGCTCCGCCGTGAGGCGTGACTTCCTCTAACCTTAAGTTCATGGAGGTACTCTTCAATATCTCGTACGGTGACCTCTTCCAGATAAACAGGTCCATTATATTGAGTTTCGTTATATTGAGCAAAGTTCTCGAGTTCAATCATGTAGGCGCGTAATGTCTCAGGCGAGCGTTCATTTATAATTAAATGTTTCTTAAAAAGTGTTATGACCTCTCTCATTAACACTGACTACACCTCTTCCTCTAGATTAATCTCTATGAGTAATATTTTATAAATGGCAGGATTTTATTCAAGATAGCGATGTCAAAGAGAGATCAGTCCATAATTTTCATGTTGTTATTTGGCGAATTATTAAGTAATATAAAGATGGTATTGAAATTATTTCTCGTTTTAAAGAAAAACACACAAAAAAGATTGACATTATGTAAATGTCATGATTAAAGCATATCTTGAGTATGTAAGATAAATTTCATGTGAGATTGCTATAAGCTTTTGCAGAAAATATAAGGAACCACGGTCCTACCGAGGTTCCTTATATTTCTGCATACATTAGACATAGTTATGTGAGGGATTTTTCAGTCCCTCATTGCTGAAAGACTTATTAGCAAGATATTGGGCTTTTATTCCAATGTCTTGACGCAAGGGGGAGCCCTAATAAGGAATCTCCCCCTTTGCTTACCATCTTTTTTTACCCTTATGAAGGACTTTTAAGCTTCGTTTAACTTATCAGTTAATGCTTGCATCAATAGCAGCTTGTATTTGAGATATCAATGTATAGTCTACAAAGTTTTCTGCTCCTACAATTGCTAATATTTCTTCAGCTACATTTAACTTTTCGACTGACGTAAGTCCATTATATACATCATAGTCAATAGCAGTTAATGCATCTCTCATAGCTGTAATGGAAGCAGCGTTATTTACAGTTGCTATATCAGCAAGATAATCTGATACATATCCAGTAGCAGGAGCACCCTCAGTGAATATCGCTGCTTCGAAATCTACCGTTGATGTTACAGGATCTGTAGTATTAGCAATAATGTATTCTGTTAATTCAACTCTTTGAGCATTTGTAAGATTGTTATAAGAAGCTAAGTTATACTCAACAATAATTGATTGTAGCGCAACTACATTTTTAGCTTCGATAGCTGTATTGATGTTTGCAACGTTAAGCAATTCTTGAGCAGTATCGATAGCATCTTGTAAATCAGCTTTAGTTGTGTCAGGATCTACATCAGCTGGTAATGCCTCTACTAATGCTTGAGCTGCATCAATGGCATCTTGGTCTGCTATTAAGTTATTTTCTTCGTCTACTAGCGCGTTTACTGCTGCTGTCGCTGCAATTACATCAGCTGAGTCAAGTAATACTTGAGCTGAATCAATAGCGACTTGTAAATCAGCTTTAGTTGTGTCAGGATCTACATCTGCAGGTAATGCATCAACTAATACTTGAGCTGCATCGATACCGGCTTGATCTGCTACTAGATTACCTTCTTCGTCAACTAGTGCTGTAACTGCTACTGTTGCTGCAACTACTTGTGCTTCAAGGTCAGCTGCATCAAGTAACGCTTGAGCTGAATCGATAGCGACTTGTAAATCAGCTTTAGTTGTGCCAGGATCTACATCTGCAGGTAATGCATCTACTAATACTTGAGCCGCATCTATATCAGCTTGGTTTGCTACTAGGCTGCCTTCTTCATCAACAAGTGCTTCAACAGCAACTGTTGCTGCTACTACTTGTGCTTCGAGGTTAGCTGCATCAAGTAATACTTGAGCTGAATCAATAGCGTCTTGTAAATTAGCTTTAGTTGTGTCAGGATCTACATCTGCAGGCAATGCATCTACTAATACTTGAGCTGCATCGATACCAGCTTGATCTGCTACTAGGTTACCTTCTTCGTCAACTAGTCCTTGAACTGCTGATGTTGCTAATGCAAAGTCATTGATTAGATCAATTGCATCTTGTAAATCTGCTTTTGTAGCTCCAGCTTCTAAAGCATTGACAGCATCTTGATATTCATTTATTAAATCAGAGACTACACCTTCAAAGTTAGCTTCTAAAAGAGCCAATAATTCAATTTGGGTAGATGCTCCTTTGATTTGTACCATTAGAGCTTTATCAGCTTCACCTACATTAACACTATCAATTACATCTTGAATTGCTTTCACTGTAGTTTTTTCATTTGTTGTACCCAAAAAAGTACGATACTTTGTTATTAACTCAATTTTAGGACCAGTAAATAATGAGTTTTGTAATGCAGTCCACAGTTTTGGTTCTGTATTCGCTAAATTTACAGATGCAACTGCAGCGTCTACAGCTGCAAAGTCAAGTGTAAACTCTAATTCAGCAGTAACTTCATCTAATGTTACTACTGCAACATAGTCGGCACTTACAAGAGCTGCTACATTAATTTCTTTTTCAATAGCATCTCCTTCAATAGCAACTCCTGGGACAGTAATTTCTGGTGTTTCTTTCAATGCACCCTCTGCATCATATGCAAAAATAGTGACTGTTGCTGTTGCACCTTCTTCTGCGTTTTTGACAGAGGCTGTTACAGTTGTAAGTTTTGTGTTGTTATCAGAAACCACTTGCACATTAGTAACAGCAAGCGCAAATCCGTTAACTAGGAATGCAGGTGCGGCTACTGTATCTCCACCTTTATAGGATACACTGTATACTACTGATTGATCGACAGCTGTGGCAACAACTGGATCAACGGTTAATGTTACTACTTTTCCTGTAGGATCGAGAGTAACATCGCTTGGAGTAACATCCGACCCCTCACCACCATCGATAGCTTGGCTAACCGTAAAGTCGTCGACAGCAGGGTTTGCGTCCAATTCGTTACTGAATGTTACCGTGATAGTATTGTTAATAGCACTTACCTGGAATAAGGAAAACCCTTAGAATTTCTAAGGGTAAAACTATAGACGTGTTTCAGATTAAAAGGAAAAAAATGATAGGCAGTCGTTGCCACAACTGCCTATCTTAATGTAGTATACAGTGTATTCTATAAAGGCGGCGTTACCAATCATTTTTGTCTAAATGGTTTACTACTGCCCTTAAGAATCTATCTCAATAATAATACAGAATATGCCGAAAATCAATATGTAAGATATTCCAAGGAGTTACTATTTATGTAATCTAATTATGTAATCTAAAAAATATGGTATATAATCAAATAATACCTCGATAGAACCGTTTATGGTATGTATATTGTGGACCCTTTAACTTTGTCTTGTTTTACAAGATAGAGATAAGAAAAAATATGACTTGGCTTTAACCCATGTAAATGTTTGCAAATGAGCATTGGTTTAAAATAGGAGAAATATTAAAGAATATTCCAGTAGTAAAATGATTAAGGATATGAGAAAATAGAAATATCGCTTACGAATATTGGAGGATTAAATTATGTTGTTGAAATTCCCAAAGATCTTTAAAGGTAAGGAAGCTGATTCTGAGTTTTTGGATAAGGACATCTTTGAAGTAAACTCATCGGAACAGAATTCTGAAGAAATGTCTGAGCCTTCCGTTACTGAAGGGCGAGTTACTATCGATTTTACAAGCGCATCGTCTACGGATGGGGCTCTATTAGTAGGCTTTTTTATTAACAACGGCTATAGCCAGAAAGTAAAGTTTAAGAATGTGCCTTTAGTCTTATTAGACTCAAATAGGCAAATTCTAGCTCAGCAATCGTTTAGCGGAGAAACCATAGGTGAAGTTATTGGCGGTTCAGCAAAGGCCTGTGTTGTTCGCTTCAAACCAGATAATGTTTTTACTAAGGATATTCCTGAAGGCTGTCAGATGTGTTTTGACGTTCGGCCTAAACGTTCAAAAAATATCAAAATTCAGTACCAGGCATTACCAGAGAGTATTTCAGTGGACAAAAAGAAAGAATTGGAAGAGATATTAGCCAAACTTCCACTAATGAAGTATGGAGAAGTGGATTTCTCGCCACTTTGGGCGAAGATTACAACAGAAAGCGATCTACTAGCTACAGTTATAATCAGAAATTCTACCGCTAAGCCAATAAATTTGGAGCAAATACCCTTAGCTATTATTGATGCTCATCAAGAGGAGTTAGCTCGTGGGGTATTTGATGTCAAGAATATAGCCATCGAACCGTATAAGGCCATATTGTGGACCTTTAACTTTAAGCATGCTTTACAAGATCGAGATATCGATTTATCAAGTTGGCATATTGATGTTATAGAAAAAAACACGTCAAAGCCTGTCTTACATTAGAGGATGTTTATATTAAAATCTATTAGGTAAGTGGAGAAAAGGAGGAAATATAACATTGGCTAAGTATAAATGGTTAAGGATTATTGGTGTATTATCAATGTTTCTTTTGGTAACAGGATGTTCAGGTTCCAAATCAACTCCAGACACAAAAGTGCAAGACCAAACGAATCAAGGAACAGAATCGAAAGGGAATGTTCCTCCGACTACCACTAAATTAGAAAGTGATGTGAGCTTGGAAGAGCAGTTGGAAGCCGAAAAGGGTATAGAAAGTGTTATGGTTCAAGTGATAGAAGGAGAACAACCTGCCGTAAACGTTGATATTACAATTAATAATGAGCAGGCGCTGTCCGCTGACCAAGTAGTGGAGAAATATAGTCAGGTTATTAAAGAAAAATATCCTAACCGTACTATAGATATCATTGTCATCAAGGATGGGAAAATGTTAAAGCAAGCTACATTGAAATAGGTATTCTGAGGGCAGGGCCTTAGCAGTCCTGTCCTCAGAATACCCCGTTATAAAGAATGTTCCGACAATTCTATTACCGCTAATTACAATTTGACATCTGAAAAATTGTAAATTACAATTAGCACATAGGTATCATGAAAGGAAGTTTACATATGAAGAAACTATTTGGAGTATCATTAATGTCAGCCATGTTAATTTTTGGACAACCTTTTATGGCTTTAGCTGACATTACAGGTCCTAGAACAATAAATTTTGAGGATATTGAAAGTATTATTGCTGAACAGAATATAAACGTACAGATTAATCAGAACGAACGACTAAAGGGTAAGGTTAGCAGCGCAGATCTTAAGAGAACGATTAAAGAATTAGAGGATGATCTTGAAGACATTAATGATGAAAGAGGGGAAGCAAGTGACCTTTCCGAAATCATAAGCTTAAATGCGCAAAAACGTGGATTGCTTGAGGCCCTGAAGCAAGTCGAGAGAGGTATAGTTGATCTGCCTACTGCCTTGGCTATTATCGATCTTCAAGCTTCGATGAGTGATGATTATCAGACGCTTTCTGCAGAAAGTAATTTTATTAAGTATAACCAGTCTAATTTAGATTTAGAAGATATTGCCAGGAGTATTGATAGTACTCAAGACCAGCTGACCAAGATGCAATTACAAGAGAGTCTGGGTATGGTGTCCAGTAATAATTTGAATGCTTTTCGGACTAAGTTAGTTGACTTGCAAACTAAGCTTGAAAGTACCAAATTGGTACAAGATTCTTATGAACGTAAATTAAAAGATTTGCTCAACGAACAGGAGAATTCCTTGGTGATCGGCAGTATTCCTTCAGTTGATGAAGACTTTACTGTTAAAGATACAGATGCTGATATGAAAGCAGCTTTGGAGAGTAATTATAATATCAAAATTCAGGAACAACAAATTGTGATCTTACAATCTGCTCTTAATTCAGAGAAAAAAGATCATGGAATGTCATCTCAAGAGTATAAAGAAGCAAATTATAATTTAGCTAATGCGAACTTAAAACTTACCCAGGCAAAGGATAGCTTAAAAACAAGTTATTACACTATGATAGATGATATTTCCAAATTACAGAGTGCACTTAAATTGGCAGAGCAGAATCTTGAAGATCAAAAAGTGGCACTTTCTGAAGCTCAAATCAGGATGGGTTTAGGAATGATTTCAAAGTTAGAAATGGATGATGCGAACAATATTTATCAGGTCAAAGAAAATGCAGTAAAAGCAATGCAAACTGATTTATTTAATGCAAAATGCAATTACGAGTGGTTTTTAAAAGGACTTAGCTAAAAAATATCCACATATCCACAATCTAGGGGTAAATCTGTGGATTTATCTTGACTTTCGCAAACATTAGTGCTAATTTTATTTTGTAAGTCAGTTAAGACCCTATTGAACCATTGACTTGCGCAATTGGGACCTCCGGACGCGGAGGTCCTTTAGTATGTCTAGATTAGAATTTTATTTTCATGTGCTTTCTATTAATGGATAACTATGGTATAATATATAGTTGGTGCCATAAAGCGTCTATTTCTCTCGTTGGCGAAACTCACGCGCTATCGCGAATATTCTGTTTCGGCGGTTAATTGATAGATAAGATATTTTTTCTTCGCAGTCATAGTTCGCAGTTATAGATAAGGACGCAATTGGAAAACTTAAAGAATATAACACACAAAAAGGAGAATGAAAGTATTGGCTACATTTACAGACTTATCGTTAAGTGAACCGGTTATTCGATCAATTATCAACATGGGGTTTGAAGAAACAACTCCAATTCAAGAACAGACAATTCCTACAGCAATGGAAGGTAGAGATTTAATCGGGCAAGCCCAAACAGGAACAGGCAAAACAGCTGCTTACGGGATACCTTTAGTTGAGAGAATTGTGTCTCAAGCCGAACATATTCAAGGGATTGTTCTGGCACCTACTCGGGAATTAGCGGTCCAAGTGGCTGAGGAGTTAAACAAGATTGGTCAGTTTAAAAGAATTAATGCCTTACCCATTTATGGTGGACAAGGAATCGATTGGCAAATTAGAGCGCTTAAGAAGAGACCGCATATAATTGTGGCGACTCCAGGACGTTTAATGGACCACATGAGAAGGAAAACAATTCGCCTTCATGAAATCAAAATCGTTGTTCTGGACGAAGCGGATGAGATGCTGAATATGGGCTTTTTGGATGATATCGAAACCATCCTAAAGGAAATTCCTGAAGAACGCCAGACATTGCTCTTCTCGGCAACGATGCCCAGACAGATTCAAAACATTGCCCAGCGGTTTATGAAGAATCCAGAGCTGATTAGTATTAAAGCGACTGGTGTCACGGTCTCTGATATTGAGCAACATTACGTGGAAGTCACGGAGCGTTTAAAGTTCGACGTCTTATCACGTATCTTAGATATTCAATCCCCGGATTTATCGATTGTGTTCGCACGAACTAAGCGTCGTGTTGATGAGCTTTCCGAGGCCTTGAGCAAGCGTGGGTATTCAGCTGAAGGCATTCACGGCGACTTAACTCAAAGCAAGAGAGACAGCGTCCTGAGACAGTTTAAAGACGGGACTATTGAAGTTTTGGTCGCTACTGATGTGGCAGCCCGGGGGCTCGATATCAGCGGAGTAACTCACGTCTTTAACTTTGATATTCCTCAAGACCCAGAGAGTTATGTCCATCGCGTAGGCCGTACTGGCCGGGCAGGGAAATCCGGTCTAGCGATTACCTTAGTCACTCCACGGGAGATAGGTATGCTTCGACTGATTGAATCTGTAATCAAGCGAAGAATCATTCGTAAACCTATTCCAACCATCGTAGAAGCAGTCCAAGGGCAACAACGCCTGACTATGACCGAGATCTTGCGTGTCATTGCAGAAGAGGATATCGAGAAATATAAAGGAGTCGCGGAAGATTTACTAGCTGAAAACGATTCAGTAACACTTTTATCCGCAGCGCTCAAGATTATTACCAAAGAACCTGACAATGTCGAGGTTCGCCTGACCGAAGCCGCACCGGCTCGGGGAAGGAGCATGGGTGGCAGAAACATGGGGAATGCCAGACCTCAGCAAGGAAACTTCCATCGTGATGGCTATGGTCAAAAGGTGGATACATGGTCGAGGAGAAAAGGCGCCGATTTCCGCGGTGGCACTGCCGGACCCCAAAGAGGCAGGGACAATAAGAGGAACGGCCAATAGGTTTTTATATGCAGGAAAAGGTTGTTGGTGACCTTTTCCTTTTTTTTGAGTACCAATTTATCTTGCTGGGGCAGCTTGGGAATGGTATAATTTTGAAGATAAGGTGGTGAAACAATGGAGATTGAGATTAAAGAGATGTTTAGGCTTATACTCAATAAACTGAATGGGTTAGAGTCAAAAATGGATAAGTTAGAGTCAAAAATGGAATTAAGAATGGATAACTTAGAGTCAAAAATGGAATTAAGAATGGATAACTTAGAGTCAAAAATGGAATTAAGAATGGATAACTTAGAGTCTAGACAAGATGAGATATATATGGTTGTAAAGGCTATAGAGCATAACAATCAAGTTCATAGGGCAGAGCTTGACAATCTAAAGTATACGGTAACCAATGTGGAAGGTACGATAAACACTATAGGTGATGTAATTACAAAACGGAAGGCGATTTAAATGAAACATTCTGATAGACGATTCAGCGAATAAAAATGCTCTCTTTAGTTGAGATGACTATAGGGGGCATTTTTATATGCTTGGAAAGAACTTTTAACACTAGTCGAAGGTAATTCCAGTAACGTGTCGAATCTATAATCCATAGTGAGGTCTGGAACTTCGGAGGGGAGATTATTAATAATATGCTAGCAAGATTTTTGAGAAAAAAAGCAGTCGGTCACAGTCTATTAAACATTATTCTCGTCTTACTCTTAATACTGAGTAATTCAACGATGGTCTTGGCTTCCGACGCTGGAGTCTTGACTGAAATTCGTTCTCTTATTAAAACTCAGTATGTCGAGCCGGTTTCTAACGATGTATTAAACGCTCCAACCGTGGAAGAGACGCTGAAAAGACTGGGAGACCCGCATACAATGTATTTTACGCCGGAGCAATACCAGGAGTTCGTCGGAAGTATTAATATGAGCTTCACGGGGATTGGGATTTATATTGAGATGGTACCTGAAGGAGTAGAGGTATTGAGCGTCATTTCAGGCTCCCCGGCAGAAGAGGTTGGCTTAGAAGCTGGAGATTTTATTACTCGTGCCGCCGGGCAATCCTTAGCGGGGCTTACTTCGGAAGAGGCTGTGAACTTAATTCGGGGCCTTGAAGGAAGTAAGGTTCAACTCAGAGTAAAGCAAGGCACAGTGACCCGAGATCTGAAAGTTGAGCGCAGAGCGATTTCTGAGCCCACTGTGACAGGGGAGATATTGGACGGACATATCGGCTACCTGGATCTGAATTCATTTGGGAATGATACACCTGAGGAATTCGAGATTGCAGCTAAGCTGTTAAAAGATCAAAACGTTGATAGCTGGATTGTAGATTTGAGAAATAACGGAGGCGGATATCTGAGTTCGGCTCTTGAGTTGGCGGGCTATTTTATCGGATCGGATATTGCGGTACGTGTAGAGGATCGGACCAGTACTCTTTCTCCCATTGAGGCAAGGGATCCTGGTTGGAAAATTGATGAACGCATTATCTTTCTAATCAATGAAAACAGTGCCAGCGCTTCAGAGGTTCTGGCTGCTGCGGTCAAGGATCATGGCAAGGCGACTATAGTCGGAACTACCTCCTATGGCAAAGGCTCGGTTCAGAGCATGTTTCCGCTAGAGAATGGCGGAGTTCTTAAAATGACGGTGGATCACTTTTATTCCCCACTAGGGAATCAGATCGATAAAGTAGGGGTTAGCCCCAATGTGGTAATCCAGCACGCAGACTCGCTCAAAGCGGCGGAACTTATGTTAACAGATTCTACCAAGGCACTCGCTTTAGCTCGTACGAAGGATTATTGGGAAGCTTGGGGTGAACTATCGGGTGTCGTGGCGAACAGTTCACAACAACCGTCTTTAAATTATCTCCATTATTATTCTAGCTATCGTCAAGTTGCTCAGCTCTCTGAGATTCCTCTGGACAAGAAATTCACATTGAATTTCTCAGGGGAAATTGATTGGCAGAGCGTTAATAACTCCAGCATCGAGCTGATTAACAGCTACACAGGGGAGAGGACGCTTTCGACGTTTGAACCGCTGGGGACTTTCGGTGTGCAAGTGATTCCTCAGGTTGAGTTAACTCCGGATACGACCTACTGGTTGGTCATTCATCCGACAGTCCTCGGAGCCTCCGGCCTGTCCTTGCAAGAGGGTGGCCTGGCCATCGCACATACGATTAGTGGAGGTGAAGAAGTAGGAGGCACTTCCAAGATTCAGTCCTTTAAGGCGAAGGAAAGGATCAGTGAGAGAAACCTGTTAACTCCTTATGATCTGGACTATGGCACTGCTATTAAGGATTTAAGCGAAAGATAATAGGGATAGGACAACAGAGTGGAGGATGAGCCATGGTATATGAAGTGTGTGCTCTTGTAGCTACTATCATTTTCGGAGTAATCGGCGTTGAATTAATGCTTTGGATACGCTCCGTGCGGAAACTAACGGATGAAGCTAAGCAGACAGTACAGGATATTAATGCTCATTTGCCTTATCTGCTATCGGATGTTCAGGCGGTTACCTCCATAGTGAGACAAACAAGTGAGCAAGTGGGTGGAACGGTGAATGAGGTGGCAGTGAGTCTGGAGGAAATGAGAAAGAATCCACTGCGCTTTGTTGCTGTTTTCTTAGAGGGTATAAAACAACTAATGGCCTTATGGCAGGACATTCGAGGACGAAAAAAGGAAGCCTCAGACAGCTGAGTAAATAATTAGCAACCCATCAGTTTAACTGGTGGGTTACTCTTATTTTTCAGTAGATTATTTAGTAATTAGGCTTGATTTCCAAGGGTATTCAAGGTATAACTAAGAAGTGACCGAACAGTCGGTTTTGAAGATTAGAGATAATATATGGGTAAAGTGGAGGAGATTGGCGTTGGAAAAGAAAACTTGGAAAAAGGGAAAGGTCCGGATCCTGCTCGTGGCGCTGTTGGCATTTGGATTGCTGACAGGGTGCAGTGGAAGTAAACCTGCTGCCGTCGTCGAAGAAAAATACATACCAGTAGAAGTAGAAATGGTTGGAAATAAAGCCCTCGTTAATACTGCCATTTTGAGTGGAAAGGTTTCATCTGAGACCGATGTAGCTGTCATTCCAAAGGTTCAGGGCAAGGTTGAGTCCGTTAACGTGAAGGTAGGGGATACAGTTCATGCGGGAGAGGTTCTCTTAACTATCGACACAACTGATTTAAGTAATGCCTATCAGTTAGCTGAAGCTCGATACCAAAACAGCAAAGAACAGTGGGAATCTGCAAAAACCTCCCTGGAAAGAACAAAGGCTCTTGCTTCAGAAAAGATTGCCGATGCCAGACTGACCCTAGCAAATACAAAGGCTCTTTATGATGCTGGTGCAGCATCAAAGTCCCAACTCGACCAAGCAGAGTTAGGGCTTAAGGAGCTGGAATCGTCTTATGCCGGCCAGATTGAACAATTAAGTGTGCAAGCTTCAGACAGCAGTTTGAAGTTAGTCGAGGTTCAACTTACCCAAGCACACGAATCTTTAGATAATGCAACCGTAACTGCTCCGGTTGATGGGATTGTCTCTCAGGTCAATGTAACGGTAGGAAATACGGCAACGAGTGCCCAAGCCGCTCTGAGTCTTACGAGCGCCGACAGTCTTTATAGCACTATTAGTGTTCCGGAGAATTTGGTGAACAGACTGGATAAGAATCGTGAAGTAAAAGTTACGGTTCCGTCGGTGTCCGAGAAAAACTTCGCAGGGAAGATTGATAATATTAGTCCATCTGCTGACCCGAAGACTCAGCTGTATCCTCTTAAAGTTCTAATTGAGAATGCGGACGGTTTAATTAAACCAGGCATGTTTGCTAAAGTCGAACTAGTTACTGATGAGAAGGCAGACGTAATGGCGATTAAAAGTGAGGCCGTCGTCCTCAAAAATGAAAAGACAATTGTCTGGGTAGTTCAAGAAGATAAAGCCGTTGCTAAAGAGGTTGTCACAGGCCTGGATACGGGGGTGGACATGGAAATCCTCAAAGGGTTGAACCAGGGCGACACGGTGATCGTTAAAGGGCAAACCCTAGTTGAAGAAGGCCACAAGGTGAAGATTGTGGGAGGGGAAGAGTCTTGAAGCTAGCAGAAGTTTCGGTTAAGCGCCCAGTCACAATCATCATGGCGATGCTCGTTATCATTCTTTTAGGTGGTATTTCGCTGACTCGCCTGCCGATTGATCTTTTGCCGAACATCGAAATTCCTGTTTCGATCGTGGTGACACAGTATACTGGGGTGGGACCCCAAGAAATCGAGAAACTTATTACTAATCCCTTAGAAGGAGCCGTTTCCACCGTCGAAAATATTGATACGGTTACTTCGACAACAACTGAGGGAAACTCGATCGTTATAGCACAGTTTAAAAACGGAACGGATATGGACTTTGCGACCCTTCAAATGCGGGAGAAGGTTGACCAGATTAAGAGTCGGTTACCTTCGGATGCAGGGGCGCCGATGGTCATGAAACTGGATTTAGATGCAATGCCTGTAGTAATACTAACCCTAAGTGGACACGATGCTGATCTGGCTAAGTTGCAGTCTATTGCGGAGGATAAGTTAAAACCTCAGCTCGAGCGGGTGTCCGGGGCCGCTTCAGTCTCAGTTGTGGGCGGGTATGAGGATCAGGTTGAAATTAAAACCCACCTGGAGAAAATGAATGGATATGGCCTAACCATTAGTTCCTTAGCGCAAATCATTGGTGCAGAAAACCTTAACTCCCCAGGAGGTCAGGTTCAAAAAGGAACCCAAGAACTGACGATTCGAACAACGGGTGAGTTTGAATCTATTGAGGAGATAAGAGATCTTTTGATTCCTCTGCCTAGTGGAGGGCAGATCAGATTAAAGGATATCGCGGAAGTTGGTATCGAACATAAAGAGATCACTGCGATTTCAAAATCAGATGGAGAGAAAAGTGTTAGTATCGCAGTTCAGAAACAATCAGGGACGAATACTGTTCAAGTAGCTGATGAGGTCAATGCCACTGTTGAAGCATTTGCCAAAGAGTACCCTGATTTAAAAGTTAATGTCGTCATGGACCAGTCTGTAGACATCAAGCAATCCATTAAAACGGTCGAAAATGAAGCTATTATGGGTGGTATCTTAGCCATTATTGTGGTATTTATGTTCTTCCATAATATTAGAACAACCTTTATCACGGCGACAGCGATTCCAATTGCTATGATGGCGACTTTTGCGGTCCTCTATTTTGCAGGGATCACGATTAATATGATGACTCTAGGGGGATTAACCCTGGCCATGGGGCGTCTGGTGGATGATAATATCGTGGCCTTGGAAAACATTCATCGACATCGTCAGGAGGGATACTCTAAATATGAGGCGGCTGTTAAAGGGGTATCTGAGGTCGGAATGGCTGTATTCGCCTCCACATTGACGACGGTTGCGGTCTTTCTCCCCATCGTCTTTGTTGAGGGAGTTGTATCAACAATTTTCAGGGAATTGGCAATGACCTTTGCTATATCTCTGATGGCCTCCCTCCTTGTTTCCCTGACCTTAGTTCCAACGCTTTCTGCGAAACTTATGAAGACAGGAAATATTCCAGAGGGACGTACCGGAATTAAAGGTCTTATCGACGGCTTTAGTCACGGGTTTGACAAGATCTTTGGTCGAATTGAAGCTGTATATAAGAAGTTTCTTCACTATGCCTTGCATCATCGAAAGACGGTAATGGCGACAGCAACAGTGGTGTTTGTTCTTTCGTCTGCATCCGTACTTAGCCTAGGGGCTGAATTCATGCCGGAGTCAGATGTTGGACAATTAACGATTAACGCTACGTTGCCAGATGGGGCAAAACTTCAAGATACTGAAGAAACAGTGACGAAAATTGAGGAGAAGCTGGAAGGGATCCCTGAGGTCGAAACCGTCTTTACCCAAATAGGGACTAACGGTGGGTTTTCACTTGGAGGGGATACGGCGAATACGGGCTCACTCAGTATTCAGCTTGTGGATCTTGACGCCAGAACCCGGGGTGTCGTAGAGGTGGGCGATGAGATTCGCTCTTTGACTAAAGATATTCCTGGTGCAGAGATTAAGGTGACTATCACGGATAATATGCAAATGGGTGGATCCACAACTCCTATTGACATTGCTATCAAAGGAGAAGAACTTGATCAACTAAAGGCAATAGGAATGGATATTCAAACTATTATTGCGTCAGTTGACGGAACCCGCGAAGTTAAAACGAGTATGACAGACGGGGTTCCGGAAGTCGTGGTTAAAGTCAATCGTCCCAATGCAGCCCAATTTGGTTTATCAGCTGCGCAGATTTCCCAGGCTGTAAAGGGGACGATTTCTGGAACCACTGCGACAACTTATCGTTATGAAGGATCGGAGATCGATGTCGTTCTTACTGGGGATGAGACGTTTAAGACGAGTCTTGAAAATTTAGGTCAGACTCCAATTCCTACACTTTCTGGAATTACCGTTCCCCTCAGTCAAGTTGCCGAAGTCGAGATAGGTCGTGGTCCTGTAAAGATTGAACGTACAGGACAGACCCGTGTAGTCCATATCACGAGTCAGATTATTGATCGAGATCTGAGGAGTATCACGACGGATATTGAAACAAAGTTAAAAGAGTATCAGATCCCAGATGGGTATACGTATGAAGTGTTGGGTGAGAATAAAGAACTAATGGAATCCTTTGCAGATTTGGGGATGGCCTTAGTACTGGCAATCCTCCTCGTCTACATGATTTTAGCATCTCAGTTCGAATCCTTGTTACACCCATTCACGATTATTCTATCTTTGCCGATGGGATTCTCGGGTGGGATGTTGGGACTGTTTATTACCCGAACAACCTTAAGCGTGCCCTCGTTTATCGGATTGATTCTCCTAGTAGGTATTGCCGTCAGTAATGCCATTGTCTTGGTGGATTATATTATAAAACGCAGAGAGCGGGGAGAGGAACGAGAAGAGGCTATCGAAAACGCCGGTCCGATTCGTTTGCGGCCGATTATGATGACCACCCTTGCAACTATCCTCGGTCTGTTACCGATGGCTTTGGGGATTGGAGAAGGTTCAGAAACCATGGCCCCGATGGCAATCGTTGTAATTTTTGGACTTGCACTCTCGACAGTCTCAACCCTGTTGCTTGTACCCGTTATTTATACAATTTTTGAGGATATTCGGGATTCAAGAAAACGTAAAAAAGAAAAGAAAAAGCAAAAGCAAATCACTGCACCTCAGACAACGCACTCAGTTTAATGGCTAGGTTCGATGCTCGATGTGGTATTGAGGTTCAACAAAGAGCGTCGAACATTGCTTCAGATTAAAGGAGATGGTACCCACGGCGTCGCGAGAAGAAAAACAGACAGAAATCCTTATAGCAGCTATCCGAGTTTTTGCTAAACACGGCTTCGACGGCGCAAAGATGGAGTATATTGCCAAAGAGGCGGGAATCGGAAAAGGAACAGTGTATGAGTACTTTGAAAGCAAAGATCGCTTATTTGAAGAAATACTCAAATTTAGTGTAGAGCAATTTAGAATTGGGCTTAAAGAGAGTATGGATAAGGGAGAGACTATTGAGCAAAAGATTATGAACTGCTCACGCTTTACCGCTCAATTTATGAACGATCATATGGAGTTCGTGCACATTGCTATGCAGGTTAAAATCCTTTCGGAAGATATTCGTCTTCATCACATGGCGGTTCAGTCGGTTATTATCGAATATTACAAAGAGATGGTCAAGGCTGCTAAACAAAAAGGGGAATTAAGATCCAATCTTGATGTGGAATTAGCTACTTGTTGTATTATTGGAACACTGGAACAGTTTTGTAAACAAAGGGTTTTTATCGATCCAAGACCTATAGGGGAGATAGATCATCCGGCAATCGTGGATGTGATATTGAGAGGGCTTAGATAACAAACAGATATTAAAGAGCTCCGCCGATTTCGGCGGAGCTCTTTATGACTGATAAGGATTCGGGGAATTCAATTGGGGAGTAACTGATTTCGTTGGGGGGTTTTCAATGCGATTTAGTAGAGACCCATAGAAGGCGTGGTTTCGGCAATTCTTCTCCAGTGTAGAGGATAACGCCTTGGCAGCCGATGGTAAGAAGTAAGAATTATCGTTTATACCCAACATCAAACGATAGCGTTTATTAAGAATCCCATATTGAGTCTCTACCAGCAGAAGTTCGAGTACCGCAATATCTACGTATTCCGGGTCTGCATAATCCAGGCGGTTCCAGGCATGTTCCATTTTTTCTCTAGTTTCTTCGATTTCCATTAGCAGGCGTTCTTCCTCGCTGAGCGGGGCTTCTTCGGGGGGAGAAAACGACAATAACAGGTTTTTAATAAAAGCCTTCATATTTGTCAGCCTCACCTCACTTACCAAGCTTGACGAAACAAAAGACGAGACTAATCTATCTTTGCTTAGTCATTATAATATATGTTTGCTTTAGTAGCTTATGACAAATAATAGTTAAGCATTCTGCCACTATTAAGCATTTAATTTAGCGTTGTTATAAAACTCATCTCAAATGGGAAAGACTAGAAATAGTCTAATAATCAAGAGGTGATTTTTATTTTATTACCACACCGACGATGTCGGAAATCCTTGGCGATAGTCCTATGTGGGATAATGTGCTTGTTTTTATGGCAGGCCAATATTTATCCTGTACTAGGGCTTGGGAGCGAAACCATTACCAATGCAAATAAAGGGCTCAATACTAATTCAATAGCCACGACGAAAATCGTAGTTCAGCGGGGAGAAACCCTTTGGGATTTAGCTCAAAGGTATCAAACAACAGTTGACCAACTCGTAAAACTTAACGGTGTAAAAAGCCCAGATCAAATCAGAGAAGGGCAATCATTATGGGTTCCGACCCCAGTAACAAAGAAGAGATCTGAAGATCTCAAGACGATGGATGTAAAGGAATTTACCGATAAAATCTTGATAACTTCAGCGCAAGCAAAAGCAGCAGAAAGGGAACAAGTTGCTGCAGAAGATGATAAAGCCTATACACCTTGGTGGGTAAGTGTTTTACGGAGCATTCCAGTTTTTGCAAAAACTCATCAAGAGGGTTACACCACTGCAGATTTAAGCAACTTACTTCCAACAACCGGCTCCAAGATCAAAACCTACGAAATATTCGTAAACCAAGACAATCAGTTACCTCAGAAATTAACCATAAGCCCGCTCCCGCCAACTAAAAACGACAGTCAGACACTAGAGACCCCAAAAGCCGATTCAGCTGTCTCCTCTGAAAGCCAGATTCATTCACGAGGGCTAGGCCGTTTAGTCTCCGAACAAGAGATCGAACTGTTAAGCCGTGTCATCTATGGAGAAGCCAGAGGGGAAGATTTCATGGGACAAGTTGCTGTCGGAGCAGTTGTACTTAATCGCCTAAAGGATCCTCGTTTTCCGAAAACAATAAAAGGAATCGTATACCAATCTGGAGCCTTTACTGCGGTAAATGATCGACAAATTCATCTAGACCCAAATGATCAGGCCTACAAGGCAGCCGAAGCAGCTCTATCCGGTCTGGATCCAACAAATGGAGCAATCTTTTACTACAACCCAAAAACAGCAACAGACCAATGGATTAAGAGCCGTACCGTTATCAAACGCATCGGCAACCATACTTTTAGTATATAAAGGTAACGGCATTTCAGTGCGAAAGCCCCACAACAATCGAGTTGTGGGGCTTTCACTATTCGAGCGTGTAATTTAGCCAGCCTCATTTTATTCAGTCTGATGCCTCGGCTCCGCATTCCCCTTACGCAAGGTGAAAAATGCGATTTCGGGAGGGACATTAAAGCGCAAAGGGATCATGCTTTCTCCAATACCCGCATTGATATACAAGGGAACTCCATTGATGACATGGTAGCCTTCATAAAACCCCAGGTCTCCTAAATAAGTATTGGTGATTAGAGGCCCGAATCCCGGCAGGCGGATTTGTCCGCCATGGGTATGCCCTGTGAGAAGAAGATCAGCTCCGTTTTTTGCTACATCGTCCAGACAATCTGTGGAATGGGCTAAGACGAGGCGAAAGGGAGGATCAGTTGCAAGTTGCTGAGAAGAGACTACTTTTTGGTAAGCTAAATCTACTTCATCATGAGCGGTTGCCGGGTCATCGATTCCAATGACCCAAAGGTTGAGGTTCGGGAGAAAAGCAGCATCGTTCAATAAGGGAGTCCATCCAATGCTTATTAATTCATGGAGATAGCGTTTAAAAAGAGTGCGGGAAAGGTGACTGTAATCGTTGTTCCCCAAGACGACAAAATTCCCGTAAGGAGCAGTTAATCCACCCAAATAGGGGTCCAATTTATCCAGATCTGTGCGGGTAGATATGATATCTCCTGTGATCACGAGGAGGTCCGGTTTTTCAGCCATCACGCTTTCATATATGTTTTCAGGGGAAATTCGTAAAGTTTCGAGATGCAAATCGCTTAGTTGGCAGATCGTCTTTCCCTCTAAGGCTGCCGGCAGGTTCGGATAATATAAGTCCCAATTTTGGAGTTTTAAAGTAAGCGTATCGTATTCTGCCCAGCCCAGAACTCCCGCTCCAGCAAGGGGGATTGAAGAAAGAAGCCAATGATTTGCTATAAAACCGCCGATTCCACGGAAGAAATTACGGCGAGATACTTTTTTGGCAAGCGGGTGAGTCAATTTATTGGGCATTGTGTCCTCCTTTCAGAACCCTTCTATGCGTACTATCATATCATGATATAAAGTTACATTGAAGTGAATAAAGGAGGGAGCATAGTGAGGTTCGTTGGGGATAAGCCGAACAATCCTTATGAGCCCATCGGACCGCAGGGCTTCCCTGGTCAATTACCCAATGGTCAATTTGGCTCGGGATACTCTCCGGGTTCGATTCGCAATACACTTGGTTCAGGACTTAAGGCCAGTGGATTCTTCCAAAAGGATGGACAAATCCAAAATATGAGGGGAGGCTTTATTGGAGCTAAGCACCCACCAGGTCCAGGAAACCAGTGGCAGGGGCCGCCTCCAGTACAAGGTGGACCTAATCCGGGTATGGGATATATGCCGGAACAAGGGTATCAGCAAGGTATCCCCTATAACCCAGGTCAGGCGCGCCAGCTTATCTTACAAGCTGCCCAAGAAGGGATTAATGGCAATGGGGTGGCGACCATTTCTCCGGACAATAGTTTTCTTCTGATTGCCAATCTTCCAGCACCGCAAACTTTTCTCGGACCAGGACAACCGGGGGTATATGCTGCTTATTTGGTGGATGATAAAGGAAAGACAGGGTTCTTAGTCGGAACTCTGCGTCAAGTTGGCAATGGAGTTTATCGTGCTCATTTCCAAAGCCCGGTTCCACTGCATCATTACGACCGTGTCGTAGTTTCTGCAGAAAATCCTGCACAGCTGGGGCAAGCTCCAAATGGTCCCTTGATTCTGAAAGTCAAAGATCCAATGGGAGTGATGACGTTTCTACGCCCCATGAAAGCGACTGCAACATCTATTTGGGGTAAGATTACAGGCTTCATGAATGGCAGGAAAAAGGCACCGATCGTTCCGGAAGAAGTACCGATGAATCCAGAGTTACTGCAATCTTTAAATCAGATGGGTGTAAATCCGGAAAATCCTGTCCCCGCGCTTCCGCCAACCAATCCTCCGATGGGCGGACCCAATCAGTTATAGAAAGAGCTTGACCCTTTTGACTTATAATTAACCTAAATTTAAATTCCGATGTTAAAGGGCTGAACAAAACTTATTTAGTAGTTTTGTTCAGCCCTTAATTTGTTCCAAACTCAGCTTGATTTAAATGAACCCAACTTCGTCAGAGTATAACTCCTTTAAAGGATAGAGTTGTCTTGACTCATAATAATACCTGAATAAATACGATCAATATCAGCAGGCTGAATGTGGTTAGTGTTACGACGATCCCTAATGTCATTGAGGTTACATTGGCTAAGATGGGATCTGAAAGAAAGGCAATGAAGAAGAAAAAGGTACAGGCCAGAAAGCCGACTCCAACAGTTGGATATTCCAGAAGCGGTATAAGACGCTTAAAGGTATAATTCCAAGAATCTGAAGTCTTAGAGCCTAAGGGTGGTTTTGAACAAGGGGAAGCGGGTGGGCAACAATCGGGATAGGATGGGGACTTAAAGGGCATTGACATATGAGATTCCTCCCTCGGATCGACTTATAGCAGCCTTCCTATTTGAGTTGTTGTCCCCATTTCCGACCCCCGCTCGTTCGATAAAAAACTGTGCAATGAGTATACTTACTGCGATAATTAGGTTGCCGGGGACACCTGGGACTTCAAATAATGGGACATTAAATGATGTGTCTGGGCTGCCGTCGAAGGGTGCAAATGGAGCTGAAATGATCAATGAGAAACTCAGATTATCTGGGAAAAGCGGTTCATCTAGTCCGACGGGACCAAAGCCTTGCCCAGGAACAGATCTCTGTGATGAAGACAGAGGGATTTCTCCATTAAGAGCTGAGCGTATCAGTTGATTTAGTTGCGGCATAGTTAGGGTCACAGGATATTGCTCAGGAGCAGGGCGGGAGAGGTCTGGAGGATGAGCCAAAGAACGTTTAAAGAGAAAGGCTATAAAGATATCCAAACCAGCAACAATCATAGAAGCAAACTGAATTTTTGTTTTAGCCAAAGGAAAGATAATTGAACTGACAGGACAATACAATAGGTTTCGGCGGATAGGGCTTGTCACTAAGATAGAAAAGGAAAAAGGAGTCGCCGGTAACGGTGCTATACAGTCATGCTTGTTAATAACGGCGTTCCCCCTTTCTGCTAATCATCAGAACCAAGCGCGTATAGTTACCCACCCCCCTAATACAATGACCAAAAGAAAGGCAATTAAGGTCAAAGGATGCGAGATATCGTTTATAAAATGTGCTCCCTGATAACCGGAGGGTCTCATTACTCAATCACACCTTCTATGATTACAGATTGGGAGGGAGTTTGATGCCTTTTAACATGTCAGGCGAGATTTGCATTTTCTCCATAGCGTTTCCACCACTGATTTTGTCAAGAATTTGCTGGGCCATGCCTTTAAACTCTTCAGGAATGGGCAGGTCACTGGCAGATGGCATTCCATGCATCGCAGTAGTCAGGGTCAAATTAACCATAGCCATTAGTTTTTCATAGTTTTGCTGTTGAACAAAATAGGCTTTAATTAGAGGATGTTTGTTCATTAAACGAACTTTTAGATCGAGAAGCGCTAGGGTGTCCTTTTCTGGAACAATTTTACTAAGCATTTGAGTGGTTACGAGCCCGCGTTCTTTTTCTTGATATTGAACAAATGCCTCTTTACTCATAGGATCGGCCATAATAGAAGCCTCGGCAACTTTTAATGCTTGAACTTCTGGAGTTTGGGACAAGGCTTCTCCTAATTCGCGGGCCTTGATAATGTAATTCATAAGGCTACCTCCTTTTTTCTTATACCAAAATATGCGTCAAAGTGCATACTGGTGTATGATGCGTTCACAAGATCAGTCAGAATGAATGTAGAATGAAGAAGGAAAGTGGTCAAGGATGTAGAATATTTGATAAAGGAAGGAGGAATTTTTAATGCGAACATATCGGCTGGAGATACGCTTGATTCAAGTAGCCGTTGGTCTGGCCCTTATCGTCTTGATTGCGGGTTTTGCAGGATTTTGGGGTCAAGGTGGAAAGGCGCCTGTTGTTCCCGTGAATCCTGATTCGACAACAACGAATCCATCACTAAGCAACCCGAAGATTGTTGCCTTAGGAGATTCTTTTACGCTCGGTTATCCTTTGGACCCAGAATATTCTTGGACTGTCCGCACGGCGGAGGTTCTTCAGGTCCCTGTGATCAATAAGGGGAAATCAAGGCAAACTGCGAAAGACTTGCTTGATCGCTTTGACACGGATGTGGTTGCAGAGAAACCCGGCAGAGTCATCATCTTTGCCGGAATTGGGGATGCGCTTCAAGATGTGCCCCTTACCGAAGTCCAGACAAATATTAAAGCTATGGTGGAAAAAGCTAAATCTAATCACATTATCCCTATTCTTGCCTTGCCGATCGAGTATCCTGGAGAACGTGAAAGTATTAATGAGATTCGAGAATGGGAATGGGGTTACGCTCAGCAGGAGGAAATCTTAACCTTAGACTTTTCAAAAGCATTGTTTGATACTGAGGGGAAATATTTAACCGGGTTAACCATTAATGATAAGTATCCCAATGCCAAAGGATATAAAGCAATGGGAGACTATGCGGCTCAGGTGCTAAAGTAACGTGGAAGCTATATTTAAGCTTAGAAGATTTAAAAAGGTTAACAACGATTAACTAAAAGTTAACTTAAGGATTATCGTATGATTATAAAAAATCTTTATCTAAAAGCAGGGGCGTAACGAAATTAATTATTCGTTGCGCCCCTGCTAATCTTAGGCAGATAGGTTGGTGATAGAGACTTTTTCCATTTCTTCCCTCTAGCCAGAGGTTATTAGGCTGGAAGCAACAGACTGATCAAGGCAAATAAGATGAACCCGATTGTACCACCGAGTAACGCGTAGCGGGGGTGCCGTTCGCGGGATAGAGGCATCAACTCAGCAAAAACGAGTAAGGTCATGGCACCGGCTGCAAAGGCCAGAAAGAAGGCGAGGGAATCTTTTACACCCTCCAAGGCGAGGAGACCGAGCAAGGCACCAAGGGGCGTGAAAAAAGCAATTCCGATGTTAAGCAGAAGGATCTTCCACCAACGGATTTGAGCCATTTTTAAGGGAGCTGTCGTAGCCATTCCTTCAGGGAGATTATGTAACGTAATTCCAAAGGCAATCAAAAACCCCAGACCGGGAGCGGCTTCCTGACTGACTGCAATGGCCATCCCCTCGGGGATATCATGTAAGGCAATACCGGCAGCGACGAGCAGGCCGGTTTTTTTAAGTCGTTGTCGCCGTGACAGAGGGAGCGTGTCATGGGAGACATTGAGGCGAATGTCTGCCAGATACATGAAAAGCAGCCCGAGGACAAACCCTAAGCATACTTGAATTGGTGGCCCGACCTCCCAAGCCTCCGGAAGCAAATCAACGCTCACGACTGCTAACATCACTCCTCCGGCGCCAGCTAAAAGGGAGGCAAGGATACGCTCTTTTGGTTTGCCAAACATGAGGACAAGCAGGCTGCCAAGCGTAGTAGCCAGTCCAGCTATCATACTAATCCAGACGATCTCAAAGATGTCGTGCATAAGAAGCTCCTTTCTATGAAAATCACGATACCCATATTTATGGCTGACAGGTGTGCTTTATACGAGAAAGGTGTTGTCCATCAAGAATATTATTGTTTAGAGATGCTACTTTGTTTAAATCTTCACATTCCTGGACAGGCTTGTATTTAGAGAGAAATGTTTTCGGAAGAGGGGTTTAGGCATGAGAGCTCGAGTTATTATCAGTGCAATTATTATAAGTATGATAGGAATTTTGACATTTGGGACCTTTAGGGGACCTATTGCGGTGGGAAGCGCGAATGTAGAAACATCACTGGCGCAAACACCGGATCAATTAATTCGTTTTCACGTCCTCGCCAATTCAGATAGTGACGAAGACCAAGCCTTGAAGCGAGCGGTTAGAGATGCAATCTTAAAAGAAGTTGCACCACAGTTGGCCGCTGCTCAGTCTTTAGAAGAATCACGGCAAATTGTTAACGAGATTCAGCCAGATATGGAGGGTATTGCACTCTCTGTAATTCAAGCTTGGAACAAGAATTATACCGTTCACACGGAATATGGGCATTTTCCTTTCCCGACTAAATCCTATGGGACCTTAGTATTGCCTGCTGGGGAATATGAAGCATTGCGTGTGGTAATCGGAGAGGGACAAGGATCAAATTGGTGGTGTGTTCTTTTTCCTGCACTTTGCTTTGTGGACGTTGAGCATTCCACCGCGGTTCAAGTAGATGGAAAAAGTCAGACAGAGTACGCTCTGACAAGCAAGCCAAAAGTTCGTTTTTTCTTTTGGGAGAAGATCAAAGGGCTCTTTTTATAGTAGGAACCTGTACTATTTTTTTGGACAAAGCATAGGTTAGAAAAGAGGATATAGAAAACTTCTGCAAGTGGAGTTTAAAATCACCTTAATAAAAGCCGAAAATTTGTCTGAGGAAGGGGCAAAAAGTATGAAAGTACGGGTTCGAAATTGTATTCTTATGGGGGTTATTTTCCTCAGCTTAATTCTCATGACAGGCTGTGGGACATTGGAGACATTAGTTAAAAAGGATGGAGCCTCGACTCCATTGGCGGACTGGATAGGAGCGAACGAAGAGAAGGGGACCGCTCTTCCCGCAACAACAACCGCTGGCGAGGGTGTGGTGATTGCGCTTTATTTCCCGGATACCAGTGGTAAATACTTACTGAAGGAAGAACGGACATTACAAAAGACTGTTAGCATGGCTAGAGAGACGGTCAATCAGTGGTTAAAAGGGCCGATTATGACAGAGACCATGCAGAGCTCCGTTTCCACGGTCACCACCCTGCGGGATATCGCGATTAAAGATAACGTGGTTATTGTAGATTTAAGTAAAGAGTTTTTGCAACCCAACTCTAAAGTTTCCCCTGAAGTAGCGTTATATGGACTAGTCAATACATTGACTCAGTTTTCCACAATCAAGCAAGTCCAGATTCGTGTTGAGGGGGCTCCTATCAGTAAATATGGGACCGTTGCTGCGACAAATCTAGTATACAAGGCAAGTTTAGTTAAGTCGGCAGTTACTGCAAATCCAATTGTCCCCGATACCGGAACCGGAAAGGCGGGCTTAGGAGTAGTCGTACCAAGCAGCGGTAATAACAATAATACCAACAACAATAGCAATAATACTAATAGCAATACTAACAACAATTCTAACGACAGCAGCAGTCAAAATAATAACGAGGCCCTGCCTAATTCTCCGAGCTCAATTAACCTTTTCAATTATCCTCCCAGTTCCACCTAAGTTGGAAAGGCTCGGAATACCGGATTTGCCGCGGGATCGTTGTCCAAACTGGCAGAAAGATGTAGCTTGAGCAAGGCACGAGGAATGGTTCTTAGTTCAATAATTGACTAAGAACCATTCCTCGTTTTTTTATGCAATTTTTTTGTTCATGTTGTTTCATTTTGATGGACAAGGCTAAGATTTATGATAATATAGAATTGTTATAATATTTGGGAAATGAGGGTGTGAATGGCGATACCAAACGGAGAATTAACAAAACGCTTAGAGCAATTTTTGAGACGTGCTAATACTATTTTATTTGAACGTGGTCGAGCGGTTCTACAAGACTTGGAAATATCTGAACTTCAGTTCAATGCACTTATAAGCATTCAAGAATATGGGCCTCAAACGATGGGTGAATTATGTAAGAGCTTGTTTGTGGCTTGCAGCACAGCAACCGATCTAGCAGACAGAATGGAACTGGTTAAGCTTGTCGAACGTGTTCGAGACGACAAGGACCGAAGGATAGTCAGACTGCATTTATTATCTAAGGGGAAGGCAGCACTGGAAGCAGTGATCGCCGAACGACATAAATTCTTAAGTGAAGTGCTCACAGGTTACACAGATCGGGAACGCAACGAATTGTCATACAGTTTGGAACTCCTGACAGAACGAATGGAATTAAAGAAGTAATACGATACCCTCGTTTAAGAAAGCTTAAGCGAGGGTATCGTATTTATAATCGACCAAAAAAGTAAGTGTCCCCTGACTTTCCAAGCCCCCAAATCAACCTAAAACGTCCCCCCGTCTCTATCCTAGTCGACCAGAAAGCAGGGGGACACCTTGCAAAGAGAACACATCAGTGGGAGTTCACGATAAAGCGAGTGCCGATGATGAAGGAAATATTTCGCCGAGGTTCACATCCAGCGCTACCCAGAGGTTGGCGAAATACCTTCATCATCCAATGAGCAAGTGAACGGGAACTTGTGTGAACGTGCAAGTGTCCCCCCGACTTTCTAAAGACCCCAAATCAACCTAAAACGTCCCCCTGTCTCTATCCTAGTCGACCAGAAAGCAGGGGGACACTTGCAAAGAGAACACATCAGTGGGAGTTCACGATAAAGCGAGTGCCGATGATGAAGGAAATATTTCGCCGAGGTTCACATCCAGCGCTACCCAGAGGTTGGCGAAATACCTTCATCATCCAACGAGCCAGTGAATGGAAACGTGTGTGAACGTGCAAGTGTCCCCGGCTTTCACAGACCCCAAATCTTCATAAAATCTTCAAATCTTCCCTAGATACAACTCAAATATAACCGTTATACTTATATTTAATGATAAAAGCGGAAAAGTGGTGGTAAAAATGAAAATCATTTTAGTCGATGATGAACCGGAAATTCTAACCCTTGTTAGAGATTACCTCTCACGGGAAGGATATAGTGTCTTAACAGCAATCAATGGACTTGAGGGGATGGAGCTAATCGAGCGTGAAAAACCAGACCTCGTTTTGTTGGATTGGATGCTTCCAGGAATAAGCGGGCTGGAAATGTGTAAACGTTTGCGGGAGACAAGTACAATTCCAATTATCATGCTCACTGCAAAATCAGAGGAAATCGATCGCGTGCTTGGCTTAGAGTTTGGAGCGGATGATTATATTGTCAAGCCCTTTAGCCTTCGAGAATTGGCGGCTCGAATTAAAACTGTTCTTCGGCGCTCGGCCGGAGTATCGCAGGAAAGTACCTCTTCAGTCATAATTCGAGGGGAGATAAGCTTGGATGTCTCAAGCCACAAAGTCTTAAAACGAGGGCAGGAGGTCCTTCTGACTCCAACGGAATTCAACATTTTACATTTGCTCGCAACACGCCCGGGTACCGTATACAGTCGTCTGCAGCTCTTGCGTCAAGCGATGGGGGAAGAATATCTCTACTATGAGCGCTCTATTGACACCCACGTCTCAAACTTGCGCAAGAAAATTGAGGACAATCCCAGTGAACCAAAGTATGTAGAAACTGTGTTTGGCGTAGGGTATCGGTTCGGTGAAGGCCTGTGACCTTACGACGAAAATTTATCATAGGGCTCATTGGCATGGTTTTTTTTATGGCGATTTTCTTCACGGGGATTGCCCTTACCTCAACCCAAGCGTTGCTCGGGCACGCTGAAACCTATGTACAACAAGCTTATGGTGAGAGTTGGAAGCGGCTTTTGAGTGGCTACTATGAAGCCCGTGGCAGCTGGGATGGAGCCCAAGGCTACGTTACGAAAATTAATGAGGCAGAACGAAGGTTTGGGTCTATAACTGAAGGAAACGAGACAGAAAGAAAACTGGTAACCTTTATCGACGGAATTCCCGTCGTGAGGGCTATGCCTGAGTCGGATCTGAAATTTAGCAGGCCTCGCCGAGATGGCCCGCCTTTTTGGGTATTTGACCTGGAAGACAAGGTTGTAGTCGACTCGCGAAATGAAGATTTTGGCAAACCCCTCTCTCAGTTTCCTTCAAGTAGCAAAATCATGAAACAACGGGAAGAAATCAAGGTGAAGGAGCAAACAGTTGGCTATTACTGGCAGGAAAATCCTCTGATTACTAATAATAAACTTGCCAGAACAATTGGAACTTCGATTATCCAGGCTATGCTCATCGGGTTAACTCTCACATCTATAATAGCCTTGCTCCTGGGAATGTTATTGACCCGACATTTCACTAAACCTCTGAACCATCTGATGGAAGCCGTTCGGAATGTAGGAAAAGGAGATTTGTCTTCGCGGGTTCATGTGAAGGGAAACGGTGATATCGCGATCTTGGCTCAGGACTTTAACCGAATGACTGAACAATTGTCTCGCAATGAGGAAGTGAGGCGTAACATGGTGGCAGATATTGCCCATGAATTGCGAACTCCACTTTCGGTTATCCTTGGAAAACTGGAATCGATCCAAGAAGGGGTTCTGCCTTCAACTCCGGAAACGATTCTTCCTATTCAGGATGAAACTTTGAGACTGATTCGTTTAGTCAGGGATCTCCAACAGTTAAATCTTGCGGAAGCCGGAAAATTACCGATGGCTCTAAAACCTGTAAATCTAAGAAAGTTAGTGGAACGGATTACAGAGCAATTTGCGATTGAATTCGAGGAGCGGAAGTTGCACACTGAAATTTTGGGAGATGTACCTGAAATTATTGGCGATCCGGATCGTTTAACTCAAGTCTTTGTCAACTTGATAGGGAATGCTCTTTTACATACTCCGCCTGGTGGAACTCTTCGCTTGGTCTTGACAGAGCAAGAAAGGCTTGTTGAAGAGGGGATGGGCGCCGACGGGGCTCATCGTTTACGAGATGTCTTCCGTCGTAAAGGGGAAAAGATAGACAAGCTCGAAAAACTGGAGGAAGGCAAAGAATCCGAAGAACCAAAAGAAGTGAAGCCAAGGGTCTTTAAAAAGAAGGAGAATTTGAAGTTTAATAGTTGGGTACAAGTAACGGTTGAAGATTCTGGAGAAGGAATTCCGGAAGAAGAACTTGAGCATATTTTTGACCGCTTTTATCGAGTAGATAAAGCTCGAGAGCGGGAAAGTGGTGGAACCGGATTAGGGCTCGCGATTGCTAAAGAATTTATCCATGCTCATGGTGGCTCAATTCAAGTAAAAAGTAAACTTGGTGCAGGAAGCTGTTTTAGGATTTTATTACCCATAAACCAGAATGAGAAGACTCAGCAAAAACTCAGCTAATCCTGACAAGATCTTAAGAAGTTTATCGTTGTTTGATCATAACACTGTGATATCCTGATTAGGAATTTTATCCAGTAAGTAATAGACATCTATCGAAAACTTCTGGCGGAGTGCCCCTGAATAGTTAAGTTAAAACTCAGTTGAGTAGAAAACCACTGTTTAAGTACATAAAAAGAGGAGAGAGAGCATGAACAAAAAATGGGTGTCCATAGGGGTTTTAAGCGTCTTGGTCTTGGGAGGAGGGTATTGGGGTTATAAAAAGTTTACGGCTAAACCAGTAGTGGCTGCTAACATCACAGCTAAAGCAAAAATTGGAGATGTAAGCAAGGTGATTACTGCAACTGGAACGGTTAATTACCCTCAGTCGATACCGTTACAGTTCTCCAACAATGGAGATGTGACCAGGGGACAGGTGGTTGAGCTGAATTTCAAGGTCGGTGATACAGTAAAAAAAGGCCAAGTTCTTGCTAAGATCGATGAAACAAACCTTAAAGCTGATGTCGTGCAGCAGCAAGCCAACTTAGCGGCCGCTGAGGCTAAGCTCCAATCCCTTTATGATGGATATAATGAACAAACGAAAGCTCAGGCTCTGTCGGAACTTGCAAAAGTACAGAAGAGTTTAACCACATCACAGCAGGATGCGGATCCGGCCTATTTGGCAAACCAAGTCACATTGGCTAATGAGAGAGTTAAACAGGCTAGTGATATTTTAGCTAAGGCGCAGCAGAGCGGAGACACGTCGTCTATACAATCTGCTCAAAGCACATTGAACGATGCATTATCTGACTTAACAACGGCCAAAAATGCGCAAAATGGAGGCGCGGCTAAGGCTTTAGAAGCTGCTCAAGCAGATGTCAC
This sequence comes from Desulfosporosinus nitroreducens, assembly GCF_023897015.1. Taxonomy (GTDB): domain Bacteria; phylum Bacillota; class Desulfitobacteriia; order Desulfitobacteriales; family Desulfitobacteriaceae; genus Desulfosporosinus; species Desulfosporosinus nitroreducens. Next base: position 3,064 of record NZ_JAMHFY010000018.1, on the reverse strand, counting down.
GGCTGCTCAATATAAAGTGAAACAGCAAGAGGCCGGCCCGACAGTTGCAGACATAGCTTCGGCTCAAGCAAGTATTACACAAGCACAGGCTCAACTTGACAGTACGGAGGCAAAATTGTCAGGAGCTACCATAGTTGCGCCTACGGATGCCATCGTTATCGATTCCAATTTACAACTTTACCAATATACAACAGATGATTCCAAAATTACGATCACGCCCTCAGGAACCACTGGGAGTAGTCTTGAAGTGAATGCGTCAATTGATCAGGCCGATATTGCTCAGGTCAAAGTTGGACAGAAAGTGGATATTACTCTTGATGCCTACCCAAATGACCATAGCAGCGGGGTTGTGAGCTTAGTTGCCCCTCAAGGAACAACTACTTCAAATGTTACAACGTTTGAAGTTACGGTGGCAGTAGAACAAGCCAGTGATAAGCTTCGGTCGGGAATGAATGCTAATATTGACATCATTGTAGAAGAGGCCAAGAATGTTTTAACAGTGCCAAGTGAGGCGGTCAAAACTAGAGGGGATGAAAAAGGCGTTATGGTTCCCATGGGTGCAAAAGATAATCTTGCGGGACAAGAAGACTCGTCTTCTCAGTCTGAAACTCAACCTAAGGTTGTCCAAAAATCTGGCAGCGGACAGACCGGAGCCAATGTACAATTCATCCCAGTGGAATTTGGCTTAGATGATGGAACAAATGTGGAAGTCAAAAGTGGTTTAACAGAAGGGCAAGAGGTCATTACTATTATTGGTACAACTGCAACAAATAAAGCTTCTACGGGAGGATTTAGTTTAGGCGGCGGAGCCAGACCAGCAGGTGCAGCTGGTGCACCCGCTGGTGGGGCTGCAGTAAAAGTTAAATAATAGGTGACTTAGTTATGAGCAATTTAACAGGAGTAATGTCAGTTTCATGGTGGCGATAAGTTAAGGGACCTCGTTGAACTTGCCTTTAGCGGATACTTCAGGAGGGATGTTATGATAAATCTCAAAGGAATCAAAAAAATCTATGCAAACGGTGATATCAAAGTTGCGGCGTTAGGCGGAGTAGACTTGCATGTTGGAGAGGGGGAGTTTGTAGCCATTATGGGGCCTTCCGGTTCTGGCAAGTCAACGATGATGAATATTTTAGGATGCTTGGATACACCAACAGAGGGAGAGTATTTTCTCGATGGAACAGATGTTGCAAAGGCGACCGGTGATGATTTATCCGTAATCCGCAATCGTAAGATAGGCTTTGTTTTCCAAGGTTTTAATCTTCTTCCTCGAACCATGGCTGTAGAAAATGTAGAACTTCCTATGCTTTATGCAGGAATGGGAGGGAAAGAAAGGCGAACTCGGGCCATTGCGGCCTTGGAATCTGTTGGTCTTGGCGATCGAATTCATCACCGGCCTAAAGAATTATCTGGCGGGCAGCAACAGAGGGTTGCTATCGCTCGGGCGCTTGTCACAAACCCATCGATTATTTTAGCGGATGAGCCAACGGGGAACCTAGATAGTCGGTCTAGTGAAGAAGTTATGGCGATCTTCCAGCGCCTGCATGCCCAGGGAAATACGATTATCATTGTAACGCATGAACCGGATATTGCAGAATTTACCCAGCGGATTGTGCGTTTCCGAGACGGTCATATTGAAGGGGACGAAATAGTTAAAAATCCACGTAAGGCTCAAGCGCAAGTCGTCGAGGAAGAAGGAGGAGCAGAGTGAACTTCTTAGAAAGTATCCGAGTCTCTCTCAGGGCTTTACGAGCAAATAAACTCAGGTCATCGTTAACGATGCTGGGGATTATTATCGGAGTGGCGGCTGTCATTGCTATGGTCGGAATCGGCAATGGAGCCACTGCTTCAATCACTTCCCAGATTCAGGGCATGGGCTCGAACTTACTTACAATTAGTGCTGGACAATCGTTTTCGGGAGGGGTTAGTGGGGGGGCCGGGAGTTCAGCGAGCTTAGACATGACTGATGTGTCTAAGATTAGAGTAGGAACGGCTATCAAAGCTGTTGCACCGGTTACGAGTTCCAATGCCCAAGTAGTCATAGGGTCAGGAAACACCTCCACAAGTATTAATGGAACTACAGAAGATTATGAAATTATTAAAAATGTCACGATGGCACGCGGGCGCTTTATAACTGAGCAAGATGTGAATAGCAGTGCAAGAGTCGCTGTACTCGGCCCGACCGTCGTAGAAAACCTAATGGGAGACGCCAATGCTGATATCATTGGGAAGACTATCAAAATCAATAATGTACCGTTTCAAGTCATTGGGGTAACTACTGCCACAGGGTCCACTGGATTTCAGAGCAGTGATGATATGATTACCGCCCCAATTACTACTATTCAGGCACGCTTGATCGGAAAGAAAACGGTGCGTAATATTCTGGTATCGGCGACATCCGAGGATCTCATGCAAACGGCTCAAGATGAGATTACGGCAACTCTGCGCAAAGCCCATAAAATCCAAGAAGGTAAAGATAATGACTTCAGGGTTCAGAATCAGGCTGATATGCTGGAAACTATGCAAAGTGTAACTCAAACCTTAACTATGCTCCTTGGCGGAATTGCAGGTATTTCCCTGCTGGTCGGGGGAATTGGAATCATGAATATCATGCTTGTTTCAGTTACCGAACGAACCCGGGAGATTGGTATCCGAAAAGCGATCGGGGCTAAAGGAATGGATATTCTTCTGCAGTTCCTTATTGAGGCTGTCGTACTTAGTATCTTGGGAGGTGGTATAGGTATCGCCCTCGGCTATGGAGGAGCGAGCCTGGCGGGGAAGGCCTTGTCAATGGATACCAGCATTTCCTTAACTTCAGTGGTGATGGCTTTTGGCTTCTCGGCCGCCATCGGGATTATCTTCGGCGTCTTCCCGGCACGTAAAGCTGCTGCGATGGATCCAATAGACGCATTAAGGTTTGAATAAAGGGGGGCTTGTGAAAGTCAGGGGAAATTGCCCGTTCTCACACGTTCCCGTTCACTGGCTCATTAGATGCTGAAGGAATTTCGCCAACCTCTGGGCGGCGCAGGATGTGAACCTGGGCGAAATTGGCCCTTCAGCATCGGCA